>CAYRGQ010000020.1:0-54453 GCA_964423925.1 uncultured Sphingobacteriaceae bacterium | reverse complement strand
ATTGCGGGGTGGAGCAGTTGGTAGCTCGTCGGGCTCATAACCCGAAGGCCACAGGTTCGAGTCCTGTCCCCGCTACACTGAGAACAAGGCTTTTAGATGAAAATCTAGAAGCCTTTTCTCTTTTGGGGTAAAATCGGTCAACCATTTCTACCCGATACGCATGCTAGCATGCAAAATGTAGAATCGCACGTATATAACCCTCCATCTACGATTATTACTTTTCATCGATTTTTGCAATTAGACCAGCACTACGCCTGCCCACCCCGTATTCTTTAGACAATGTCACCCACTGCGCCACAGCTCAAGACCATCATCAAGAAGCTTTGCACCGTAATACATATGCCGATGATCTTTATAAGTGTGGCTCACCTTCCTCCAGTACACGCATAAGGCAGGAGCGAACACAATGAACTAGGCGAATCGTAACGGGCGCTTCGCGGGCTATCTACAGCCGATACGACACCTTGACAGCCTAAACCCCTTCCCACGGGACGTCGAGTTTGACCTATTCAGCGTGAATAAACGGATTCTTTTGATTGCTTGCCGTGCGTGAGCCAGGAAAGCGAGGAGCGGAGAGAAAGAGCGGGAATATTGCTAGGAGCGACCGACACGTCCGCCGCTCCTAACAACGTATTATATCTATCCCTTATTCGTTAGTTTGGACGCAGCCGATTCGTCCACCAGCCATACCACTTCACCATGGGTTGGCTTGATCAATTGGGACGGATAGGTTTGGATATTCGATTCGCCTTCCAACACTTCATAGAGTGCCGGTGCCTTGTTTGCGCCAAATAAGGCAAACACGATCTTCTTCGCGCGGTTAATCAACGGAGCGGTTAGAGTAATGCGGTACATGTCTTGGGGTGCGAGGAAGTAGGCGACGACCCATTTTTCCGTCTCTTCGAGCACTGCCGTCCCCGGGAACAGTGAAGCCGTATGACCGTCGTCGCCCATGCCCAGCAGAATCAGGTCAAAAGCCCCTTCTTCTCCCAGCACCTGCCGCAAGTGGGATTCATAGGTGGCGGCATACGCCTCCGGCGACACGCCATCTTGGTACATGTGAAAAATTTGATCGCGCGGAATATCGACGTGGTCTAAAAGGGTTTCGTGCGACATCCGGGCGTTACTTTTGGCATCATCCAAGGGCACCCAACGTTCGTCGCCCCAGAAAACCCATACCTTGCCCCACTCCACCTGATCGCGGTAGTCTGGTGTCGCCAACAGCTTGTACAGCTGTTCGGGCGTAGATCCGCCCGTGAGTGATACGGCAAACCGTCCGTTTTTGGCGACTGCGTCGCGCGCTGTTTCAACAAACAATTCGGCTGCCGCAACAGCCAATGAATCCTTGCTTGAATGAATGATAATCTGCATGTTATTTTTTTGGTTTTGGTGTTGTCCATACGTGGCTGTTGCGCGCAATCAGCGCCTCGGCCAGTTCGGGGCCCCATGAGCCCGCCGGATAGTTCGGGAATTCGATTGAATCGCGCGAATCCCACGCTTCCAATATGGGCGTAATCACTTTCCAAGCTTCCTCCACCTGATCGGAACGCATAAACAGCGTGGAATCACCCAACATAGCGTCTAGCAACAAGGTTTCGTACGCCTCGGGCGTATTCTTGGAGTTAATCTCGTAATCAAAAATCATCTCCGCAGGATTGAGAATCATATCCAGACCTGGTTTTTTGGCCATGAAACGAAGACGAATGTCCATTTGGGGCTGTAAGTTAATCGTCAGCCGGTTGGGCATGAGTGAGTCGGATTTCTGCTTGCTGAAGGTGGAGTGAGGCACCGGCCGAAACTGAATGGTGATGGCGGAATACTGCTCCTGCATACGCTTACCTGTCCGGAGGTAGAACGGCACGCCTTGCCAGCGCCAGTTTTCCAGATAGAACTTAATGGCGGCGTAGGTTTCTGTATTTGATTTGGGATTTACCTTGGGCTCTTCGCGATATCCTCGTACCTCTTCGCCCTTAATCCAGCCGGCGCGATATTGGCCACGGACGGCGTAGCGGCTCACTTCCTCCGGCTTGATTGCACGGACGGCGCGAAGCACATCGACCTTCCGGTTTCGAATTTCCTCTGCATCAAATGACACCGGAGCTTCCATCGCCACCATGCACAGTAGCTGCAACAGGTGGTTTTGGATCATGTCGCGAAGGGCTCCCGAATCCTCGTAATAATCGCCGCGGTCCTCTACGCCCACCTGCTCGGCCACGGTAATTTGCACGTAGTCGATATAGTTTCGATTCCATAGCGGCTCGAACAGGGCGTTAGCAAACCGAAACGCCAGGATATTCTGCACTGTTTCCTTTCCTAAATAATGGTCAATCCGGTAGATTTGATTTTCTTCGAACGAGTCGGTCAACAGCTTGTTTAGATCGATTGCCGATTCCATGTCATGGCCGAAGGGCTTTTCGACTACAATGCGATCCATGTCCGCGAACTCGGCGAGCTTAAATTTCTTCAAGTTGGCCGAAACCGTGCCGATGAACTGGGGTGCCACGGACAAGTAGAACAGTCGATTGGCGCGCGCTCCCCACGCTGCATCCAGCTCGTCGAGTTCTTTGGCCAGTCGTTGATAGTCAGCTTCATTCTTAATGTCCGACTGCAGGTAATGGATACTTTCGTTAAACGCAGCCCACTTGGCGGCTTTAGGCTTCCCGCTTCGCGAGAACGCTGTCAATCCTTCGTGCAGTTTCTCGCGATAGGTATTCGTGTCGTATTCGGTACGTCCTAAGCCAAAAATTGCAAAGCGTTCGGGCATCCATCCTTCAATGAACAAGTTATAAAATGCGGGGATTAGCTTTCGTTTCGCCAAATCGCCCGTTCCGCCAAAAATGACGATGGCGGTAGGCAGTAATTTTTTTCCGTTTTTCATTATTTCCTTACAAATCGCATCTCCGGTTGAAAATAGTTTAGGCGAGGCTAAAGAGCGAAAAAGCCGCCCGCCAGCAGTCACTCCGGAGCAAACAGCCACGAATATAGGTTTTTTGATGAATTGCAGGGGAAAAGAATAATTTTTTATTCCGTCCATTTGGGATCCCCCTGCCCTGCCAAAGCTGCGCAACCTGTCATTTACACTCAAAACAAACAGACAAACTGCCGCCGTCGCATTGACTGAACTTGAGTGGCCGGGCTGCGTTTTGGCGCATTCGTCAATCAAGGGGCGACTCGTCAATGTATCCGGCAACCATTTGGCATAAATTCCTATTTTTGTGATCATGATGGCAACACGAATTCCCTTGGCGGAGCGGATGCGCCCCAAAAATCTTGTCGACTACGCTGGCCAACAACACATCATCGGACCGGGTGCTGTACTGCGCAACGCCATCGAGCAAAACAACATTCCCTCCATGATTTTGTGGGGCCCTCCTGGCGTGGGGAAGACCACGCTTGCCCTCTTGATTTCACAAACACTCCAACGACCCTTCTTCAGCCTTAGCGCCATCAACTCAGGGGTTAAGGATATTCGCGATGTCATTGACAAAGCCAAGCAAATCCGCCAATTCGAACAGCAACAACCCATTCTCTTTATTGACGAGATCCACCGATTCTCGAAATCCCAACAAGACTCCCTGCTGGGCGCCGTGGAGCAGGGGCTGGTGACGCTAGTGGGCGCCACAACCGAAAACCCGTCATTTGAGGTGATTTCGGCGCTACTCTCGCGATGCCAGGTTTACGTGCTACAACCCTTGGACAAGGCTGAGCTGCAGGGTATCATAGACAAAGCGATGCGCGAGGATGAGTTTCTCAAAAAATCAAAAGCCAAAATCAAGGAGTACGAAGCGCTGTTTCGACTGTCGGGGGGCGACGCGCGCAAGCTGCTCAACATCCTGGAACTAGCCATCAACGCGCTCGCCGACCAGCAAGGTGATATTACCAACGAATTTGTCTTAGCGCAGGTGCAGCAAAATATGGCCTTGTATGACAAAACCGGCGAGCAGCACTACGATATCGTGTCGGCGTTCATCAAATCGATCCGCGGAGGCGACCCCAATGCAGCGGTTTATTGGCTGGCACGCATGGTAGAGGGTGGCGAATCCCCTTCCTTCATCGCTCGGCGGCTGCTCATCCTGGCATCGGAGGATATCGGCAACGCCAATCCGAACGCCCTACTACTCGCCAATACTTGCTTTCAAGCCGTGAACGTCATTGGTTGGCCCGAGTCTCGGATTATCCTGTCGCAAACAGTGACCTACCTGGCCTCATCTGCCAAGAGCAACGCGTCCTATGAAGCCATCAACAAGGCACAAGCCCTCGTTAGGCAAACCGGAAACTTGCCCGTGCCACTACATCTGCGCAATGCTCCCACCAAACTGATGAAAGACCTAGCCTATGGGCAGGACTACAAATATGCACATGGCTTTGCTGGGAGTTTCGTTGAGCAGGAGTTTTTTCCCGAGATGCTCAGTGCAACGAAGCTTTACGACCCGGGCAAGAATGCGGCCGAAGAAAAACTGCGTGAGAAGCTGCGGCGCGACTGGGGAGCGAAATACGGCTATTAGCCCAAAGCGGTCGTAAACCCACCGCGACGCATCAGCGCGTTGCCAAGCTGCTCCCAGTCGGACACCGGCTCTGCCAGACCTACCATGGGTCCGATCTCGTTAAATATCGATTCTTTGGTTTTCCCGTGCTTACGAAGATACTGGATGGAAGTATCGCCAGCAGACTTGGAAAATTTCTCGTTCTTGGCGGTCATGAGTAGCTCATGGTGGACGAAGGTCGCGCGGGGAAACGTCTGCAGCCCTAGTCTGCCCGCCAGCACGTGTTGTGCGAGGGTCGAATCCCATAGGTCTGCCCCTCGAACGATTAAGTCGACGCCGAAATCCTCGTCGTCCACCAATGACGCCAGTTGATAGGCCGGGAAACCATCTCGCTTGCGTACGACATAATAATGCATGGTATCAGGCAGCGCTTCCCTAAGGGTCCGGCCACTCCATTCCCGAAAGGGAGCTTCAGCACCGCCCGCTACGTCCAACCGCCAGTTCAATCCCTCCTCATCCAAAGACAGCTCGGCATCCCTACATGTGCCGTCATACACTCCACGGGAATTGCGACCCCATACATCGGCACGCGAGCAACGGCAAGCGAAAACCCACCCGTTGGCCCGAAGTCGTTGGAGCGCTTCCCCATAGCGGTGCATGCGCCACGTCTGCGAATAGCGCGTCTCATACTCATGATAGTTGCGTGGCCCCTCGTCCCAAGGGATGTTGAGATAGCGCAACGTATCAAAAACGTCTTGTACATATTCCGGTTTCACGCGCTCACGATCCAGATCGTCAATACGTAACAATATGCGCGCCCCGCTATGTTTGGCGAGCGTCGCCGTCAATGCAAACGAAAGCACGTTGCCTAGGTGAAGGTACCCACTGGGAGTAGGAGCGATACGGGTGAGCCGGTGAGATATTCTGGCGAGTTCCATGACTGCTCAGCTTGGCCGATGGGATACGAATCCGAAGGCGTCCTTTATAGACTATCCAGCCAACTCAAAAAATGATCGAACCATCGGTCGTCCGTCGACCTGTTGACCAAGCCGAACCCGTGTCCGCCCTTCGGGTACACGAGAAGTTTGGCGTTAATACCATGCGCTTCCAAAGCACGAGCGTACGCCTGGCTATTGGTGATGGGCACGGCCAAATCGTCTTCCGCGTGCACAAGAAACGCAGGCGGGGTGTCAGGGGTAACCCGTTGCTCGTTTGAAAACCGAATTACCTGCGCTACCGTGGGCGAATCACCCAATAGATTGTTTCGGGAGCCGCCGTGCGTCAAGCCCTCCTCCATGCTAATGACAGGATAAACCAACAGCGAGAAATCTGGGCGCAGCGATGTCCCGTTGGGGTTCTCAATCAACGCTTCGTGGTAATGCGTGGATAGCGAGGCGGCCAAGTGCCCGCCCGCCGAAAACCCCGCTATGCCGATATGATTGGGATTGATTCCCCATTCGCCAGCCCGCTCGCGTATAAGCTGGATGGCCCGCTGGGCATCCTGCAGCGGGCCGATCGCCTTATCTTGCATGATTGCGCCGCTCGGCAAGCGATACTTCAACACGAATGCCGTGATGCCCGCTTCGGCCAAGGCGAGGGCGACATCATGGCCCTCGTGCGACATGGCTAGAATGCCGTAGCCACCGCCAGGACAGATGATTACGGCCTTGCCGCTGCTCGTGACCCCCGCAGCGGGTCGATACACCGTGAGCGTGGGAACGGAAACGTGAGACACGCGTAGGATGCCGTCGTCGCCTAAATCGGCATTTTCGGTGGTGGAGGCGGAGATGCTGTTGGGTACCTCATCTTCGTATAGCGCCAACACCTGTTGGCCCTGCAACGCCAGGGGCATACTGATCAACATGACAAAAGCGATCTTAAACATGGGTTATCGATTGGATATGATGAGCAATTCCAGGTCTTTTGGGGTCATATTGAATTTGGCAGCGATGTCCTTGTTCGTCAGCTGGCCTTGGTATAAATAAATGGCATTACGCACACCGGGTTTGGCCCAAATCAGATTCATAATACCACCCATGTCAGCGATGTCGAGCAAAATAGGCGTAAAAATGTTGGTGAGGGCGTAGGTAGCGGTACGCGCCACGCGCGATGCGATATTGGGCACACAATAGTGAATCACCTCGTATTTACGAAAAACTGGCTTGTCGTGGCTGGTTATCTCGGACGTTTCGAAACAGCCTCCTTGGTCGATACTCACATCGATCAGCACGGAGTTGGGTTTCATCCTGGACACGGTTTCTTCACTGATGATGCAGGGACTGCGACCATTTTCCGCGCGAATAGCACCGATGACCACGTCGCACGAGATGACCGCCTTGCGCAACACGATAGGTTGGATAACCGACGTAAACACCCGGCTGCCTACGTTGTTCTGCAAGCGCCTCAGCCGGTAGAGCGAGCTGTCGAAGACCTTGACCTGCGCGCCGAGCGCAATCGCCGTCCGCGCCGCGAATTCGCCCACGGTGCCAGCACCAAGGATTACCATTTCGGTAGGCGGAACGCCGGAGATTCCACCTAGCATAAGCCCTTTTCCGTTAAATACAGTGCTCAGGTATTCGGCTGCAATCAGCACTGACGTAGCACCCACAATCTCACTCATGGCCCTCACTACGGACAACGTGTTTCCCTCGTCACGCAGGTATTCGTAGGACAGGGCCGTCACTTTTTTGCTCATGAGGGCTTTGAGGGTATCCAATTCCATTAGCGATGGCTGTAGGCAGGAAAGGAGAATCTGCCCTTCTTTCATCAGCGCGATTTCATCGCGCGTAGGTGAGGCAATCTTGATAATGATATCCGCTCGATATACTTCGCGAGGATTGTCCACAATCTGGGCGCCTTGTTCGCTGTAATGGTGATCCTCAAAGTTGGCAGCCGCCCCGGCATTGCGCTCAATCACCACCCGGTGACCGCGCTCCACCAACAAGGCCACCGACAGGGGGGTCAGCGGTATCCGATTTTCCTGAAAACTCGTCTCTTTGGGGATTCCAATGTATAATTCCCGCCCTTGACGCCCATTCTCCTGCAGCGCCTCTTGTGGTTGTAGCAGCGCCTGTTGGGCCAACTTGCTGAACTCGCTCATGCCATCCAAACTGTGTATTAAAACGCGGCGTCAAATTACAAAAAATTAAGAGGTTTTGGCGACGGACACACAAAATATCGCGGCCGCGGGCGTACGCCTCGCCTCGAAACCCCTGGGGAAGCAACGGTGCCGGCCAAGAATAACATGTAGCATCTATTGGTTTCGTAGTGCGAAATAAGTACTTTTGATGCATACACACGCGCCACCCCTCGACCCTGTCCGAATGTTTGACAAATTCAATATCGTTCCTCGCTGGGTAATTTTCCTCCTCGATCTCTTTGGGTTCGCGCTCGCTGCCACGTTTGGATATTTCTTGATCCACGACTTTGATCCCAGCCAGTTCTATTCAATCGAATTCAGCCGCATTTTGCTCATCACCTTAGCGGCTAGCGCTATTGTGTCGTACCGCATCCGGATGTTCGCCGGAATCGTGCGTTACACGAGCGCGCTGGATTCCATGCGTATTCTCGCTGCTGTTGGCTTAATAATGGCCATTCTATTTTTGGTTAATATCATCCTAATTGCGTTCAACGGGATGCCGCTTTTTTCCACGACACAGCTTATTACGTTTGGCCTATTCAGCTTCTTGATCTTGATGGTGTACCGCACACTGGTCAAGATGTTTTTCATGTATATAAAAAATGTCAAAGGGGTACGTGTCCGCACCATTGTTTACGGAGCGGGGGATATTGGCATCGCCGCCAAGCGGACACTGGATCATGACCATAAATCAAACCACGCCGTTGTCGGCTTTATCGACGACAACCCCAAAAAGATCGGAAAGGTAATCGACGGCGTGCGCATTTACGAATCGGGGCATCTCCCCGCCTTAATCCACGACACGCGCGCCAATGAATTGATCATCGCATCGCACAATATCCCGTTGGCCAAGAAGAACGAGGTCGTCGACATCTGCCTGGAGAGTGGCGTCAAAGTCATGACGATGCCACCGGTCGACCGTCTCATCAACGGCGAACTCAAGCCCGCGCAGATTAAAGAGCTGCGCATTGAAGATCTCTTAGAGCGCCCCACCATCGATATCCGCAACCGGCAAGTCGGCGATGAGCTGGCCAATAAACGAATCCTCGTAACGGGGGCTGCGGGCTCCATCGGTTCTGAAATCGCGCGCCAACTAGCTCTTCTTGGCCCACAGTTGATTATCTTAGCGGACCAAGCCGAAACGCCATTGCATGAGTTAAAACTCGAGCTTGCGGAGCAATATGGCGACAAAGCCTACCACGCCCATATCTGCGACATCCGCGACGAAAGCCGCATGCGGGCACTGTTTAAGAATTTCAACCCCCATTACGTATACCATGCCGCGGCCTACAAACACGTGCCGATGATGGAAAGCCATCCGGTGGAAGCGGTACGCACCAATATCATGGGCACACGGCTGCTCGCCCAGCTCTCCGTGGAATTCGGGGTAGACAAGTTCGTGATGGTCTCTACCGACAAGGCGGTCAACCCCACGAATATTATGGGTGCTTCCAAACGCATCGCCGAAATCTACGTGCAGACGTACTTCTCGCACCTGACTGAGACCCGTGGTGTGAGCGACCCAGCGGGGATTACCAAGTTCATCACGACACGCTTCGGCAATGTATTGGGCTCAAATGGCTCCGTCATCCCCCGGTTTAAGGCACAAATCGAGCGAGGTGGCCCCGTGACGGTGACCCACCCGGAAATCACGCGCTTTTTCATGACGATCGCAGAGGCCTGCCAGTTGGTGCTGGAGGCGGGCGCTATGGGGAAAGGCGGGGAAATCTACGTGTTTGATATGGGCAAGTCGGTTAAAATCGTCGACTTGGCCCATAAGATGATCAAGCTCTCTGGCATGCAACCTAACAAGGACATCGCCATCGAGTTTTCAGGCTTGAGGCCGGGCGAGAAACTTTATGAGGAATTGCTGAACGACCTAGAAAACACGTTGCCTACTCACCACGATAAAATTATGGTCGCCCAAGTACGTGAATACGACTTCCACGATGTCGAACGAAAAGTAGAACGCCTCATCCAACTCGCAAACAAGCAAAACGAGCGCGAAATCGTTGTTTTCATGAAAGCCATGGTACCGGAGTTTAAAAGTAAAAACTCCGTCTTTGAAGAACTTGACGAGTAGTCGACGCACGCGCTCCCACCCCAGCATCACCCAGGGAAAAGCATCGCCCTTCTTCCAACCTCTCCCTTCGCACGGGCTGGCCATACCAGTCAAAGCCTAGCGGGCCGAAACCCGAAGAAGGTGATAACCAGATTTTTATTCTTCGAACATTTCCTTGATTATACTAACTAAAAGTGTATTTTTGCAATCCAATTTTTTAGATACGATAATGGCTAAAAATAATAACCAAAATACGGTTCCCGCAAGAAGCAAGGGAAACTTCATTCTGGAAAACCAAAAGAGCCTGGGCTTTATCCTTGGCGGTGTAGTGGTGTTGATTTTATTGTACTTCGGATACCAGCGTTTTTATTTAGCGCCACGGGCAGAAGCTGCGCAAGATCAAATGTATAAAGCGGAGAACTACGCGTTAGTTGACTCATTGCGCCAGCGCGCCATAGACGGCGACGGTGCTTTCCCTGGATTCAAGGAGATTGCTGAGGCGTATGACAACACCCCGTCAGCCAACATAGCCAACGCCTACCTCGGTGGGCTTTACTTACGCGAAGGCAAATTTCAAGAAGCCATCGCTGCCCTTGAAAAATACAGCAATACGGGAAGCCAAATCCTAGACCCCCTCGTCATCGGCATGCTGGGCGACGCACACTCCGAGCTAAAAGACTACAAGAAAGCCGCTTCCTATTATAAAAAGGCCGCGGATCGGAGCCCCAATTCCTTCACCACGCCTTTGATGCTTAAGAAACTGGGCCTCGTGCACGAAGCACAACATGAGTTCAAACCGGCAATCGATGCGTACAAGCGTATCAAGGCCGAATACCCTGAAAGCGCAGAAGGCGCAACCGTGGATGGGCTGATTGCCCGCGCCGAGGCACGCCTGTAGTACGGCTCAGCGTCTCCCCTGTTCGCATCAGGTCCAATCCAACTACGTAAAGGAGGAGTAAACACGATGGCAACACAATATAAAAGTTTATCTGATTTTTCGCACATTACGGTGGCTTCCGCTAAGGAATACCGTTTTGGCATTGTGGTTTCGCAGTGGAATGCTGAGATTACCGGCAGCCTGCTCAACGGCGCGTACCAAGCGCTACTTGACCATGAGGCCCAGGAAGCGAACATCCGTGTAGTAGAGGTTCCAGGCAGCTACGAACTGACCGCTGGCGCAGACATCCTTCTCCGCGACGGGACGCTCGATGCCATCATCTGTCTGGGCTGCGTAATCCAGGGCGAGACACCACACTTTGACTATATTTGTAATGCCGTGGCGAACGGAATCACCAACGTGTCGCTGAAACACAACAAGCCCGTCATATTCGGCGTATTGACAACCCTCGACATGGAGCAGGCACAGGCCCGCGCCGGGGGAAAGCATGGCAACAAAGGCGAAGAGGCGGCCATTACGGCCATCCAAATGGCTGCGTTACACGCCGCTAACCCGCACGGCGCCTAACACAAGCGCTCCGCGGGGTGACAATATTATCTTTCACTCAACGTTATTATTCCATGAGACGATCCGTAGCCGTGTTTTTTGTATCTGTCTTGCTAATCGCCTTTACCGCACAATCATGCTCTCACAAGCTGTGTGCAGCCTATAACTCTTATCCGCAAACAAAACGGAACCGTTAAGCGTTCTTTCCGTTCGGGTAGTCTTCGCCCTCCTTCCTAAGTGAGCGGCAAGGAACACACCCCGGCATGTTTAAGCGAAGAGGCTGTTTTTCATCGACTTAAAGAAGCTAAGCATGTTTAACAAATCGAGATCTTATTACTTCCCTCTTTTTTTATTGTGGCTTACAGGCCTTCCTGCCACCGTACTGGGGCAGACGGAAGATTTGTCCGAAAAAATATGGACTAGCATCGGAGGCAAGCAACATTGGGAAAATGCGCGCTATTTCATGTTCACCTGCCAGGGTCCTCACAAACCCGTGCATCAGCGACCAGCGTCCTACCTATGGGACCGTTTCTCGGGCGACTGCCGCTATGAAGGCACCACAACAGACCAGCGCAACCTGGTCGTGCTGTTCAACCTCCACCGTTTGGAAGGCCAGGTATACATTGATAATGTCATCCAAGACGATAGCGAAACCATCAAAACTAAAATCAACAACGTGCGGCAGGGCTTTAAGAAGGATGCCGAGCTATTATTTCTCCCGGCTATACAGGACGGTGAGAGCGTACGGTTGTCGCTCGAGGCCGAACGGCTCGTCGGTGCGTCGCGCCAGCTTGTGGCCCAGATAAAAAATGAGGGAACCGTATACGATGCGGACGCCGAAGGCACCTTATACGTCGACGCTCATACCGGTCGAATCACGCGCTGGAATCCTAGGGGCGGGGTCAGCTACGACGTGAGCGGTTACAAGGATATTGGTGGCGGTCTATTTTTACCTACCCGCTTTGTAGCGGTGGGGGGTGGACAACAAGTCGTCTATTCCGTTGCGGCCAGCTTAGTACACATTGAAGCCGAAAAATTCACTCAACCTTAATACGATTATGGACTGGATACCGCTGGAAAACGAACAACAATTGCAGGATATCGTGGCTAGCGAACGTCCGAGCCTGATTTTCAAGCACAGCACCCAGTGCGCAGTGAGCAGCATAGCCAAACGCCACATTGCCTTGGACGCCGACGCCATTCCAGCGAACGTCGATACGTACTACCTAGACCTGCTCCGGTACCGCACGCTCTCCCACGAAGTGGCCCGCATATGGGGCGTACGACATGAGTCTCCCCAAGTGCTGGTTGTGCATGGATCGGCTTGCCTGTACCATGCCTCGCACGGAGACATCGATATCCCCACGGCGGTGGCGACGTTGCCCCGCGGTTAGTCTTCGTCGTTAAACCACTCGCTCTGCAGGTCGTCAATTTCCCGGCGGTCCTTCTTGGTTGGGCGTCCAGTCCCCCGGTCGCGCTTCAGCACGGGCACGCCAAACATCGATCGATAGCGACAGGTATCTTCCTCAGGGGTTTGGTCCTCGTAGTGCAAGGCGGCCGTTTTGGCGTCAACGCGCTTCTCCAGCAAGGCCAGGACTTTGATAACTTTTTTTTCCAGCCCTTTTTGGATATGGAAAACCTCGTCGACTTTAACGAGATAAGAAGGTTTGACGTTTTGGCCGTTCAGTTTCACCTTTCCGGCTCGGCAAGCCTCGGTAGCCAGGCTTCGCGTCTTAAAAATCCGAATGGACCACAAATATTTATCAATGCGCAGCTTTTCCGGTTCTTTAGCCATAGGACAAAGGTACGCAATCCTGACTGTATCAGCGGGAGCATGCTCTAGGAAACAGGTTTTTTTCCAGGGCGGGCAAGCTTTGGCAAGATTTTCGTTTCTTTGTAACACGATAAAACACCTGACATATAAAAACAATTAGAACCCGTGTCTTCCCTTCTGCAGCGCCTCCACCCCGGCCAACCCTGGCTGCGACGCGGCAAACTGGACATGTCCCGCTGTGGGATTGAGGCAAGCACGGATTAGCAAACCACAAAGATGAGCGTCGAACAACTTAAAAAATTAGTGGAAGAAGCTTGGGACAACAGGCAATTTTTGGATTTCCCAGAGTACGCGCGGGCTATCGAGACCGTCGTCCAGCGCCTTGACCGCGGCGAACTCCGCGTCGCAGAACCCATCGGGACGCGTTGGCATGTCAACGACTGGATCAAGAAGGCAGTCATCCTGTACTTCCCCATCCGCAGCATGGAAGTCATCGAGGCCGGCCCCTTTGTGTTTCATGATAAAATGAAACTCAAGACCAACTACAAAGAACTCGGTGTACGTGTAGTGCCCCATGGTATTGCGCGCTATGGCGCCTTTCTAGCCAAAGGGGTGATCATGATGCCTTCCTACGTCAATATCGGTGCTTATGTAGACGAAGGAACGATGATCGATACTTGGGCAACCGTGGGCTCCTGCGCTCAAATTGGCAAGCACGTCCACTTAAGTGGGGGAGTGGGCATCGGCGGAGTTTTGGAACCCGTGCAGGCCGCCCCCGTTATTATCGAAGACAATGTATTTGTCGGCTCGCGGGCTATTGTAGTAGAGGGTGTTCGGGTAGAACAGGAAGCCGTACTGGGTGCCAACGTCGTGCTCACCGCATCCACGAAAATTATTGACGTATCCGGTGCGGAACCCGTTGAGTACAAGGGTGTCGTTCCGGCTCGGTCGGTGGTCATCCCAGGATCGTACACGAAAAAATTTCCTGCCGGCGAATACCAAGTGCCTTGTGCGCTCATCATCGGAAAACGCAAAGAGTCCACAGACAAAAAAACATCGTTAAACAACGCACTGCGTGAGCATAACGTAGCGGTATAGTAATGGGCGAACACATAAACGAGGCTGACATCAAGCAAGCCGTAGAAGTATTGCGGGCGGGAGGATTGATTCTCTATCCCACGGATACCATTTGGGGCATCGGTTGCGACGCCACCAATCCAGAAGCAGTTGAGCGCGTCTATCAGCTGAAAGGGCGGTCGTCAGAAAAAAGCCTCATTATCTTGCTGGGCAACGACAATCAGTTGCAAAGCTATGTGCACGAGGTGCCAGAGGTGGCGTACTCATTGGTCGAATATGCCGAAAATCCGCTAACCATCGTGTACGAGGGCGCAAAAAACCTCCCCGAAAACCTGTTAGCTGACGACGGAAGCATCGCCATACGGATTGTCAAGCATGCGTTCTGTGAACGCCTCATCCAGCGCTTCCGTAAACCCATCGTTTCTACCTCCGCCAACTTGAGCGGTGAACCGTCGCCCCGCAACTTCGACAGCATCGATCCGACTATCAAGGCCGGTGTCGACTTTGTCGTACAGTTTGGCCAGGAAGATCGGTCAGCACGCCCCCCTTCTACAATCATGAAGCTCGCTTCGGACGGAAAATTTTCGTTCCTAAGACGATAAACTATGGATTAATACGTACTTTTGGTTACCAGAACTATTAAATCATTCAATAATGAAACATACAATATTCTTTTGGGTAGCCCTGCTTTGCTTTAGCATCGCAACGCACGCCCAACAGGAAATCCCGTCGGCCGAACCCGGACAGCAATATGGCAAGCCCATTTCGAGTGAGGGCGCTATTAGCGTCGAAAAATTGGAAACGTTCCTCGAAGCCGACACCGCCTACATCGGAAAAGTCTCTGCGGAGGTCATTGCCGTTTGCCAGAAAAAAGGCTGCTTTATGGAAGTGAAGCGCGAGGGTGATAAAGACCCTATCATGGTGCGGTTTAAGGACTACGGCTTCTTCATGCCGCAGGACATTGTCGGTCGGACCGTCGTAGTGGACGGCCGCGCTTGGATTAAGGAGACGTCAGTAGCCTCCCTAAAACACTACGCGGAAGACAAAGGCAAGAGTGCCGAGGAGATTGCCCAAATTACCGAACCGAAGGAAGACATCGCCATTATTGCCGAGGGTGTAGTGGTCATCCGCTAGTTCTCGGACCCGAACTTATCACGAAAGCGCATCTTCGCTTGGTCTTGCCAATCGTCGCATGCGCTTCTTTGTTGCTGACCTATGTCATTTATCAACATACCGCCGTATACACTCCGCGCCGGAGACCAGCTTCTTGACTTGGCTACGCCGAAAATCATGGGGATATTGAATGTGACGCCCGATTCGTTTTTCGATGGAGGCCAGCACCACACCTTGGATAACGCGATAGCGCATGCCCACAAGTTAATCGGCGAAGGTGCAGATATCATTGATATTGGCGCGTATTCATCGCGCCCTGGCGCAGCGGACATCAGTACACAGGAAGAGCTGGACCGCATCGTGCCCGTCGTGGAGGCCCTTGCAGCCGAGATGCCAGAAGTTATCCTGTCCATCGATACGTTTCGGGCGGCGGTAGCACGTGCCACGGTCGACGCGGGCGCACATATCATCAACGACATCTCGGGTGGCTCGCTTGACGAGGCCATGTTCGAAACGGTAGCATCACTGGGTGTCCCCTACATTCTCATGCATACGCGTGGTACGCCCCAAAACATGCAACAGCAAACCGAATACCACGATATTGTGGAGGAGGTAGCGCTTTATTTCGGCGAACGCATAAGTCGCCTGCGTTCGCTCGGTGTCACCGACATCATCCTCGATCCCGGTTTCGGCTTCGCCAAGTCCTTGGAACAAAATTACGAGTTGCTAGCGGGCATGGATACGCTGCACGCCTATGGTCTCCCCGTCCTAGGCGCGGTGTCCCGAAAATCCATGATCTATAATAAGCTGGGCGTTACGCCAGCAAACGCATTGAACGGAACAACCGCGATACACACCCTCCTGCTCCTAAAGGGTGTACATCTCTTGCGTGTGCACGACGTGAAGGAAGCGCGGCAAGTGGTAAGGCTACTGAGCTAATCAGTCCGGGATGGCGTTGGCGCAGTTAAATCCGTCGATCGCGGCAGAGACAATGCCTCCGGCATAACCCGCTCCCTCTCCGCAGGGGTACAGTCCCTTCACTTGGGGATGCTGCAAGGTCTCCCGATTACGGGGGATGCGTACTGGCGAAGACGTCCGCGACTCTACCCCCACCAATATCGCTTCGTTGGTAAAATAGCCTTTCATCTTTTTGCCAAAGGCGGGCAAGGCTCCTTTCAACGCGTCGTGTACAAACCCGGGCAGCACCTCAACCAGGGGTACGCTTTTGACGCCGGGCATGTACGAATTGGTAGGCAGGTCCAAAGACAGTTTCCCTTGCACGAAATCGATCATCCGCTGTGCGGGTGCGACGATATGGCCACCGCCCGCCTGAAAAGCCGCCTGCTCCACCTCGCGCTGGAACGCGAGCAGGGCAAGCGGGTCGGTGCTTGCGTTGGGAACATCGGCCAGATTGATTTCCACGACCGTACCCGAGTTGGCATGGGGATTATTTCGTTTTGAAGGGGACCACCCATTTACCACCACCTCGCCATGGCCCGTTGCACAGGGGGCGATAATACCGCCGGGACACATGCAAAACGAGAATACACCACGTCCACCCACCTGCTCTACCAAGCTGTAATACGCAGGCGGCAGGTGGTCGCCGCGAACCTCGCAGTGGTATTGGATCCGGTCTATGGTCTGTTGCGGGTGCTCAATACGTACGCCCAAAGCAAAGGGCTTTGCTTCAATCTGCCAGCCCTTGTTGCGAAAAAGGTAAAAAATGTCGCGGGCGGAATGACCGGTCGCTACAACAACGTGCTCAGCGCCGATACATTCTCCCGATGCCAGCTTCACGCCAGAGACGGCTCCAAACCTGCTTTCGATATCTATTACGGCAGCATTGAAATGAACTTCCCCACCATGGGCGATGATGGTTTCGCGGATAGCTTGGATAATGTGGGGCAACTTGTTGGTGCCAATGTGGGGCCGGGCATCCACCAATATATCTTCCGTAGCGCCGTGCGCCACCAACAATTGCAATACATATTGTACGTCGCCGCGCTTATTGGACCGCGTATACAATTTGCCGTCAGAATATGTGCCTGCGCCGCCCTCGCCAAAACAATAATTCGACTCCGGGTTGACGACTCCCTCTTTGTTTAGCTGCGCCAAGTCCATTCGCCGCTCCCGCACGTTCTTCCCGCGTTCGAGAAGGATGGGCTTATAGCCCCGTTCGATACACCGCATCGCGGCGAACAGGCCGGCAGGACCCGCCCCGATGATGATAACGGGCCGACCGTCCGCGACATCCGGATAAGAAAAGGAAAACACTTCGGGCAGATGGATCTCGTCGACAAAAAAGATAACCCGGACGCGGTAGACCACCTGCCGGCCCCGGGCATCGATCGATCTTTTCCGAATCTTCACCCCGTTGATGCGGGACGGCTCGATATTTAAACGGATAGCTCCCTGTTGGATAATATAGGATTCGTCGGCGATGTGGCCCGGCGGTATGGGCATTTCGATCTCGTGTTGCATGCGCTTCGTGTCGGGTATTTATCCCGATGGCGTAACAAAGGTATGGATTTTGCCGTCAAAGTATTTACATTTGGCATGTGCTAAATTAGAACTTTTGCCTCGTCCCTGTAGTGAGGACGGGCTATCAAACACACCCATAAATTGAAAAAAACATCATGAAACGATTATTTGTCATCCTAGCAGGCCTGCTTGTCACCATGTCGTTCAGCTCTTGTGGCTACAACACGATGGTTGCCCTCGACGAGAACGTCAAGGGGAAATGGGCTCAAGTTGAAAATGCTTACCAACGGCGCGCCGATCTTATTCCAAACCTGGTGAATACGGTGAAAGGCGCCGCGGACTTCGAGCAGGAGACCCTGACCCAGGTGATTGAAGCCCGCGCCAAAGCCACGTCAGTGACGGTAGACCCAGAAAACCTGACGCCTGAAGCGCTCCAACAGTTCCAGCAAACGCAGGATGGGCTGTCGCAGTCACTGGGCCGTCTGCTGGTATCAGTGGAGCGCTACCCCGAATTAAAAGCCAACCAGAACTTCCTAGAACTACAAGCTCAGCTCGAAGGCACCGAAAACCGGATCAGCACGGAACGGCGCGCGTTTAACGAGGCTACACAACAATACAACACCGCTGTTCGGAAGTTCCCCAATAACATCATGGCCGGCATTTTCGGATTCAAGCCGAAGGGCCATTTCACAGCCACTGAAGGCGCGGACACCGCTCCGGAAGTGCAATTTTAGCCGCGACGAGCTGGGCCGGCCGCGGGGCTGAGCCCATCTCGGTATGCTCAGCGCTTGCAAGGCGCAGGGCGTAACGCCATGCGTGCGCTTTTCACCCGATTAGAAATAGAGAGTAAGGATATGCACTTATTGACAGAAGAAGAACAGGAGCGCGTAATGTTCGCCATTAGCGTAGCGGAAAACCGTACGACCGGCGAGATCCGCGTTGTGGTGGAACGCAGGTGCAAAGGCGACGCATTGGATCGCGCTGCCGACTATTTCCGCCATTTGGCGATGCATGAGACCTCGTTGCACCACGGCGTATTGATCTATGTCGCTACTGACGACCATAAATTTGCTATCCTAGGCGATAAAGGCATACACGAGAAGGTGGGCGACAGTTTTTGGGAAGCGACCAAACAAGCCATGGCCGCCCATTTCAAACAAGACGACTTAGTGGGTGGCTTGCTAGCCGGAATTGAGCAAGCGGGCGAACAGCTTAAAACGCATTTCCCTCGCTTGGGGGATGACGTTAATGAGCTTCCAGACGACATCATCTTTGGCGACGGAAAGGCATTAGACTAACGACATGGCGCAGAAAGCGAACACATACAAATCAGCAGCCGCGGGGCTGCTGATAATTCTGATTGGCCTGGGGCTAGTTAGCAATGCTTGGGCCCAAACCTTCCCCGAGAAGCCCCAACAGTTAGTCAACGACTATACCAGTACCCTCACGGCCCAACAGGTAGCCAGCCTAGAGCGCAAGCTCGTCGCTTTTGATGACAGCACCACCACGCAGATCGCCGTAGTGGTGATGCAGTCCGTAGGGCATTATGATATTGCTGACTATGGTACCCGACTGGCCCAACACTGGGGAATCGGCGGCGAGCAGCACGACAATGGCATCCTGTTATTGGTGGCCTTGGGCGATCGGCGCGTGACGATACAAACCGGATATGGCGTTGAAGGCGCTGTGCCGGACGCCATCGCTTACCGCATTATCGAGAATGAAATCAAACCCGCCTTTCGCGCGGGAGACTATTACACCGGCATCGACCGGGCCACTGACGCCTTGATCAAATACACGCAGGGTGAGTATACCGCTCCTCCGCGCAGCGAACGGAAGGAAGGTGGCGGCGGCGCTCTCCTGTTTTTAATCGTCGTCGTCATTATCATCTTCGCCATCTCCAAAGGAGGCCGTGGCGGAGGTGGGGGAGGTCGCGTAGTGACGGGCCGTGGTGCGGCCGATATCCTAACCGGTATGCTCATTGGTGGCATGGGGCGAGGCGGAAGAGCTGGTGGTTTCGGTGGCGGCGGCTTCGGAGGAGGTGGCTTCGGTGGCGGTGGTTTTGGTGGTTTCGGCGGGGGTGGCTTCGGAGGAGGCGGCGCCAGCGGGAGCTGGTAAAATCTTCGCAATCAACGCCCTGCACATCCGACTATTTATGTATTATTGCAAGAACCAATAAGCTTTTAGTCGGTGAGGCGTCTTTTCAACACCTTTTATTCCCAACTCTTCCTAACTCAACGGCTCATGGGCCTGTGGGCCCTAGCCGCGCTGTTTTTTTTGGTCGCCTTTTTCCTCCCCGGCATAGGTACCGTCGCCTATTTAGCCTTATGGACCCTCTTGGGATTGCTTGCCCTTGACGTGTTTCTGCTATTTCGCACCGACCACGGCGTATTCGCCAGGCGCATCACGCCCGAACGTTTGAGCAATGGCGACGATAATGCGATCCGTGTATACGTGGAAAACCGCTACCCTTTCCGAATCCGACTAGGAATCATTGACGAAATTCCGGTACAATTCCAGAGCCGGGACATCTGGTTCCCAACTACCCTCGACACAGGAACAAACAAAACCCTCCAGTACCACCTCCGGCCTGTCAAACGCGGTGAATATCAATTTGGGCTGCTGCGTCTCTACGTTTCCTCGCCCTTGGGACTAATCCAGCGACGCTACAACGCAGGCAAACCCCAGATCCTGCCGGTCTACCCCTCGTTTGTGCAAATGCGCAAGTATGACCTGATAGCCGTCTCAAACCGACTGAGCGATTATGGTCTCAAGAAAACGAGGCGCGTTGGACACAGCATGGAGTTTGACCAGATAAAAACGTATGTCGCCGGCGATGATTATCGAACGCTGAACTGGAAATCAACGGCCCGACAGGGCCAGCTTATGGTAAACGCGTATGTGGACGAAAAGGCACAGCATGTGTACTGTGTCATCGACAAATCAAGGGCCATGCGCATGCCGTTTCACGGCTTAAGCCTACTGGACTACGCCATTAACGCAACCCTCGCGCTTTCCAGGGTTGCCCTCCTTCGGGATGACAAGGCTGGGCTAATCACCATATCGGACAGGCCCGGCGCCACGGTTCTGGCTGATCGCAAACCCGGGCAGCTCCGCACCATCATGGAAGCGCTCTACAATGAGAAAACCCGCTATCTGGAAACCAACCTAGAACTGCTTTACCGTACGGTGCGGCATACCCTCAAGCAACGGAGCCTAGTAGTGCTTTTCACCAATTTCGAAAGTATGTCAGCGATGAAGCGCCAACTTCCCCTGCTCAGGCGCTTGGCTCACTTCCACCTGTTGGTGGTCGTTTTCTTTGAGAATTCTGAACTCCTCGACGCCGCGGCTACACCGGCGTCCACCACCGAAGACGTCTACTTTAAAACCATTGCAACCAAGTTTTCCGTGGAAAAGCGCCAGATTGTCAAGGAACTCAACCTGCACGGTATCCACGCGGTTTTGACCAAACCCGAACAACTCTCCGTCAATGCAATTAACAAATATTTGGAGATAAAGGCACGGAACCTTCTATAGGAATTTATTGCTGGATATTTGGCACATTCGGAAATCGTGGCACTTCATTTGGACTACGTAGGGGCAGCGAACATACGTTAGAACATGAAAAAAACAATATTACTCGGTCTTATGGCCATACCTGCGTGCCTCATGGCACAAATCGACTTCTCGGTAATCGGAAAAGTAGAAGGCGCCGGACCGGAGGCGAAAGTCTTTCTGCACTACTTAGCGGGCGACGAATATACATTGGATTCGACGACCGTGACAGACGGTACGTTTAAATTCCATGGATCAAGCAGCGAGCCGTCACGCGCAACCCTATTTTTACTTCACAAAGGAGAAAATCTACGTGACTCACGCCCCGACTTGCTTGATTTCTATGTGGAAAAAGGAGCGATAACAATCACCACTCCCGACTCCTTGGTACGGGCAATCGTCTCCGGAGGAGTACTTAATCAGGAATTTGCGAAATACAAAGCCCAAAACACGGATATTGATGCCAAGGAGCGCGCGATTAGAAGCCGCTATGAAGGCGCTTCGGACGACGACCATCGAGATCCGGCTTTTATCGGTCAATTGCGGGCGGATATTGAAGACCTAGCGGCCGCCAAGCGCACCTTGGATTTCGACTATATCACCAACCACCCCAATTCGCTCGTTAGTCTCGACCTCTTGGTAGAACACATCGAAAGCGAACCCATGGGCGCCACGATTAAACCAGCATTTGACAAGCTAAGCACATCCGTACGGAATTCAGCCCGGGGCAAAAGACTCGGCGAATACCTTGCTTCGATGAGCGCCCTCGACGTGGGGTCCGTTGCGCCCGACTTTACCCTCCCTGACACCTCAGGAAACGACTTTACGCTCTCTTCCTTGCGTGGGAAGTACGTACTGATCGATTTCTGGGCAAGTTGGTGTGGACCCTGCCGTCGGGAGAACCCCAATATCGTGGCGGCGCACGAGGCTTTTAAGGATAAAGATTTTACGGTTCTTGGGGTATCGCTAGATCGCCCAGGGCAGCGCGATGCTTGGCTAAAAGCCATCGAAGCGGACAGTCTGCAGGGATGGCCCCATGTATCAGACTTGAAATTTTGGAATTCGGAAGCGGCTGAACTGTACCACATCAACCGCATCCCGCAAAACTTCCTACTCGATCCGGACGGTGTCATCATCGCAAAAAACCTGCACGGTCAGGCATTGCATGACGTGTTGTCCGAATTACTCGGCGAGTAATGCCAACCGAGGCGTACAAAAAAAGCGGGCTGTCCCCATGGTTGCAGCCCGCTTTTTTTATACTAATTTACGCGCTAGAGCGACAAAATATTCACGATACGCATGAGGTTGTCGTTAGGCTTGGCGTTGTGCTTAATGGCATTGGCAAAAGGCGTGTATTCGACTTCGCCATGAATTAGTCCCGCCATCACACCTCTCCTTCCCTCGAGCAGGCCTTCAACGGCGGCCACGCCCAAGCGACTGGCCAATACGCGATCCATACACGACGGGCTGCCACCGCGTTGCATGTGTCCCAAGATGGACACCCGAACGTCATAGTGCGGAAAATACTCGCGTATCTTGTCGGCGACGACCATGCCTCCGTCTTTGTCGCCCTCTGCCACGATGATGATCCGCGACGACTTGTTCTTGCGGGTTTTGTCCATCCGGCTCATCACCGCTTTGTAATCGACCTTTACCTCCGGTACCACCACGACCTCGGCACCTGTACTGATACCGGTCCGCATCGCGATAAGCCCGCAGTCGCGCCCCATTACTTCGATGACGAATACCCGATCGTGCGATTCCGCCGTGTCACGGATTTTGTCGACCGCGGCAGTCACGGTGTTGATAGCGGTATCGTAGCCAATGGTAAAATCCGTACCCAGCAAATCGTTATCGATGGTACCCGGCAAGCCTATGATGGGGAGATCAAACTCCTTGGCAAACACGCTCGCTCCGGTAAAAGTCCCATCGCCACCAATCACGACCAGCGCATCAATACCCCGCTCGCGCAAGTGCTCGTAAGCTTGCTTGCGACCCTCGACAGCCTTAAACTCCTCACTCCTGGCGGTCTTCAGGATGGTTCCGCCGCGCTGGATAATGTTCGCCACCGATTTAGTATCCATCGCGGTAATATCGCCTTTGACCAGCCCGTCATAACCCCGTGACACGCCAAAAACGTTCAATCCATTGTAAATACCGCTACGCACAACGGCGCGAATGGCAGCATTCATCCCCGGGGCATCCCCTCCTGATGTAAGGACAGCAATATTCTTAATAGTGCTCATATGGTATATTCTTTCTGTTTTTTGTTCGTTATTAAAATTATTTAGCGGATGCAAAGGCCTTCAGCCCCTCGTCCAGGAAGTTCACGTATTTTTCGATATCTTCGTCATATGCCGACGCCGGAATCAACTGGTTGCCGTCGGTATCCGTCACTACGTAATACGGTTGGGCATTGACCCCGAAGCGCGATTGTTGCAGATCCGACCATTTGCGCCCTACAGTATTGATCCGCTTGCCGCTGAATGACGATACGTATTGCTCGTCCTCGCTCAGGTTCGTGCGGTCATCCACGTATAGCGACACCAGTACATAGTCTTCATTGAGCCGCTTCAGCACCCGGGGATCCGGCCAAACAGACTCTTCCATCTTCCGACAGTTTACACAGCTCCAGCCGGTAAAGTCAAGTAAAACCGGCTTATTGACCGTCTTAGCATAGGCCAGCGCTTGGTCATAATCGTAAAATGCATCCAGCCCATGTGGTGCGTGGAAGATTTCGCCGTATTTCTTAGTTACATTCCGGCTATCGCTGGCCCCCATCGTCGTCGCGCCCATATTGCCATACCCTACCTGGTGAAGATTGAAATCTTGTGTGGGCGACGGTGGTAGCCATGCGCTTAGCGCTTTCAGGGGCGCGCCCCACATCCCCGGAATCATATATACGGTAAAGGACAACACAGCAATGGCGAAAAACAAGCGCGGTACCGAAATAAATGCAAGGTCGGAATCGTGCGCAAACTTGAGCTTGCCGAGCAGATATATGCCAAACAAGCCGAAGATGACAATCCATATCGCCAGGAACACCTCGCGATCCAGTATGCCCCAGTGATAGGCCAAATCGACGTTGGACAGGAACTTGAACGCCAAGGCCAGCTCCAGAAAGCCCAAAGAAACTTTCACCGTGTTCAACCATCCGCCGGATTTAGGCATTTCCTTCAACCAGGAGGGGAACACCGCAAATATCATGAAGGGAATGGCTAAAGCAACCGAAAACCCAAGCATGCCGACCGCAGGACCCATCATGGCGCCTTCGGAGACCGCTTCTACCAACAAGTATCCAATAATGGGCCCTGTACAGGAAAAAGACACCAACGCGAGGGTGAACGCCATAAAAAACAGGCCGATAAAGCCCCCTCGGGTAGATTTCGAGTCAATTTTATTGACAAATCGCGACGGCAACGTGATTTCAAATGCGCCCAGAAAGGAAATCGCAAAGACGATGATCATCACGAAAAATGCCAGATTGAACCAGGCGCTGCTGGCGGCTTCATTGAGTGCCGACGCGCCGAAAATCAAGGTCACCAACATGCCCAAAGCCACATAGATGACGATGATAAACAAGCCGTAGAGCAACGCATTAGACAAGCCCTTGGCGCGCGTCCCGCTCTGCTTCGTGAAAAAGGACACCGTCAAGGGTACCATCGGATAAATACAGGGCATCAAAAACGCTGCAAAACCGCCGATCAAGCCCGCAATGAATATCCCCCACAACGTCTGGCCGGTTTGCTCAGGCGGCAGCGTCACCGCACCGTCCGCGCCACCCACCTCGTCTAGCACCGGCTCGCCGTCCGAAAACACGACATCCTCCGGCACGTCCATATAAGGCACGGTATCGGCTCCGTCCGTAAATTCTACGCCCTCGAAAGAAAAAAGCGTATCGGCAGCAGGTTCCGCTTGTGCATGAACATTGGCTGCGGCAAACAGCATTAAGCTTGCCGAAACCAACAACGCAATAAACCTAGGTAATCGTTGCATGTAACGTGTTTGGTGCATTCAAAAAAAAGGCAGATTTACTGCCTTTCGTATCAAGTGATAATTTCGTGTGTTCGATTTCTGCACGTAGCGCCACCTACTTAATCGCTATCGCAAAATCAACCTCCTCGGGCGGCAAGCAAGACGTGGCATCGCAGGCCATATACTCGAGAGTACCCCGCACAATCGCCGCACCCTTGGTCAACTTCACGCGCTGCTGGAAAACGACTTCTTTATCAAAATAGGAAACATCCATCCCAAACACATCCTCGTATTTGGTTTTGGGTTTAGGCTCGGCCGTTTTACCGACCAATGTATAATCCTTGGATGTGCCAAACGTAAACGACGTCTTGATGGGGCCACCGTCTTCGACATTTTGAGAGTAAATATGCCAGCCGTCGTCCATCTTGGCCCTTAAAAACACAACGGCTTCGTTTTCATTGATTTTTTTCGCCCCGTAATCCCATTTAACGGGGGTCAATATCTGAGCAGAAGCGCCATTCACCATAAACAGGGCCGCTGCCACTACCAAAAAAAGAGCTTTCTTCATTTCTTTAATTTTTAAATTCGTATACCTTCATCAGGTAGGACGCCAAATCGGTGCGGGAGTTTAAAAACAGGGCACCCGCTTTCGGCAGGCTCTTACGAAACAAGTTACAAAAATAAGAAATTTCTACGCAAAGAACGAGTTTTTGCTTCGCCCTCTCGACCTCGTGGGGAGGGCATCGTTCGCGACGGAGTGATTGGACCGCCCCTCAAAACGTGTAGGTAATTTCCTTCGCGCCAAAACTGGTTCGGTGCCCGTCCAAATCGACCAATAAATGCCCCAATTCACTAACACCCAATATTTTACCACTAACACGAACGCCCCCCTCGAGGAGAAAATCGCGTAGTTGTCCACGCGCAAACAACCGTGCGTCGTATTGCTGGCGCAGTTGCTCGGCTTCTCCCGTGCGCAGCGCGACATAGGTCTGTCCGATATAATGACACAACGTTGACAGCACCTTGTGCAAATCGTGGGTTAGCCCCGTAACAATCTTGAGAGATGTAGCGCGCGACGCGATCTTTTCTGAAAATTCCGCTTGGTTGACGTTGACACCGAGGCCTACGATTGCCGATTTCCACCGCGTGCCTCGTAGCTGGTTCTCGATCAAGATTCCCGCTACCTTGCGACTGTCCACGAAGATGTCGTTGGGCCACTTGATGAATACCGGCTCAGAGATAAAGGTTTCCAGGGCGGTGGCGACCGCCACACTGACGGCAATCGTCAGGAGAAATTGCTGCCGTGGATCCAGAAACGTAGGATACAAAAGCACACTGCACGTCAAATTTTTGCCGGGTTCGCTTTCCCATGACGCGCCCCGCTGCCCCTTGCCCGCGGTTTGCTGGACTGCCATAATTACAGTACCTTCGTGTAGTGGCGTGGATTTTGACAGTTCGTCTTTAAGATACTCGTTTGTAGAGGCTATTTCGGACAATGTAATGATATTTTGTCCAACATTTGACTCCGAAAATGTGTTACTTTGCAATAGCGATATGAATAAAAAGGTAATAGTGCCCAAAACTATAACATTTTTTAATGGTAAAAAATAGTAGCTCAGGACTTTCCGCGCGTCTATCGGAGATTGTAGTGCATGGGATGCAGGAAAAAAAAGGCAACGAAATTGTCCGGCTCGACTTGCGGAATCTACACAGCTCAGTCGCCGATTATTTTGTCATCTGCCATGCTGACTCATCAACGCAAGTCAACGCTTTAGCAAGAAGCGTCGAAGCGGAAGTATATAAATCCCTACAACAGGAACCTTGGCACAAGGAAGGCCTCGAACAAGGAGAATGGATACTACTGGATTTTGTAGACGTCGTGGTTCATATTTTCAAAACCGACAAGCGGAGGCATTTCGGCATTGAAGACTTATGGGGCGATGCAGAGACGCAGTACTACCAAAGCGCATAAGGCATCGTAACATCAAGCATCGTTTACTTATCAAAAGGAGAAAAGAAAAGAAATGCCAAACGGACCGGACGGAATGAAAAAAATTCCCAGCAAGAAAATTGCCCCCAAGCCCCCCAAGTTTAACATCATGTGGCTATGGATCGCATTGATTCTTGGCTTTTTTGCGTTGCAATTTTTATTCACAGGCGACAAGCCTAAACGCATCACCTATAACGAATTCGAAACCGACATCCTGAGTACCGGCGATGTCGAAAAGTTAGTGGCGTATAACCGCAACAACATTGTTTATGCGGAGGTGTACATCAAAAAAGACCGCCTCGCCGATTCCAAGTACGCGGAGGTCAGGCCCTCGTCAAATAATTTGGCCTTGGCGCCATCAACTGGCCCACAGTACGAATTTACGGATGGTTCGTTCGAGACCCTCGAACGTAAACTGGAGCAGGCACAAGTGGACACACCCCAAGAGGAGCGAGTATATATCCGGCTTGAGGATCGCACCAACGCATGGAGTGGATGGATATTTTCCATCATGCTTCCCCTGTTGCTAATCATTTTTTTCTGGATATTCATTATTCGGCGAATGGGTGGCGGCGGCGCTGGCGGCGGCGGGCAGCTATTCAATATTGGCAAGTCAAAAGCGACCCTGTTTGACAAAGAATCGCAAGTCGCCATTACGTTTAGCGATGTAGCGGGACTGGAAGAAGCCAAACAGGAAGTGATGGAAATCGTCGACTTCCTGAAAAACCCTAAGAAATATACGAACCTAGGCGGTAAAATTCCCAAGGGCGCACTGCTGGTCGGGTCGCCCGGTACGGGTAAGACCCTATTGGCAAAAGCCGTAGCTGGAGAGGCCCAAGTCCCGTTTTTCTCCCTCTCAGGATCCGACTTCGTCGAGATGTTCGTTGGGGTGGGCGCCTCTCGCGTCCGCGACCTCTTCCGCCAAGCCAAAGACAAAGCCCCTTGTATCATCTTTATCGATGAGATTGACGCCATTGGCCGTGCACGTGGGAAAAACAGCGTGATGGGGGGTAACGACGAACGCGAAAACACACTCAACCAGTTGCTGGTAGAGATGGACGGGTTCGGGACGGATTCCGGCATCATTATCATGGCCGCTACCAACCGGCCCGACGTACTGGACTCCGCGCTATTGCGGCCGGGGCGCTTTGACCGCCAGATTTCCATTGATAAGCCCGACCTAGTGGGCAGGGAGCAGATTTTCAAAGTCCACCTTAAGCCGCTCAAGTTGGCGCCCGAAGTAGACGCGAAGAAACTCTCCGCCCAGACCCCCGGATTTGCAGGTGCCGAGATTGCGAACGTGTGTAACGAGGCGGCCCTCATCGCTGCTAGACGCAGTAAGCCCGCGGTAGAAATGCAGGATTTCCATGATGCGATCGACCGCGTCATTGGCGGACTCGAGAAGAAGAACAAGATTATTTCTCCCGAAGAAAAGCGCATCGTGGCCTACCACGAAGCCGGACACGCGATTGCGGGTTGGTTCCTGGAGCATGCAGACCCGCTGGTAAAGGTTTCGATCGTACCCCGTGGTGTGGCCGCACTGGGCTATGCCCAGTACTTGCCCAAAGAGCAGTTCCTCTACACCACCGAACAGCTAATCGACGGAATGTGCATGACCATGGGCGGGCGAGTCGCTGAAGATATCACTTTTGGAAAGATATCCACCGGCGCGCAAAATGACCTCGAACGCATCACCAAGCTGGCGTACGCCATGGTTTCTGTCTACGGCATGAACGAGCGCGTCGGGAATGTGTCCTTTAACGACAGCCAGGAAACACAATTCCAGCGTCCGTATTCGGAACACACCGCAGAGCTGATTGATGAGGAAGTACGCAAGCTAATCGAAGATGTGTACACCAAAACGAAGCAGCTGCTGCTCGACAATCAGGATGGCCTCGTGGCGTTGGCGGAAAAACTGCTTGAGAAAGAAATCCTGTTCCAGTCTGACTTGGAAGAGATTCTCGGCAAGCGACCATTTGACCACCGGACGACCTACGACGAATTCGTGAACGGCCCAGCCGATGAGAGCGACCAACGCAAAGCCGCTGAAGGGCTGGTACACGAAGGCATCAAAGACAATTCGGACACGCTATCAAACACACCCAACACGGATAGCGACCAGACGGATCCAAAACAAACGGATTAGATGGTATTCGACTAACATATCGTAACACTCACACAAAGCCAGTCGTCACCGGATAGATTGGCTTTGTCTTTTAACCTTCATTCACCGTGGCCAAAAACGTTAGAGCGACGACCGCCAAAGAGCAAATGCTCAAAAAGGTAAGGCATGCACTACTGCAAAAGCGGGAGCACCCGTACCCCGCGTTTGAGGAGCTTCCTATGTATGGCGAGGTAGATGAGTCCGCACTAGACATCTTATTTGCGGAGCGGCTCACCGCCGTGGCCGGACATTTCGTCTATTGTGAAGATGAAATCCAGTTGATGGAAAGTCTCCTAGCCATGGTCGAAAAGGAGAAACTAAACAAGTTGTACGCATGGGAAGAAGGCATCCAACACCTCCTCGACAACTATGAATTTCCCTACTACCGATCCGACACACAATTTGAGGAAGCGGAGATTGGGATCACGGGGTGCGAAGCGCTGATTGCGCGGCACGGCAGCGTACTGGTGAGCAACGCACAACGCGCAGGGCGCCGTTTGAGTATCTTCCCGCATGTACACGCCGTAATAGCGCGTACAGACCAGCTGGTATTAGACATCAAGGACGGTCTTTCCCTGATCAAAACCAAGTATGGAGAAGCGTTGCCTAGCTCCATCACCGCCATCACGGGGCCAAGTCGCACCGCCGATATCGAAAAAACATTGGTGCTAGGCGCCCACGGGCCCAAGACACTCTACGTCTTTCTGCTCGAGAGCCCCGATAAGTAGGCCCTACTTGAACACCCGGTCTTCTTTTTCGAACTCGCGCTGAATACCCACCAATAGGTCGTTTTTGTTCAGGAAAGTACGCTTTTCGGCCACCGCTCTCAAGGAAGCGTAATGGACGACCTGCACAATAGCCGCGCCGCTTAGTTCGTATTTTGCGGCAAACCAATCCAGTTGCACGTCTTTTGCCAATTTGGCTTTCTGGGGAACGATGCGTTGCCAGAGCGACAAACGCTCCTCGCTGGAAGGCATCGGGAAATGGATGATCGAATTAAACCGACGGACGAATGCCTTGTCGATGTTGTTCTTATAGTTCGATGCGAGAATCACCAAGCCTGGGAAATCCTCCACTCGCTGCAACAAGTAGGACACCTCCTGGTTAGCATAACGGTCATGCGCGTCTTTAACGCTAGTGCGCTTCCCGAATAGGGCATCAGCCTCGTCGAAAAACAGAATCCACTCCTTATTTGCCGCCCGCTGGAAGATTTTCTCCAGATTCTTTTCGGTTTCTCCGATATATTTCGACACTACTTGGGAAAGGTCTATCCGAAACACGTTGCGCTGAAATTCCTTACCGAGCAACATTGCCGTCAAGGTCTTGCCCGTCCCCGGTGGACCATAAAACAGGGTGCGATATCCCGGTTTGATGAGTTGACGCATGTCCCACGCGTCCAACAGTGTGTCATTATGAGCCAGCCACGTACGAATATCGGCCAACTGTTCACCGGTTTTGGGGGCGAGAACCAGATGCGTCCAGTCCAGTTCGGTAGAAATGGCCTTCGCTGGAAAGTCCGGTCCGAAAATAGGCACGGATTCCTTACCGGTCAGCACCTTGTTGAGCCATTCTGACGATATCAGCAACCTGCCACTCATGAGCGGCTCTCCTTCCTTCACCCGTTCAACGAACAAAATACCTTCCCGTACCAGCCGACTTTCTCCCGTCAGTAGCTTTTGGACCTCTAGCCGTTTCTGAGCATCGGATCCGGCAATTATAAAAAGAGCGGTTTCACCAGTAGGCAAGAATCCTCGATGGTTGCCCGCATTCTTAACGCCTCCCATCTCGATGATGTCTCCGCCGTTAGGCAAAAACTGCTGCATAATGCGGTCGTAGAAGGCTGGATCGAAGTGAGGGGCAAAAGCGCTCAGAAGCAATAGGACTTCGCGGTCATCCAATCCGGCCAAGGTATCATGGAAAAAGGACCCGTCGGGCTGAAGCTGCAATGCCGGGCCGCCGTCAGATCGCGATTCGCCAGAAAAAAATTGGCGGACCGCCCAGTCCATATACGCTCGTAGATACGCGATGCCAAGGTCAATATTGGTTGAGTACATGGTATAGGCGAATTAGGTTAACAACAATTAAATGCCGAGCTACGGGCGACGGAATGCCCGCTTCCTTCATACATGGTTATCTAACCCTGTTGATTAATGAGTCTGATCGCCTAATATACCGTTGCAGATAGACGTTGTCCAACTTGCTATTAGCTTGTGTTGCGTGGCTCTTTGTTGCTTCTAGCGCCTCGATATGTTCATCCGTAGGAGCCAACTTCACCTGCTCTATCTTTTGCCGTACCTCCTGCGTGGTGAGGATGGTCTCCCTGAGCCGATTCGCGCCGGTATAGGCCTGCGTCGCATCTTTCGGAATTTGCTCAAGTGTTTGCAAAGCAATGTCTTCCTGCCCGAGGGCAAAATGGGCCTCGGCCATGGCGATCAACGTTTCGGGCGAGCTGATTGGCTTCGATTCCAGTTCAGCCAGCGTTTGTTCCACCGCTTCCTTCAGCACGGGATCATCGGGGTCCTCTTCCAGCTTTTCAAGGTTCTTAACCAAATCGACCCCGGTAGCATCAATCTTAATTTTAGCAATTGACGGCCAACCCAGCATAATCAAGGGCACGATAAAAAACAGCAGAAGCGGTTTGAGCGGCTTGTTGCGCAGGGCAAACAAGATGATCAGAAAGAGCAAGACCAAAAAAAGTAAACTGCCAAATATAAATAACAGTACTTCATAAAGCGCTAGGCCGTCGGTTAGTTTTTCCCAGGTTGTCATATAGTGTGTTTTTGCTGTGATGAGAAAACGACTTATGCCGAGACATCTATATTCTCCCTAAAAATTAAGTCCGTGATCCGACGCCTTCTTATACGTCCCGGAACCCCGTAATATTCTCGGTTTTTGAGTGTTCGATCAAGCGTCCTCCATGGACCAGTTTAACAATACTGCTCGCGGCAAGGTTGCCAGTCAATGCGCTTCCAGATATATTCACAGAAATTCGGATTGCATGCTGACCGTCATGCCTTGATCGCTTTGTGGTGATGTTGACCGTTACATTCCGTAAACCCCGTGCTTTCACCTTTGGCACTATGATTTCCTCGACATAGGTCTCTGTATCGTTCTCCACATACGCTACTACCACGGTTAAGGTTATGCCTCCCTCGACTGCTAATTCAAACGTGACCTCTCCCCTAATCGTTGCTTCTGGTGGCGGCGGATAAAGCCTGAACGAGTCGTTTATGTTAACTAGGACATTGCTCATCTCAGAAAAAGTTTAGCTAATGTCATATCTAAAATATTCATTGCTACGGACGACGCTTCCCAAATCGCCGTCTCCCCCCCTTAAAACAAACTGCATATTTCCGTGGAGATCCGGAGTGAACCACGAATTATCAGACGTAACATTAATAGTAAAACGAAAAGACGCATTACCTCCTCCCAAGCTTCTCGGTGTAATGTTGACATCAAATTTTCCGCCGTAGCCTGGCCAATCATACATATCCAAAATCCCCAGAGAAATATTTCCGATTGCGCCCGCATCGTCGTACAAAAAGGTAATCCCGAATTTTAATCCCAGCAGTTTACTACCCAATCTGTTTTGAACCCAAATCGAAAACTGGTGTGTAGCCTCATAAATTTGCGCGTTGGGATGTGCGGCTTTGTGCCCCTGCACATCATTTCCTCCGCCGGGAAGCAACACCCCTTCCACCTCATCAAACGTATAACTCACATCACCCGATGTTGCGGCTGATGCGTCATTTGCAACAGAGTACCCCAATGCCCCCACCGCAATCCATTCGGCGGCTCCCATCGCCGCTACCGCCGCCGGCAACGCAAACTGCGTGACGGCTTGCCGTCCACTAGATGGGGCCTGGGAAAAGCTGCCTTGTGCCTTGCCTATCCCTTGTTGGTGTCCCCTCGCAGCCCGGACACCTACGCTATGGGCCTCGTTTTCAAGCGCCCTGTCCGTGTTGACCGCGAAGCCGTTTATTCGTGCACTAACTGGTACCCGTCCTTGCCGTTGCTGAGACACGTGGGCCAGCTCATGGCCAATTAACGTTTGCCCCTCTTGTGTATTTGGGTTGTATCTGTTGGACGCGAAGTGGATCTGTTCGCCCTGCGTAAATGCCAAGGCGCCAACTCTATCCGCAAACGGGGATGCCTGTCGTATTCGGACATTCGAAAAATCTTCCCCCATAAATGATTCCATTTTGCCACGCACGCCTTCTGGTAGTTTTTCGGATGATGTCAACGGGCTGGGAGAAAAGAATGTATTTTGCCCAAAAAACCTTGAGGATGACGATACGGCCTTCTTTGTCTTAGGACTATGGGATGCTTTTGCAGTTTGATCTTGTTTATTATCCTTCATGGCTGTTCGTAGTTATGTAAATGAATCTTGTTAATCCCTATAAATCACAATACCCGGGCATAACCCAGTAACTTGTCCATGCGGGTCTTTACATAGGAAAAACCAGCCACATTGGCTGCACGGTTGCCTTCTACCGTGTATAAAAACCCGTCCTTGCAATGGTGCACGAGCCCGATATGTCCTTTCCAGGAGCTAGGCGATTCCCGCCACCAACAGACGATGTCGCCCGGTGTGGGCTGCCGTGCACCCAAGTTGTCAAAACTCCACCCCTTATTGCGCATTTGGTTATAGATGTCGCGCGCACCGATGGAGTAGGTGAAGGGCATTTGGTGCATATGCCCATCGACCGCCTGCAGATAACACCAGCTAACGAAGGCGGCACACCAGGAATTTCCCTCTACCCCTCGCCCTGGCTCGAGGTATTTTTTCACCCACGGCCCCCGGTTGTTGCCGCCTACCTCGCCTGCTCCGGCCTTCAATTCGTTAATCGCATACGCAAGCGCTTTCCGGCCTAATCCGCTTTGCCCGGGTTCTTCCGGCGGCAATGTACTATAGTCGATGGGTCCCTCGGTTACTTGAGCTCGCGGGTTGCGCAGTGCCCACCAGGTCAACGGGCCGACCACCCCGTCTACCGTCAGTGGTTGCTGGTGTTTGTCCAAGTGGTTGCTTTGAAAGGCCTTCACGGCTTTTTCGGTTTGCAAATCGAATATTCCCGTGGCGGCGGTAGCGTAGCCCAAGTCGTCAAGCACCGTTTGTAACTCACGGACCAGCGCTCCCGCGTCTCCCTTCCGTATCGCCGACGTGTGTGGTTCAGTAGCTGACGACGTGCGTGAACTCGCTGCCGCATGCTTGTAATACGCGGCTTCCAGCTTGGTATCATACGCGTTGGCCGCATAGCCTGATCCATTATACCGGCGGGCGAATCCCGCCCAGTCGCGCGCTTTTAACATAGGGATGAGCCCATTGACTTCCAGGAATCGCCCGAAGGCTTCGAGATGTTTGCCTTCATCAAGTTGCATGGCCGCCACAAATTCAGTCACGCTGCCGTAGCCAAGTGATTCGTAATGAAATCCCATGATCTGAAAAAGCCCCCAAGATGCCGAACAATACGCCGCTTCGGCCACCTTGCTGTTATTTCCGGCAATGTTGAGCGCTTTGTTAAGGCGGTCGTGCTCCCCCTTACCGCCTTGGTAATGTCTTTTTGTCCAGCTTTTGTACAACACGTCCCCATTATCTCGGGCATATTGTGTGGGATCTATCCCCGCTTTTTCAAGCTGCTTCCAAAACACATGGCCTTCAAACAGGATTTTGGGGTTGCCGTCTACGTTGAATCCCCTCCCACTGCTTTCCACCTCGTTTACGGCTTTGATGGTCGCAACGGATAGCCCCAAACGGTTCGCCAGATTGACCACGTCGGACTCCTGTAGAAATTTTTGCTCTAGTTTTTCCAACGGCACGTCATCGATCAGCCGTGTCCAAGTCTTGGTGTAAACGATCCCGTCACTTACCAAGTTGTTACGCGTTTGGTAATCCCGCACGGCGGCTTCGGTGGCTTCGTCGAAGATTCCGTTCGCAGCCAAGTTGTACCTCAATTCTTGCAAGAGCTCCTGCAACAGTGATACAGCATCGCCGGTTGAGTTTATTTTTAACAGTTTCATTTTCGGTCATTTTTTTAGGTCTATCCGACTTTCACATCAGATCCAGCTTACATTTAGAAGTCCCCGGTTCCAGGGTAACTTGACAACACTGATCCCCCACGGCAGCCTGTTTAATAAGATATCGAGCGATTTGGCTTCGACCTGTAACGTCCATCCGTCCGCATTGCGCTGTAGATTGCCGGTACGGCGGAGGAACGTTTCGCGCAGGCCATCGACACGGGTGTTTTTCAACGCTTTCCAATGGCCGACAACGGCCTCCAACATAGCTAGCGCCTCTTGCTTAACCGTGGCTGAGGGTACATTGGTGACATCCACAAAGTGTTCGGGCGTAAGTCCGCATAGTATTTTGTTGAGTGGCAACATCGCTTCATCAACAGGCTCATCGCCACAGGCCATGTACTGCATAAGCAAGGCCGCACTACCTGCGTATTCCGGACTTTTGAACACACCTCTTTCCACCCATTCGAGAGTTTCTAACAGGGGGTTGAGGAACGGGTGGAGCAGCACTAGGCCTGCATTCTCAACAATAATCATGTCATCGTCAACCCCGGCGTCCATCTCACGCGAGCGCATGGTTTTGCGGCGTTCGCCCTGGTCATTAATCCCCCGCTTCGCCCTGTCCTCATCTTCATTTGTTCTAACAGTGGGGGGCATATTTCTCTTAAATTGGGCCAGTTCAGCCCGCCAACGATGGGCGGCAGTATCGGAGTGCCTGGCGATTGCCTTTCCTAAAACCTCGATTGCAGTAGAGCTGCCGTAGGCGTAAAAAAAAGGAGCGCCAAGCGTTCCGCCTTGCTGAGCGTACACCGCACCGATTGCTTGGCACACACGACTTTGTTGGTATGCGGACACAGTGCTCAACAAGTGGATAGCATATATTGGAAGGGTATCATCCATATCCGCCGTTATCGAAACGGACGTCTTGTCGATTTCAACGAGCGCACCGAACAGGGCCCGCTGCAGCCACCGTTCCTCTCGCCATGCATTGGGTAACACGTTCAGAAGAGCGTCCAAATACCGGTCCTTCGCATATTTCACCGCCTCAGCGAGTAGCTGTGCCCTGAAGCGCCCGGAAAAGGAATGCAAAAGCCTGTTTAGGACGATGGGGGATTGGCGTATGGCCTCGAGCAATTGGAAAATAAGCGTCTCGTCAACCGATAGCGTCGCCTCAAATGCAGTGACGCTCGTGATGGGGCTGTCCCAACTCAAATAGCCTTGCCTTAAAAAGTGAGTCCAGGCACGCTGTGCGCTGGCGGTCACGTCAAAGGGGGAGCCCTTGCGCCCCTCCACGGTGAGTCGCTCTTCCAGGTGGTCCAGTATGATTTCCACCAATCGGTCTTCCCACGCCTTGCTTTCGAGGGCGCCACAATCTATTTCCAACTTGTCTATCGATATTAAGTCTTGGGCTCCTCCGTGCTTATCAAACAGCCGCTCCACTTGGGGCAAGATTCGCGCGCTAAACACCTCGGCAATAAGGTGGGGCGCATTGTTGGTTTCCATTTCCGCGGGGAAATCGATCTCGATGCGCTGCGTCCGAATGATATGTTGGCTGCGATTCATGATTTACGAAAATCTAGCGCGCGGGCTGAAGTATCAGCACAAATAGCGTCAACTCGCTTGCAGTCGCCACATATCCTGCTACGATGCGGTCGCTGTATTTAATATTCAGCGTGGTTACCCCTTTGAACAGCACGTCGGAAGTCACGACTAGACTCTTACCGGTAAACTCGACTCCATCCGGCAAGGCAACGAATTTCGTGTCCTTCGCGCCCGCTTCAAAGGGTATCTCTTGTTTGCCTTGCCCACGCACGATCTGATGGGCGACGACACCCAGCGATATCTTGACTGTCGCCTCCACGTCGGGGCAGGGATCGTTGGAGACCACTAGGGATAGCGCCGCGCTCCCGTCCTTTCGAGCGCGCCGGCCCGTAGGTGCAGCCAAATAATTGTCACCCAAATACGTTTTGAGATTGAAATCTAATGTAGGCGTCTCGTCGGCTGAAACTTTCTCATCGTTCAGCATCCACGTGTACCGGGCACCCGTAGGTAGTGGGGTGGGTGCGAATTTAACCGCCCACGTTTCGTCTTTGAATCCGACGGCGGCCACGCCTACTGCCACATTCTCGAGTGCAGCAACGGTAACCGATGCGGAAGCCACGCGCGTACCGACCGTATATTCCAGTTTATGCGTACCCGCGCCGATCCGGGAAGGAACGAATTCGGGTTTTTCAAATCCTATTCCCCCGATGGTCAATTTGCCACCTTCGGGCGCGATCCGAACGAGGTATTTCGCGCTATCTGTCGAGCAAAACCGCGTTGGTTCCACCGATATGGTTGGCGCTGGCTCCGGTTCGGTAGGTTCCTCAGGCTTTTCGGGCTCGACGGGATCTTGGAATACATACGCAATAGGCGGGCAAGCACTGTTGCATTGGTAGGGGAGATAGAAATCCGCAATGACCACATCATAGGGCAGTGCCGAGCGCTTAGCCTCAAGTTCCTTTTCCCGTGATTCCAGGGTTTTGTCAATCACGGTATAACTTTCGCCCGTGAGCCCCATTTTCTTCAGCGTATCGCGCAGGGAACGAATCTCTTCAGCCTCGACCCCTCCTTTGGTTTGCGGTGGTTCGGCATAGGCATCCCCGAGTGATCCAGCCAAAATTTCTTCCATGCTCGCTTTATTAGCGACCGACTCCTCCACCTGCTTCTTCTCCGCGGCAAACACGGCTTTCCCGCGCGTAACCTCCAGCAGTTCCACAAGCGGATTTCGTTTGAGGGGTGCGGTGGCCGGCTGGCTTTGGTAAACCAGCACGAACGTACCTCCTTTCGGTACGCCGGCTTTATGCTCGAGTCCGGAATGTTGTTGGTAGTAGCGACTGAAATTGACGGCGGTAGCATAACGAATAAGCCGCTTTTGGTACTCGGTTTTTAGGGCAATCAACTCCTCATTTGTACACCTGAAAAGAAGCGTGTCGTAATTACCCGCTGCGAAATAAGCCTTCATTTCAGCGTTTTCCTCCCCGGTTTCGGCGACCTCCCTTGTGATGAGCTTCACGTTAGTGACATACTTTTCCCACAACGCCGTATAGGACTCCTCATCAAATTCCGGCAGACTCGCGTCCACGAGGTATTTCAGAATAGCGTCCAGATCATTTAGAAAGTTGACAAGGTATTCCGGGCGTGACAGGTAGACTTGGAACTTGTCAAGGTTGAGCCGAGTCGCATCAATGATATTGTTTTTGTATCCTGCATTGACGATCTGGAACAGGCTGGGCTCTTCCTCCTGCGAGCCAGCCTCTTTTAACGCGAACATCTTGTCCAAGTATGCCAGCCCTGTTTTTTCATTGGCTGCCAGCTTTTTTTTAAGCGCCGGCAATTCGCCAGCCAACAGGGCTTGATGCGTAAAGGTTGTTTTGCCGTGTTCGGCCTGCAGGAGAACCAAGGCCTGTGAGAAAGAAGAGACAACCTTTCCCTCCTTGTTGCCGAGCACGGCGGGGGTAGCAACGGGCTGTCGCACGGTTCGTGGACGCAAAGTCGCTACGTAGTTTATGATGTCGCGTATTTTGCAAAGCATCCCGGCGATCAAGACGGCGTAACTCGATTCCAAATCTTGTATGATGCAATGGATTTCACGCCCCTGTACCACATCGTCCAAACTCGCGGTGTCGAGCGCCAGCACATCGATGGGCAGGTTGTAGGTATGTTGTTGTTTCTGTATTTCCCGCAAAGCCTCTTCATACCGCATACCGATATGCCCCTCTATACGAAACGCATCATAACGCTCGATATCGTACAGCAAGGGGTTGGCGACGGCGTCCGAAAATTCTGCCTCCACCGAGGCATGATACCCCATGTTGTAGTTGAAATTGCCAGACAACAAGCGACCGAAATTCCAATATGGGAGCAAGTCTTTGTGGGCATAATAGTACGGTACGCATCGGTAGGCCAGGCTTTCCTTGCCTAGGTTGGTAGGGGTGATGACGATTTCGCGGCGCTTGCTAATTAAATCGGGTCGAAAGCCTCGCACCATGTGGCAGATGCGCTGTAAGCATGCGGCAGCCCTTTGCTTGCCATCAGCCAAAATGGGCGCTGGCTGGAAGTTATGCCGATACGGGTCTGTGCTGCCAAGTGCGGTGGTACTGCCGGCGTCCCCGATGGATAGGTGCAAGGGCGAAATCCACTCGTCAGCACAGCAAACTTCCTGGACCTTACGTACAGCGCTCCGAAACTCGATAAAGGCCTTCAATAAATCATCGACGAAATCATAAAAATACTGTATGTGGTGCAGGTTATTATTGGCGACGGAAAACTGCCCGCGTAACCTAGCCAAGTCAACGTTTTTGAGGGGGTTGGCGCCACTTAGACCCAGCATGACCGCGTGTCTGTCCCAGCAGTTGGCGAGGTTAAACGATAGTTTTTTTAACGTGTCATCGTCCACAATCCGCTGGAATGCCGCTAACACGGCGTCGGCCGTTCCCAGTTCCTGAGCCGGTACATTGTACCGCTCGAGCAGGATGGAGTTATATCCTTTTTGTTTCGTCTGGGGAAAGAACTTCTTGGGAACCAATAACGCCTTTGTCACAAAATCGATCCGACTTCCTTTATCATTGCAGTCGTTGGTGTCGCAATTTTTCAGGTCGGTCTGCACCACTTCCAAAAAAAGCACAATCGCATGGTCGCTTCGGTTGACGGTAGCCAACTGCTTTTTTCCGGGGCGGTCGGTTCCTTCGGCAAGCAGCTCGAGGACACCTTTTTCCCGATAGAACGCCGGCATCGCGCCCTCATCAGCCCCGCAAACGCCCACGAGGTACAAATCGTCCGCCGAATCTGGAAATACGTATGGGGCATAATGCGTATACACCTTATCACAATGGCTGACGAGATAGCCTTGGCTGGTCAACCCGACACCCTCGCCTATGCGTATCCGATCCTCCTCTGGCATTATCTCCAGGCCGCATATTATGCCGCTTCCGACCAGCTTCATTCGGCTCAGCCGCTCCTGTTGCTCCAAGTAATTAAACAGGTTGTTCAGGTGGCCATTGGTCAGTACTTGGTCCGCTTGAAATACGGGATATGATGCTAACGGTTCCATATCAGTTCGATGTAAAAGTTCCTAAAACGGTTTTGCCCAAAGTGACGACATTGCTATCCAGCGCACTCTCTTCGCAGTCGTGTAATGATGCTTTGGGATATTTGTTGTTCAGTTTGGCAAGAATGGCCAGTAAGGCGTCATTTGCCGTTTGCAGCGCAGCGGCATTTTGCGTCGCATTGCCATGGTATGCCGCTAGGGCCTCCAGCCAAGCGCGATAGGCCAACTCAAAAGTCCTCATCTGGTTATTGTCGATCCAGCACACCTTAACCATCACATGGGCCGGTGCTTCCTCACGAATTTTCTGTTCGAAATACGCCCGAAACGCCATGTTGTCAAAGTGACCCGGCCAGTACGGCAATACCACCGACACCCGAAAGGAATACGGATCTTCGTCGCAGCGGCACTCGTCGGCTGTTAAGCAGACCTCCATCAGCCCGAAGGCGTCATCGCGGGGGCGTAGCAAAATATGTTCTAACAAATGGAATCCCACGGGATCGTCCGCTGGCAGGGCCAACTCACTCGCCAATTCGCTGATAGCCGGGGATGCCGCCTCGGCCGTGTCGTATGAAGCGACACTCTCGAGCAACACATCCCCCTCCCCTTCCAGCCGAATATGCTGGTCCACGAGCCGAAAATTATCGGGGTCGGCACCTAATTCAAGCACATAGACGAGATAGGCCTCCGCGTCCGACTTGCGTGTCGTGGCGGGGCTTCTGTACTGCGTGCCTGATCGCGTGGTCAGCTCAAAATAATGCTGGCAGAGAATATTTTCTCCAACTCGGGTTTCCTCACAGATTATTTCCACGTGCTTAATGCTGTGTAGGTAACGACGGGTAACATTCTCAATCCCTGTTAAGAAGCTCGTTCTCTTCTTCAATCCGGCTACGTTTTCCGTATCCCAAAGAGCAAGCGGATCCAAATCTAGTGACGCTGAACGTGGAAAATAATTGAACGCCCTAGCACGGTTTGCACTGATATCGGGGTAGTAGTTGAGCGTGTTTATTTTGGCTTGGATGAGTTCAGACGACTCGATACGCTCCTCGGTGCGCGCTTCATAGTTAATGCGGTATTGCAACAAAGCGTATTCATTAAAGGACTCGCCAAATCGCGCGAGCAGGTGATCGAGAAAGCGATTGCGTCGCTTCTCGAAGTCGGCTTGCTTCTCATACAAATTTTTCCATCCGTTGGATCCTCCGGTGTCACTGTCCTCAATGATGCTCTTTAATTCGCCTGACAGCACTTCAGACACCCCCTCTATTTGCTCGAGATACTGGGCAAAATAGGTACGTGTGATGGGCTTACTTGAGAATAAGTCCGGCGCATGCGTCAATTGGGCAAAAAAATCGGCCAAAAGTTGTTCGAAGAAAAGCAGATACCCACGCAATTGCTTTTGCTGCCCGCGCCTTTTGTCGTCCGCATGCACCGGCAAACCGTACTTGCTTACCCCGTAGGTAATGGGGAGGTCGTACTGCACGGGCCAATAGCTTAGGGTATCGCGCGCGCCTGCCTGTGGAATGGGTAAATCACCTTGGGTCGACCCCAATTTGTCGTTGGCCCGCCCGATCCGCAGCAACCGAATCGAATCCTGAAGCTCGTCATACCGTGCTAATAGCGGGATGCCATTTTTGAAGAAAAGAACCTTGGAGGCATGAGGTGCGATGACGGGTTTATGCCCCGAGCTGACCTGCATATTCCATCGGACGCCTATCGAACCCACTATCGGCTTACCTTGCTTGTCGTATTTCGTCATCACGAAGTTGCGAATGCCGAGTACGCCGGGTATGTCCATTAGGAGGTTGATAATATCGGAGCTGCGTACCGTTTCGCGGAGTTGGGCGCTGGCGAGTTGGGCCGTATTTACGAACCCGTGCGAAAGCACCACGCCATCGAAAATCTCATCCACGGACACCCCTTGATCCAGCATTTCCCGCAAGGCGTAGAAGCGTACCGGCGGGTTGAGGTAATTCTCGATTGCGAAGAACACCGCGGCTTGCACTTGCTCAATATCGGCGTCTGCCGCTGCATCCACATCAAAACAAAAGGCGATTTCCTCCGAATCGATATGTTTAACGGACAAAAAGTCTTCGCACAAGTTGCGGTGCGCATGCAGCCGTCGTTCGGCTTCGAGCAGAATAGCTTTCGCTCTTTTAAGCTTGGCCATGTATTGCTCAGCAAGCTGCCCCGCGAAGCCTGTTTTGGACAGCATGACCTCGATGTGCTCGTCCGTAATCCGACCTATCGACGGGTGTTTGGGGATTGAGACTTGAAACGGGATAATCGCGGTTTGCCCGTGCGCCGCCAATTCGAGCTCATATCGCTTACGTCCATCTGTCTCCGCGATACGCGTACTTGCAGTAGGCGCCTCCCACAACAGCCATGGATGTTCCGTGTCTTGTAGTCCGGGCAGCTCGATTTTTAACAAGAACGTTTCGGGGAACACTTCGTCCAAGGGCGAAAACCGGAACTTCGGATTTCCGATAAGTATGTCGCCATTATTCAAGTCGCCATATTCGAGGTCGTTTTCCAGATCCAACCACACGTCATACAGACCTCCTAGCTTGATCTCCAAGTCCGTCGGGTGATACTGCAATGTGTCCGCCGCCAGATTCGCGTAGAACGGGATCTCCTGCCGCTCGCTTTTCCTGAGCCAAGCATTGTTGACGCCAGGGATGTCGAGCAATAGCTTGCGATAGTCGCTTATCGTCACGGGGTTAACCGTCAGAATCTCCTTCGGCGTATACAGCACTTGGTTTTGTTGGCCGGCCAGAAAGCTTTTCATGTCAAACTGCGTACGATACCCCAACTCCGTGATTGCGTAGCAGAGTGCTTCCAGTAGGGTGATGCCCGGATCATGCGTGTTATAATCCGTCCAGAGATCGTGGGCCAGATCTTCGATATGTTTCAGCCCCTCACGCCGCAGCAGCTCGTAGTCCATTGCTGGGATACGTTTGCGTTCTTTCGCTATCTGGTGTTGCGTTGTCATACTTGTACGATGTTACGGATGACTGTAATCTGATGTCTATTCATCTGGTTTCCCTCCCGCTGCGCATAGGAGACCAGTACGGACCGGGCTGTGCTGCCTCTCGCCTCTTCGATGTCCATTAGGGTGTTGCGTACCTGCCCTTGGTCGTCGCGTATGATTTGATGCATTTTGATTGTGCTGATATAATCGACGTATGGTCTTTCGTCAATGAAATTGATCAACGCACTTTTTGAAATCCTGCCCCCATACGAAAATTGAGCATCGGAATCGTAGGCCCAGGGGCATAGGAACCGTTCGATATCCGTATTCAGCTCGTTGGTGTGGAAAACCTCGTCCATCTGATCGTGGAATTTCACGTCAAACTCCAACTTGATTTCTTCAAACTGCGGGTTGCATACGTGTACCGATACGAAAGGATCTTTCAGCTCGTCAAGGTACTGCTGTATATCGACCAAGAGGCCAACGGGCGTATAGGGGCGCAGTGGGTCATTATAGGCGGTGTCGGCAAGCACGGGCGTAGGTACAAGCGTGACGTGGCCTGGGAGGTGCTCGCAGAATACGGGACTCCCATCCCGCAGATGGAAACCCGCATGGTTAATGCATTTGACCTTGTATATCTCTGGAAACTGTCCTAATACCAAGTGTTCGTAATCCCAGATGGTGATGGCGCGCTGCTTATGGCGCAACCGTTCGCTCACGCGCGTATAGAAGCGATCGTCCGATTCAGTGGGCTTGCCCCCGAAAGAGGCGGTCGGTTGCGTTACGGTCTTGACGGCGCCATCCGGCGTGAGAAACTTCGAGATGCTCCCCGATGGAAGGAGTTCCCGAAACTCTATCCCTCCCTTCTGGACGAGGCTGACAGTACCAGCTTGGGCGTGTACCGCCACCATGCGGCAAACCGTGTCTGTATCGGCCTGGATCGAAGCCTTGATCCAGCGCAGCCCGGCCGCCATGCGCGTAGATGTGTCTCCTGCATCAGCTGGCAGGCTGAGGGTGACGATGCCCGTGCGGCTGAAATTCCTCGTGCCATCCACTACGTTAACATCACTGAACGCGGTCCAGGCATTTGCCGAGTCTAGGTAGTGCCACGCCACTTGCCCGCGAGGCTTTAGTGGATTGGCACTACCTTCCGCCATTTCGAAAAGCAGCGACACCGTAACGGGAACCGGCGCGTCCGACAACCCAATGTAGAGGGCACCCGCCTGCGGGAAATCGGGGACGATAGACACGGGCATACTAGGCTGAATCACGGAGTAGTGCCCAAACGGATGAACGTGGTAGAACGTGTGTTCGTCTTGCTCCAGCGGAAATACGATGGTATCCTCAGCCCAATAGTCTATCGAAAATTCATCCAACACAATCTCTTTAGGCGTAGGAATATTCACTCCTTCGACCTTAACCAAACTCTTGAAAAGTAAGTCCGCGCTGAGTGCCGCATAAATTTCAGGCGTCCACACCTCTACAAAGTTATACTGCTGCTGTACGGATTGGACGAGTTGTTCGCTAACAGCTGTGGGAACGAATTCCGAAACGACGGAGGTCATTGCGAACGTCTTCAGGGTCGACTCGTCGCGCGCTTGCTTGGTTTCCGCTATTTTAAGCAAAATGTTGTTCAGACTATCGTTGATCTTTTGGATATGCGCCTCCAAGGCGTACGTCGAATCTTGCAGTTTCATCCGTAGGATTCCCTCGTGCGATCGCACGCCCCAATACGGATTGGCACCCAAATCAGGTGCCGCCATCGGTATAAAGGTTCCTGCATGAAGGGCGAGGCTGTAACGGCCCGCAGTTGTTTCCTTCGTGGCGGACAAGGGTTTCCATTGTCCACCCTGCAGATATTCAAAGGCAACCGTTGGAGCGACGATTCCGTTGATGTGCAATCGAGTCAGCTTTTTACGAAAGACCTCATTGCTACCCATATTGAAGCTGGAACCTGACTTGGGAAAATCTCCAAAAGGCTTAAACGGCTTCGCGTTATCGATGGTACCACTATCGTTGCTCAACGCTAAACCCTTAACGCCCTTGACCTCCAACCCGATGTGAACCGAGGTCAACGGGGTTTCCATCAGCGATTGGTAGGTTACTGCCGTATCTCCCTGTCTAAAATACGCAAGCAACAGCGGCATCTCTGTGTGAACGCCCCGTTCATGGAGCTTTTCCGCGTACGGCACGATAGGGGGATCGCTGACGCCAAGCGATAGCACCAACTCAAACTGTGCGTCGCCCACCGTGTAGAAGGCCTCCACCTGCTGCTCCCACCAGCCCTCCGCCGCCGTCAAACCAACGGTAAAGGAAAGGCTCACCAATTCCCCTTCCCGGGTAAATGGGGGTCTGGGCAGCGACGCTCCAAATGCAAAACGCAGCGTGACAATGCGCACCCCCTCCTGCAGCAACAGCATCGGGGAGGAAATACCAAAGCCAACCCCTTCTGTAGGCGCCATCGCGGGATTACCAAACGTAAACCAGCTTTTATCAAGGGTATCGATAGCCTCTCCCGCTCCGTCCGCACCCCCTGGCACCGAAGCCACGAGCAACCGCCCATTTCGAAGTTGTTCGGCGTGTATCTTGGCTACTTTAGCCGTGTTGAGTACCACGTCCTCAAGCAACGCATATTGTCTTTCGGAGCCCGCGCTGTCTTTAGCGCCCTTAAACAGCGTTCCTTTATTGAGCTTATGCTGGCTAACGGCTTTTTGGAGCTCGAATGTCAGGTAGGCAGTATCGGCGTGGGCAGACCGGTTTCGCAATCGCAGGACCTCTTTATAATAAAAGTCGAGGTGCCTCCTGCCGAACTGGTTAAGGCTATCCTGAGCGTGGCCAAACAGTTTTAAAAACGCGAGGAATAGGGCGTAGTGAGGTTGGTGACCGCTGACCTCGGACAGGGATTTCGCAAACCCGGCGTGCGCGTTCTTGACGGCAAGCGACACCCCGCCCAATAGGGCCGCTACTTGTCCTACAAATACATTATGGTGGGCTAAATAGTGGATTTTGTTGAGGATCGTGGTTGTCGGGAGCTGTACCGGGAGGGCTTCATCAGCGCCATCGATCAAGGTAAGTTCGAGGGGCGCATTCGAATCAGCAACGTCGACAGGCGCATTCGGATCCGTGTTTCCATGATTGGGGAAAAGCGAGGGATTTTCGTTTTTCAGATGGCGAAGCTTGCGGTAGGGCGAAGCAATCTTGTTTAATAAGACGTCGCGAACCGCTTGTCCCTGCCCATCCTGATCGAAAAGCAAGGCAACCTGTGCATCGATGGTCTTCACCAGCCCGTAGAGTAAGTCGAACAAATACTTGAACTGCTTTTTGGCTTCGTCGCGATTCCCGTCGCGATAGGCGAGGTCAATATTTTTATAAAGCCGCTTCTGATAACGGTTAATCTCGTTGCCGTCCAGCGCCAATAACGATGCCCATGCCACACTGACGTCCGACTGCATGAGGGGCTGCCAATTGCCATCCTGCTGGTTCTCTTCGCCGTAGTAGCGAACAAACGCCGCGTATCGCTTGGCAAAAAGTACCAGGTCCGAAAGCGAACGGTCGTCGACGGGGCTATAGTGGGGCGATAGGGCCTCCAAACCGCGTGTCTGGGCTGTCAGGCCTTCTCTTTTTAGCGTATATTGGTCATCGCATGCCATAGTCGATTCTCTCTATTTATCCAACTCCGTAGCTTCATTTACGTAAAACGGATACACGAAGTTGAAGCGAGAATTTGTCGTCCTAACCGTATATTCAATGTGCACGTTGATTACCTCACCAGGTGCATCCGTTTGCTCAATACTGATTTTATCCACGCGTATGCGGGGTTCGTGGTAGAGGATAGCCGTTTCGATTAAATCTACCATATAGGTCTTAAACGTAGTCGTAATCGGCTCAAACACCATTTCTTCCAAGTTTAACCCATAGGTAGGCTGCATTACCCGTTCGCCCTTGCGCGTCGACAATAAAATATGTAAGCTGCTGTTGATGTCGTCCACATCACTTTCCATGATCGTGCGTCCCGAACTACGATGGAATGCAGGCGGAAATGCCCACCCGGTTCCCAAAAACGATTTATGTATCTTGTTCATCCTGATTGTCCGTTAGGTCAATGTTGATTCGTTTGTCTCCCTTCTGCGCCTATCAGGCTCCGATGAGCACCGTCGGGCAGCCGAATACGAGTGTTCCACCGTGGGATGTCGCATCGCCCATACGGGCAGCAGGAAGCCCCCCGATTAAGACCGAAGACGATCCTTTAACGATGGCGTTGGGAGGTCCCGCGCATACGCATAAGTCGCCTAGCCGTGCCGCCGGCATGCCTCCGATCAAGACCGTCGGGCACCCCGCCGGCGCTATGACCCCGCCCACGTGTGGGTTAGGTGAAGCCAATGGGCAAATGTGTGGATCGCCAACTCGTGCTGCAAAACTCATTGTTCCATTTGTTTTTCCTTGCCTAATTCCAGACCGGCCTTTTAATTAATTTTGACCATCCCTCCCTGGATATCCACCATACCGCCACCTTTCACCTTGGTCGTCGCTCCTCCGTCAATGGTAACGGTACCACTCCCTTTTAAATCGACCGAACTGTTGGCTTCCATTACTAACTGTACCGCTTTTAATCCGATTTTTCCGGAAGCCTCAAGCATCAGGTCTCCGCTTGTTTTGATGACGACCCCGCGACTGTCCATCACGATACGGTTGCCACCATCGTCCGCAACGATAATTTCTCCGGCATTATCATCCAGGGTCACGTGCCGCCCGCCCGGCGTTTCGATGGTAATCCTCTTGTCCCCATCATGGATGGTAACCTTCACACCGTTGCGGGATACGTAGCCCTTTTCGTGGTTATCATCAGCCGCTTCAAACGGTGGCGGGAGTGCACTGCTGTGCAGCATCCCGACAATGACCGGGTAAGCCGCATCGCCGTTCACGAATCCGGCGACCACCTCATCCCCCACTTCAGGTCGGAAAAACGTACCTCGCCCATTTCCTGCATCCAACGTGGCCACCCGCGCATAAATCCCTTCGCTTCCCGAATCTACGATCGGAAATTTTAGCTTCACACGGCCCTCGCCCTTGGGATCCACGATGTCGATTACGATACCGATCTGAAATCCGTCCATATACGATACCGAGCCATGCTCCGCCGCGGGCACATCCGGCCGAATGCGCTCGGCAAAGAAGCGTTCATCGCCACCCAGCTGGGCGGTAGTGAACCAACTGCCTTCCTCTACGTGATGGGTGACGGCAGCGACAAAGGCCTTGCCATTGAAGTGTGCACCCGCACCCTCGATACTGATAAACGCGCCGGGTTTTACAGCGGTATTTCCTGAAAATTTCACCGTGCCCTTTATTTTGGCCATCGCTTGCCTGGTCTTTTTGGCGTCCGCCAGTTTTTGCTGTTCGGGTGCGGGCAGGTGAACGGAGGTTCGCAACTCGTAGGGTTGGCCGGCCACCTCCGCTAACTCACCAGCTGTTAAACGACCGTGCGGATCGGCCGGAGGACCGTCGCCCGTCATCTGCTGCACTTCCTGGTCGGTGTAGTTCCAACTGTAAGTCTCGAGCGAGGTATGCTGGCGTCGTGCGTCTATCTCCGTGTCCAGCTCGTAGATATCCCGTCCGTATCGAAGGTTTACCGTTGCGTCCGCGTGGATGTCAATCGGCTCGACGGCAATGCCTTCGGGCGTGGCAAAACAATGCAGTCCGTTGCTGTCAGCCCGGCTCAACATAAAATCCCAATCGGTTACTTGCGCCTGCAACAACTGCTCATGCACCGAGGTCGTATCCGTAACGAAAGCCCGTGCCAGACCATAGGACCGGATAAGGTTGTTGATCAAGTCGCTATCGGACAGTTCTTCATAATGCTTGCTCTTCTTCCCGACGGTCATCTTCACCGCGTCGTGTTTGCATAACACCTTCAGCCGGGAGCTTCCGCTGCGAATCGTATGCTTTATGCTCACAACGACACCCTTAAAAACCGTCTGTGTGTCACTGTCGTACCCGACCCTAACTTCAACATACTTGCCGGGCACGAACAAATCCGAATCACTCACTTCGAAGTCTGCAGTGGCTACATTCCCGTCCACGATCGTCAGCGTCGCTTCCGGTATGCGGTCTATCTCATGGGTTACCTCGATGTGGGACACGGCCACAGTATTGGGCACCTCATTGCCGGCCGAAAGCGAGGGGCCATCACCCACCAGCACTTGGTAGGTCACTAAACCGGTATGTGGGTTGGCAACCATCGCGTCATTTTTCAAGAGGTGGAAAGTAGAGCGTCGTACCCGCCCTAACCCGCCGGAAACTGTCAAGACCGTTGTACTCGGCCACATCGGTATAATAGTGGCCTTGCCCGTAGATGTCTTGGCTCAACAGGTCAATTCGGTCAGTTTCACGAAACATCCGCTCGTGGGTGATGTCGGGGCTTTGGTTATTGCGAATCGCTTCTTGCAGGGGCGCGTCCAAGCTTTCGGCAAACGTACATTTCGCGGTAGCACGGATGGGCAGCCCCTTACTGTTAAAAAGCTTGTACTGGATGTCGATTTCCCGCAATACGCCTTTGAATAAGAGTGTACCCCAATGGATTTTGAGGTAAAAAGGTTGGTGGGTGGCGCTGTTGTAGGTGAATTTCGACCTAAACTCACTGAGCTGGTCCTCTACCGATTTGGGTTCAGAAACCGCCATGCCCATGGCAAAGTCAGCCACTGATCCACTCCTGACCACGCCCGTTCCGTCAAAAATCAGATCAAACACAATTTTCTTCGGTTCGATACAGACGAAGTTCTTCCTTTCAGCAATGGCGCCGGGGGCTTGGTCATCCGTATATTGGATCTTGTAACTCCAGTTATACGTCTCCGGATTGATCAAGGCACTGTACTTCGGACCCGGTGAGCGCCGCTCATAAGCAGCGTCTTCATAGGCTTCGATAAAAAGCTTTTCGTTGGATGACAAATCTAACATCAGCGTTCGGATTTACGGTTCATTCGTTCGATTACGAGATCGGCAACTTCCCTGGTTATCTCTTTTTTAACGCGCTTCAGCTCACGCTGGTCAATGGTGAGCTGGCCAGCCGCATCGCCATTGCTCGGCGAAACCGTGGCTCGAATAACCAACTCCCTAATTACTACTGGCATACGCGGATTGGATTATATGCTGACACTAACGGATTCCACCGCGTTTCCCGCGATGGAAAACGCCGTGTCTACGCTTATGATATTAAAGTATTGGTAACTCAGCGTAATCGACTCGACCACAATGGCACTCTGAGCTGCATTAAAGCTCGATACGGACCATTTCTTGGGTATAGCGTTCACGACGTACCATGCCTGAATGGGGGCGTGGCTGTCGTTCAGTAGCATGATGACTATATTTACTGGGTCGAATACGAAGTTCTCCAAGGCATTTTTGCACCACATCAAGATGCCGGAACCGATGAACATCCCCCGTTTCAGTTCGAGGTCCGCATAGCTAGTTCGCACGGGCAACTCCCAGGTAAAACGGTTCTGACCGCCCTCTTTCACAGATTCCATCTCCATCGTCATCTCCAAACCACTAACCTCCTGAAAGCGAAAATCCGCGGGGGTTTGTGGAAAGAGTTCGAAGGCCACGGAAAAATGAAAACCGACTGGCGGATACGCAAACATTAGCCTTCGTTCTGTATTGTTAGTCCTTCGTGAGCCAGTTCGATAGTTTCTATCGCTACCTCATTGCCTGAGGCACTCAGGTCAGTGGATTGTACCTTCAGTGGCCACGCATTCTTGATTTTCCAGACGACGACAGGCTCGTGGGCCTCATTAAGCAGCGAGATGACGACATCCCGCCGCTCGATGGTGTTCAATGCCACCGTGTTCCACCAATTATAAAAGTCGTTGTCACCTCGAAATACGCCGCGCTTCATCGTGATGTTCGAAAAGCTTTGGAGGCCCGGCATCTTAACTTTATGGTATTCGGGGCTCGCGCCGTCGCGGTACTCAATGGCCTCTATTGAGACCTCCAAGCCTGAAACTTCGCTGAATCCAATTCTCGCTCCACCCCAGTCTACTAGGAAATGGAACTTTGGTAGTGGGTAATTTGACATAAGTCAGTTTATTAGGGTTTATTGATCAGTGGTTAGAATTCCTGCATCTTGTGAGAAAAGCGCAGGATGATGAACTCGGCTGGCCTTACTGCCGCCATACCGATTTCGACAATCAGCCGTCCTTCCAGGATGTCCTGAGCCGTCATGGTCTGGCCGAGGCCACACCTGACGTAGAATGCTTGCTCAGGCTTGCTGCCAGCCAATGCGCCTTGCCGCCACAGAAGTGTCAGGTAATTTTCGAGCATGGCCCGCAGTTTCACCCAGGTATTTCCTGTATTTGGCTCAAATACAAACTGCATCGTCGCTTTACGCGCAGACTCCTCCACCGTGATGAATAAGCGCCGCACGCTCACGTACCGCCACTCGTTGTCATTGCCAGCGAGCGTTCTCGCGCCCCAAACCAAAAAACCCTTGCCTTGGAATGATCGGATGGCATTGACCGATTTGCCGGTCGTCGCATCGATGTTCATGCCGGCCTGCTCGGTGTCAGAGATGTTAGCACTCAGTTTCTGGATTGCATTGACCGATACATTAGCCGGTGCTTTCCAAACCCCACGCGAAGCGTCGACTCGGGCATAAATACCCGCCATCGCTGCGGACGGAGGTAACGTCAAGCTGAGGTTGTTGCGAATAACGGATACACACAGGTTGTAAACGGCTGTTTGCGTCTGCTTAAGGCTGGCCAGCGTAACGGCGTCGGCCGGAGCGCCCCCGTTTTCGCTTATTTCAACCTCCACGCTCGCCTCGTCATAAGCATACGCGTATGTTGTGCGTAGGCGAGGGTAGTAGGCGGCAGCATAGTTGAGGTTGTCGTTTTTCGTGAAACCCGTTCGGAACCCCGCAATCGTCGCGGTTACCGAATCGCCTTCCGTATGCACGTCCAAGAGCGTAAAGCGGTCCTGCAGATCAACACACTGGTCGATAGCACGCCCCATCAGCGTATAATACGCTGCAGCAGTGAGTGCCAATCCTTCTGGAATAACAATCAGAGTGGGCTCGTCCGCTGTTCGCAAAGCGTCCAAGGCGGCCCCGAGTCGGGTGTCGGTAATCTCGTCGGTCGTAGCGCCCGCAGAGACGACGTAGCATGGTCCTCCGCCGTTATCGAAATAATGGCGCAAACAAGGATACATCGTATAGGGCGACACATCGTCATCCGCCAGGGTTACGGATGCGGTGAGCGCTGTCAGCGCGCCATCCACCGTCGTCCGATTCACCGAAATGGAGATCCCCTCTTGCTTTTCCTGACCACCGTAAATCGCTTCATACTCTTTAAGCGAAAAAATCTTTCGAGGCTGGCCGACGAGCGTATCCCCCACGCCGTCTGTGACAAACTTGGTAAAGCCGATAAATGCGGGCACCGCAGTTTCTACCTGTGCCACCGACGGGGGAAACAGCGGGACCTCATTGATGTAGACGCCCGGCGTTTTGATTGCCGTTTCATTAATTTGTGCCATTTTCTAGTGCGTTAAAGTTGAAAAATCGTGTTTGTATCTTTTCTAGTTCAGGGCGAGCTCGTAGAGGTGCTCGTGCTGCTTGTTATTAGCTTTGGTAAAATAGAGGACTTGCTGTGCTTCGTTGACGAACAGCCTGTTGTGGCGCGACCCTTCCGGCACCATGTCGATTACCGCAAAACAATCCTTGACCCTGACGGGGACCAGCTCCCAATGGCCGGTCCCATCGCCATTGCCCCTATGGTATATTCGCTGAGGCTCAATTGCGTCCACAACGCCTAGCAAGCTTTCATCGATTTTTTCGGAAACACTGGTCGTTTTAAGCCTTACGCGTACATGGTAGATCCGCTCGCGCCCCCACTCCGCAGATACGGTGGTCTTGCTCAGGAACGCAGGTTGAGCGTGAACGAGAAAACGCATGCGAAAGTCTTTTGGTAGCATGTGGAAAGGCTTTCTTCCCGTGGCGTCTACCCGTATATAGCACGTGAGGACATCCTGCTCAAACCGTACATGGATGTCATGCTTTTGAAATAGATTGCGGGTAGTGCCGTCTGGGGTAATATCCAATAAAGCGGATAGCGGGCTGAGCCAACTATGTGCATGGGTAGCTGACGGAAAGCGGGGATGCGTTAGCGCGATGGAGAATAGTTTGTCATATTTTAGGTTGAAGGTAGGCATGGAATTAGGGTTGTTGTTGTTTTCCGACTAGGGTAGATTGAATTTCCATTATGGGCGTATGTGGCGAGGTATCTATACTGTCTATTGTAATCATACGCATCTTGTACACGACGGACGGATGGTATTTCCCACCCAGCATAGACCAGAGCTGCTGAAGTTGCTCTAAGTTCATACTGACCATGTCAACTATCAGCTTGTCGATCCCGTCGTCCTCAAATTCGGGTACGGTATCCTGTGTAAAGACGGGATGCTTCTGAAAAAATGAAAAGACTTCTTGCAGATTGCGTATATCGTTTTCGTAGCTGCCTCCATAGGCCGTAATAACCAGGGACAAATCGAGGTGAATTGGTGCGTTTTTGGGGTATAACTGGTTATCGATACGCGCCATATACTCCTGATTGCGGGAGATGCGGGATTCTTCGATGTTTACCAATGAAATGATGATATCCGCTGGGAATTCGCCTTCCGTGCCGCTACTGATTTCAGCGATGTTCGCTGCTGCCACCTGTAGGTCAGTACCAGCGCCAAGCATCCTTTTCATATGATCGATCGCGGCGTAGAGCATAACGTAAATTGATTAGTCGTGTAACCTCGGATGCGTAGGAGCTGAGCAGAGCGGCTAGTTCAAAGGTTCTGGTAATAAATCTCAGGAATTTACGCTCCGCACGCAATACCTAATTTGGTGTATTTACAAGCAAACGCATTTAAGGGCAAATCGCACGCACATATAGACTAAGTGCTTTAGCAGGAGCGCCGAGCAGTAGAGAAAGGTTAAAAAAATCCTGTTGGATTGTAAATAGGTAGTCGCCAATTAGGAGATCAACGGGCATTGAGCGCAGCGGTCGGAGCCTGTCTATCCGACCAGAAACAGCAGAGCCCTTGACTGTTTCCAGCAAGGGCTCTGCGTATAAAATCCGGCACCGACCTAC
>CAYRGQ010000019.1:0-54454 GCA_964423925.1 uncultured Sphingobacteriaceae bacterium | reverse complement strand
GGTTCTTCTTGCGCCCATTCCAAGCCGCCTTCTTCGCCATATACCCGTATACGCAATGCATTTTCTTCACCCGCGGAAATCTGCGACGCCATCAGTACGCCCCGTGCGCCGTTATCAAAGCGAAGCAGTACGCTGCCGTCGTCGTCCAATAGCCTGCCATCCACCAATGTAGATAAATCGGCGCAAAGCTCGGAGATCTTCAGTCCGGTTACGTATTCGGCCAGGTGGGCTGCATGGGTACCGATATCGCCCATGGCACCGCTCTTGCCAGAACGTTTTGGGTCGGTCCGCCATGCGGCTTGCACGTTACCTTCGCGCTCTGATAGCCGGCTCAGCCAGCCCTGAGGGTATTCAACGACGATCTTGCGTACCTTGCCGAGGGCACCTTCCTTGATCATAGCCTTGGCTTGTTTCACCATCGGGTAGCCGCTGTAGGTATGGGTCAGGCAGAGGACGTTTCCTGTACGCTCGACAATCGCTTCAAGTTCCTTGGCTTCGTCCAAGTTGAAGGTCATCGGCTTCTCGATTACCACGTGGAAACCGTTTTCCAAGGCTAGTTTGGCGGGTTCAAAATGGACAAAGTTTGGCGTAACGATCGCGATGAAATCCATGCGGTCACCTTCTGGGCGCTGGCTTTCTTTTTCAATCATCTCATGGTAGCTGGTATAGATGCGTTCGTCTGGGATGAACAGCGACCTGCCCGAATCGAGCGATATCTCGGGGTTGCTGCTGAAAACGCCACAAACCAGTTCGATTAAGCCATCCATGTTGGCCGCGATACGGTGCACTGCGCCAATAAAGGCATCTTTTCCGCCGCCGACCATGCCCATTCTGAGTTTTCGTTTCATGTTCTTTTTTTGGTGTTAATCAGTATATTAAAAGTGTCAAGTAAGGCTGCGGATACACAGGCCACGGCCTAACCGTCGAAATTACTAAATATTTTCAAACCGATCAGGTTTCGGTTTTGGCTGTCGTCAAAAACGCTTCACCAGTTTTAGGCTACCGCTGTTTGTGAGGGGGACGTGGCCCTCCTCGTACAGCTTTTCTTCGCCTTTATCTGCCAAGAATTCCGGCAGGCTGTCGGCGGCATAGCGTTCCCATGTGCGGGGGTCTACCCAAAACATACGTGGTCCGATTTCGCCGACGATTTCGAATCCGATTTTTTGATATCGCTGTCCGTCAGTCCAGTCCTTATCGGCATAGGTCATGATGTCCCCTGGATCAAAATCCTTCCGGAACGCGTCGATCAGCTTGGAAAGTCCACCCACTACATGCAGGCCCTGCTTGTGGCAAAACCTTAACAGCTCGAAGGAACGGTAATCTTCGGCCTTTCCTTGCATGCGTCGGCCCCCACTGAATACCGCGATGGCAACGAGTTCACCTTCCCAAAACAACCCGTAACGATACTTGCCAGGCAGCCCCACATTGAGGTGGTGCTCAGCTTGGAACGCCATCGCAACCTGCTTGTCGATGCGACTGCCGACTGTGTCGCGTGCGTGTACGCGCGCAGCGAGGCCTGCCAGCGCCACGATGCGGCTGAGCAGCAAATCGGGCTGGCGTATCCAGAGATCTTCGTCGAGGTGTATTTCCCGTTTGCTCGTGTCGTTGGACGTTAAGCGTCCGCCAGCGCCCAGCCGATAGTATATCAGGTTGACTTCCAATTGGTCGCCGTATATTAAGCATGCGTTTGGCGCAAGCGCCTTAAGGTCCAATTCCATTTCCATCGCCTTCTCCAGTAGTGTGAAAAAGCGATAAAAACGACTGTCGACGTTAAACATAATTTCCAGTCATAGCGGTCGTAGCAAATATTACAAAAATTCTTTAACGAAGTCAGGGTTTGCGTAAATATTATCGATATTAGCTGTATGAGACCCTTAAAATCTTGTTATGTACTGCTGGCCTTGTGTTTTTTGGCATTAGCGGCGCATAGCCAGCAACATGCAATTGCCACCAATGAGACTGTGCTGCTCAATAACCAAAAAGGCTGGGTTCCGCTTATCGCGCTTGATAAGCGGAGGATAGCCACGGTCAGCCGAGCGGGAGCGGAACTGCAATCCTGGAGGGATATGCTCGACAATTACGCGCAGCTTGACCACCAGACGCTTCCCGCCACCAACGAGGGTTTCTTCGCACTCGACGAACGGCTTAAGTTTTTCAATACGCTGCTTGTTGCCGTCACTGCGCGCGACTTGGCCGACGATTTCCTGTTGCATTTCATCAACAGTCAAGCGGTGGGCAAGCAGGTGGTCGTTATCCTCATCGGCGATGGCCAACTGCTCGCCCGCTTTAACCATGTCCATGTGCCGATTTTGTGGGCACCGGAAACAGGCGAGCAGGGCCTCAAAAATGCCGCAATGTCCGTGTTCGGAGGCTTGGCATGTACTAATCGCCTCGAACAATCGTATTCCTTGCAATACGCTCGCAACCAGGGATTCGAGACGGAACGTATTCGTGTCTCCTATGCGGATGCCACATCAGCGGGTATCGACCAGCAGGCGCTAGAAGGATCGATTGACGCCATAGCTGCCGAAGCCATTCGCGAACGGGCCACACCAGGCGCGGTGGTGATGGCCATTAAAAATGGAGAGGTAATTTTCCACAAAGCGTACGGACACCACACGTACGAAAAGCTGCGTCCCGTCCACGTTAACGATATTTTTGACATGGCATCGATCACCAAGATTGCCGCGACCACGCCGGTGGCCATGCGCTTGGTCGAAGCGGACGTGATCAGCCTGGATAGCACGATGGGTTATTACTTGATGCAGGCCAAATCCACGAATAAGGCGGATGTCACGCTTCGCGAGGTTATGTTGCATGAAGCAGGCTTCATTCCCTATATCCCCTTCTACCGCGATCTGAAAGAAGACGATTTGCGTACCGACTCGTCCGCGACACACGCCGTGAAAGTGGCCGACAGCGCTTATATTAAAACGGATTATTATGAGAATGTGATGTGGCCCGTGATGCTGTCTTCGAAGCTCAATGCCCGCGGCAAGTACGTATACAGCGATATCAGCATGTATGTAATCAAAGAGGTGGCGGAGCATCAGACGGGTATCCCCATGCAGGATTACATCCAAGAACAGTTCTATCGCCCCTTAGGCATGAAAACAGCGGGATACAACCCCCGCGAGCGTTTCGAACGCGACCGGATCGTGCCTACCGAGTACGACAAGGCGTTTCGGGGCGTGCTACTACAAGGGTACGTGCATGACCAAGGTGCAGCGATGGCGGGTGGAATTGCGGGGCATGCGGGTCTATTCGCGTCCGCCAATGACTTGGCCATTTACGGCCAACTCATGCTGAACCGGGGTAGCTACGGTGGCGTCCAATATTTTAAGCCAGAAACCGTGGATTTATTTACCTCCAAGCAGTCGCTGACCAGTCGGCGCGGACTTGGATTTGATCGGAAGGAGCCTGGCCCAGAGAGCCAGTACCCATCCTTACTGGCATCAGAGGCCACGTATGGCCACACGGGCTACACCGGCACCTGCATTTGGATAGACCCGGAAGAGCAATTGGTCTATATATTTCTGTCCAACAGAGTGCATCCCGAGGTCAGCCCGAAACTAAGCGACCTGCGTATTCGCGGACGTATACAGGACGCCATTTACGAAGCTATCCGCGCCAGTCGCATGTAGCGCGCGGGTTGATTGTAGTCCATTGCTATGTACCGCTCGATGATTCTCCTGTTTAGTCTGTTGGCTGGAGACGGTCTTCCCGTCGCCGCGCAGAACGCTTTTTGCATCCATCAGGATGCAATCGTGCTCGATGCGCACAATGATGTGCTATATGCTTCGGTAAGCAGGGGGCGTGACATTGGCAAGCGCCTGGGCACCGGGCACACGGATATCCCGCGTCTTCAAGAAGGTAAGGTAAACGTACAGGTTTTCGCCGTTTGGGGCAACGAGCGGCAAGGAGTAGGCAAGGGCTTCGACTACGCAAACCGACAGATTGACGCACTCATGGGTATCATCGACCAAAATCCGGACGTGATTGCCTTGGCCCGGACCGTAGACGAAATTAAATCGGCCGTATGGGCGGGCAAAATTGCCGCTTTAATAGGGATCGAGGGCGGACACATGATTGAAGGCCGCGTCGACTATCTAGATAGCCTCCACAGGCGTGGCGCACGGTACCTGACGCTGACCTGGAACAACAGCCTGGATTGGGCGTCGTCGGCGCGCGACGAGGTGCGCAACCCTGCACGGTTGAAGCGGAAAGGCCTAAGCGACTTTGGGCGACAGATTATCCGTCGAATGAACGAACTTGGCATGGTTGTCGATTTATCCCATGTAGGCAGGCAGACCTTTTTTGATGTACTGGCAGTGACGAAACGGCCTGTACTGGTGTCGCACAGCAATGCGTATGCCTTGGCTGCGCACTACCGAAACCTGCAGGACGACCAGATTCGTGCGGTGCGCGATAATGGTGGTGTGATCTGTGTGAACTTTTATTCGGCCTTTCTGGACCCCATGTTTTATTCGCGCGTCAATACGGCGTATACGCGCTACGTAACCGCTCGAGATACCGTCAATCGCTCGGCCGACGCGAAGTACCGGCTCCTGCCACCCGAGGCGAAGGAAGCCGTCCGGCCGTCTTTGTCCATTGTGGTCGACCATATTGACCATCTCGTCAAAATTGCCGGTATAGACCACGTCGGCATCGGCAGCGATTTTGACGGGATTGACAGCACGCCGAAGGGACTAGACGACTGCAGCGACTTTCCCAAACTGACGGCGGCGCTGGTCGAACGCGGTTATTCGGAAGAGGCCATCCGAAAGATCTTGGGAGAAAACGTGCTGCGGGTGCTACAGGAGAATGAACGATGAATGGAGTGAATCGGACCCATTCCGAACTACGAAACTATGGCTAAAACAAAAACTACATTTTTTTGCCAAAACTGCGGCCACGAGTCGTCTAAATGGCATGGACAGTGCCCGTCGTGTAGGGAGTGGAACACACTGGTGGAGGAAATCGTCGAAAAGACCAACGCGCGCGTGCCCAGTTGGCAGACGGCGCCAACACCAGGACGTACAGGCAACAAGGCTGCTGTCATACACGAAATCGTATACCGCGAAGAGGACCGGATACTGACGCCCGATACGGAGTTCAACCGGGTGCTCGGCGGGGGCATCGTACGGGGCTCATTAGTCTTAATCGGGGGCGAACCCGGCATCGGCAAATCAACTTTAGCCTTGCAGCTAGCACTCACCCTGCCGCAAACAAAAACCCTGTACGTATCTGGGGAGGAGAGTGAGCAACAAATTAAGATGCGCGCCGAGCGCTTGGTGCAATCGTCCCGGGCGGCCTGTTATATTTTGACGGAAACCGCTACCCAACAGATCTTCAAACAGGTAGCGGAGGTGGAGCCAGACTTGGTGATTATCGATTCGATACAAACCTTGCACTCGGCACAGGTAGAGTCGGCACCGGGCAGCGTATCACAGGTGCGGGAATGTACGGCCGAACTGCTGCGGTTTGCCAAGGAAAGCGGTACGCCCGTGTTTATTATCGGTCACATCACCAAGGACGGCGCGATAGCGGGTCCGAAAGTGTTGGAGCACATGGTCGACACCGTATTACAGTTTGAGGGCGATCGCCATCACGTCTACCGGATCCTCCGTGCCGTCAAAAACCGTTTTGGCTCGTCATCCGAGCTCGGAATTTACGAAATGCAGGGTGCTGGTCTGCGGCAGGTGTCTAACCCTTCTGAGATACTGCTCTCGCAACGCGAAGGCGCGATGAGCGGAATAGCCATCGCGGCTATGCTCGAGGGCATGCGGCCGATGCTTATCGAAGTGCAGGCACTGGTCGGTACGGCGGCTTTTGGTACGCCACAACGCTCGTCTACGGGCTTCGACACCCGCCGGATGAATATGTTGCTGGCCGTATTGGAGAAACGTTTTGGTTTTCGGTTGAGCGCCCAGGACGTCTTCCTCAATATTGCTGGGGGCTTGCGCGTGGAGGATCCCGGCATCGACTTGGCTGTATTGGTGGCCATAATATCGTCGCAACAAGACATGCCGCTATCATCGTCTCTTGCATTTGCGGGTGAAGTAGGACTTTCCGGGGAGATACGGGCTGTCAATCGCATTGAGCAGCGGATTGCCGAAGCCGAAAAACTGGGATTCGAAACGATCTTTATTTCCAAATACAACACCAAAGGGCTCAATGCAAAAGCACACAATATAGTCATCCGACCTGTAGCCAAAGTAGAAGAAGTCTTCCAAGCGGTGTTTGGATAGTGGAGCGGTTGCCCGGTGTGGGGAGCCTTTTAGCCCGATGCCTACGTAGACCTTGTGTAAGGGCTATGTGCGAATTTCCCTTGGTGATGTTAATCCGAGAACAACATCGCGGCGATGTGGTCGGCCATGAGCTTGCCGTCGTCGGTAAGCAGGATGGCATTGGTCTCGAGCGCGATTTCACCTTTCAACAGGAACGGGGCAGCTTCATGCCGAAGGCGCTCAGCCTGGTCGTTTCCGAAGTGTTCTTCGACGTAATGTAGGCTGATGCCCCACTTCGTTCGTAACGCGGTCATGATGTACTCGTTCAGACGATCCTTGACGCTGAGTGTTTCCAACTCGAATGGCAGTTCGCCCGCATTGATAGACTTGACATATAGCGCATTGTTGCGAATGTTCCAATGCCGCGTGCGACCGTCAAAGGAGTGGGCCGAGGGACCGACACCCAAATAGGGCACGCCTTTCCAGTAATTGGTATTGTGGCGGGCGATGTGGCCGGGCTGGGCGAAGTTGGATATCTCGTACTGCTCATATCCCGAAGCGCGCAATGCCTCCACGAGCCGGAGAAACTGCCGTGCGCTTTGTTCGTCGTCCATGCCGCGCTCGCGTCCGCTTTGGATGAAGGATGCCAAGGCCGTTCGACCTTCTACCGTCATGCTATATGCCGATATATGAGGGATTCCAAATTCAATCAGCTTGCTGATGTTTGTTTCCCATTTTTCGTCCGAGAGGCTGGGAAAGCCGTAAATGAGGTCCGCCGTGAGGTTTTCGTAGCCGGTATCCCGTAGGTGATGGAGTACGGTTTCCGCCTCGGCTGCCGTGTGCGCGCGGTTCATCCAGCGCAGATCCTCCTCATAAAAGGACTGGATGCCGATGCTGAACCGGTTGATGGGCGTATGCTGCCGGTAAGCGGTTAGCTTTTGTCGATCGAGATCATCCGGATTGGCTTCTAGTGTCACTTCCAAATCGGCTCCTAGCCTGAAGTGGGTAGCCACCTCTTCCAGCAAGCGCATAATCTCGCCAGCGTCCAGTAAGGACGGGGTGCCTCCGCCAAAATATAGGGTTTCTACCGTTTGGCCCTCCAAATAGCCCGCCTGCATGCGTATTTCTTTCCGCATAGCAACCAGCAATGCATCCTTGTTTTTGAGCGAAGTCGAAAAGTGAAAGTCACAGTAGTGGCAAGCTTGCTTGCAAAAGGGAATATGAAAATAAATGCCCGCCATTCCGTAGAGATAAGGCAAAGGTAGAATTATTTTAAAACTTTAGATGCAGAGGTGTTTTTTATGAAAAGTAGTGCATCGACATCTATACCAAGCAGAATAGGAAAATTTTGAGGATCTCCTTCGTTATTCGAACTTAAATGGGTTAAATTATATTTGAGTGTCTTTTTATCGTTGAAGTCGATAAAGAAATTAGGGATGTCATTTAACACCGCTTTTTGCAGTTTGAACTCATAGGCGGCAATGCGGCCGTTTTCGATGGTATTTAAACTTCCGAAATACGTATCTAGCGCTAGCAGGTAGTAATCGTTTTTACAATAGTCAGCAATATAATTGCCCATTGAACGGATTCCAGAATTAGTTACGTCCCATGTATCGCTCTTGACCAGATGAGAATTATGTGCCCAAATTATCGTCTTATCTACACCTAATTTTTGAATTAAGTTCTCGGCCATCAGACTATCCCGAGACAGGGGATCCGCCCAATAATCTTCACTGTCAAACCCAATGATAGAAACAGTGTTACCTATTTGTCTCTGATTGTAAGCTTTAAGCCATTCTATCAAAGCGAGTAGCTCGCTCGCATTATATAGCCCGTATTGTTTTAAAATATCCGTTATGTTTTCATTCCTTCCACTGACGTAACTGTTGATTTTTTCGGCAATTTTCTCGTCCATTTCAAAAGCTAGGGCAGAAAAGCCTTCGTGTGTAATTAAATATTTCGCAAGGATACCTTTAATCGTATAAAATTCCTGGATTCCATGCGAGGACTCACCCAAACCCACTACTTTCTTGTCTTTGATGTAGTGTGCTAAGAATCGGAACTGACTAATGGAAGTGTCTGAAATTGTTATCGCTCTAAAATCGGCTTTCGAGTAGTCTTGGGCACTGGATTTATTGGACGTAGCCATTAACAGAAATGATAAGGCTAGTAGTTGTAGTCTCATGATGCTTATTTGCTGATTATAAATAGGATGCAATGATTAGTTGCATTCCATAAATCAGTTGCCTTGAAAATCAGACGCTTGTTTCTATTGCAAGGATGAGATGATTGCCTGAGCCGACAAGGCATTGTCAGGTAGAGGGTTGCGGGCGTCAAATACGCGCAATTCGTCGGGAGCAAGCACCCTGACAAACCGCTCGTCTATTTCGCCAGCATTATTTTGGATACGGTGCAGGTCTAGGGCAAGGTGTTCGGCGAGGAAATGGTAGACCGCATGCCGCTTGGAGGGACCGTAGTCGTGTTCCTCCTCGGGAAAATGCGCGGAAGCCACGCGTTGTTCTTGGCCGTAGAGGCGATATATCTGCTGAATGTAGGGAAATTCGACATCGGGCGTGTTCCGTGTCCAGTCGCCGCCCACGGAAACCAATAGCATAGGGCGTGGAGCGGCTAGGGCGGCAATCTCCACGTTATTGGTCTGAAATTCTCCGCTTTTGTGGATGGGCATGCCGCTCTCGCATACGCATCCACCAAAAAAATGAGCCGAAACCATAACGCAAGGAGCCACGACTTTAATACGGTTATCAAGTGCAGCCAGCAAAAAACTCTGTGTGCCACCTCCCGATGCTCCCGTCACGGCAATGCGTTCCGGGTCAATTTTGGGTAGGGAAAGCAAAAAATCTAGCGCTCGTATACTGTTGATCGTTTGGAGTTTCAGTGCTTTGGGGAACTTATGCTCGATCTGCTGAGCATCGCCATAACCCACCATATCCCAAGCAAAAACAATGGCACCCATCCGTGCCAGGCTCGCGCAACGTATTTGCATGGCTTCCCGCAGGCGTCCGTCCGGATCGGACCAGTGCCCATGCGGGCATAACACGCCCGCGTATGCGTTGTGTTCTTCTAGCGGACGATATAGGTTCCCCGTGACATAAATGCCTGGCAGGCTTTCGAACGCAACGTTTTCCACAATGTAACCGTCCATCACGCGACGGCTGTGAACAATCGGCGATGAAGTCGGCTTGGCGGGAAAGGTTTCGAGCTCCAGACCCCGCAGGATATGTTGGCGGATCTGCGCACTTCGGGTCCGCCAAGCCTCGGGGCTGGCGGGGATGCGCGCTTGCAGAAAATGCTTTCCTTCTTCTTCGGTGAAATAATGGCCGACGCATAGTTCGGCCTGCTCTTGGGCTGACGCAAACATCGCAGGATAAAATAAAACAAAGATTAGGAAAATGCGCCTTATCATAGTCGGTTTGCAAAGGTTATGATGATAAAGGTAAGTAAAATCATCGGATAATTTCCGAACCGAGGTGGGGCTGTAGGCGTTGTGACCAGATCGACAGGCATGCTGTGCGGGCAAAAAAAACCGCGCCGTGCATGACCACGGAGCGGATAATTCGAGTGACGTTGATGAGGAACGGGCTATTGTGCTTCGCGCATTGCCTCTTGCTTCATTTTGTCGTTCGCGACGATCACAATCTCTACGCGACGGTTTTCCGCACGGCCCGCTTCGGTATCGTTGTCCGCGATAGGCTCGTGGAAGCTGCGCCCTTGTGTGGAGATTCGTGACTTCGCCAGCCCTTGACCCACGGCGTAGTTGGCTACCGCACTCGCCCGACGCTCAGACAAACCTTGGTTGTAGCGATCCGTGCCCTTCGAATCCGTGTGGCCGATCACTAAGATGTCGGTATCAGGATTGGCGTTCAAAGAAGCCACGAGGTTTTTGATGTTTTCCCGTGCGGCGGGTTTCACTTCGGTTTTGTCGAAGTCAAACAAGATGCCCGAGTCAAACTTCACGATGATACCCTCATCCGCTTTGATGACTTCAGCTCCCGCCACGGTACGCTCGATCTCAGCGGCTTGTTTGTCCATCTTACGTCCGATAAGGCCACCAGCCACACCACCTAGCGCTGCACCGGCGATGGCGCCTACAGCCGTATTTCCTGCCTTGTTGCCGATAATCGCACCAATGGCGCCGCCCGCCACAGCACCACCTGCTGCGCCTTTCTGCGTATTATTCATCGATTGGATTGTCCCACAACTGCTAAAAAGCATCAGGGAAGTAGCTACGGTCAAGCCGAAAACTGCCAGTCGTTTATTCAATATTTTCATCGCTCCAATAATTTTAGGGTTTAACTAATACTTTTCAACGTATGGATGCAAATGGGATGCCAAACGTAGAAAGTCGACTGGAGAGCGGAGGTTAGGCGTTATGAGTCAGGGCGATAAAAATGAAGGTGGGTGGCTGGGTGTGGTGCGACAACGCGCGTCCGGGACATCAAGAAAAGGGAAGTCATGCCGTGAGTGCCTAGCGTCGCGGGTGCTTTCCTTATTTTTTCAGTTGAGGAGTTTCCAGTTTGGGGAGGGTGGGTGCGGGTGGACGCCCGTCGCGGTCGAATTGCTTAAAGGAGGTTTGGATGTACAGCAAAATGTCGTATTCACCCCAATTAGCGATTTTGTCGTAGCTGGGCCGATACCAGCGCATAAAATTCACTAAGTCTTGGCCTTCCAAGCCCGTGATATCCTGTACGCGCGTCTGGTTAAAAAGCCGGTCTACAGCCGATTCGCTCAGTTCCCATTCCATGGTATTCCGAAAACGGCGGGCGTTTTGCGGCGTCCGTCCGAGTAATTCGTACAGTGCCGTGATGGGGTTGGCAATGTATTGCAGTGCCTTGGGCTTCCCTTCGAAATACACGCCTTGCCTGCGGTAGCCATCCATTACGTCTTCTAATTCCGCCTCTTTGCTGAGCCGTTCTACCGTCACCGTTTCAATTTGAATGGACGAGCGATGGAAGTTAATCAGGATGTCGCTCAATGTTTTTATCTCCGTGGTTACCGTTTGGAAGCCTAACTTAGAGATGACGAGGCTGTCCCCGACGGCGGCATCGATTGCGAATTCGCCCGTTAAGGAGGATACGGCTACCTGTTTGGTGCGCGTGTTCGTGACATTCGCCTGGGCGACGCGGGCACTGCCGCTCGCCTCTACCACCAAGCCCCGAATCGTTCCGCTCTCTTGTGCGAGGAGTGCGCCGGGCAAGCATAAGCCTATAATCAGCGTGATGTAGGAGAGCAGTTTTCTCATCGGTGGGTTGGTGCGATTGTCTTTTAGACCACGTGTGGGTGCCAAGGTTTAAACACTCCCTATTCGGTATCGTCGTCTGGTTTCCGATAGGGGTAAAAAACAAAGTTTGCGCCGGCGGGTACAATCACAAATAGACACATAAAGTCTTCGGGTTTCTTATATTGCTTAATGAAGCGCGCTTTGCGCTCCTCCTTGATGACGCCGCGTTCCACAAACTCTTCAAGCGTGGACGCGTGGATCGACCAAGAGGTCCCAAGGTCGTTGTGGTCCAGGATAAGTTCGCCGAGGGCCACTTCGTGTTGGTGGGCGATGAAGATGGGGTGGGCCGAAAGCCCTTCGGCGATAATTTCTACTGCCACCTCCCGAATAGACGCACTGTAGAAATCCAGGTCCTTCCGCAAACTTTTCAGGGGGCTTTCGGCTTGGGGTTGGTTCTCTGGATTGGGCTGTGTACCCAGTAAGTCTTCAATATTCATGTCAACCGTTTTTTAATGTTAGTAATACGACGTTTTCGACGTGCTGGGTTTGAGGAAACATATCAACGGGCCTAATCCGTGCCACCTCGTATTTGGCGGCCAAAATTGCCATGTCCCGGGCCTGTGTCGACGCATTGCAGCTGCCGTACACAATTTTAGGGGCCCCCATTTCCAACAATCGGTTTACAACGTCGGCATGCATGCCCGCTCGCGGCGGATCGGTAATGACGATGTCGGGGCGACCGTGCGCGGACACGAATTCCGGCGTGAGGATATCTTTCATGTCCCCGGCATAGAAGGTCGCGTTGGTAATGCCGTTGAGCGCGGCATTTTCCTTGGCATCTTCGATGGCCTCCGGAACGTATTCGATGCCGATCACTTCGGATACATGGCGAGCCACAAAATTGGCAATGGTGCCCGCGCCCGTGTATAAGTCGTACACGCGCTCATGCCCCGCAAAACCAGCAAATTCACGCGCGATCTTGTACAGCTCATACGCTTGTGCTGAATTTGTCTGGTAGAAAGTCTTGGGCCCCACTTTGAAGCGTAGCCCTTCCATTTCTTCGAATATGTAATCGCGGCCGGCAAACAAATGAATGTCCTGGTCGAAAATTGTATCGTTTTTCTTTTGGTTGACGACGTAAAGCAAGGAGGTCAGTTGGGGGAATTCTCCATGCAGATACGTCATCGTCTGCTGGATTTCCTCATCACTAGGATAGGCAAAGATGACGATCACCATCACTTCGCCTGTGCTGGCCGTGCGAATAATTAGGTTGCGTAGGGTACCGCTATGTGCCCGCAGATCGTAGAAGGAGATTCCATGCTGTAAGGCAAACGTACGCAGTCCGTTCCGTATGGCGTTAGAGGGGTCGTCTTGCAGGTAGCATTTGTCGATGTTCAAAATCTTGTCAAACCGCAGGGGGACGTGAAAGCCCAAGGCATTCATGTCCTTTTCGTCAATCTCCGCGTCGGGATTCGTCAGCCAGCGTTTGTTAGAAAACGTGTATTCCAGCTTATTGCGATAGAACCGGGTCTGCGCCGAGGGCAGGATGGGCTCCATCGACGAGGTGTCCGCTTTGCCGATTCGCGAAAGGGCGCTTTCTACGCTTTGCTGCTTGAACAAAAGCTGCGCGTCGTAGGTCATGTGTTGCCATTTGCATCCTCCACACACGCCAAAATGCGGGCAGAACGGTTCCGTGCGGTAGGTGGAGGGTGTGACGAGCTGGGTAATCCGCGCCTCGGCTAGGTTTTTTTTTTTGCGTGTTATTTCCACGTCGACGACATCCTCCGGGATGGCTTTGTCGACAAAGACGACCAAATCGTCAATTTTACCTACGCCCTTGCCTTGCTCCGCAATATCGATGATGGAGATGCCCGATCGGTGGCGCTCCTCCGGTGAAAGTCGTCTTCTACCCATAAGGTGCAAAAGTACGGCTTTTTTGGTATTGTTCGGCGACCGACGGGACAGCCGTCGCACCGTGAGACGGGGCCTCCAGGGTTCCAGGTTGCCTCCGTGCCAAATCCCTTGCGGTCAAAAAACCAAAAAAACATATCTTTGTAGCATGACCAAGGAACAACTACAAGACTTGAGGGACAGACTGACTGCCCTAAGGAGGCATCTTTGACGTCGATGCCCGTAAATCCGAAATAGAAGCCGAACAGGCATTGACGCTGGAGCCCACATTTTGGGACGATTCCAAAGCGGCCGAAAAAATCCTCCAATCCATTAAGAGTAAAAAAGTCTGGACCGGACATTATGATCAAGTGGCTACCGCTGTAGACGATGTAGTCGTGATGTACGAGTTTTTCCAAGCGGGCGATGCGACCGAAGCTGAACTGCAGGAGCAGTATGATACGGCGCTAAAAGAGATAGAAGGCTTGGAATTCAAGAATATGCTCAGCGCGGAAGAGGATCAACTGGACGCGATTCTGCAAGTAACGGCCGGCGCCGGGGGCACCGAAAGCTGCGACTGGGCGGGCATGCTCATGCGGATGTACATCATGTGGGGGGAACGCCACGGCTATAAGGTGACTGAACAGGACTACCTCGAAGGGGAGGTTGCCGGTGTGAAATCCGTGACCTTACAGATTTCCGGCCAATTCGCCTATGGTTACCTCAAGGGCGAAAATGGTGTGCACCGGTTGGTTCGCATTTCGCCTTTTGATTCAAACGCCAAGCGGCATACCTCGTTTGCATCGGTCTACGTGTACCCGCTCATCGACGACAACATCGAAATAGAGATCAAGGACTCGGAGATCGAATGGGATACGTTTCGGTCGGGTGGCGCCGGCGGACAGAACGTTAACAAGGTAGAGACGGCAGTGCGGCTGCATCACAAGCCGACGGGCATCATCATCAAAAACCAGGAATCGCGGTCTCAGCTCCAGAACAAGGAAAACGCGCTCCGCTTGCTAAAATCCCAACTGTACGAAATCGAGATGCGCAAGCGTCAAGAGGCGGCGAATGCCGTGGAAGGGAGCAAAAAGCGCATCGAGTGGGGTTCCCAAATTCGCAACTATGTATTGCACCCGTATAAAATGGTGAAGGACTTGCGCACCCAGGTGGAAACTTCCGATACACAGGGCGTGCTCGATGGCGATCTCGACGAGTTCATCAAGGCCTACTTGATGGAATTCGAATAATCGCACGGTCCCATTTGCGGATGTCTGTAAAATCCTTACTTTTAAAGCTGACTGATTAGCAAACTAAACACCCATGGGAGAGACGGTTGAAGGTACGGCATTGATTACCAATGATGCCGTGGTTTTTGGATTATTAATGATTATCCTGGCATTGGTTTTCCATACTTCAGCCAGCAAGAACAAATACCTCAAACGCTTTTACACCGTCATCCCGCCCTTGCTGCTATGTTATTTTGTGCCTGGGCTGTTTAACTCGTTTGATGTCATATCGGGCGAGGCATCCGGACTATACAGCATGAGTTCGAGCTATCTCCTGCCAGCGTGCTTGCTGCTCTTTACCCTTAACATCAATTTTAAGGAAATCTGGGCGTTGCGCAAAAAGGTGGGCGTACTCTTTTTCGCAGGTATGATCGGCATCGTGTTGGGCGGTCCGTTTGCGGTATGGCTATTTTCGCTGTTCGCTCCGGAAGTGGTTTCCGGCGAGGTGTGGAAGGGGCTGGCTACCCTGGCAGGCTCCTGGATAGGGGGAGGCGCCAATCAAGCTGCGCTTTTCCGAATTTTTGAGCCACCGGCCGATATTTTCGCCGCCACCGTCGCTGTTGATGTGTTCGTGGCTTATGCTTGGATGGCTGTGCTGCTGTACGGCGCGGGGAAGCAAGCTACGCTCGACCGTTTTTTCAAGGCGAAGGAAGGCGAAGTACAGGCGCTGGCCAAACGCATGGAGGCCGTAGAAGGCGAGGAAAAGAAACGTATCCCCGAGGCCAAGGATTATTTCATCATGCTGGGAATCGCGTTCGGGGGCACGGCGGTTGCCCACTTTTTTGCGGGGCATATCTCTACGGCCGTGCAGACGCATGCCCCGCACCTGGATAAGTTTAGCCTCACTTCCAATTTCTTCTGGGTGATTTTGTTGACGACGTTGATCGGAATCGGACTGTCCTTTACCAAGGCTCGGCAGCTCGAGCAGCTGGGCGCGTCGAAAATTGCCGTCGTTTTTTTATACGTGTTAATCGCCACCATCGGGATGCAGATGGATGTGTTTGCCATACTGGACAATCCCGGCTTGTTCTTGGTCGGCATCGTTTGGATTTTATTCCATATCGTCATTTTATTGATCGTCGCCAAGCTGACCAAATCGGCATTTTTCTTTTTTGCTATCGGTAGTATGGGCAATATTGGTGGTGTGGCTTCGGCGTCCGTCACAGCGGGCGCTTTCCACCCATCGCTGGTGCCGGTGGGCGTATTCGTTTCCGTATTTAGCTACGCCATCGGTACCTACGCGGGTTACCTGTGCGGGATTCTCATGCAGCTAGTGGCGCCGTAGCTGTGGCTGGCTTTCTCGTGGGTCCTGTGGATTCACTGGCTGTCGCGTTCGTATCAGCCCTTGATCGAGCGTTTGAATTTCGTTGCTAATTCCGTATCCTTGTGTAGGTAATATAACATCGGCTCGCCGGTCGGCGGGTCCCAACGACTTTTCTTATGAATATCACGCTCAAACGCACCAATGATGCCGTCCATTTTGAGGGAATTAGCCAAACTACAGATGTTCGGGTACATATCGATGGCTCGCCCGAAATTGGTGGGGAGGGGCTCGGAGTACGCCCCATGGAATTGGTGCTCATGGCACTGGGTTCGTGTAGCGCACTGGACTTGGTCAGCATTCTCAAAAAGCAACGGCAGCAGATTGACAATTTGCAGGTCGACGTGAGCGGACAGCGACGCGAGCAGATTCCGAATATTTTCACGAGCATACACATCGTTTTCCGTTTGGCAGGGGCGATTGATCAGGCGAAGGCCGAGAAAGCCGCCGAGCTGGCGGTCAAGAAGTATTGCTCGGTGCACGATATGCTCGCGGCAGGCGGTGTAGCGATAACGTATGAAGTTACTTTGGCTTAGCGACATCATCCGAAGAAAGGTACTCTCCAATAAAAAAAGCCGGCGACCATAAGCGGCCACCAGCTCAATCACACATCACTGTTTTATAAGGAACGGTTATCTTACAAGGCGGCCCAAGCCGAAGCGCCTTTCAGTGCTTCCATGCGCGCTGCTGATTGGGCAAACTGGAGTTCCGTCGCTTGCACCAGCGGCTTCGTTTGTGCATCGATTTGGGCGGCGTGTGTACGCTTTAGCTTTATGAAACCGATCTCTTCTTGGCGCAGCTCACCTTGTAGCAAGGCCTGCATTCGGGCGATTTCCTTAGCTTCCGCCTTGCGCTGCTTCTCGATTTTTTTACCGTACATTTCGCGGATTTCAGCGATGGCCCGCTTGCTGTCGCTCACCCGAAGCCCCTGATCGATATCGTCGTGGTAGTAACGGATCAGGTTGTTCATTTGCGACATCAAATCGGCGACGCCTCCTCGTTTGTCTTTAATGTTTTCTACGGCCCGATAATACTGGTCCCATACGACATCAATCTTCCATTGAAGGAGCGCGATCTGCGACTTTAATTCTTCCGTTTTTTTGTCTTTGGCCACGGTTTCGATAACGGTGGCTGACGAATTCGTGTTAGCCGATGCGGTGGTTAAGGAGACTCCCAATAAGGCAGATAATACTAGCGTTTTCATGGTTATTAGTTTTTTCGTGTTGAATAAAGTGTTCTTTTTTTCGTGGTTTTATGAATAAGACGCAAGAAGGGGAGTAGCGTTGCGCGAGAGCAAGGCCGAATTAGACGAACCGGCGCATTTCCTCGACGAAAACTTAACCGAATAGACGAAAAGCGCGGATTACTCGACAAAGGTTTTTAATCGTATGATAGTAAATTATCTAGCGTTTTTATATTTCATAATTATACCTATATTTACGCGTTGCATCGGAACATGGGTTCCGTGCGGGTAAACAGCTCGAAGGGAGGTTTGCCAACCTACGAAAAGCAGTGGCTGAAAATAGACTAGGCCTATACCTAAGCTTAAACAAAAATGAATCACTATAGGAGATAGCTGTGCGATAACACGTCTATCGCTCGTTGCCTACAGGAGGGAGCGGTTTCGCTATGGCCGCATTTCACGTTTTCTGTGGATTTTACGAATTGGGACGCATCGCGCAGATTTCGCCAGCATCGTCGCGAAATAGAATATTGGGGCTATATATAAGGACAAGGGAATAAGCGGAACGGAAAAGGGCATGCGGACTTCGTCCCTACTCTACCTATGAAATCTTTTCCCAGCTGATGCCCGGATCCCGGTCGGTAAGGTAATCGCGCAGCAATGCGTTTTCAGCTTTGTCCAGACTGGGATCGTCCTTAAATAGCCCAATGACCGTTTGCCGGATATGAGTAAGCAAAGCTTGGTCCGTGGTCAGGTCCGCAAGCTTGAGTTCCAGCACGCCGCTCTGTTGGGTGCCGGCGAGGTCGCCCGGGCCCCGCAGCTGCAGATCCGTTTCGGCTATTTCGAAACCGTCGGTGGTGCGCACCATCGTTTCCAACCGTATTTTGCCTTCCTTACTGAGTTTGTGTGACGACATGAGAATGCAATAGGACTGGTCAGCGCCCCGCCCTACCCGGCCGCGAAGCTGGTGGAGCTGCGACAGGCCAAACCGTTCAGCATTCTCAATGACCATCACGGAGGCGTTAGGCACGTCTACGCCTACCTCGATGACGGTGGTGGCTACCATAATCTGCGTTTCGCCCTTGACAAACCGCTGCATCTCGAACTCTTTGTCCTTTACTGGCATCTTGCCGTGCACGATACTGATTCGGTAGGTCGGTAGGGTGAATTCGCGCGATAGGGTCTCGATGCCCGCTTCCAGGAACATTAAGTCCATCTTTTCGCTTTCGGATATCAGCGGGTATACGATGTAAACCTGCCGCCCCTTGGCAATTTCCTCTTTCATGAACCCGAACATCCGCAGCCTGCTGCTTTCATAGAGATGCATGGTCTTGATAGGCTTGCGGCCGGCGGGCAGCTCGTCGATCACAGAGATGTCGAGGTCGCCATACAGGGTCATCGCCAGTGTGCGCGGAATGGGCGTGGCCGTCATCACGAGCATATGCGGGGGAATGTGGTTTTTCTTCCAGAGTTTTGACCGTTGTGCTACGCCAAACCGATGTTGTTCGTCTATGACCACGAGGCCCAAGTTTTTGAAGCGCACCGTATCCTCGATGAGGGCATGTGTCCCGACGAGGATGTCAAGGGCGCCCTCTTCCAGGGCGGTATGCAGGAGGTTGCGGTCCTTTTTAGACGTGGATCCCGTCAGGAGACTCACCGTGGCCAGGCCGCTACCCAGCAGGCGGCGGATGCCGTTATAGTGCTGTTGGGCCAGGATTTCGGTGGGCGCCATCAGGCAGGCCTGAAATCCGTTGTCAACGGCCAGCAACATGCTCATCAAGGCTACCACGGTCTTACCGCTGCCTACGTCGCCCTGCACGAGCCTGTTCATCTGTCCGCCCGTAGCGGTGTCCCGACGGATTTCGCGCACCACCCGTTTTTGGGCATTTGTCAGCTCGAAGGGCAATCGTTCGTGGAAAAATGTGTTGAAATGCTTTCCCACATGCTCGAAGCGATGCCCTTTGAATTTTCGCGCATGGTTTAATTTCGTTTTGAGCAATTTGAGCTGGATGAAAAATAACTCGTCGAACTTGAGCCGCTTGATGGCTTGTTGTAGATCTTGGGCGTTCTCGGGAAAGTGGATGGCTACCAAGGCTTGCCGGCGAGGCATCAGTTGATTGGCCTGTATCAAGTATTGCGGCAGTGACTCTTCGATCGTATGGGCGATGCTTTCAAGGAGCGCGGCTTGCAAGCGTTGCAAACCTCGGCTGTCCAATCCCTGCTTTTTGAGCTTCTCGGTGGAACTATAGACCGGCTGCAGGCTGAGGTTGCCGCGGTTCGCCGAATTGGGATTATACAGCTCCATCTCCGGATGCGTCATCGACAGTCGCCCGTTAAACAGGCTGGGTTTGCCGAATATGATGTATACGGCCCCCGGTTGCAGGCTTTTCTTGACCCAGCTAATGCTCTGAAACCACACGAGCTCCATGCTGCCTGTTTCATCGCTGAAGGTTGCCACTAGGCGCCTCGCCCGTTTTGCACCCGTCTCTTCCAATGTGTTTAGTCGGCCGATAATCTGTGCGCCGGTCTGGTCAGGATGCAACTGGTTGATTTTGTGGAATTGCGTCCGGTCTATGTACCGAAAGGGGTAATAATGGAGCAAATCGCCGAACGTATGCACGCCCAGCTCCTTGTTTAGGAGTTCGGCACGGCTGGGGCCTACGCCTTTAAGGTACGCGATCGGTGTTATGATACTTAGCTCAGCCATGATTGCATGGCTAAAATAAGAAAAAATACTACTGCGGGCTGTCTTCGATCAGTACGCTATAAGTTTCACATGTGCTTGGCGGGGACAAGCCACCTACGAAACAAATGCCAATTGAATAGTACGATGGCGAGCACGAGAATGCTGTATGCGACTAGCTGGTATGTCGTGATTTTTTCGCCAAACAGGTAATACGCTACGACAAACGCTACGATGGGATTAATATAGATAAGTATTCCCACGGTCGATGACGAGATGCCGCTAAGGGCGTATAGACTCCAATACAGCGGAATGATGGTGAAGATGATGGCGATCACGGTCACGTTGGTCCAAAACGTTGCTTCGGTGGGTATGGGATGGTGTTGCCCAAGCATGAAGGGCAGGATGGCCAGCGAGGCCACTACCAGTTGCACGGCAAGTACGTTTAGTTTGTCGAACTGCCCCGTCATGCGTTGGCCCACTAGGTAAAGCGCGTACAGGGAAGCGACAGCCACTGACCATGCGACATCAACGAACGAACCCGTGGCCAATAACACCACGCTCGCCAGTGCGATGGCTAAGCTGGCTTTCTGTGTGCTGGAGAGTGGCTCCCGGAGGATGAAAAATGCCGCGACGGTGGTGAGTAAAGGGCAGACGAGATAGGCAAACGCCGCAGTTTGGATACTGATGCTATTGACGACGTAGATAAACGAAAACCAATTGCCCAGAATGAGAAGTGTGGATACGGCTACTACCCGTATGATGCGTTTTTTCTGTTTGGCCGGCAGTGACGTGTAGCGTTGGGTGTCTGCGCGCAGCTGCCGCCTGCGAAAGATGCCAATAAACAGCCAAATGCACACCGCCGAAATGAGAATACGGTAGTACAGGATGTCCGAAGCGCTCCATTGCTGGAGGTTTCGCAATGGAATGGCCATAAAGCCCCACAAGATGGCCGCCGATGCCGCAGCTGTAAAGTATTTGAACCGTCCTTGTTCGGAGGTAACAGGAAACGCGGACATCTATGCCTTCCAGGCAATAACCGAAATCTCGACATTTACGTTTTTGGGCAGTCCGGCTACCGCGACGGTCTCCCGAGCGGGTTCAGCCTCAGTGAAATACGTCCCGTAAACTGCGTTCACTGCGGCAAAATCATTCATGTCGCGAAGGAAAATCGACGTCTTGACCACATCCCCAAAACCATATCCAGCAGCTTCGAGCACAGCCCCCACGTTTTTCAATACTTGGTGGGCTTCTTCTTCCAACGACCCCGACACCAGCTCGCCCGTAACCGGATCAAGCGGGATCTGGCCGGATACATAGAGTGTATTGCCCGCCTGAATGGCCTGATTGTATGGCCCGATGGGTGCAGGAGCGTTTGCAGTCTCGATTATTTGTTTGGATGAGGACATGGATGTGTGTTGTGAAAGGTTAATTAAAAAATAAGGTTTCCAATATTTTGTACAGGATCGCCAACACAAACAACGTAATGGCAATCACATTGATGGCGTGCATTACCTTTAGGTTGAAACTGGTAGGCCGATTAGGGTCTTTTTTCCTGAAAAAATACATAATACGAATTTAGTAGCGATCGTTGGGAAGAGCAAATTCTGATTTACCTAAACCCACGCCGTAAATGCTAGCCCAGCGCCAGCGCTATTCTGATAACACCGTATGCCGCCTGGGCGTTGTAGTCTCCTGGCCCGTAGCGGACCACTCCGCCATGCCCCCGAAATATACCCGCACGTCGGCGTGTCCGGCCTTGTCAAGAACCGAACGAGCAATCGCTGCGCGGTCACCGCTTTGGCAGTACACAACGGTCGCCTTATTCTTGTCGATTTTATCCAGATTGTCGGTTAGGGTACCTACGAATACGTGGGTGGCGCCAGGAATATGTCCGGCTTGATACTCAGATTGGCCGCGCACGTCAATAAGCTGTACGTTGTCGTCCCCTACGAGCGCCTTCATGGTGTCTAAATCAACTATGCGCGCTTGGTGTAATTCAATGCCCAGGGAGTCGACGCTGGCGATGTAGCCCGGGACATCATCCATCCCGATACGCATTAGCTTGCGCGTTAGGCCTTCCAGGTTGGTGGGTTCGGCCACCAGTACAAACGGTGTTTCGTAGTCTACCAGCCAGCCCATCCAAGTTGGAAAGGCGTTGTTTCCTTGTATATTGAGACTGCCGGCTAGGTAGCCTTGTGCGTAGGCGGTCTTGTTTCGGGTATCAATGACCAGCCCGCCATTGCGATAAAACTGGGTAAATTCTCCAGTCGATAGTAGCGGTACCGCAGGCACCTCGATGAGCAGGGGGCGCTCCGTCTTATTGAGCTTCTTCATCATCGCGAAATACTTGGGGGGCTCGGGTTGGCCAGACAGGAGATTCTCGACGAAAGCGTCCTCATTATCGGGATGGCGAAAGGCCCAGTTACGGATTTTCTCATAGCCTACGGTTGAACTGGGTACCGCTCCGAGGGCTTTCCCGCAAGCGGATCCGGCTCCGTGGCCGGGCCACACTTGGATGTGGTCGGGCAGCTCGGCAAATTGCTGGATGGAAGCGTGCATTTGCTGGGCCCCGGCGCGTTGGGTATTCGTCATACCGGCTACTTTTTCGAGGAGGTCGGGTCGCCCGATGTCGCCAACAAATACAAAATCGCCCGTAAAAACCATCACCGGTTCAGGCGATGCAGGTGTATCCGTCAGCAGGAAGCTGATGCTCTCGGGCGTATGCCCCGGTGTATGGAGTACTTCCAGTTTGAGGTTGCCCACCTCGATAACGTCGCCGTGGCGTACGCCAATGTGCGGAAATTCGTATAGCCAGTCGGGACCACCTTCTTTCGATAGGTACAGTTGACCACCCGTAACGGCGGCTAATTCTCGTGCGCCGCTCAGGAAGTCGGCGTGTATGTGCGTCTCGGCGATATGAGTAATTCGTAGTTTGTTTCGTTCGGCAATGGCGAGGTAATCATCGATATCTCGCTTGGGGTCGATCACGATGGCTACGCCTTTCGCTTGGCAGCCGACGATGTAGCTGGCTTGGGCGAGGCTTCTGTCATAAACGCGTTCAAAAAACATAGTTTTTAGTTTGTAGACTTTTCTTGATGTCAGGCAAAGATACAAATATCCAGAAACCTCCCGCGCAACGGTACGTTGGTCTACACCTTATTGCGACCAAAGAGGCTGTCTAAAATCAACTGGATGATGGCCACAATGATGGCAAACACGGCCGCCCACCAAAAATTCGCGACATCAAACTTGCTACCCATGAAATAGCTTGTCAGTTGCACCATCAGTACCGAAATAATGAACGATACCAGCCCCAGGGTCAGGATGTTTAAAGGCAAGGTAAATACCCGCAATACCGTGCCGATGGTGGCGTTGACAAACGCGATAATTAAACCCGCCAAGATGGCCCAGCCAAATCCGCCGACGCTCACCGCACTGGACGGCAGGAGGTACGCCGCCAAAAAAACTGCCAATCCCGTTAGAAGTACGTCAACAATAAACCGCATAATGTTTAAGTGTAATATAAAAGTGAAACCATGTCCTAAATGTAACGAATAGCCAGTAAATATCCGGTATGGAAATGAAATTGTCTGGACGGAAAAAATGTTCCGTGTAGGGGCGAGCCTAACGAATGTTTTACGCGAATCGTTGACGGATATGGGAAGGATTCCCGTAATTTGCGCCTTGTTTGTAAACCAGGTCACATGGGGATTCCCATAAGGCCTAGCGTTGCCTAAGTCGTTTGTTGTTACATGCCAATCCATGATGTCTAATTTATTCAAGCTACTCCGTGCGGTATCGTATGTTTTTTTGTCTGTTATGCTATTGGGCAGCTGCAAGTCCGATGAGCAGCGTCGGCTGGAGGCCGAGGCTGAGCGTCAGCGGCAGGACAGCCTGTTGCTCGTGTACGATCCGGCGGAAGCCGATCCGCGCCTGCACGCGTATATGACCCGCCTGCACACGCGCTCGGGATTCAATGGCAACGTGTTAATTGCAAAACAAGGCAAGATCCTTTACCAAAACACGTTTGGGTGGGCCAACTACCTGATGCGTGACAGCTTGAAACTGCACTCGCAATTCGAACTGGCTTCCGTCAGCAAGCCGTTTACCGCTACGGCTATCCTAAAATTATGGGAGGAGGGAAAGCTTTCGCTCGACCAGACCGTCGATGAATTCATACCCGGCTTTCCGTATTCGAATATTACCGTCAAGCACCTGTTGAGCCACCGGTCGGGGCTGACGAGCTACATGTATTTTACTGACGGACTTTGGCCCAACAAACGAAAGGGAATGTCTAACCAAGACGTGATTGATTTGTTCATAGCGCACAAGCCGGCCTTGTATGCCAATCCGGATGTACGATTCTTCTACAACAATACGAATTACATCCTGCTGGCGTCAATCGTGGAAGCGGTCACCGGTGAATCGTTTGACGTTTACATGCAAGAGGAAGTATTCAAGCCGGCGGGGATGCGCAATACCGCCGTTTACTCTACTGCGGTGTACGAGAAGATACCGACCGATGTCGTCGGCCATGACCGGGTTTGGCGGCGTTCCGTCGTGCAGGATTACCAAGACGGGCCGATGGGCGATAAGGGCATTTATAGTACGGTGCAGGACCTGTACCTGTTCGATAGGGCGCTCCGCGAGGGACAGCTACTCCAACAGGCTACGTTGGATTCGGCTTACACGGGGCAGAGTAAGCCCACCAAGCAGGTTTTCAACTACGGCTACGGATGGCGTACGTTCGATAAAGGCAACGACAAGGTCGTGTATCACACCGGATGGTGGCACGGTTTTAGGAGTCTGTATGTACGGGATTTGGTAAACGACGTAACCATCGTTTTGCTGACGAATATGGTGAATGCGAGTTTGCTGAACTTGGAGGGGCTTTACGAAATATTGGAAATGCCGATTATTAAGCAAGCGGCATATTCGGCCTCCGGCGAATTGTTATAACTCGGTTGGCAGCGCGGCAGCGGCTGCCGCATAAGAATGAAAAACATGGCAAAAAAGACGTTGATTATCGGTGCCTCAACCAATCCGGGGCGATATGCCTATATCGCGGCGCACCGGCTGGTGGGCGCCGGCCACGATATTATCAATATTGGGGTTCGGAGCGGAGAGGTCGCTGGCCAGGCGATCGAGCCCGTGGGCGAGCCGTACGCCGATGTGGACACGATCACACTGTACGTAGGGCCTGCTCGGCAGCCAGATTACTATGATTATATTTTAGCTACGAATCCCAAGCGTATTATCTTTAACCCTGGCACGGAAAATCCCGAGCTGGAACAACTGGTGCGGGAAGCAGGCATTGAGCCAATCCGTGCGTGTACGCTGGTGATGCTGAGCACCGGCCAATATTAGTCCAATCATCGTGCGCGGTGTGGGCCTTCCGCGGGCCGGCAAAAGAAAACGGTTGGCGTATGAGCAACCGTTACCAATCCGTTTGATTCAGCACCGCACTAGACGGTAGCTTCTTCTTCGTATTCGCTGATAGGCGGGCAGGAACATACTAACGTGCGGTCGCCATGGGAATCGTTTACCCGTGACACCGAAGGCCAGAACTTGAAGTCCCGCACGAAGCTTAACGGGAAGGCCGCCTGCGAACGGGTGTAAGGACGATCCCACTCATCTGCGCTTACCACGAGTGCCGTATGGGGTGCGTTTTTCAATACATTATTCACTTTGTCTGCCTTGCCGCTTTCGACGGCTTCAATTTCCTCGCGGATGGCCAGCATGGCGTCGCAGAAGCGGTCCAGTTCGGCCTTCGATTCGGACTCGGTGGGCTCCACCATGAGCGTGCCGGCGACGGGGAACGACACCGTGGGCGCGTGGAATCCGTAGTCCATCAATCGCTTGGCAATATCCGCCACCTCGATGCCGACAGCCTTGAACTCCCTGCAATCCAGAATCATTTCATGGGCGCAGCGGCCGTTCGCCCCGGCATACAGTACTTTGTACGGTCCCTCCAGGCGCGTCTTAACATAGTTAGCATTGAGAATAGCGTATTTTGTGGCGTTGGTCAGTCCTTCGCTACCCATCATCGCGATGTACGCATGGGAGATGAGCAGGATGGAAGCAGATCCCCACGGAGCGGCCGAAACCGCCGAAATACCTTGTTCGCCGCTCGTTTCGACGACGGGGTGGTTGGGAAGGAACGGGACTAAATGTTTGGCCACGCCAATGGGTCCCATGCCGGGGCCGCCACCGCCATGGGGTATACAAAACGTTTTGTGCAAGTTGAGGTGGCACACGTCAGCGCCGATGCGTCCGGGATTAGTCAGCCCCACTTGGGCGTTCATGTTCGCGCCGTCCATGTACACTTGGCCGCCATGCTCATGGATAATCTCGCAGATTTCAATGATAGGTTCTTCAAACACACCATGTGTCGATGGATAGGTGACCATTAGGGCGGACAAGTTGTCTGCATGTTGGATGGCTTTCTCGCGCAGGTCACTGACATCGATATTTCCTCGGTCGTCACATTTGACCACGACAACATTCATTCCGGCCATACTTGCGGAAGCCGGGTTGGTACCGTGGGCTGAAGCGGGGATAAGGACTACGTTTCGATGATGGTCGCCGCGGCTTTCATGATAGGCACGGATGACCATGAGCCCTGCGTATTCGCCTTGGGCGCCCGAGTTGGGCTGAAAGCTCATCTTCGCGAATCCCGTTATTTCGCACAACCAATCGTTCAGCTCGCCAATGACTTTTGCATAACCGCCGGCCTGGTTCGTAGGCGCGAAGGGGTGCAATCCGCTAAAGGTAGGCCAGGTGATGGGGATCATCTCGGTGGTCGCGTTTAGCTTCATGGTACAGGAACCCAGCGGAATCATCGAGTGGCAAAGCGAAAGGTCTTTGGCTTCAAGTGATTTGATATAGCGGAGCATCTCGTGCTCCGAATGGTAGCTGTTGAATACGGGGTGGGTCAGGTAATCGGTCGTCCGCCGCAAATCGGTAGGGACCGTTGTATCAACCGACTCTGCCAGCTCAGCCAGATTTGCGTCCTGTAAGGTTTTGCCTTTGATTTTGGCGAATACCTTAGCTAAGGTCTCGATGTCCGCGTATGTGGTCGTTTCGTCGATGGAGATACCAATGGTCGTCCCTTGGTAATGCAGGTTGATGTTGTTGTTAAGAGCTTCCGCATGCAAGGGGCCGGTCAGGTCGCCTGCTTCGATACGCAAGGTGTCGAAGTAGGTGTCGTTGAGTTGTTGGTAGCCGAGGGCCTGCAGCGCTCGGTCCAGCAACACCGTCAAGTGATGGATGCGCTCCGCAATGTTTTTGAGGCCTTTGGGGCCGTGGTAGGCAGCGTAGAACCCCGCCATGATGGCCAATAGGGCTTGGGCCGTACAAATATTGGAAGACGCTTTATCGCGTCGAATATGCTGCTCGCGGGTTTGCAACGCCATGCGTAAGGCGTACTTTTCTTCCGCGTCTATCGTTACACCGATGATGCGCCCCGGAATATTGCGCTTATAGGCCTCCTTGGTGGCGAAATAGCCCGCGTGAGGACCGCCGAATCCCATTGGTATGCCAAAACGTTGGCTACTGCCTACGACTACGTCGGCACCCCATTCGCCGGGCGATTCCAACAAACTTAGGCTGAGCAGGTCGGCCACGGCACATACCGTCACGCCGTGCTCATGCATGCGCGTTGCGAGGTCCTTGTAAGTAATCAATTCGCCGTTGGCGGCGGGATACTGGACCATCACGCCAAACAGCTTCTCCGTTTCGGGAATTTGGCGGATGTCGCCTATTTGTAGGTTGATGCCATAGGATGCGGCACGGGTCCGCAACACGTCCAGGGTTTGGGGAAACGTATTGTCAGACACAAAATACGTGTCTGCATCCTTGTTTTTCCGGACACCATACTGCATGAACATCGCTTCGGCTGCTGCCGTAGCCTCATCCAGCAGGGATGCGTTAGCCACCTCCATACCGGTGAGGTCGATGACCATCGTCTGGAAGTTGAGCAGCGCCTGTAGGCGACCTTGGGCAATCTCGGCTTGGTAGGGCGTATATTGCGTATACCAGCCCGGATTTTCGAATACGTTGCGGAGGATAACACCGGGCAGGATGACATCGTAGTAGCCCTGTCCGATGTAGGATTTGAAAACCTTATTTCCCTCGGCAATGCGCGCCATTTTTTGCAGGTAAGCCGCTTCGCTCAAGGCGGGGGGAAGGTTCAGCGGGCGGTTGGTGCGAATTTGCACCGGTACTGTCTGGTCAATCAGTTGGTCGAAGGATTCCACTCCCAAACTTTGTAGCATCTGCGCGGTTTCTTCGGGATTGGGGCCGTTGTGACGCTGTTCGAATTTCTCGGAATAATGTATTTTATTCATGGATTAATGAGCTGTTATCCGTCCCTTTCTTCCGGCAGCGGCCACCTGTGGCGTGTGGCTTCATGTCAGCAAGCAAACGGGTGTTTTTGCACAAGCAAAGGTACGGCTTTTTTTGTAGGAAATAAAGTTGTGGAATAGCGCTTCGGAGCGATCGATGCCGAACGGGGCACGCAATCGATGGCATAAAAAACCGTTTGGCAGACCTTAACCTGCCAAACGGTTTGTTTTGTGGGTTTTATCCTAGTTATTTTTTAAGAACCCGCGAAGCACATAGTTTAGTATGCCTCCGTGTTGGAAATATTCGATTTCAATCGCCGAATCAAAACGTGCTTTCGATTCGAATGTGATGGTTTCGCCATTCTGCTTGCGTGCGGTTACCTTGAGGAGCTTATTGGGCTGCAGGTTCTCGGCGATACCGGTAATTTCGAACGTTTCCGTTCCATCCAGCCCCAGCGATTCGGCGTTTTCTCCTTCGGGGAATACCATGGGAACGATGCCCATGCCCACTAGGTTGCTGCGGTGGATGCGCTCGAAGCTTTCCGCAATGACCGCTTTGATGCCGAGAAGGTTTGCGCCTTTGGCTGCCCAGTCGCGAGAGGAACCGCTGCCATATTCCTTTCCGGCCAACACGACCAGTGGAGTATTGGTTTCGGCATATTTTCGGGCGGCATCGAAAACCAGCATTGTTTCGCCGGTAGGCAGGTGCGTCGTATAGCCGCCTTCTTTGTCCGTGATGCGGTTTCGGATACGCACGTTAGCAAACGTGCCGCGCATCATCACCTCGTGGTTACCCCGCCGCGATCCGTACGAGTTAAAATCCTGAGCGGCCACACCCTTTTCCATCAGGTAAGTACCTGCAGCGGATTCGGGACGGAATGAGCCGGCGGGCGAGATGTGGTCGGTGGTTACCGAGTCGCCTAAATACAGCAACACGCGGGCATCGCGAATGTCCTGCGATGCCTCGGGCTGGTCGCTGATATTCTTGAAGAACGGTGCTTCTTGCACGTATGTCGAATTCGGGTTCCAGTCAAACATTTGGCCCTCTGGCGCTTGGAGGTTTTTCCACTCTTCGTCCCCTTCAAAGATGACGTCATACACGTTTTTGAAGTCCTCTACGCGCATCGACTCGTTAATCGTGTCAGCAATCTCCTGCTGGGTAGGCCAGATGTCACGGAGATAGACCGGGTTACCGTTAGGGTCGTAGTCGAGCGGCTCGTTTAGCAGGTCGATGTCCACGCGGCCCACCAGGGCGTAGGCTACGACTAACATGGGCGACATCAGGAAGTTCATTTTTACCTGGGGATGCACGCGCGCCTCAAAGTTTCGGTTGCCCGAAAGGACAGAGGCAACGACCAAGTCGCCTTTGTCTACGGCCTCTGCGATGTGGGGAGGCAAGGGGCCGCTATTGCCGATACACGACGTACAGCCGTAGCCGACGGTATGGAAGCGCAGGGCTTCTAGGTCTTCGAGCAAATTGGCGCGCTTGAGGTAAGCCGTGACCACTTTAGAACCGGGCGCCAAGCTAGTCTTTACCCATGATTTGGTTCGTAGACCGCGCGCCACCGCTTTGCGGGCAACCAAGCCGGCACCCACCATGACGGCGGGGTTCGAAGTGTTGGTACAGCTCGTGATGGCGGCAATGACGATGCTGCCGTCGCCTAATAGGTATTCCTTGTTTTTGGATTTAATCCGCACCGTTCGGATATCCTCGCGCTCCACTGACACGTGGCGATTGCGTTCCAACTTTTCGTACGTGAAGGTCGATCCCGAGCCCCCTTCCGCTAGCCACGCGGATTCTTGTCGGTCGCGTACGGGTACGTAGGTACGGTTGTATTCCTCCTCGAGCAGTTGCGAAAATTGCGGAGCCAAATCCCTGACCAATATCTTGTCTTGCGGGCGTTTTGGACCGGAGACCGTAGGCTCGAGCGTGTCCAGGTTGAGCTCCACGACATCAGAATATTCGATCTCCTCCTTGCCCGTGCGCCATAGTAAGTTGGCTTTGCAATACTGTTCGACGAGGTTGATCTGCTCTTCGGAGCGGTTGGTCCGCCGCATGTATTCGAGGGTTTGCCCATCGATGGGGAAGTAAGTGACGGTACAGCCAAACTCTGGCGACATGTTGGATATCGTCGCCCGATCGGTGACGGAGAGGTGGTCGAGCGCGTTGCCAAACACTTCGACGAACTTGTTGACGACTCCGTAGTCGCGCAGCACTTTCGTAATGGAGAGAACCATGTCGGTGGCGGTACATCCGGCCGGGATTTTTCCGGTAAGCTTAAGGCCGATCACCCGCGGACAGGTGAAATAGATGGGCTGGCCGAGCATGGCGGCCTCCGCCTCGATGCCCCCCACACCCCAGCCGATAACGCCGATGCCATTGACCATGGGCGTGTGTGAGTCGGTGCCGACGAGCGTATCGGGGAAGGCCCAACCGTCGCGTGCAATGACCCCTTTGGCCAAATATTCCAGGTTCACTTGGTGGCAAATGCCCATCCCGGGAGGTACCACGGTAAAGTTGTCGAGCGCCGCTTGGCCCCATTTGAGCAGTTCGTAGCGTTCTGCATTTCGGTCGTATTCCATCGCCACGTTGTGTTGGTAGGCGTAGTTGGTACCGAAATTATCCACCTGTACCGAGTGGTCGATGACGAGGTCAACAGGGATGGCGGGGTTGATTTTCGAACCATCGCCGCCCTTGCGGATAACTTCGGCGCGGATCGACGCCATGTCCACTACTGCTGGGACACCCGTGAAGTCCTGCATAAGCACTCGAGCAGGTTTAAATGGTATTTCGCGGTCGCTGCCCCTCGGATCCCAGTTTGCTAGCGTATCGAAGTGCTCGTCCGTAACGGCGAACCCGTCATGGTTGCGAATGACGTTTTCCAATAAAATCCGGATAGAGAATGGCAGTTTTTGAATGTTTTTTCCTTTAGATTCCAGTTCGGGAAGAGAGGCTATGTTTAAGTCCATAACAAAGATATTTTCAATAAGTTGCCTCTTGTGTGTGGAGGCGGCGGTTACATGATGTTTATCAACCAGACGAAGGCTTTCCACAGAATGTAGAGGAAAAGGCCCGTCAATGCGAGGAAGCCCACTAGAATGATGGCTAGGATATCGTTTCCTTTGCCTTGGTGCTTCCCTTCGTAATAAAACTCACGAAGCAAGATAATGTTTTTTTTGTTGGCTTTAAAGAAGAAGTCGAAAACATTGCCGATGCCAGGAATGGCGCCGATGGTCAGGTCGACCAGCACATTAATCAACATGAGCATGACTAGCTTGCGGCTCGCCCCGTTTCGCCACATCACATAGACCAACACGAAGGATACGGCAAATCCGATGATGTCGCCGAGGAAAGGGACAAGGTTAATCAGCGGGTCTAAGCCAAACCGGAAACGCGTGCCCGGGATGCGGAATTTGTCGTCCATCAACCACGATACTCGAGTTACCCAAGCGAAGTCATTTTCTAGACGGGGATATGTTTGCGAGTCCGCCAAATCGTTTATGTTTTCGCTAATTTACGGAATAAAACCGAAGGGAGATGAGGTACGCCACCATTTTTGTGGCACGCGGGCAGGTGACACTCCCCGACTTTTTTTGGGGTACAAAAATAATTTGCTTGTTTTACAAATTTTATCTATACCTTTGTTATTTAACAAATTATATTTAACACAATGCAAGAAGGTGTAGTAAAATTCTTCAATGAAACCAAAGGCTTCGGTTTCATCGTTCCAAATTCCGGAGAAAGCGAAATCTTTGTCCATTCCTCAGGCCTTATCGACAAAATTCGTGAGAACGACAACGTTTCTTACGACGTCGAGCAAGGACGTAAAGGACTTAATGCGGTAAATGTGAAGGTAATCTAAGATTACGTCAAATATATTTATTGTATGCAGCCGCTCCGTTTTACGGGGCGGCTTTTTTATTGCGGTCTTGCCGATCGTGCGCTGCGCTAATGCGGGCATTAGGCAAGCAATTCTTCCAGCACGGGGAGAGACTTGACTTCGCCCAACCCGTCGACATGCAGTTGGTAAAAGAGGACAATCTTGTGGAGCAGTTCCCGGCGTTCGGGGGCGGGCAGGTGCAAGGTTTGGGTGGTCTCCATAGGCGTGCTCGCCAACCGGGATAGGTGTGAGGCATACGGTTCTTCGATGTACATGGGGTGGACGGGACGCTGTGCCGAAAAAACGCCTTCATAGAGGTCAAAGTAAGGTTGTCCCGGGCGTTGTGCCGTCGGATGGAACCCCAAAAAGCGGGTAAGCCGCATCAGGAAGTGTAAGTGGAAACCTGCGGGCATCTCGTCGGTCACATCCAGCCAGCTGATGGCGTGGTAAACAAAATCGAAAAGGGATTCGTCTGCGGCTTGGTGGCGTAGGCACTTATAAAGCATCTCATTTAAGAAGATGGCAACGGTGCTCTTCCGGATATCGTAAGGGATGGAGTGGAACACGGGTGCGGCCCGCGCTTCGGATACGCGGTGCAGGTTCTGATGCTGCAGATGGGTGGCCGTGATGTCCACCAGATGCATCGGCTGCAACAGCGAGGCACGAATCTTGGCCCTAGGTCGGAGTGCCCCATTGACCAGGTAGGATTGCAGGCCGAATTTCTTCGTGAATGCCTGAATGATTAGGCTGGTGTCGCCGTAGTTGGTTTGTTTGAGGATGATAGCAGGGGTCGTGTGCACCATAGCCTAATTGTCAAGCAATCCGATGATTTTGGGGAGGAAGATGATTGCGCCAGCGACTATTGCAAAGAGTACGCAAACGAGCACGGCGCCTGCCGCGACGTCCTTTGCTTTTTTGGCCAGAGGGTGGTAGTCGGGGCTCGCCAGGTCGGTGAGCGCCTCCAATGCCGTGTTGAAAAGCTCGGCGCCAATAACCAGGGCTATGCAGAGCAAAATCCAAAGCCACTCGCTGGCCGCGAGGGGAAGGAGTGCACCCAGTACGACGGCGAGCAAAGCGATCACACCATGTATCCGGACGTGGCGCTCGGTTGCGAAAGCTCCCCTCAAGCCGGCTACCGCGTGGCGTACCGAACGCTGAAACCGGTTATTCATTATCCTGTTCTTGCCGTTCCTTTCGGATACGCTTGAAGCTTTGTCGTTCGATCTTGCGGATCAAGCTGTACATGATCGTCAGGAAGCCCACTCCGAAAACGATAAACCCTACCGACATCACTCCCTTGTAGAGGGCGATTTCCCGTTCCATCAGGTAGTACCCGAGCGCACATAATGCAACCCCGACGGCCAGGTAAATCAATCCATTTCGTAAGTATTTGTTCATCTGAATTTTTAGCAATGTAGCAAATATATTATATCGGATGAAATAATACATTGCGTCATTGCTGCCTGTAGCACGGCTTTTTGATCCCTCGCATGGGGGGCGTAGCGCAGCCTGCGAACCTGTTGCCGGACTAGCTGGTGTACCGCGCTCGCTAGGAGCGATTTAGTTTTCTATAATAAACTAAAAAAACTTGCTTGGTATTTATAATTTTCGGATATTTGCAAACTCTTTGCGAAAAGACAACGAACAGTATATTAAAGAAAGTATATCATGTCAAGAATTTGTGATTTAACAGGCAAGACGGCTTTGAACGGTTATCGGGTATCCAACTCGAACGTTAAAACCAAGCGCAAATTTTACCCGAATTTGCAGACCAAGCGCTTTTTCATCCCTGAGGAGAACCGTTGGATCACGCTGAAAGTGTCCGCCGCGGCGATCAAAACGATCAACAAGAACGGCATTAGCGCAGTGATTAACAAGTTTATCAAAAAAGGGTACGTATAAGTCGATTGTACTTGGCCGCGCCCGCATAGCAAACGGCCAATTTAGCATATAATATCATGGCAAAAAAAGGAAATAGGGTACAGGTAATCTTGGAGTGTACCGAGCACAAGGAAAGTGGCATGCCGGGAATGTCCCGTTACATTACCACCAAGAACAAGAAAAACACGGCAGAGCGCTTGGAGTTGAAGAAGTTCAATCCTGTTCTGCGCAAGGTAACGGTCCACAAGGAAATTAAGTAAAACACCATTTCGGTTTTTACCGATTAAAACTATACCAACATGGCAAAGAAGGCAGTTGCATCACTTAAATCCGGTAAGGGCAAAGACTATACGAAAGTTATCACCGCCGTACGGTCCCCAAAAACCGGTGCTTATACGTTCAAGGAAATCATCGCGCACAACGATCAGATTAAGGAAGCCGTTGAGGTAGCTAAGCAATTAGTTATCGAAGGTGCTGAGGCAGAATAAGCGACGTGATACGATCTTTAAGGAAAGCCATTTCGGAAACACCGGAAGGGCTTTTTTTGTGGATTAATAATTCGCTAACTTTGTTTGCGCCACGCGCCGAGGCTTGATTACACATTATCACGTATGGGACTATTCGATTTTTTCAAGAAGAAGCAACAGACGCCGGAGTCAAAGGAGGCTTTGGATAAAGGCTTGGAAAAAACTAAGCAAGATTTTTTCTCCAAGGTGACCAAAGCCATGATAGGCAAGTCTACTGTCGATGACGAGGTACTGGACAACCTGGAGGAAGTGTTGGTGACCTCTGACGTGGGGGTGGAAACCACACTCAAGATTATCAACCGGCTGGAGAAACGGGTAGCCAAAGATAAGTACGTGGACAGCAAGGAGCTGAACGCCCTGATGCGCGAGGAAATCCAAGCCCTACTGGCCGAAAATAACAGTTCTGATTTCGAACATTTCGAATACGGCGATCATAAGCCCTACGTCATCATGGTCGTCGGCGTTAACGGCGTGGGCAAAACTACCACGATTGGCAAGCTTGCCCACCAGCTGAAAGAAGCTGGAAACCAAGTGGTGTTGGGTGCTGCCGATACGTTTCGTGCCGCAGCGGTTGACCAAATCCAACTTTGGGGCGAGCGCGTAGGCGTGCGGGTAGTCGCGCAGCCCATGGGGTCTGACCCGGCTTCCGTCGCGTACGACACCGTTAAGTCTGCCGTATCCAATGGTGACGACGTAGCCATCATTGACACTGCAGGCCGCCTACACAACAAAGTGGCATTGATGAATGAGCTTGGAAAGATTAAGAAAGTGATGAGCCGTATCGTTCCCGATGCCCCACATGAGATATTGCTCGTGCTGGACGCCTCCACGGGACAGAACGCCATCGAGCAGTGCAAACAGTTTACTGAAGCTACGGATGTGAATGCACTGGCACTTACCAAACTCGACGGCACCGCAAAGGGGGGGGTGGTACTCGGCATATCCGACCAGTTTAAGATACCTGTCAAATACATCGGCGTAGGCGAGAAAGTAGGCGACTTGCAATTGTTCAACAAGCAGGAGTTCGTCGATTCGCTGTTCAATTAGCGCGCGAGCGCCCCACGTCTAACAAGATACATGAAAACAAAAGAGCGGAAGGAAGAGCCCCAACGGGCCGTGAAGAAACCAAGGGTCAACGTCGTGACGTTGGGCTGTTCGAAGAACCTACATGATAGCGAAATACTCATGGGCCAATTGCGCGGCAACCAGATGGATGTCGTACATGAGGCGACCCACCTGCAGGAGAATGACATTGTCGTCATCAACACCTGTGGCTTTATCGACAATGCCAAGCAAGAGTCTATCGACACCATCCTCGAGTACAGCGCGCTGAAGGACGCGGGCCGGGTTAACAAGGTGATCGTGACCGGATGCCTGTCCGAACGGTACAAACCCGAGTTACAAGCTGAAATACCGAATGTGGATGCCTATTTTGGCACCAATGACCTGCAGGACCTGTTGGGAACCTTAGGCGCTGACTACAAATACGAACTGCTCGGCGAGCGGATGCTGACAACCCCATCCCATTACGCCTATTTCAAGATTGCTGAGGGATGTAATCGGCCCTGTTCGTTCTGCGCCATTCCGCTGATGCGGGGCAAGCACGTTTCCAAACCGATAGATCACCTCGTGAGGGAGGCCAAGCATTTGGCCCAAAACGGCACCAAAGAGCTTATTCTTATCGCCCAAGACCTGACCTATTACGGGTTGGACATCTACGGCAAACGAAATCTTTCCGAACTCCTTCGCCACTTGTCTGATGTGGACGGCATTGAATGGATTCGTTTGCAGTACGCGTATCCATCCGGTTTCCCCATGGATATTCTTGATGTAATGAACGAACGCACCAACATCTGCAAATACCTGGATATGCCGTTGCAGCACATCAGTGATGCCATGCTCAAGTCGATGCGGCGCGGCATTACCAAGCAGAAGACTATTGATCTAGTCAACGCCATTCGTGATAAAGTGCCTGACATTGCGTTTCGCACGACGCTGATTTGTGGCTATCCCGGCGAAAGCGAACGGGACCACGAAGAGATGAAGGAATGGGTGGCCGAGACGCGTTTCGACCGATTGGGATGCTTCACGTATTCGCATGAGGAAAATACGCATGCCCATACCTTCGAAAATGACGTGCTCGAAGAAGAAAAGGAAGCACGTGTAGAAGCGATTATGGATATACAGCAAGGGATCTCCTACGAGATTAACCAGTCGCGTGTGGGGCATACCTACCAGGTTATGGTCGACCGGTTGGAGGGCGACTACTTTATCGGACGGACCGAATACGATTCGCCAGAGGTGGACAACGAAGTGTTGTTGCCAGCCGCGAGTCAGTACGCCACTATCGGACGCTTCCATCAAGTCGAGATCGAGCGGGCTGAGGATTTCGACTTATATGGTACTATTGTCAAATAATTGTGAATCATTGGCTTCTCAGGAGGCTACGCCTTAGATTTGCCAACGGACGCCCGAGCTGGCAATGAAAATTCGGTGAGATGAAAGCAACCTACATTGCATATAAGGATACCAAAAGCTTTTCCAAGCTGTTGTTGGATTACCTCGACCAAAAGGAAAGCGTGCAGCCCTTTTTTGGCAATGCGCCGGATTTGAATGGATTTGCAGCCCAGATTGCGGAAAAGCAGGGCAAGACCGACCGGGAATTGCTGGTAAGCAGCCTGCGCGCTCAATACGGGACGCTCCTGGCCCAATCTCCGCGTGTGGCGGAGGCAATCGATTCGTTAGCCAGCGAAAATACCTTCACCGTTACAACGGGGCACCAGCTTAATGTGTTTACGGGGCCCTTGTACTTTGTCTTCAAGATTATCTCCGCCATTCGCCTAACGCAGGACCTGAAGGCCGAATTTCCCGAAAAGAACTTCGTGCCGGTCTACTGGATGGCGACTGAAGACCATGATTTTGCCGAAATAAACCACACCCGCCTGTCGGGGAAGAAAATAAGTTGGGACACGCCAGCGGTTTCCGCCACGGGCCGGATGTCCACCTCTTCCATGGAAGAGGTGGTGCGTACGTATCAGAATTTCCTGGGCCTTTCTGACAATTCCGAGAAGTTGTCAAAATTGGTGGAAGAGGCTTACCTAGGCCACGATACCCTGGCTGATGCCACGCGATACTTAGTCAACGGACTGTTCGGCCACTACGGTCTCGTCATTCTCGATGCGGATCGGCCCGAACTCAAACGGGCGTTTGTGCCTATCATGGTCCAGGATATCCAGCAATCGGTGAGCTATGAGGCCATTATTGAATCCTCGGATAAGTTAGAGGCATTGGGATACAAAGCGCAGGTACAGCCCCGCGAGATTAACTTTTTCTACCTGACCGATAGCTATCGGGAGCGTATCGTCAAACTAGACGACGGACGTTATGAAGTCTTGCGCAAAGGCGTTTATTTTGATGATGACAAGGCATTGTGGGAGGCGGTTGAAGGTAACCCAGAGCGATTTAGCCCCAATGTCGTGATGCGGCCCATGTACCAAGAGGTTATTCTGCCAAACTTGGCCTATGTCGGCGGCGGCGCCGAGATCGCCTATTGGCTGCAACTGAAAGCGGCTTTTGGGCGGTATGACCAGCTGTTCCCGATCTTGGTGCCTCGCAATTCGGCGATCGTCACCGACGATTCCGTTGCCGTCAAGATCCTTCGTCTTGACCTGACATTTCGTAGTATTTTTAAAGGCACCGAGGAACTCAAAAACGAATACGTGCGTAGGCAAACCAAGCATCGGCTCAATCTGAAAGATGAGTGGATGGAGTTCAATGCCATCTTTGCCAAGCTGAAGTTGCGTGCACATAAGATCGACCCCACGTTGGGTCCCAGTACCGACGCGGTCAAGGCCCGCCTTAAGAAGGCCATCAACAATTTGGAGAAAAAGCTCCTGAGGGCCGACAAACACAACCACGAGGACGCCTTGATTCAAATTGAGCGTATCAAGGACCGCTTGTTCCCTGGAGGAGAACTGCAGGAGCGTTCGGAAAATTTTGGCTTGTTGTACGTGAAGCACGGCGACGAGTTGTTCGAGGAGCTGCTTACGCATTTCAAACCGCTCGACTTCCAGTTTTCCATCATATATTAGCCCATTGGGCGGACGGAACCTCCTGTTATATCACCAAAATAGTAACCTATTTTGCCGATTCGCCTGAAAATCGGCTGAAACACTTATTTTTATTGGCTAATACAAGTAGTTGATCCCTAAATTATTCTCAATGATTAACATACGTTACGCATTACCGCTTTTACTAACCCTGTTGTGGAGTTGCCAGGATGACGGCAACCTGGCCGATGCACCAGCACCCTATGGACCGCTTCCGTCGGAGGCGCAGCTCAATTGGCATGAAATGGAAATGTACTGCCTTATCCACTTCACGCCCACCACATTCCAAAACAAGGAGTGGGGCTTTGGCGATGCGCCGGCAGCGATTTTTAACCCGAGTAACTTTGATGCGGACCAGATTGCCGCTGCCGCGAAAGCCGCGGGTTTCCAGGGCTTGATTTCCGTGGCCAAGCATCACGATGGTTTTTGCCTGTGGCCCACGGCTACGACCGAATACAATATTTCGAATACGCCATGGCGCGATGGAAAGGGCGACATGGTAAAGGAGTTTGAGGAAGCCACGCGACGTCACGGCATGCAGTTTGGTATTTACGTCTCCGCGTGGGACCGCAACCACCCGGAATACGGCAACGAAAAATACGCCGAGGCGTATCGCGAGCAGCTTCGCGAGCTGTATGAGGGATATGGCGAGCTATTTACAAGTTGGCATGACGGTGCCAATGGTGGCGACGGTTACTACGGTGGCGCCAACGAAATGCGCCGGATCGACCGCACCACCTATTACGAATGGGAAGAGAAAACTTGGGCGCTTACCCGCGAAAAACAACCCACTGCCGTTATCTTTAGCGATGTGGGCTTAGACACCCGCTGGGTAGGCAACGAAAAAGGCATAGCGCCTGAGACATCCTGGGCCACTTTTACACCCGTGGGACCCAACGGGGGCAAGGCTGCACCGGGGCATGTGGATGAACGATTCTTAGGCACGGGGCAGCGCGACGGAAAGTATTGGATACCTGCCGAATGCGACGTGCCGCACCGACCAGGGTGGTTTTACCATCCCGAGCAGGATGACCAGGTTAAGACACCCGACCAGCTGTTTGACCTCTATCTAAAAAGCGTAGGACGCGGTGCTGCTTTCAATCTGGGGTTGGCACCGAACCTGGAGGGCGTGTTGCATCCCAACGATGTGGCCTCGCTAAAGGGCTTCGGTGAAAAAGTTGCTCAGACGTTTGCGGTTAACTATGCCGAAAACGCCCGAGTGACAGCCTCGAACGTACGCAACGGACGCGAGAAGCCCTACGGCCCCGCAAACGTGCTGGACAACGACCGCTATAGTTATTGGGCTACGGACGATGACGTCACTGCGCCTGAATTGATTATCGAGCTCGACGGTGAGCAAACCTTCGACTTAATCCGTCTGCGTGAAAACATAAAATTAGGCCAGCGTCTTGATAGCGTCTGGGTAGACGTGTGGGAAAACGGTGATTGGCAGCCCCTCGCTATGGCAACCAGCATTGGGTCAAGCCGCATCATTCCGTTGGAGTCGCTCGTGACGACAACGCAGCTACGCTTGCGCCTGTTCGCACCGGTGGCACCTGCGTTAAGTGATTTTGGCTTGTTCCGCGAGGCGAAGCTTAATTTTTCCCACGATGAGGGGGAGCGTCAAGGGCTGGACCAATCTCGTTGGACGATTATGGAGAGCGGGTTTGTAGGTGGCAACCCCGCGTTAGCGGTCGATGGGGATCCGACTACCCTTTGGACGGCGACCGCCACCGCATTGCCACAACATGCCGTCATTGACCTGGGCCAACAGCATGCTCTTACTGGATTTAGCTACTTGCCCCGCCAAGACGGAAATGGCTCGGGGCTGATTAGCCGCTATGCCGTGGAGGTCAGCAGCGACGGCCAACGTTGGGAGGCTGTTGCGGAAGGAGAGTTCTCGAATATTGTCAATAACCCCATTGCGCAATACGTGGAGTTCGGTCGTGCCGTTCCGGCGCGGTACCTGCGTTTTTCGGTAGTGGGCGTAGCGAACGCTCAGGACGATAACATCACGGTTACCATTGCCGAATTCGAGGTGTATGCTGATTAATGGCATCCAGTTTTGGCGATGTAATGGAGTGAGGATTCAAAGCGTTTTTTCGATGTTACCCAGAAGGATAGTATTGTTTCTTAGTGTGTTCATATGGATAGCGACCGCGAACGCTCAACTTAAGCCACTCAAGCTGATTTCACCGGCGAAGGACAGCGTGGTTGTAGCCAGTGGAGTGACTTATCTGCGCGGGATCGGCGACCCATCGGCGACTTTATGGCTGGACGATCAGCAGGTTCCCATCTACGGTACGGGCGCGTTTGCCGCGGCCATCAGCTTGGACGAAGGTCGTAATGAGTCCCTGCTTACCTACGTCAGTGGGGGGGACACACTGCGTCGTCGAATCGTGTTTGAGTACCAGCGTCCTGTTCCACCACAGCCCACCGAGGGTTTCGCTATTTCCTATGTGAAAGTGCTACCGGGCGGCGATTTATGGCTGCAACCAGGAGACGCCTTGCAGGTGGAAATGAAGGCGACACCGGGGTTACGCGCCACATTTATGGGCGTGCCGATGGCGGAACTGGATACGGTGGTCGCCGGTGTCGCGGGTATTTATCGGGGTGAGTATTTTGTCAAGGATTCGGATGGGTGGAACGATATTCCTGTTCAATTCGAGTTGCACGATCCCGCTAGCGGACAGATACTTACTGCTAAAAGTTCGGAAAAGGTGCGGGTGATGACCCAGCCCCATGCGCTGATTGGGGTGACCGCGGGCGAAAACATCCAATTGTCCTATGGCTTGGGAACGGATCGGTTAGGTGGAGCCAAAATGGGGCGTCTGGATGCGGGGGTTAAGGTGGAGATAACGGGTCGCGTGGCTGATATGTATCGTGTCAGGCTGTCCAGCATCCGACAAGTCTATATCCCCGTCCGGAATGTGCAGATGTTGCAAGGGGTGCATTTTCGACCCAATTCCTTGGTGGGAAGTTGGTCAGTTAGTCCGGGCGACGGGCATGATGTGGTTCGCCTTCGGTTAGACGATCGGCTACCCTATACCAGTGTCATGCGCAGCCACGAACGCCTGCTTGTCGTCGACATCTACGGTGCGGTATCCAACACCAATTGGATCACACAAAAAAGCAATTTACGTGTCATCGAAAATGTATGGTACGAACAGGTCGAGAAGGATATGTTCCGGGTGTTTATCGAGTTGAAAAGTGACGTGTTGTGGGGGTATGGCATCGGTTACGAGGGCAACCAACTCGTGATTAAGGTAAGGCAGCAGCCGGAGCGACTGGCATTGGAAGGGATGACAATCCTAGTGGACGCAGGCCACGGCGGCACGAATAGCGGTGCCGTGAGCATGACGGGCGTACTGGAGAAGGACCTCAACTTAGCGATGGCCCTTCGGCTCCGTAGGGCGCTGGAGCGCGAAGGTGCCCAGGTCATCATGACCCGCGATACTGACGTAGGCGTAAACAACGCCTATCGGCTGAGCTTGGCGCTGGAGCAAAACCCGGACTTGCTCATCAGTATCCATTGCAACGCCTCGGCCAACCCTATGGCCCAAGGGACCTCTACGTTTTACAAACACCATGCGCTCCGCGGGCCCTCGCATTACATCTATAAGGAGATGCTCACCTTGGGCTTAGCCGACTACGGCAATGTCGGCGGTTTTAATTTTATGCTGAACTCGCCTACGGAGTTCCCATCCGTACTGGTAGAAGTAGGATTCATGTCGAATCCGGCCGACGAAGAGAAGCTCGTCGACACCACTTTTCAATCCGAAACCGCCGAAAGCATCGTGCGTGGGTTAAGAAATTACTTTAAAGCCATCAGCGCGCAGGAGCATAATGATTCCTAGCCCCTTCGAAGAACTTAGATTTTGCCGTATTTCGCCTTTTTGTTGCTAATTGGCTAATGCCGCCGTATTGGAGTGGTTTTCGTTGCTAGTATCGGGGCTTGGGACAACGTAGGCATCTGATAAAAATATCCCCTTCCGGATTGACTTCAACGCTATCGCGATCAGCCAGTTTCGGAAGGGGATATTCTTCACTACGATCCGGTGAGTGTGGCTAGGAAGCTCACAACGTCACGGATTTCGCGCGGCGACAGCACCTCTTTCATGTCAGGCATGCTGGATGGCGACAGCGTCTTTTCCTTAATTCGGCTATGCGCGATGATTTCATCAACGCCTCCCTTGCGTAGGCGCACGCCACGCTGGTCTTCGCCCTGAAAGATCCCTGAGATGCTTTCGCCATTATCCAGTGTTAACATGACGACGCCGTATCCGGGGGCAATGCGCTTGCCCGGGTCTATCAAGGATTCGAGCAATGCTTCCCGCTTCAACGAACTGGCGATGTTGTCCAGTACAGGTCCCGCGTTGCCTCCTTGGTTGTTATAGCCATGACAACGGATACATTGCGCTTGTTGGTTTTGCAGGAAAATCGCGCGCCCACGCCAGGCGTTTCCGCCGTGAAGGGCGTTATAATAGTCTGGATTCAGTCCTTCGGGGCTCAATTGCCGGATGACCGTCGCGTATCGCGTAGCCAGCGGTTCGGAACGGGTGCTGTCTATCGCTTCGCTGAGCTCGAGGTAGGTGGCGGGGCTAACTTGGCCACGCTCCATCCGATCCAAGAGACGGCTGAACACGTCTTTAGAGTGTTCCAATGGTATCTTTCCAAGGGTTAGGATGGCAGCCTGCTGTTCTTCTTCGGTTTTGGTATCGATCACGTCCGCCAACAAGGCTACCATGGTTTCGTGCGGAATATTCATGTTGGCTAGCAAGTCGAGTCCCGTTACGCGGACGGACTTCTCCCGATCGGCCAGGGCGAGCTTAATCGCTTGGGCTTGTTGGGGTACATCTAGCTGTACGAGTGTGCGTAGTGTAGCGGTACGCATTTCTGGTGTCGCATCGGTATCCATGCGTGCCAGTAGGGCGTCAGCTGCATCGGTGATGCCGATATTTCCGATGGCCTTCGCTGCACTCAGTCTAACGGCAAGTTCATTGTCTGCAAGGAGGTCGGTATAGAGTTGGCTAGTACTTGCTCGTAGTTCGGTGGCATCTCGCTCGACTGGGCCATGGTAACGACCGTCCACACGATTCAACATTGAGGGCGAGGCCCACGTGCCTAAGGCGTCTGCAGCTTCGCTGCGCATGGCCACTGGATGGCTGGTTTGTTGCGCGTATTGCGCCAGCGCGGTGATGTTTTCGGGCTTGCCTACGCGTAGGTTTGCGTTTATGACGCGGCGGATGAGCGCTTCGTTGGAAAACGGCGTGCGATTCAGTAGGTCTGCCAACGCAGGCATGGCCTCCTCGATCGACAGGTCGTCGTTGATGGCGCGCGCGGCCTCGGTGACGATGAACTCATCTTGGTCATTTAAGAATTCGGCTACCCCCGCGTGTGAAAGGTGGCGCAGGGCGACAACCGCCGCAATACGCAACGCGCGCGAGGAATGCGTTGACAGGGCGACGATCGGCTCTGCATTGCCGATACGGGCCAAAGCCAGTGCGCCGGCATGACGAAGATATGCATCCTTGTCGTCGTTCACCTCAAGCATGGCAATGATGGGGTTAATGGCCCTTTCATGGGCAATGCGCCCAAGGGCTTCCGCGGCAAAGAACCTGACCCGCGCGTCCTGGTCGCCAAGTAACGGCATTAGCGCGTCACCGGCGTCGGCATACCGAATATCACCGAGCCACTTGGCGGCTTGTGCTCGTATTTCACTATCCCCATCTGCCAGTAAAGGGAGAAGTAGCTCCGCATGTTCAGCCTTGCTACGTGCCATTTGGCTAATGCCCCAGATACCGTGCACACGAGCCAATTGGTGCTCCGTTTGCAGGATTGCTTCTTTGAATGCCGTTACTCCACGGTTGCCTCGATTTGCCAATGCGAATTGTGCTTTCTGCCGTATGCGCATATCGTCGTGACGGAGCAACGTAGCCAATTCCTCAATTTTCTTTTTGCTGAAGTCCTGGGGCAAGAGGGTCCTCACCTCTTCGCGGATAGCAGATGCGGCATGGGCCTCGTCGTCCATTTTCCAAATGCGGCCATAGTCGCGTGTACCCCAGCCGTCTATCCAGTCAGCAACGTACAGCGCGCCATCCGGGCCGATATCAAGCGCGGTAGCTAGGATCCCGCCTAGGATTTTGCCGCGGTCGCCCAACCTGAAGGATGCCCCTTCATTTTCCAGTTTGAAATGGTGCACACCAGAGCTGGATGGCGTACCGTAAAACTCGGCAATGAAAAAGCTGTTGCGGAATTTAGGGCCTAGTGCCGTGCCCGGGTTGTAGGCCATGCCTGCGGGCCCGCCTACGTAGTTAGCGATGCATGGCGTGATATATGCAGCTTGGCCTTCGAAACGGGGGAGATGCATGTTTTCGGCCATCCAGACGTTGTAGCCATTGTTTTTTGGGTCGCGGTACTTGCCAAACTGCCAATTGGTGCGCCATCCGGCGTCGGAGCCGTTGACGATATAAACGAGGCGTTCGCGTTCGCCGGCATGGTCGCCGTCATTGTCTACGCTGATGATGTTGCCGTATTCGTCAAAAACAAATTGGTGCGTATTACGTAGCCCGTGGGCGAAGATTTCGAAATCAGACCCATCGGGATTGGAACGTGCGATGACGCCGGAATTGGGATGTTCCCACTTTGTGCCGTCAGGTGCGGTGACGTTGGCGCCAATGTCGCCAATCTGCCAGTACAGGCGCCCGTCAGGTCCCATCTTGACGCCCGACATCCCGTGTCCGCTGAAACCTACGTGTATGCCATACCCGTGGGAAATCGAGTTTTTCTTGTCCGGAATACCATCGCCATTGGTGTCCTGGAGGTGCCACAGGTCAGGAGCAACGTTTAGATAAAGGTTGTCTCCGTCTGCGAAAACGCCTGCGGCCACGTCCGTAACCTCCTCGTGGAAATCGTGTACGACGAGTTGGGAACGGTCAGCCACGCCATCGCCCGAAACATCCTCAACACGGTAAACCCGTTCTTTCTGGATGGTTAAGTCGCGCCAGTCGTGCGAACCATCGCCGTTAAGGTCGGCCAACCAGGTGTTTCGGTGGCTGTTTTCGGGCGAAAGCTCTTCGCGCAGAAACGCCCGGCGGTCTTCCACGGTTTGCAAGGCGATGGATCGAATCTCCCAATCGCGGTGACCACGGATATCAAATTCTGAGTTTTTTTGGCGCTCGGTCGTGGTGTAGAACAGACGCCCATGGTCGTCGATGTCCATCGCCACGGGCGAGATAATCAACGAATCCATCGCCCACAGCCGTAGCGTGAGGGAGCTGTCTACCTCGGCTTGAACCGTAGCCTCGATCTCGGCGGCGATCCGCGCGCTTTCCGCTGGATCGAACTCCGTAGGGGGAGGCAAGTCATTCCCAGACTTGCTGGTGCAGGCCGCTGCAAATACGAGCGCGGCGGAAGCAAATATTAGATTTCTCATACGTTGTGGGTGTGTTCTGTAAATGGCTGGGCTAATATAGTAATGCTTTAGGATACTTATTCAAGCCTTTGCGTGTTTTTGCGTAATTTAAAACACGCACTCGGTTGCGTACGTCTCGTAAACCTGAATAAAGCGTGAAAGCGAACTAAAAACGCATGCTAATGCGTGGTTGCTCGTTTTTAATCCGCTATTTCGGGCTTTATAATCAACTTTTTTGATGGTTTTTAAAAAATCATGCACAAACATGCATAATTGTGAATTATTTGTTTTATCATTGTATGAACCAACAGGTAAACTTTATAGCGAACGGTATGAGGAAGGAGCGATGCAAGTGTCGCGACCATTAGGTAACTTGGCGAATGTCAATCGCTTTAACCATTGTAATATGATCAAACCGCTTTCTTTTCTGAGTCTTTTTTTACTGTTGGCCTGCGGCCAAACAGCGAGTACCAATAATCAAACTGCAGCTTCGGTCGAATCCGAAAGCGGGATTGTGCCAGGTGCAGACCAGTTGGAGCTGTATTTGCCACTCTTGGAGGGTAAATCCGTGGGCCTGATGGGCAACCAAACCTCCGTTGTCGGAAATGAGCATCTTGTTGACGTCCTACTAGAAAACGGCGTCGACCTGCGGTTTGCCTTTGCGCCCGAGCACGGTTTTCGGGGCAATATCGAAAGGGGCGAATCGGTGAGTAACGAGGTTGACGAAAAAACAGGTTTGCCTTTATATACCTTGTACGGACGTAACGACAAGGCGGACTCGATCGTGGCATCCGTAGATGTGATGATCTTCGACCTGCAAGACGTGGGTGCGCGTTTCTACACGTACATTACATCCATGCACCGTGTCATGCAGCTCTGTGCCAATCACGGCAAGCAACTCATCGTGTTGGACCGCCCCAACCCCAACGGTGACCAGATCGACGGCCCGGTACGCAAGGACGACAAGTTTAAGTCCAATGTCAGCTACCACAAGATCGCGATGATCCATGGCCTGACCGTGGGCGAGCTGGCCCACATGATCAATGGCGAGGGCTGGTTGGAGGGCGGCGCGCAGTGCGACGTGGAAGTGATTCCCGTAGCGAACTACGACCACAGCATGCCGTACGAGTTGCCGGTTTTTCCTTCGCCTAGCTTGCCTAACCATTTGTCGGTCAGGCTTTATATGTCGCTCTGCCTGTTTGAGGGCACGGACGTGAGCGTGGGCCGCGGCACGGACTGGCCGTTCCAAGTGGTGGGCTACCCGAATCCGGAATATGGCGATTTCACCTTTACGCCGGGCGAGCGGGCCGGCATGGCGTTGCACGTCGAAGGGCAGGGCGAGCTGAACTACGGCTTTGACCTGCGTGGGCTGGATCCCAATGCGCAGCAATTTACCCTGAAATATATCCTCGATTTCTACCACAACATGCCCGAAGGCAAGGAATTCTTTACCCGCCCGGATTTCTTCGACAAGCTGGCCGGCACCGACGAGCTGCGCAAGCAGATCATCGCTGGGCTGAGCGAGGACGAGATCCGTGCCTCGTGGGAAGACGACCTGCGCGCCTACAAGGCGATGCGGGCGAAGTATGTGCTGTATCCAGACTAACCAACACCTTAAAAACCAATAGCAATATGACAATACACTAAACTAACCAAAACAACCAAGCATGGGCGATAGCCCCGTATGTTTAGCAACCTGAACATACCGCATTGCACTGGGACGGCATCCCTAGCGTGATGCTATCTGGCTTACAATTTTTGCAAACAACTTAAATTATGGCAATATGAAAGAACAAAAACTAAAAGCTACACTAGCCCTGGTTTTGTTCCTGTTTAGCGCGATGGGCATTTTCGCGCAGACACGGACCATTACGGGCACGGTGTACGACGAGGAAAACGCCCGTTTTGCGGGCGTGACCGTGACGGTGTCGGGCACTTCCGTTAGGACGTCAACCGATGCAAGGGGAAACTTCTCCATTGCGGCAGCAGACAACAGCTCATTGACGTTTACAGCCATCGGCTATGATGCGCAGACGGTGCCGGTGGGCAACAGGTCACAGGTTTCGGTTAGCATGGTCAAGAGTGTCAGTGAGTTAGGTGAGGTCGTGGTGACTGCGGAGTTCGGCATGAAACGGGCGGCGCGGGCAGTAGGCTCGTCGGTGCAGCAGATTGATGGCGCTACCGTCGCCGAATCAGGCCGGGAATCGTTTATAACCGCATTGGCCGGGCGGGTACCCGGGCTGAACGTGTCCTCCACCAGTGGAACGCCGGGAGCTTCTACCACGGTCGTTTTGCGCAACATTACCTCCATCTCTGGCAATAACCAACCGCTGTACGTGGTCGATGGGGTGCCGATGAACAACAGTACGTTCGATCCGATCAATATGGCGGGAGTTGAGGCGTACTCCGTACGAAACCTGGACTTTTCGTCACGGGGCAATGACTTCAACCCCGAGGATATTGAATCCATTACCGTACTGAAAGGCGCTGCCGCGGCTGCGTTGTACGGCTCAAATGCGTCGAACGGGGCGATCATCATCACGACTAAGAAAGGGCGTGCCGGCACCGGCCGCGTGCAGTACAGCAATTCCTTTAAATGGGACAATGCCTATGGCTACCCCCAATTGCAGGACAAGTATGCTAACGGTAACTTTGGGACGACTAACTACTTCAATACGGCAAAATACGGAGGCTTGTATCCCTCAGGCATGAGCTTGTACGATAATTTCGCTGCCGTGCTTCAGACCGGGTTCACCCAACGACACAATATTTCGGTAGACGGCGGGTCCGAAAGAGCAACGATACGAGCGTCGTTCTCTTCGTTAGGGCAGGAAGGCGTGATCAAAAATACCGACTACGGCCGGAATAGCCTGAGCTTGGCCGGCCAAGCCCAGATCACCGATTGGTTGAAATTCGAGGGGTCTATGCAGTATGCCAAAACGTCCAACAACAAAGCGTTGCGTGGCACCGACGGGCCGCTGTACCGCTCGATGATCTGGCCGATGGTGGATGACATGTCGGTCTACATGGACCCGGATGGCAGTCACATGAAAGTACCCGATTACTACCTTGATTTGGACCTGCTCAACCCGCTGTTCCATTTGAACAAAAGCAAATTCCACGACAAATCTGACCGCCTCATCAGCAACGTTGCCTTTAACCTGACCCCGGTCAAGAACACCTTCCTGCGCGCCCAGATGGGCTGGGATTTCGGCATGCAGACTTACGTCACCTCTGCCCACCCGTACTATTCCGCTAGGAATGCCGGATTGGGCCGGTATGACTTGGTTCAATCGAATTTCTCCGATCCGACGATTAACATCCTGGCAGGTTACAATAATACCTTCTTGGGCGACAAGCTGTCTTTCGCGGGCCAAGTGGGCTACCACCAAGAGGAGAATGGCATAACCCGGTCGTCGACCTTCGGCAGCAGGTTCATTATACCTGATTTCCAATCGATCAACAATACTGATGTGGCCACGCAGGTAACCCGGCAACGCAATACGAAACGTAGAATTCAGGCAATTTCTGCCCAATTCGAGTTTGGGTACAACAACTTGGCCTTTATTACGCTTCGGGCACGTAACGACTGGTCGTCCACGCTTCCTGTGCACAACAACAGTTATTTCTACCCGTCTATTGAGGGTTCCTTGATCTTGTCTGATATGGATTTCCTCAAATCGGTCGAAGCGATTAGCTACCTCAAGCTGCGGGGATCGCTAGCACAAGTCGGCAAGGATGCTGGGCCGCAGGAGATCGACCCGGCATTGCGATCAAACGACATGACCGGGGGAGGTTTCAGGTATGACTTTACCGGGCCTAACCCGAACCTGCGGCCAGAGATCACGACGGCCCGCGAGGCCGGTTTTGATTTGTCATTGTTCGGAAATCGCCTGAACACTAGCTTTACCTATTTCGGCACGAGAAACGCAGACCAGATTATCAAGGGTTTTCGCTTGAGCTATGCCACCGGATTCGTGTTGAACACGCTGAACGTGGGTGAATTCAAAACCTCGGGTTGGGAAGCCCACATCGACGGGGATATCATCAAAAAGCCAAATGGCCTGACTTGGAATGTCGGCTTCAACATGTCGCATGGCAAGTCGGAAGTAATTTCCCTGCCAGAAAACGTGACAGAGTATTACAACCCGTACACGTGGAATTCGGGCAATATTCGGAATGGTATCTCCGTAGGCAACCCGATTACGACGATCTCTGGAAATGCTTACCTGAGAAACGATGCGGGCGATGTCTTGATCAGCCCGACATCAGGCCTGCCCATCATCGACGGTACTTGGAGTATTCTGGGTGATCGCGAGCCGAAGATTCGCTACGGTGTCACAACCAGTCTGCGGTACCAAGATTTTCGCCTTTCTGCCCTGTTCTCTGGCCGGATGGGCGCTACCATCGTCAACGGCACCAAGCGCCTGATGATGCAACAAGGCACCAGCTGGGAGTCCGTGGCACTTCGCGAGAGCGGCCCCTATGTATTCAAAGGCGTGCTCCGTGACGGCATGGAAAATACAGCGACCCCGACGGTCAACACCATCGCAACAGACTACCGGACCTACGGCGCTACCATTTACACCGGTGGCGACGAGGACTGGATCGAGAAAGGCGTCAATTACCTGCGCCTGCAGGAGCTCAGGCTTTCGTACCGCATCCCGGCCCGGTCGCTTGCGTGGTCTCGGATCGCTTCCGGGATGGACGTGTTCATCGTAGGCAATGACCTGGCAACTTGGACAAATTACTCCGGGTTTGACGCGGTTGGCAATACGGTATCTGCGGCGGCTGGGGGTACGGGCGGCGAGGGTATTGATATTTTGTCGATCCCCAATCCGCGCGGCATCTCAGTAGGGCTTAGTTTGACATTGAATTAAATAGAAAAGCGATGAAAAAGATTTTAATATACGCCATTCCTTTGTTTCTGCTTCTGGGAGGATGCGAGAAATACTTGGATGTAAACCAAAACACGGATGCGCCCGCGCGAATCGAGGGGCACCTGTATCTAGCCGGCATCACCCAGCAATACCAAGGAATATATTGGGACATCCGGGCCATAGGCCCGCTGACCCAAATGATGGGTACCACCAGCTATACGAACTTTGCAAACCATTTTTATACGGTGGGAAGCGACGCTGGGGGCGAAATATGGCGGCTCGTGTACTTCTTGCAAGGCATGAACTTGGAGAACATGATCAACCAGTCCGTCGCGGCCGAAGAGTGGACGCTTGCGGGTATCGGGTTGGCCATGAAAGCATTTAGCTGGGATCTGATGACCAAGGTCCATGGCGAGCTGCCCATGAAAGACGCTTACGTGCCTGAGCTGTTGACCCATAACTATGATTATCAGGACGAGATTTATGCCCAAGTGCGGGCATGGGCCTACGAAGCGATAGACATGCTGGAACGAGCGGATAATACCACCTATGGCGCCAGGATCAGTGATAATGACTTTATCTACGAAGGCGATAAGTCAAAGTGGATTAAGTTTGCCTATGCGGTAATTGTCCGCAATCTGGCTTCGCTGAGCAACAAAACGGACTTCAATTCGGCCTACGCCCAAGAATTGATCGACGCAGCTGGCAAGTCTTTCCAGTCCCCGGCTGACGATGCGACAGTGACCATTCAAGGAGGTTCGCAGTCTGCCGCATTCAGCGAGTACAATAACTTTTGGGGTACTGCGCGCGGCAACCTGAATAGGCTTTATTTCCAGCACGAATACGCCGTGCAGGTGTTTACCGGCACGGTGCCAGAATACGACGAGGCTACCGGCAACAAGATATCCGTGTCGGGAGGAAACCCGTACCATCCATACCAACTGGCAGCAAAGCAGATTGTCACGGATACCTTGATGGAGAATCCGGGGCATTTTGACCCGAGGGTGGCCGTGAAGCTGGCTACCGTGGACAACCCGACGTATTTGGATATGGGCGATCCGGACAATATCAAAAGCTACCGGTACTATGGTGGCAGCTTTACCGGTACGGCAGGGCCAATAGGCACTGCACCATCGTACTACGGCCGGAATGCCAACAGTACTTGGAGCGGAGCTGTGCATGACGGCATCGGCCGTTGGCTTTATCGCGACAATGCACCCTATATCCTGACGACGTACGCTGAGATTCAGTTTTGCTTGGCAGAGGCGTATTGGAAAATGGGGCAGGCGGGGCAGGCTTTTGAAGCGTTTAAGAACGGGGTGCGTGGCGATTTGGAGTTCACGGCAAGGTACATCACGCCGGGCACGCCCAATGAATCAACCGGTGGCGACAAGATCACGGTACCCGCTTTCAACGAACTAGCGGACGAATATCTCAATGGGCCGTATGTGAACAACTTGAGCATGAGCGACTTCTCCCTGTCCCACATCATGATGCAGAAATGGGTAGCTTTGTACCCTTGGGGCGCGCCGGAGGCATGGGTGGATATGCGCAAATACCACTATGACATCGAATATACCGGAGAGTACCCCAGCAATGGCAACGGGTGGATCCAAGCAATTCTGGACCAAAAGCCGGATACAGATCCTACTAAAGTGTATAAAGGGTTGTACATGAGGCCTGCTGAGTATCAGGGCAGGCGCGTGGCCTACGACGTGCGCAACGAAGGTTCGCCAAGCTACCGCCTGCGGCCGCGTTATAACTCGGAATATATGTGGAATCTCAACCAACTGGAGAAACTTCGCCCCATTCCGGGCACAGCCGACAATTACCAGACATCGATCCCATGGTTTGCATACCCGGGAGATATGCCTAACTAATGATGGTTTGAATATTTATAAAACTTAGAAGCGATGAAAAAATTGCGGAATATATTAGCGATCACATGGGTTGCGCTATTCCTGGCTTCGTGCGAAAAACAGGAATTAAGCTACCAGGCCGAAAAGATCGACGATGGGACGGCCCAGTTTCAGTTATTCTTTATGAATCCCATAGCGGCCGTGGCAACCAATAATATCAATAAAGTGGAGTTGAACGGGCAGTTGCTTACCAACCAAACAGCACCCCTCAATGTGTCCAATTTTATACCAAACGGTGCCGTTAGCAAGTTCTACGCCACCCAAGCAGGCAGTGCTAACCTGAAACTTTACCAAGGCGCTGTGACCAGCATGGATTCGGCCTACGACCAGACCGTGAATTTCCCGGCCGGAAAACACCAGTTGTTTATCCATGATTTCACGCAACCGCCGGTGATCCTGCCGTATCCGATGCCGTTCCCGTCAGTCACGACAGAACACACCGGTACGACAGCTTGGATCAGGTTTTACAATTTCATGTATGAAGCAGAAGGGGTGCCTACCACGCTGAAGCTCCAGTACCAGTGGCAATACACCACTGACAACGAAACGGGAGACAAAAGCGATTGGTTCAACCTGGGAAGCCCCGTTTCCTTCGGCGAGGCTACGGGATGGGAGCCTGTCACGGTCAACAAAACAGTGGAAATATCGGCCGGTACGGCTCGGATCGATTACCGTATCCGGCTGATCGGTGCCGATGGGTCTGACCAAGGCAGCTTGCTAGTCGGCACAGCCGGTACCACGGAATACTCGGATTGGTGGAACGCCCAAGTCGGCAGGATCTATAACCACGTTTTCGCCGGCTACCGGACAGGGACGCCTGCCGTAGGTATCAAACAGTCAACGGCATTGTAGATTTTTTATAGCGTGCCCGGCGCTACCGAGCCGCCGGGCACGCTTTATCGTTTATCCACATGCCAAACAGCGTATTGGTGTCTTTCGGGATTTGGGCATGCGTTGCCGTGTCGAGCATGGCTAGCGAGCATGCCCATGGGCCCACGCCTGAGCCCGGCGCTCGCGCCCAGCTACAAGACTCGCTGTTCGGCAATTGGTTTGGCGCTACGGGCGATTGCTCGCTGTCGATCGCTTCATTGGTCGCGCAACTGGATACCCTGGCTTTGGAAGATCGCGAAGCGCGGGTCAAAGAGCTGGTGTTCGCGGGGAACGTCCCCGGGTTTATGAACCATTGGGCCCGTGTCAGCGTAGAAGCGAAAACCACTAGTGGCAAGGTCGTTAGCGTGGCGTATTATGTCACGCCGGATTACTTGGCCGTCGGTTGCGATGCCGATTTCCTCCGCGTGCCGCTGACGCCCCAAGCCGGGCAAGCGATTGCGGATAGGTTCAACTGCTTTTTGCCTACCCGAAAAATGGTCGATGACATCTACCAGGCCGCCGAAGTTAAATTGGCGCCCATTCCCCTAACGGCGGAACGGGAACGCGTGGCGACGTTCTACGCGCACCATGGCCTCATCGAACAGCAAAGGAACGGCAGGCAGGGCTTAATAGCCGGCATCAAAAAAGACGTGGTGCACAGCAGCGCGGTGGCCAACGACGAACGGCCAAACCGCGTAGCCATATACGGTTGGCATCAGGAGGACGGGACGCCTATCCAGCCATTGTACACGGGGCATGTCGATCGCTACGTCGACTACAGCCACGGGAT
>CAYRGQ010000018.1:0-58027 GCA_964423925.1 uncultured Sphingobacteriaceae bacterium | reverse complement strand
GATACGTGTTCAATATCAAAGGAAATGATTATCGGCTGATTGCCATGATATTTTTCGACAAGCGTACCGTGTATATCCGGTTTATCGGTACACATGCTGAATACGATAAGCTAACCGATTGTTCAACGGTTTAAGAATTAGGAAAGCCATGATTAATAAAATACGGAACGAAAAGCAATATCACCAAGTGATGGCTATGATTGAGGGCTATATCCAAAAAGCTACTGATGGGGGTGGTTTCCATGCATTGAGCCAACAAGAGGCTGACGAATTGGAGAAACTAAGCCTGTTGGCCGAACGGTATGAGGACGAGGAAATGAAGCTGATGCCCATGCCAGTAACACTTAGTGCCGTGGTAGAGGCTAAAAAGGAAGAATTGGGTGTTACACAGAAAGGGCTTGCCTCCATTCTTGGTATCGGTGCACCGAAATTATCCCAAATACTCAACGGCAAACGTGACCCCGATGTGGGTTTCCTGAAATCATTGCATCAAAAATTGGGGATTGATGGGAATTTTATTTTGGAAAAGGTATAGAATTTATTACACCTTTTTTACACCCTGTAAAAGCAAAAAGACCTGAAAATCAAATGATTAACAGGTCTTTTTAGTACCCAGGGCCGGGATCGAACCGGCATGGGTCGCCCCACTGGTGTTTGAGACCAGCGCGTCTACCTATTCCGCCACCTGGGCATGTTAATGTACTAGTCCCGTTCGGGGATGCAAATGTATTTATTAATCCTTTATTTGCAAAATGTTTTTTTGAAAAACACGCATACAATGGGAACTTCCTCAGGACGAGGAATATGGTTTTTCCGGCGTTACGCCACTTTTCCTGATATCGGCAAGACGATGCCCTTTCGCTTTTCTGCCAGCTGCCATACGAAAGCGACTACGAAGCATACGCCAACCATCACGGCCATGCATCCGGCCACCGAAGCATCCAACCAACTCGCAAGCAAGTAGCCTGTGCCGGCGATGACAAACGCCTGCGCAACCGTAACCCAAAGCATCCACTTGAGCGAGCGGGTGAGGAGGTAAGCCGTAGCGGGCGGCCCGATCAGAAACGCCACGACGAGAATGGCACCAACCGACTCAAACGAGCCGACGGTAGCCAAGGAAACAGCAGCCATCAACAAATAATGCCAGCGCTCCGTCGGGATACCGATCGACTGGGCAAAGCCGGGGTCGAAGGATGTGAGCATAAGCTTTTTGTAGCCTAACGTGACAAACAAAATCACCAAGAGGAGCAGCGTAGACAAGACATACACTGCGCGCGGACCCATAACCGTCCCACCGCCCGTAATCCACAGGTCAACCGGGACATAGGCGATCTCGCCGTACAACACGCAATCTTGATCGATGTCGACGTGGTCAGCAAAGGCGCTGATAAGGATGATGCCTACGGCAAAAAGAAACGTAAAGGTAACGCCGATGGAGGCGTCCGCCTGTAATCCCGCCCGCCGGTGGAAGTAGGTGATTAACATCGTTGCTAGCATGCCCGTGGCGGCAGCGCCAATCAACATAAAGCCTGTATCGCGTGAGCCACTCAGCAAAAAGGCGATGACGATGCCCGGCAGCACGGCGTGGCTGATCGCATCACCTACCATGCTCATGCGGCGCAGGACGAGGAAGCAGCCTAGCAGGCCGCAGGTCATGGCCACGAGTGCACCTGTCAATATAATCCAAAAGGCAATCATTTCGCGGAGTTTCCTGTCGTTCTTAGTGATTCCATTTATCGATTCGTCGTTTCGTCGTTGCCACTACTCACGGGCGGAATGGGTGAGTCGTGTGGGTCTTTAGACGGGTATCCCAGCTCGCGCTCCAGTTCGCGTTCCAGTTCCGGCGTGATGACGTGTTCCATCGCTTCCGCGTCTTCATGGACGTGGTCGGCGGCAATGTTCATGCGCTTGGCCAAGTAAAGCTCCCACAACCGGTGCAGCCGCACGACGCGTGACGCCTCCGTTATGCCAGCCTCGGTGAGTGCCCATGCCCCTTGCTGGCGTTTGACGTATTGGCTTCGGACGAGTTGTGCCAACGCGTGGCGCAGGGCGTTTTCATTCGTTTCGCGCGCCAGCCGGAGTTCGTCTATGGTTCGGCGTTCCTGGAAATTACCCCTGTGTTCGCCTAGTTGGTAAAACAGCTTTAATGTATTCTCGTTAGCAATCAGACGCCGGTTTCTACCTTGTCGGCGGGCGCGCTCGACGATACCTTTGCGGGGAGCGAAGAAGAACGAGAGAAAGGCAATGGTCGATGATACCACAACCATCCAGGGGCCCGTCGGCATACCGGGAGCAAGGAACGAAATGAATGCGCCCACAAATCCCGAAAACGCACCAATCGCCGCAGCAATCCATACCATGGTCCGCATCCGTTCGGTCCAGTAGCGGGCTGCAGCCGCGGGCGTAATCAACATGGCGGCCATCAATACGACGCCCACTGCGGTGATGCCCGTGACCACGGCCAGCACGGTCAGGCTCGTAAGTAGTAACTCTAGCCGTCGTACGGGTAAGCCCAATACTTCCGCATATTCGGCGTTAAAAGCTATGAGCGTAAAGGCGTTGAAAAATAAGCCTACCGTGCTGATAATTACGGCCGCAAGGACACCGAATACGACCAAGTCCTGTCCCACGAGCGCGGCCGCATTGCCAAAAAGGAAGTGCTCCAGGCCACTTTGTGCGGCATTACCGCTGCGTTGGATAAACGTGAGCATCACGATGCCGATACCAAAGAAAACGGACAAAATCAGGCCGATCGCCGCATCTTTCTTCAGTTTGGAGTGGGCGGTGATGTAGTCAATTGCGAGCAACGACAGCCACCCTGTAATGAATGCGCCGCCGACCATCAAGATCGTACTCTTCGTGCCTGCGAATAGGAAGGCTGCGCAAATGCCCGGCAAAACCGAATGAGCGATCGCATCGCCGACCAGCGCCTTTTTCTTCATGAGGGTGAAAGCGCCCACGACCGCGGCGCTGGCCGCCAGGAGCATGGACCCCAATACGACGTAGAGGATATTGGCGTCGCGAAACGAAAAGAAATCGGTCAATGCGTCCATGGCCTCGTTTTTTACTATTGTCGCTCCCGCGGTAGGAAAGACTGGTCTTCAATAATTTCTCCTAATTGGCTCAGGATGTTGAGTGTGCCGCCGTACGTCTTCTGCATTAGCTCGTCCGTGAGCACCTGGGTGGTAGGGCCGGAGGCCACCAGCCGCATGTTGAGCAGCACGATCCAGTCGAAATAAGCTTTGGCTGATGGTAGGTCGTGGTGCACGACCACGATCGTTTTTCCTTCAGCGGCCATCTCCTTAAACAAGGCGAAAATAGCGTCTTCCGTGGCGGCGTCTACGCCGGCAAAAGGTTCGTCCATCACGTACAGTTCGGCTTGTTGTGCCAAAGCTCGGGCCAGGAAAACCCGCTGTTGTTGTCCGCCAGAGAGCTGCGAGATCTGACGCTTGGCAAAAGCCGACATCCCCGTTTTTTCCAAACTGGCTTCCGCGATTTTCCGGTCTTCACGGGTTAGCCGGGTCATTGCGCCCGCATGGCCGTACCGCCCCATCAGCACGACATCGAATACGGATACGGGAAAATCCCAGTCCACCGACTCACGCTGGGGTACGTAGCTTACCTGTTGTCGTACGTCGTCGAGGTCGCGTCCCATGAATTTTGCATATCCGCTGGCAGTAGGAAGCAATCCCATGGCCGCTTTGAGCAATGTAGACTTGCCCGCACCATTGGGGCCGATAATACCCGCGATGGCGCCGCGTGGAAGCGTGAAATCCACACCCCATAAGACGGGTTTGCGCGAGTAGCTGACCGTCAGGTCGTGGACTTCCATAATGGGGTTTTCTACGTGTGCTATCATCTCTTGTTCACTTAGAGTGTCTATTTACCGTAATGCGCTCACGATTGTGCGAACGTTATGTTGAACCATGCCGACATAGGTGCCTGACGGTGTGTCGGCCATGCCCATCGCGTCGGCGTAGAGCAGCCCGCCTATCTCCAATGCATGGTTTCGGTCTCGAGCGCCTGCTACGACGGCTTGGAGGGATCTGTCGGATACAGACGTTTCCACAAATATCGCGGGGATACGCCGATCGGTGACGAAGTCTACCAGATCCGTGATGTCCCGCAGGCCAAATTCGGAAATCGTTGAGATACCTTGCAGTCCGCGTACTTCGATACCGTAAGCCCTGCCGAAGTAACCAAAAGCATCGTGCGCCGTGATCAGCACTCGCCGCTCCGCGGGGATGGACTGGATTTCAGTGCGTACCCAACGGTCGAGCGCGTCCAGTGTGTCGGCATATGCCTGCGCGTTCGTGAGGTAATACTGTCGATCTTGCGGACGCAGTTGGCCCAGGGCCTCTGCGGCGGCTAGGGTAGCCTGGCGCCAAAGTGCAACGTCGAACCAAATGTGGGGATCGTAGATCGTGCCATGACGCAATAACCGGAAACCCAAGCTGTCGCCTACGCTTATGACCGGTTTGACCGCGGCTTGCTTGTGGAGAACGCGCGCCAGCCGACCTTCCAAGCCAAGGCCGTTATAGACCACGTAGTCGGCATCCACGATCTGCTTGAGGTCGCTTAGGCTGGCCTTATAAAGGTGCGGATCAACACCTGGCTGCATCATGGCATATACCGAAGCCGAGTCGCCCACGATATGCTCAATCATGTCAGCCAGCATGCCGGTTGTAACCACGATTTTGGGGCGTTGTTCGTTGTCCAGCACAGCGGAACCGCAGGACGATGCCGACGCTATCATCCCAATCAGTATGGCGCTCCAAAGAATCCGTTTCATCGCTTATGCTCGCATTTTACTACGCAAAAATACAAAACTTAGATTAATCTAACAATTTGGGGTATTATAGAACTTTATAGCGGTGCGGTTGTTCCCATAGGGTGTAGGGCTATGCGTAGCAGGCTGCTACGGTGTAATTTAGACTGAATTTGTATTGCAGATATCGTGCGAAATTTAATGTCCCTTTACGTAAATTTGCATAAGATCGTGACAGGAAATCCCTGCATGGAATCATAAAAAGTTAAACGGAAATCGATTATGAAAGATTTATTAGGTTTGAAAACTTCGTTGAACGAAGAAATCGAAAATATACTGAACGAACAGATCAAAGCGGAAGCCTACGCATCATCGCTTTACTTGTCGATGTCGTCGTGGTGCGACGATCAGGGGCTGGATTTCAGCGCCGACTTTTTCGCTCGCCAATCGGATGAGGAGCGCACGCATATGCTGAAGCTCTTTAAATACATCAATGATCGTGGTGGTCGGGCTATCTCGCCTGAAGTGGTCAACATTCCTGCCGAATTTGATTCGTTTCGGGCCGTGTTCGAGCAGACGTTGGAACAAGAGATGTACGTGACCCAGCAATTTAACAAAATTGCCGACACTTGTTTCCGGGTGAAGGATTTTGTCACCTTTCAGTTCATCCAATGGTTTTTGGAAGAGCAGGTAGAAGAAGAGTATGTGGCGCGGCGGATTCTGGATATGTTTGACGTCATCGGCGAAGAAGGAACAGGACGTTGGGAGATCGACAAGCATATTCCCAAAGTGGCCTACGAAGAGTAGGTCCGGAAAGGTTGCCTAACAAAAATCGGGCTGTCCCTAAAAGGGGTAGCCCGATTTTTTTTGCACGAATACGGATTTAGTACTATCTTACGTTTCATATGATAATACTCGCAAAATAGCGGGATCCTGACGCTTCGCGCTTGCGTGAGGGACGCGAAACGAGGCCGTCAGAGAATGCTTTTTTATATAATATTTACCGAGAAAATTGCCGCGACGCTGCACACATACGATCCTGCTTTCCTGGTTCTCCATCCTCGTGCCGTTCCTCGCCGACGCGCAGTACCAGCGGAGGGATGTACAAGGTGTCGTGATTGATACGGCGGGTGTGCCACTCCCGGGTGTTTCTGTACGTTTGGCGTCCGTTCTGGATACGATGACGGCCGTGACGGGCGAAAACGGCATGTACAATTTTCTGGGCGTGGTGGGTCAGGAGTTCCGGATAACGTTCCGCATGATCGGCTACCAGCTTGCCGACCGGTACTACCAGGCCACGTCTTCCTCACCCGAAATGGTCTTGTTACCCGTGGTACTGGGACCGGAACGGGTACTCATCAAGGAGGTCGTGGTCCCACGCGTTCGACCCATCGAGATTCGGGGCGATACCGTTCAGTACAATTTCGCGGCTTACGAAATCAGGAAAAACGCCTTGTTGGAAGAGGCTTTGAAAAGTCTGCCCGGCGTGCGCGTGACACGCGACGGCCGGGTCATCGCTAACGGACAGGAGGTCCTCAAGGTTCGGGTGGATGGCAAAGTTTTCTTCGGGGGTGACGTCACCGTCGCTACCCGCAACTTACCCGCTGATTTTATCGAGAGCATTCAGATGATCGATGCGCATAGCGAAATGGATCAGCAGACGGGCATCAAATCTGGAGAGACGGAGCGGATCATGAACATCGTCCTGAAGGATGATAGTAAGAAAATACTCTTCGGACAGGTGACTGGAGGCGGCGGAGGCGACGTGGAAGTACGCGGCGCCCGCGGACGCTACTTGGGGAGCGTAGGGGTCAACAACTTCAACGACGGGCAGGAATTTTCGCTAGTCAGCTCCATCAACAATACAAATACCAGCCTGTTTAGTTACGGGTCGCCCACGGGCGGAGGGATGCGCGAACGTGCCGGGGGCGACTTGACCGGCCTTGTCGACCCGATCGATGGCGTCAATACGGTCAACTCCCTTGGCGTGACATTCTCTGACCAACTGTCCGAGCGAATCGACACCTACGGCAAATATACCTTCGTCAACCGAAACAATGCCACGGAGGGAAGTTCCCTTTTGCGAAGCGTATTTGACCGATATACTATCGTCAACGAAGAAGACCGCGAGGCGACATCCGACGATTATAATCATCTGATGTCCTGGGATTTTGAGTATCAAGTTAGCGATCATAATTATCTGAAATTCAGTCCCAACTTATCCTTTAACTATTCCAATACATCAAATAACTCAATCAACACCATTCGTAATAGGGATATCACCAGTATTCAGGAAAACCAAGCCATCGGACGGTTGTCTTCCCCGTCGTTTGACATGGACGTGTTGTACGCAAAAACCTTTGCTAAACCCGGCCGGAAGTTTGTGCTCGGCTTGCATGGAGAATACTATAAGCAAAACAAATTGGACGAAGTTGGGGATAGTTTCGTGACGATTGACTCTTCGTTCTTGCCCCAGCCGCGTGTCGATATCTACGAGCTCGAACAAGAAGTGAAGAGCGACAACAACAACCGGGTAGGTCGCGTGCGTGCGTCGTTTGTCGAACCCCTCGACAACGCCAGCAAGCTGGAAGTCAATTACGAGTACAACTATACATCGATCAGCAGCCGGCGCTATGTGATGGACATCGACGATGAGGAGCTCATCGATTCGCTCAATGTCGATTATTCCTACTTTTTCCAAAGCAATCGCGTTGGGGTCAATTACCAAGTTGATCAGAATTCGAACTTCAAGTACACCCTCGGCTTTGCCATACAGCCCCTTTACCTGCGTGGCTTTACCTACGATCGCGACGTGGTGACCGAGCATCGCAACATCAACATGATCCCTACAGCAGGCTTTCGTTACCGGTTATCCAACGAGTCCGAATTGATGGTCGACTACCTCGGAACGAACAACCAGCCCAATTTTTCGCATATTCAACCCGTCAGTAACCTTAATAACGCGCAGCATATCATCGTGGGAAACCCCGATCTCAAGGCGGAGTTCATTAACCGCGTGAATGCTCGTTATAGGCGGACGACCTTCGGACAGAATCGTTTTTTTGAGGCCAGTGTTGCCCTCACTCAGGTGAAGGACAAAATTGTGATGACGCGTTCCGCTATTGCCAACACGACCAGCCAGCAAACCAGCTTCGTAAACACCTGGGGTTACTTTGAGAGCCGAGGATATTACATGTACAGCCGCGACTTGTTCTCCCGGGGCGTGCAGCTCAACCTGAACGGTTCGGTCGATTACATCAATAATATTTCTTATATCAACGAAGACCGAAACGTAGCCCAGCACGTCATTCTATCACAAGCGGCAAACCTGCGCTATTCGGTGGAGGACATCTTGGAGGCCGAACTGAACACGAGCTATACCGCCAATCGGGCAACATATTCCCTGCCGTCTATCGGTGATCTTGCCGCAAACACGTTTTTGGTGGGCGTAGCGGCTAAAACGTACCTCTCTGATTTCTTTTCCATGGGATTCGACCTCTCCAAGCGGGTGAACACCGGTTATACGAGCTATATCAATGCCAATCCGACTATTTTGAACGCATATATGGAATATACCTTCCTTCGCAATCGCATGGCCTTGATTCGCTTGCAGGGCTTTGACCTGTTTGATCAGAATACGGGTATTACGCGGGAGGTGTTTGGCAGCGACATTCTCGATATGCGCAATAACCGCCTGTCGCGCTATTTAATGCTGTCGCTAAACATAAGGCTGCAGCGCTTACCTAACTAAAATCGTCATGAAAGCTGTCGTAATAACGGAGTTTGGCGGGCCGGAAGTGCTGGCGGTGCAATCGCGCGAGGTTCCTGAGCCGGCTCTGGGCCAGTTGCTGTTGGAGGTGCACGCTGCAGGAATAAATCGGCCCGATGTGTTCCAACGCAATGGTAAATATCCGGCGCCTGCAGGCGTGGCACCCGATATTCCCGGCTTGGAGGTGGCCGGCATTGTGCGTGCCGTGGGCGATGGAAAGTCTCGGTTTCGTGTCGGCGACCGAGTTTGTGCGTTGCTTTCGGGGGGGGGATATGCGGAATATGCCATCGCTGAAGACGACCATTGCCTGCCTATACCGGACGGGGTGTCGTTTGCCGAAGCGGCCTGCATTCCCGAAACGGTTTTCACGGTGTGGCATAACCTCTTCCAGCGGGGCCAGTTGACGGCAGGTGAGGGCGTATTGATCCATGGCGGCAGCGGGGGAATAGGCACCACGGCCATCCAATTGGCACGCCTGCTGGGAGCGCGCGTTTTCACGACAGCAGGTATGGACGAGAAATGCGAGGCCTGTGAACGTCTCGGTGCAGCACGCGGCATCAATTATCGGACTTTCGACTTTGCAACCGAACTGGCAGCAGAACGCATCGATGTAGTTTTGGACAGTATCGGGGGAGATTATTTTGAGAAGAATATAGGTTTGTTGGCGCCTGAGGGGCGCCTCGTATACATAAACGCCGTACAAGGCCGAACGGTAAGCCTGAATCTGCTGACCCTGATGCAAAAAAGAATCGTGCTTACCGGAAGTACGCTGCGCGCCCGCGATCGCGGGTTTAAGACCGCCTTACGTAACGCGGTCGAGGCATCCGTATGGCCGTTGTGGGCTTCACGGGAGTTCCGCCCCGTCGTGCATCGAGCGTTTGATTACACGGAAGCAGCGGAGTCTCATCGTCTCTTGGAATCGGGCGAAGTCTTCGGTAAGTTAGTGTTAACGTTTATGTAACTAATACGTCTTAGCAGGTCTTTTTGTTGCCTTTTCTCCTTTTTATTTCTATTTTGGCTGCCGACTAGCGGTGCCCACGTCGGCGCCGGAAAAACACATTTTTTACCTTTTATCATATAAAATGAAACGATTTTTTACCGCTTTATTAGCCGTAGGGCTGGCAGTGGCCTATGTGCCACGCGCGAGTGCCCACCAAAATCCGGTGGACTACGTCAACATTCTGATGGGGACACAGTCGACATTCGCGTTGTCGAACGGTAACACGTATCCGGCGATTGCCTTGCCATGGGGAATGAATTTCTGGTCGCCCCAAACGGGTAAGATGGGCGATGGTTGGATGTATACGTATACCGAAAACCGCTTGCGCGGCTTTAAGCAAACGCACCAGCCTTCGCCCTGGATGAATGACTACGGACAGTTCTCGATCATGCCAACGGTGGGCGAGCCGACGTTTGACCAAGACGACCGAGCCAGCTGGTTTTCGCACAAAGCTGAGGTAGCAAAGCCACACTATTACAGTGTGTATTTGGCGGATTATGATCTTACTACGGAGATTACGCCCACCGAGCGGGCTGCCTACTTTCGATTTACTTTTCCGGATACCGACCAGGCCAACGTATTAATCGACGCGTTCGACCGCGGGTCGTACGTCAAAGTCATTCCAGAAGAGAATAAAATCATCGGGTATACCACGCGCAACAGCGGAGGCGTTCCTGACAATTTTAAAAACTATTTTGTACTGGTTTTCGATCGGCCGTTCGATCGGATAGCCTCTTTTGCCGACTCGGCACTGGTGTCTGGGAGGGCGGAAGTCCAGGCCGACCACGTGGGGGCGATCGTTAGTTTCAACATCGCAAACCGCGGTGAGCAGGTGATTGCCCGCGTTGCCTCCTCATTCATCAGCCACGAACAGGCGGAGCGCAATTTGCAGGAACTCGGTGGACGGTCGTTTGAACAAGTGGTTAAGGATGGCGAAGACCGCTGGAACGAGGAGCTGAGCAAAGTGACCGTGGAAGGAGGTACCCTAGCGCAGATGCAGACCTTCTATTCTTGCCTCTATCGGACTATTTTGTTTCCCCGGATGTTCTACGAATACGATGAACAAGGGAATCCATATCATTACAGCCCCTATAACGGACAAGTGCTTCCGGGGTACATGTTCACCGATACGGGCTTCTGGGATACGTTCAGGGCTTTGTTTCCTTTCCTGAACTTGGTGTATCCCGAAGTAAATGCGAAGATCCAAGAAGGCTTGGCAAACACGTACAAGGAAGGAGGCTGGTTGCCGGAGTGGGCAAGTCCTGGCTATCGCAATATTATGGTGGGCAACAACTCGGCTTCGGTCGTAGCGGACGCTTATCTCAAAGGGATTCGTGGACAGGACATCGAAGCGCTATACGAAGGCCTCCTCAAAGGTGCTAATAATGAGGGGCCGCTTACCGCTGTGGCTCGTGCAGGGGCTGAGTATTATACCACGTTGGGTTACGTTCCCTACGATGTGGGAATCAATGAAAATGCGGCGCGTACGCTCGAGTACGCCTACGATGATTTCGCGATTTACCAACTGGCTAAGGCACTAAACCGGCCTAAAGAAGAAGTTGATCTATATCGTGAAAGAAGCTTCAACTACAAGAAGTTGTATGACCCAGAAACAGGGTTGATGCGCGGAAAAAATAAAGACGGTAGCTTCCAGTCGCCATTCAGCCCATTCAAATGGGGTGACGCATTTACCGAGGGCAATAGCTGGCATTATACCTGGTCGGTATTCCAGGATGTGGAAGGACTGGCGCAGTTGATGGGCGGGCACGAGAAGTTCGTTCAGAAATTAGATTCCGTATTTGAGTTGCCTCCCATTTTTGACGATTCGTATTACGGGTTTCCCATCCACGAAATTCGCGAAATGCAAATCGCCAACATGGGGCAGTACGCGCATGGCAACCAACCTATACAGCATATGATCTACCTGTACAACCATGGCAAGGCGCCCTGGAAAGCACAGTATTGGGTACGCGAAACCATGAACCGGATGTATCTTCCCACCCCAGATGGCTATTGTGGCGACGAAGACAACGGTCAGACATCCGCTTGGTATGTGTTTTCAGCCCTAGGATTTTATCCGGTAACCCCCGCTACGGATGAATACGTCATCGGAGCGCCGTTGTTCAAGAAAGCAACCATCAAATTGCCCAATGGCAATACGATTGAGATCAATGCTCCCGAAAATAGTGATGACAACCGATACATTAACGCCATGCGCATGAATGGGGCTGCATACACCAAGACGTTCTTGCGCCATAGCGAGTTAGTCAAGGGTGCTACCTTGGACTTTGACATGGCGGACAAGCCAAACACTAATATTCGATTGAGCCATGCAGATTTGCCGTATTCGTTGAGCAACGAACGGTAGGCACGGATCTTTAGAATGCCAAAAAGCGCGAAGCTAACTACCGGACCAGGTAGACGGCTTCGCGTTTTCTTTTCACATTGTCTTGATCGTATCAGGCGATCGGGTGGAACGGTATTATTCGTTCATCTTGCGTGCGGGCTTGCTAATAAGCACAATCGCTGCGACGGCCAATAGCCCTGCGCACAGGCCGATATAACCGTATTGTGGCCAAAGGCCATCCGCCGTGTTTAGGGTTTCCGCCGAACGGGCGTCCATTCCGCCAATCGTCGTCAACAATAGAAATAAACTTACTAGATACATCATCATAACCTCCTCACGATGAGGTAAGATACGAAAAAAGTACGAGCTTTCAAAATCAGGCCTATGTCAGTTGGCGTACATACGGCGTGGGGCGGGCAGTGCATGGTTGCGCGGCTACGCATTAAAGCAAACTTCCCAAAGACATTTTTGATGGCCGATTCGCAGGGCGTGGGAAAAAATGGATATATTTATCGGCTCGCATACTGTACGTGATAATCGATTGGAATGAAAGTCAATTTAGTTAGTTTCCGTTTCCTAATAGGGTTGTTTTTGCTAGGTAGTGCCAGTCAGTTGCAGGCGCGACAACAACCTGACAGCATCAGCATCAATACCATCGTAGAGCGCACGCAGGTGCTGCTGGAAAATTATCCCATTGAGAAATTACACCTCCATTTCGATAAGCCTTACTACGCCATTGGTGACACCCTGTGGTTTAAGACCTACCTGACCAGCAACATGTATAATTATGAATTGAGTAAGGTTGCCTACGTGGAGGTGCTCAACGCGAAGGACTCGCTCATGCAGGTTCTGCGTATTCCGCTCGAAGACTTCGCGGGCGAGGGGCACTTGGTGCTGGATCCGCAATGGTACGGGCAGGACAATTACCGCTTTCGGGCCTATACGAAATGGATGGCCAACCAGGATCCCGTTTATTTTTTCAATAAGGTAGTGCCCGTGGGTGACGTGATTAATAATAAGTTGCACACCAGCATCGTGTATAATGACCAGAGCGACGGAACGGATGCCCGGACGCAGGCCGTGTTGTCATTGACGGACAATGCCGGACGAGCTATTGGCAATGCCCGCCTAAACTGGGAGGTGCGCTCAGGTTTCGAGACGCTCGATGGTGGGCGCGGCGAAACGGATGTCATGGGTAACGTCATACTGAATATAAATGGCAAGGATCGTGAACTGTTACGCAAGGGACGCCTGCACATTTCGGTGGCGCAGGGCCGCAGTACCGACGTGTTGGTCGCGGATTTTCCGCTGGAAGCCGCACTCTGGGACGCTGACGTCCAGTTTTTTCCGGAAGGTGGCGACTTGATTGCGGACGTAGCGAAAAAGGTTGCATTCAAGGCAATCGGCAGTGACGGCCGGGGCTTACCTGTCAATGGGCGGGTGCTAGACGGGGCCGGCGCAGAGGTGACGACCTTTACAGACATCCACTTAGGAATGGGTCACTTTACGCTGTTGCCTCAGGCGGGGCAGGTCTACACCGCCGAAGTGACTTTCGAAAACGGCACGAAGCGCACCTTCCCGCTTCCTGAAGTCGTCAGCCAAGGTGTGAATGTGGTCGTCGTTTCCAGTACCGGCGACCAGCTCCAGTTGGCAATTGTCGCTAATGATGCCTTTTTCCAAGCTAATCGAAATAAAGGACTATACGTAATCGCTCAAAGCAACGGACTGTTGTGCTACGGTGCACAAGCCTTGCTTCGCAACTCGACGGTGAATGTCAATCTGCCGAAGGAGCGATTTCCGCTGGGGATATCCCAGATTACGTTATTTACGTCAAACGGCGTTCCTGTGAGTGAGCGGCTAGTCTTCGTGGATGCGAAGCAACCCATCGAGATTAACGTGTCCACCGACAAAACTACGTATACGACTAAGGAAGCTGTCAATCTGGAGGTAGCGACCCTCAACAACGGGACCCCAACGGCAGGGATATACTCGATTTCGGTTACCGACGAAACCAAGGTGCCATACGATGAGAACGATGAAACCACGATTTTGAGCAATCTTCTGTTAACTTCGGATTTAGCGGGCTACGTTGAGCAGCCAAACTATTATTTTACAGGCGATTTTGAAGCCAAGCGGGAGGCGCTTGACGCGCTGCTCATCACCCAGGGATTCCGGCGTTTTTCTTATGAGGATCTGATTGCGGAGAAGTACCCACAGGTGTATTTTCTCCCCGAAACAGGCATCGATATTTCGGGTACGCTGCGGCTGAATACGGGCCACCCCGTCCACAATGGCGGCCTGCTGTTGTCCATCCCCGACATGACGTATCGAAAAGATACGTATACTGACGAACAAGGCCGTTTTATTTTTAAGGATTTGGTATTTACCGATTCGTCGCGCGTGACCATCAATGCACGCGGCAATGACAACTACCGTAATATGGTCATCACGGTCGACCAAAGCCAATTCCCGGGAATAGACCGGAACATTCGTTGGCCCGATGCCAAGCTAAACATTGATCGCGCTCTGGAGTCTTACTTGGCCAATAGCCGTAACGAATACCGGACTTCGATCCTGATTGATGAGGTGGAGGTAGTCGCCCGTCCGTCGACCTCGGTCTCGCACCGGGATTACCCTGCGATATCGGGGCTAGGGATGGCCGACCACAGCATCAGTCCGGACCGACTCAAAGGTTGCAATGTAATGCTCATGTGCCTGCAAACGGCACTTACGGGCATCACGTACGATGCGCAGTCCCAGCTATTCTACATTACCCGCGACTACAACGCTGGTGGACGCATACCCGTGCAGTTTTTCATTAACGGTATGGCCGTAGACGTGCATTCCTTGAACGGTATCATGCCCGCGGAAGTGCTCGGTATCGAAATCTTCCTGCGCGACGAGCTGGGAATCGTCAGCCGTACCCATCAAAACAATGGGGTGGTTTCGATTTATACCGCTACGGATCATAAGCCCGCGCCTCGGATGTCGCTAGCCGAAATCGAAGCCATGCTGCCCAAAAGCAACATTGTCGATCTGACACCGCTGGGCTACATTGCCAAGCGTACCTTTTATGCGCCTAAATATGATACGCCGGAGCGACGGGCCGTCAACGACATCCGCACGACGATCTATTGGAACCCCACCATCCGGACCGACGAAGCGGGTAAGGCGTCGATGACTTTTTACAATGCGGACGGGCGCGGGACCTATCGCGTGGTAGTCGAAGGGTTCGACGATGAGGGAAATATTGGCCGCGCGGTATACCGGTATACCGTGCAGTAGCTGGCTAGCCTCCGGACGAGGCGTGTCTTGATAACGTGAAAGATGGGACACTCGGAAGTGGTTCGAAAGATTATCCACATCGACATGGATGCTTTCTACGCGTCGGTAGAGCAGCGTGATTTTATTGAATATAGGGGCGCGCCCCTGGTGGTGGGCGGCCGGCCCGACAGTCGGGGTGTAGTCGCAACGGCTAGTTATGAAGCTCGGCAATACGGCATTCGCTCAGCGATGCCCTGCAGCCAAGCCTATCGTCTTTGCCCGCATGCTATTTTCGTTCCACCACGTTTTGAGGTCTATAAACGTGTTTCCCATCAAATCCGCCAGATCTTCAGCCGATATACCGATATTATCGAGCCTTTGTCGCTGGATGAAGCCTTCCTCGACGTGACGAATGACAAACTCGACATCGGCTCGGCAATGGAGATTGCCCAGCAAATCAAAAGCGCCATTCGCGATGAACTGAGACTGACGGCGTCGGCTGGCGTGTCGATCAATAAGTTTGTGGCCAAAATCGCCAGCGACATGGATAAGCCGGACGGGCTCACCTTTGTCGGTCCGTCCAAGATAGAAGCCTTTATGGAGAAGCTTCCGGTCGAAAAGTTTTTCGGCGTGGGCAAGGTGACGGCATCCAAGATGAAACAGCTTCAAATTTATACCGGGGCGGATCTTAAACGATATGCGGAAGCGGATTTGGTGCGGCTATTCGGAAAGAGTGGGCGTTTTTTTTACCGGGTAGTACGCGGGATAGACCCTCGGCCGGTACAACCCCATCGGGAAGTTAAATCGCTCGCCGTTGAGGATACGTTTTCGACGGATTTGTACGCGTTTGACGCGATGGCCCTCGAGTTGGCACGGATCGGGGAGCAGCTGTGGGGGCGCATGTCCCAACGGGCGCTGCTGCCAAAGACACTGACGGTTAAAGTAAAATATACGGACTTCTCGCAGAAGACCCGAAGCGTGTCGCGGCAGGAGGGGTACCTTGATCGGGAAAGCATTCTGAGTGCCGGCGAACAACTCCTCCAGCAAGCAATGCAGGATGACTCGCGAGGCGTACGCCTGCTCGGCCTCTCCGCAAGCAATTTCAAACATCCCCGACTGGAAAGCAGACAGCTGCGCTTATTTGACGAGTAGGAGCTGGCGAGGTGGGGTCAAGGGGGCATACCACCACTGGGCCCACTTATCCAACTAAGACAGGGAGTGTCAGCTAGGGGCGTTTCAACGGTGTCCCCGTTTGGCGGGACTGCCCAACGAAGTTGTTATCCGATCGTCCGCCCGCTAAGCAGGATACTCCAAGCAGACTCGCTTAATAGACCAGTTCGTAAGCCGCAACTTCGTTTTTAAGGAACGTAGGCACGATAACGAGGTTTTTGCCTTTTACAAAGCCGATATCGGCCGTGTTCGAGCTGTCTTCCCGCGTATCCAGCACGGTGAAGGTTTCCGAGCCACGGATAAAGAATATTTCGCCGTGCCAGCGGCTAGCCACAAATGTGCTGTCGTTCAGGATGACTAAGCCATCGCCGCCGGTCATCTCGGGATAGAGCGTTTGTGCCGTGAAGTTTCCGTCGTCACTGAACCTTTTGAGACCTTCGCCGTCCAGTGCGTACAGGTGGCCATTGTGGCATTCAAGTCCGTTAACATTGGGGCTATTCTCCACGACAATCGTGTATTCTCCATCAGGGGTGAAGGAGTAAATCATTCCCGCACGCATGTCTGAGACATAGACGTGATTGCCATCGGTAGCTACGTCATTTAGGAACATGGCGCCATTCACAGCAACTGTCTTTTCTATACTGCCGGATGCTATGTCGATGACTTTTAGTTCGTCAATATCGCTTACATAAAGCTTTCCATTAAGTATGGTCATGCCTTTGGGTGCGTGCAAGCCCTCAGAAACCCACTTCAACTCGGTGACGGTTCCATCGGTCTGGACAATGCTGATAAAGCCGTCATTATCTTTGGCGGCGGCGTCGGTGTTACCGCTGCTGACGTAGATGCGATCATTCGCTTCGTCATACAGGGCAGATTCCGAGCCGGTAAAGATGGAGTCCGATTTCCAAGCAAGCGTTAGAGAGGGCTCCGCAGCAGGTGTGTTTCCATCTTCGGATTGGGTGGCAGGGTTGCTACATGCAGCTGCACCCAGCAGGGTGACGAGGGGGAGGAAGAATGCTTTCATCGTTGGTTTTTTGGGTTAGTGAGCGATTAGAGTTGTTTTCGGAGGCGAGCTACCGGTATGTTCATCGCTTCGCGGTACTTTGCTACCGTTCGGCGGGCGATGCTATAACCTTTTTCTTTCAGTATTTCGGTTAGTTTCTCATCAGCCAATGGCCTGCGCTTATCTTCGTTTGCAATGCACTCTTCAAGTATTTTCTTCACTTCCTTGTTGGATACTTCCTCGCCGCTGTCGGTTTGGATGGCTTCCGAAAAGAATGATTTAAGCAAAAAAGTTCCGAATTCCGTCTGGACATACTTCGAATTGGCTACGCGGGATACCGTAGAGATATCCATGTCGATACGGTCAGCGATATCCTTGAGGATCATTGGTTTAAGCTTTCGCTCGTCGGCTGTCAGGAAATACTCGTATTGGTAGTTCATGATAGCATTCATGGTCTTGAGCAGGGTTTGCTGCCGCTGTTTGATGGCGTCGATAAACCACTTGGCCGAGTCGAGCTTTTGCTTGACGAACTGCACCGCTTCCTTAATCTTCTTATCCTTTTGCACAGCCTTGTCGTAGTGGTCGAACATCTCTTGGTATGAGCGGCTGACGCGTAGTTCAGGAGCGTTTCGGGAGTTTAGCGTCAAATGGAGCACGCCATCGTTGTTGGTGATGTGGAAGTCGGGGATAATGTGTAGCTGCTTACCTGCTGCACCACTGCCAGCATCGCCGGGCTTGGGGTTCAATTTAAGTATCTCGGCCACGATTTCCCGCAGCTCGTCCGAATCGATGTTGAGCGAACGCTCCAGCTTGTCGTAGTGCTTTTTGGTAAATTCATCCAAGTAGTTCTCCACGATTTCGATCGCTTGCTGTATGATCGGATTATCTTGATCTTTCTTGCGCAATTGGATAAGCAAGCACTCCTGTAGGTCGCGCGCACCGATTCCGGCGGGGTCAAATTCCTGAATCACCTTCAACATTTCCTCCACTTCGGCCTCTTCGGCCATCACGTTTTGGGAAAACGCCAAATCGTCAATCAATGACGATATGGGTCGGCGAAGGTATCCGTCGTCATCCAGGCTTCCGATAATCTGTTGGCCGATAAGAAAATCCTTGTCGGAAAGGGCGAGCAAGTCCAGCTGTTGCTGTAGATTTTCAAAAAAAGAGTGCTGTACCGCTATCGGTATTTCCTTCCGGTCTTCATCGTCGTCACTGCTGTAATTGCCTCCCCCGTAGTCGTTTATGTCGTCGTTTTGAAGGTAGTCGTCGATGTTGAATTCGTCCAACTCGTTGCTTTGCTCAGCATCATGAATCGGATCGTCCTCCGGGTCGCGGTCGGGATATTCCTCGGCCGGTTCAGACATGTTGGCCAGACTGATGTCCTCCAGCGCCGGGTTCTCTTCCAGTTCTTCTTTGATACGGGTATCCAGAGACACAGTGGGTACCTGCAGCAACTTGATAAATTGGATTTGTTGCGGCGACAGCTTTTGTAAAAGCTTTTGTTGTAATGTCTGTTTCAGCATAATAAATTCGCTACGCAAACATACGAAAATAACCGACCCCGAGGGTCACTCAGCGACATTCTTTTGCAATGCGCTTAGAATGTTTAGGGTGCGCGCGGACGAAAATTCTTCGCCTTGTTTAGGCGAGTTATTGAAGCGAATGGGCAAGGCGGGGTCCGCGTTTGGAAAACGACACGCGCCTGATAGGTGGACTAAAATCCTAGTCGTTCAGCGATGGCACTAAACGGCAAAACTTTCTCCGCAGGCGCATGTGCGGCTTGCGTTGGGGTTGTGAAATTCGAAGCCCTTGCCGTTTAATCCATCCGAGTAGTCGAGCTCGGTGCCAGCTAGGTAGAGGTACGATTTGATGTCAAGGCAGATTTTAATGCCCTTGTCTTCCACGAACTGGTCGCCTTTTTGTTCGACATTGTCGAATTTGAGACGGTAGCTCAAGCCCGAGCAACCACCGCTTTCGACCGCTACCCGCACAAAATACGAGTCATCATGGTTCTCTTGGCGCATGATTTCCTCAATTCTGTTTTTCGCTTTATCCGTGATCGTTACCATGTTCTTTCGTTTGCTTACTGCAAATATCGGCAAATATTCCGCTACGCGCAAGGGCGTTACGTTAGGGAGACGTCATTTTGTGCTTCTTAATCGATTACCCCAGCTTTGTATAGCTGCCAAACGGGGGATTTGCTGCGAAGGTCGTCGATTGCTTCAGATAGTAGTTGGCCCGCCCGGACTATGTCATGGGCCGTCGTAAAGCGGCTTAAACTGAAACGCAGCGAGGCATGGGCATCTTCAGCGGCGATGCCCATCGCCAACAATACGTGGGACGGATCGCGGTCCCCGCTGACGCACGCCGAGCCGGAGGCTAAGGCCAGCTGGGGTAGTGCGACCATGATTTCCTGGGCGCGGAGGTGACGAAAGGTGATGTTACTGATATGGGGGAGTCGAGGGGCGACATTGCCGTTTGTACGTATAGCCTCGATGTCACCAAATCCGTGTTCTAGTTGGTCGCGGAGAGCGCCTACCTGGGCCTGAAGGATAGGTAGCGACAATCTGGCCAAGTCGGCAGCCGCGCCCATGCCTACGATGCCGGGGACGTTAAGCGTACCGGCCCTCAGGTGGTTTTCTTGACTGCCGCCGTGCAACAGGGCGCCGGTTTGTATCGGTTTCCGTTTGCGCCGGATATATAATGCGCCGATGCCTTTCGGTCCGTGAAATTTATGCGCGCTTATGCACAACATGTCGATGGGGGTAGCGCCCACGTCGATAGGCAGTTTGCCGGCGGCCTGCGTGGCATCGCAGAAGAACAGGACATCATGGGCTTGCGCAATACGTGCAATCTCGTCGATGGGATGGAGTACGCCTGTTTCGTTGTTGGCATACATCAATGCAATCACTACCGTGTCTGGACGAATGGAGGCTTCGAGCTGCTCGAGCGATAGCGATCCGTTTGCATCCACAGGGAGGTAGGTCACGGTCGCCCCCTGCTTCTCAAGTTGTTGACAGGTGTCAAGCACCGCTTTATGTTCGGTTTGGCAGGTGATGATGTGGCTTCCCTTGGAAAGATAATGCCCGTAAACGCCTTTTAGGGCCATATTAATGGCTTCGGTAGCGCCTGAAGTGAAAGTGATTTCCTTTTCCGAAGCGCCGATGAGTTCGCCGACTTGTCGGCGCGCCCGTTCGACGGCCTCCCTAGCGGTACGACCCGGACGGTGGGTTACGCTAGACGCGTTGGCGTATTGATCGGTCAGGTACGGCATCATCGCATCAAGCACTTGCGGGTCGACGGCGGTCGTGGCCGCATTGTCCAGGTAAATCAGTTCCTCCATAACGCTAAAATAGCGTTTTTGCGGGTGATGGGGCTATGGCCGCAGAGGTTTTATACGCTTTCGCTGGTCGCGCGCGATTTTTTCGTTAATATTGGTCTCCAAACAACAACGATGATCGCATTTGCCAACGCAAAAATCAATATTGGTTTGCAGGTTCTCCGTCGGCGGGAAGACAGCTACCATGACCTAGAGACCGTTTTCTATCCAGTCGGTATACACGACGTGGTAGAGGTAATCGAGAGCTCGGAAACTCGTTTTTTTTCGTCCGGAATTGCCATTCCGCAAGCTGCTTCCGGCAATCTCTGCTTGCGGGCGTACGAACTGATTCGTAGCCAAGTGGATATCCCACCGGTCGACATCTATCTTCACAAGGTCATTCCCGTGGGTGCCGGCTTAGGGGGCGGATCGTCCGACGCAGCGGCCATACTCCGCCTCCTCAATGACCTATTCGCAATCGGGTTTTCCGATTCGGCACTCATGGCGATGGCGAGCCAGCTCGGAGCCGACTGTGCTTTTTTCCTTCGTAATCGACCTGTTTTCGCAACGGGTATAGGCGATGTATTTGCCGATGTCAGTGTCAGTCTTGCCGGCTACCATTTGGTGATCGTGAAACCCGACATCCACATAGCTACCGCTGACGCATATCGGGGTGTAACGCCCCGTCCGGAAGGGAATGGCCTCGCTCAAGCTATCCGTCTGCCGGTGGCGGCATGGAAGGAGCGCATAACGAACGATTTTGAGGCAGGTGTTTTTTCCCGGCATCCCGCGATAGGTAAGATCAAAGCGGATTTGTATGAGGCCGGCGCACTATATGCCGCTATGAGTGGAAGCGGTTCCGCGGTGTTTGGAATCTTCGAGAAACCTGTGGCGCTAGGCCAAACAATGGAGGGCCATCAAGTGTTTCATATTGATAGTGAATGAACGTGTTGAGATGGAGTTAGCAATGATATGCCGGTTTCGATTTAACGTGCTTTGGTTAGCGATATCGCTGATGTACATGTGCACGGCCTGTGCCCAACCTGACAGCGCGGACGCCAAAAAGAATCACATGACAAAACTGGAGATCGGGGATACCATGCCCCATTTCGTGTTGCAGGACCATAATGGCGAGGAGTTCGACACAAAGAAGGTCGTAGGCAAGCAAGCCCTGGTAATTTATTTCTACCCCAAAGACGACTCGCCCGGCTGTACGCGACAAGCTTGTGCCGTGCGTGACCAATTCGAGGCATTCACCGACGCAAATGCGATGGTTATTGGTATCAATTCAGGGAGTGTGCAAAGCCATCGAGCGTTCCGCGAGAAGCATAATCTCCCCTTTACCTTGCTTAGCGACCCTAATAACGCGGTGTTGCGCGCATTTGGGGTACGAAATTTCCTTTTCCTAACCGGCCGCGAAACCTTCGTAATCGGGTTGGATGGAAAAATCGCCTACATGTTTCGCGGAATGTTTAAAGATGAAGAGCACGTGCAGGGTGCGCTCGCCTATCTGCAGGGGAATCCTCAGTAGCCCGCAGCCTCCAGGATAGCCTCAGCCAGCGGGACCATTTCGGCTTCGGAAGGCTGGTTGCGGTTGGTTAATACGATTATACTGATTCCCAACGACGGTATCCGGTAAAAAATATTGCGAAAGCTCATGCTGCTGCCGGTATGGTAGACCACTTCCCGACCTTTATCGTCTGTCTTAAGGTGCCACCCGTATCCGTAGTCGACCTTCCTGCCATCTTCTAGACGATACCTATCGAAGGATTTTCGGATTAGGCTTAGGGGCAATACGTTGCCCGCATACAGTGCTTCGCTCCACCGATATAGGTCCAAGACGTTGCTGTAGATGCCGCCGTCGCCTAACACCGCGCTCGTTGAGCTTTGGTCATGCAATTTCCAGGTGCCCTTGTAGCCATATCCCAAAGCACGATTCGATACGGTGGTTTTTCCCGCTACGTGTGCTACCGTGTTTTTCATGCCCAGAGGTTCGAAAATGTGTTTTTGTAAATATTTAGGGTAGGGCATTTCACTGTATTTTTCCACGATGAGTGCCAGTAGTGCATACGCCGAATTGCTGTAGCGAAACTGAGTGCCAGGTGCAAAGTAGCCCTCATTCAGCGTCTTGAGAATTTCTAATACACCTTCGTCTTTAATTTGGGGATTGAAGGCCGTATCGGCGACATAATCTTCGTAATCCGGGATGCCGGATGTGTGGGTGAGTAAGTGCTCCACCGTGATGGCCTCGCCATATGGCGGAAAGTCTGGAAAGACGTCGAGGAGCGTGGTTTGGAAGGATAGCTTACCGGCAGCGATGAGTTGCAAAATGCAGGTTGCGGTGAATTGTTTGCTCACGGAGGCGAGTCGGAAGTTCGTGGCGGGAGACACCCTTTCGTACGTTTCTAGGTTTGCGTATCCAAATTGGCGTTGCAAGCGGACCTGTCCGTTGTCGATTAAAAGGACTGAGGCGCCTGGCCGGTCGTCGTTATATCCAGCCATGATGTGATCGATGGCGTCCATATTTTGTGCGGTAAGAGGCTTTATGGAACGACAAATGAGCAGGTTTATACCGATGATGACGGCGAATAAGCGCATGGTTTTAAAGCTAACCCGATCTCGGCGTCGTGTCGGGGCTCATTGCCCTGTGGGGCCGCATCGAGGATTGTCTGCTGAAGCGGGCTGTTGCGATGCCGCTTCGCGATTTCTTTTCATGCACAATATACAAAAAATCGTATGGCCCAGAGATAAAAAGCTCGGCCCGCGAATTTCGTGGGCCGAGCTTGGTCTCCATGCCTGCTTGGCGGCTTATAGGAATCCAAACTGATTACGTACGCTGAACTTTCCCTCCGTAATGGTAATCGTTTTCCCCTGATCTACGGTTGCGCCTGTGAGCTGCATCTGAAAGGTGCCCTTTAATTTGGCGTATCCCGTGACGCTGGGCAGTCCCGGAATGCTGGGTGATCCGTTGCCGATTTCAAAATCGGTTATTGTCAACTTTCCCACGCTTTTTTCCGGATCGACGAAACCGTACACCTCATGTTGGTCTCCCGACCCCAAATTCACTTGGTAAAGGGCATAAAACCCCGAATATTCGTTCTCGTCACGCACATAAATTATGTCGTATGTGCCTTTGGGGTTTTTAAACTCCGCATCCGAAAGACTTAGGTAAATATGGAACGCATCCATCACTTCGTCATCGCCCGAGGCGCCTTCGGGCGTAAAGAATGCCGTCACCGTCACAATATGCCGGCCGGATTCCTCGTCTGGCACGTTCAGGACGAAGGCCGATTCCGCTTCGCGCAAGTTTCCGTCGATTTTCATGCTCAGCGTGCCCGCCTCCAAATCGAACGGATTGGTGAGCCTGTCTTTTTTGCACGAGACGACGGAACCCGCTAATACCATCAAGCAAGCCAATAGGTATAAAGGTTTAACTGGGTGTCTCATAGTCAGTTTCATGGATGGTTATCTTAATTGAAAGTTGTAGCCTAGACGTAGCGCTACAAAATTTAGGTTTCCGCCGTCGCCGGATACGCCCTGAAAGCGGACGCCGATATCCCAGGCATCCATCAGGTAGCCAACGCCAGCACCGTAACCCAAGTGAGTAGATGAGGTGCTACCCGAAATGTTTCCGAAGCCTTCGCCATCGATCTTGATAGTGGTGCGGACGGTGGTGAGTCCGATCTGGCCTTCGCCATAAAGGTTGCCAAAGACATGGCGGTAACCGGCTAAGACGGGGATGAGGGCCGTAGAACCCGACACCATGTCGTTTCCGTCTTTCATGCCAAAGCGGAGAAAGCCTAGCGTCAGCGTAGCTTGACTTACGTCGCTGATGCCGTACATTCCCTTAGCAGTAGCGCCGATGCCCACGTTTGATGCTTCGCCAAAGTCACCAAGAGGCAACCCGATATCGACACCTACACCCACGTGGATGCTTCCTTTTTCTTGGGCACTGGCTGTCCAGATGGCACATGCGCCGGCTAGGACGATTAATAGTAGTTTTTTCATGGATTGTTTTAAAATTAATGTAGTTGGTAAGATGAATTAGGTCACAAATTGACGTGTAATCATAGGAAGATGGAATAGGAAGTGAGTATCGGGTAGGTTTGGAGGAGTATTACCGAGTTTCCAGTTAGAATTTGGCTAACCTAGGCGGTGCCAGCCGGGTTTTGCGAATTCTTGTTGGGAAGCGTGGTATTCTCACTGCGGTGGGTATTATGGTAACTGTGCGTTTCAGCACACTTGATATTTCCTTATATTTATGGAGTAATTCGGGACACTTAATCAACCAACTTGCTACACATCGACGTCATCATTCATCAATCCGAGATCACGGGAGCGTTCTTTTGTGGCGCGATGGCCCTATTGGCATTCTTCGTAGCAATACTATACATCAAGAACAAGGAACGCATCTACCTGTACTATGCGCTATTCTTGTTGTTTTCGCTAGCGTACGGCTTTACCAATATCCGTACTGCAACTTGGGTGGGAGAGATTTTCGGCGGCTACTTCCAGGGCAATAGGCGGTTTATCGAGCCCTTTACGCTTTTGGCATTTGCTTCCTACATTGCTTTTGCGATGGAACTGCTCGATATCCAGCAGCAAAGTAGGCGCGTGGCTCGGGTATTCTCTGCTTGGACCCTGACGTGTGCGGCATACGCGGTGGCTTACGGTATCTTCTACGATTTTATCGCCCCGTTTGCCTTATCAATTTTCGTGTGGGTACGTGTCATTATATTTTCCCTAAGTGCTTACTTACTGGTGTGGATTATGAGGCGTACGGCATCTCCCCTCAAGATACCGTTTTTGCTGGGTAGTTATGCGTATTTTGTAGGGTCATTCTTGGCATCGGCGCGCTTCGCGTTCGAAGGCCTCCCGTTCCCCGCCTTATATCGCGTTTCTGCGACCAGCCTCTTTGAGATGGGAATTTTGGTAGAGACCTTATTTTTTGCCCTAGCTTTGGGCCAACGAATTGTACTTCTCACCCGCGAGCGGGAATGGGCCCAGCAGCAGCACCTAGAGCGAATCAGTGAGAAAGGGCGTTTGGTTAGTGAACAAAACGAGGAACTGGAACGGCGGATAAAAGCCCGTGAAGAAGCCGTGGTGAAGGTGCAGGAACGGCTTGCTAGCGAAGAGAAAATGCGCTTGAAAGCGGAGTTTGAAACGGAGCTAGCCCGTTCCGAGACAATAGCCAGGTCTTTAGAGATCAACCCACATTTTCTCCATAATTGCCTCAACTCGATTATGTATTTGATCCAGAGCGACCAAAACAAAAAGGCTGTCGAATATTTAACTGTGTTCAGCCGTTTCATGCGGTTGGTACTCGAAACGTCGCGCAAGCGAGCTATTTCCGTCGTCGAGGAGCTTACCATGATCGAAAAATACCTGAAACTCGAACGGAATCGGTTTGGCCAAGACTTTTCCTACCGTGTTAACGGGGCTAACCAAACGATGATGGGTGGAGTGATGGTGCCGCCCATGCTCCTCTATCCGGTGGTAGAGAATGCCGTTTGGCACGGCGCCATGAGTAGCCCGGACGTGAATAAAGAGATCACTATCGATGTTGGTCTCCAAGCCAGGCAGCTAACCATTCGCATCGCCGATAACGGTGTGGGCTGGATAAGCGGTCAACGAAAGTCGCAGCGAAGTGAGCCGAAAGCACTTACGGGCATTTCGCTTACACGAGAACGCATTAAGCTATTTAATCATAGTTTCGACGACAAAATAGATTTTAGGATTGATGAGGTGAACGATGGTGAACGTACCGGCACGGAAGCTATCTTTGTAATCACATTATCAGAAAGATAGGTTATATTGGCCTCCATCGCCTTTAATATGAAAAAAATTAAGTATATCACATTGGTCCTTTGGGGAGTTTGCAGCGCGGCATGCGCATTCGGCAACGACGGTTTTCCCGACCCTACCTTGGATAGCCTTCGCCAGCGGCTACAGATCGAGGAGGATGATTCCACCAAGGTAGAACTGTATATCAAAATCTCCAGGCATCAACACCGTGGAAACCATAGTGAGCAGGCCTGTATCGAACACGCTGCCATTGCCGTAGACTTAGCGGCGGATATGGACAACATCCTGTTGCAGGCCAAAGCACTTGACAACCTCGGGCTGCTCTACCGCTACCACCAATATTATGCGGAAGCACTTCCTTTGCATAAAAGAGCATTTGACATCATTGAACATCTTCCATATGCCCCCGCATTGAGCAAAATGATTTATGCAAACAATACCGGCGTGGCCGCGCGCCATAATGGGGACGACGTGGTGGCGGTAAAATACTACTTGCGCTCACTTGCTATTGCTCAGGAGGCCGACGATAAAAAAAACATGGAAATAGCGTCGAGCGGGATCGGTATCGTACTGTTGAACATTGGCGGACGAGAGGAGGAAGGCTTGTCCTATATGCATCAAGCCCTCGACTTAGCCAAGGAGGCGGGCAATACGCTCGGCCAGGCCATGCATTATTTTTCGATCGGAAGTTACTACGATGAGCAAGGTAAGTACGCGCAGGCTCGGGAGTATTTCCAACAGCTGCTGCTGTTGAACGAGGAAATGTCGGACACTCACGGGCTGGCTATGACGTATAGGGCGTTGGGCATGAGTTTCTTGCGGGAAGGGACTAACTTACAACAAGCCGAACGGTATTTCCAACAATCCAAAACTTATTATGAGGAAGAGAAGAACGAGATCGGACTTGCGTACGTCCTGTATCAACTCGGCGACATCCGCTATCGCAATAACAAGCGTGCCGAAGCGCTACCGTACTTCCTGCAGGCCTTGGAAACTGGCTACACGCATGCCAACAAGGGCTTAATTCAAGAAAGTGCGGAGCGAATTGCGCAAATCTATGAGGATCAGCAGGATACCAAACAGGCGCTAGCCTATTACAAAACCGCACAGCTGTACAAGGACAGCATTGCGCGTGTAGATCAGGAAACCGCGGTGACGGCACTCAAGCGGAAGTATGATTTTGAGAACAAGGAGAATGAAATACGCCTACTGACTAACGAGAAATTACTCAAAGAGGCGGAGCTGGAGCGTCGTGTACTCGTCATTTACTGTATGTCCGGTGTCGTGGTGCTGTTATTGGGCCTCGTCTTTTTCTTGGTCCGAATTAGGCGACTTCGCAAGCGGGCTCTTTGGCTTATTGCGCGGCAACGGGAGGATAAGGTGCGGGCTGAATACGAGAAAAGCCTGATGGAAGCCGAAATGATTGCCACACGTATGCAGGTAAACCCGCATTTCATGTTCAATAGCCTCGGCGCTATCCGGTACATGATCCAGAAGAACGAGAACGAAGAAGCTATGCGCTACTTGGTAACGTTCAGCCGCTTTATTCGTCGCGTGCTCGAAACTTCCCAGCGACCTATCCACACGGTGGGGGCAGAACTTAGCCTGCTGGAAGATTTCCTGAAGTTGGAAGCCATACGGTTCGACAAGGATTTCGAGTATTATATTGACGATGGCGTGCATCGATGGGCAGATCGCAAGGTAATGCCGGCGATGCTGTTGCAGCCATTCGTGGAAAATGCTATTTGGCATGGCTTGTTGCCGAGCGATAAGCCGCATAAGCGACTCATGATAGAGGCAGTTTCAACGGACTCCGGCATCGTCATTAGCATCGAGGACAACGGCGTCGGCTTTGTGGAACACGAACCCGAAGTGCGGGGCCATACCAGCATGGGCCACCGCATAACGAACAAGCGAATCGAATTGTATAATAAGAGTTTTGGCGGTCATATCGATTGGCATATCAAGGGATTGACCGACGCCCAGGGGAATGCCACGGGAACTCGGGTACAGGTAATCATCGGAATTGATCAAGGTTCCGGTAGCCCTCCGGCGCCTGACCCGCAGCGCTCGGCCCGCACCCGGCCCACGGTCGAAGATGATGTGGAATTAGCGCGCATGTTGTCAACTAGCCTTGCCACCAACTCCCATTAACGCAAAAAAGGAAGCGATGAAAGTAGCAATTATCGATGATGAGCAGCATTGCGTACAAAGCCTCTTGCTGCATATTAAAGGTTTGTTTCCAGACTTTGAGGTCGTTTTCGACAGCACAAAACCCCGCGAAGCATTGAAAATGTTGCGCAATACGGATATAGACCTGCTTTTTCTTGACGTAGAAATGCCGGAAATCAACGGCTTTGAATTGCTGGACATGCTGGAGCAGCCTGCCTTCGACGTTATTTTTACCACGGCGTATAGCCAATATGCCATCCCTGCGTTTCGTGCGAAGGCGGTTAATTACCTGCTTAAACCTATTGATGAAAACGAGCTGGTGGAAGCAGTCACCAGCTGGCAAGAGCGGCGCGAACTAGAAAACGATACAAACCAAATCAGTGCCCTCATTGAGAGCCTGAAGAAAGATGAGTTGCTAGGTAACAAGGTGGCGGTACCTATCCTCGACGGTTTCGAGTTTATCAACGTTAAATCCGTACTCTATTGCCAAAGCGAAAACAACTATACGAACATCCACTTCGAATGCGGCAAAAAGCTGTTGATCAGCAAGACGCTCAAAGAGTTCGAGAAAGTGATGGAGAAGTTTCTCTTCATAAGAACGCACCAATCCTACCTGATCAACCCGCATCATATGAGGAAGTACGTGCGCAATGACGGTGGCTATATCGTGCTGGCCAATGGTAAAGAAATTCCGGTCAGTGCAAATCGACGTCAGTTAATCGTTGGTCTTTTTGAAGCGATCAAGCGATAATTTCCCGGGCCAGCGCGGCATGGCCTGAGCACCGGGGCCGGGCTTCGGTCGCTTCTATGCGACATACGCATGGCCATTCCTAATTTTAATGAACATTTTGCTCGTCCTGTGGCAAAGTCGCCCAAATTCTAACCCAAACCAGTCAAATCGCTACCTATTGGGGCATGTTGGGAGTTGGGATAGATTTGGCACGTTGCTAGTCATGCGCGCCGAGGGCAGCGCTTTCACGTCCGCAACAGTAAATCTACCACATGATGCCGAGCCTGTCCCACTTATATCGTACTTCTCCACATGGCGCCCGCCGTCTATACCTCGTGATAACTATGCCTACCAATGATATCATCAAGATGCTTGACCGAAAAATACCTGACCCATCTCCTCAGGCAGGTTATCCGTGGCTGGTTGCGCCCAGCTCAATTTTGGGCTTGTTTGCCCCCGTACTGTTCGATAATGTGCTTGGAGGCAACCTTCAGCGCGCGGTCAAGGTGTACGGGATGGAAGCCTGGGGCGGTGAAAAACTCGACAGTGTTGTTGATTTTCGAATACCAAACCTTATTGACATGCGCTAAGGAGAGGGTGTCTGGACGCATAATTTTCTTGAAACCTTGAAGTCGCTCTTGGTCTAACGCGATGAGTAAAGCGCCGGGCGGCTCGTTTGCGGAGCAGCGTATGGCCACGTATCGGTGTTCCTGCCAATACATGCATTGCTTAGCGCCGGGTTTCCAGGCGAAAAAAAAGATGGCCGTTGCGAGCGATACGGCACCTAACAGCCATCCAAGCGCTTTGCTCACCATCCTTGATTTTTGGATTTCCTCGTCCGGAGGGCTTACTGGTCGTCGTTCGTTTTGTGTAGGTATGGCTGGCTGTGAACCATAATCCGTGGAAGCGATGTCGGTTTTACCCGCTCGCCGCCATGCGTCGTAAGGTCTCGGTTCGAAATCAATCAGCCACGCCAAGAGCTTGATGTTTTTCTCCCGCGTGTTTTGCGTATCTCCTCTTAGGTATTGGATAATTGGCTTGAGTTTGTCCGTGTCAAACTGTCGAATATTGCGTTCGATCGCATGGTCCGGGGCGTCGGGTGAAAAAAACAATATAAGTGCCTCGCGGTCTTTAGGCAGCAATTGGGATTGACACTTCCTCAGGCAGTAATCTCGCAAGGAGGCAGGGCGGGGATCTTCCAATTCCGGGGGTAATTCCTTGCGGTGGCGTTTTGTTTGATAAGCCTCCCACACCGCTTGTTTAAATCGGTCAAAATCGGACATTGTCTTTTCATTTTTACACCCCGTACATTCTTATCAAAAGAATGTGCGGGGCTTTTTTTTGCGTGCGGGACTACCATCCTCGGGCGCTTTCGGAATTCTGACCGGAATTTCCGGAAAACTCCTGGAATTATCGGAATTAACGGAATGGTCTGATCGTTAGTTGTTTAGCTTGATTAGGTTTGCCGATGTAATTCGTTCGCGTACGAGTCGGCTCCCAAACGGGACTAAAAATACGAAACGGATTTCAAATTGGATAGGAACACGGGGCTGTAACCGGCCTGGGAAGCGGTTGCTTGCTCCCGTGTTCTCGTCCACTCACTTCCCAACCTGTTAGAAGGCCTTCTGACAACCCTTTGTAGCAACCCTAGCGAATGGGTCGCTAGGGCCTACGGTATCGGTATTAAACACGTATCACATGATTACAGTAATGTTTGCGCTACTGTTGGGAGCGTTGTACCCAACCAGCAAGCCGGTTAGTGGTTGGCAACCGGGTATACAGGCCACAAGCGAAGATGGTGGAGAGCATGGGACGGGCGGAGACTTGGGGCAGGTACGGCCACCCCGACCGCCTCAGGGAACCTGATCCGGGACATGCGATTACAAAGGCGACCGTAAGGTCGCCTTTTCTTATATTTTTTCATTATTTTCGAGAGACTAACCTAACATGCTCTTGAAAAACTTAAACCTGCTGTTTCTTTCCTCGGTATTGTTTGCTTGTTCGACCGAGCCTAACGACCGGAACGCAACTCTCGAAAATCCGTACTATGACGAGGCTTTTAGCTACTTGGACGCTGGGCATGCCGACAGCGCGTTTCTAGCCTTTGCAAAGGCTAAAGATATCTTTGTCATTGTAGGGGATAGCCTCAATACGGCCAACTGCCTGATCCAGATGGCTGTGACCCTTTTTGATGAGGGAGATTACTTCGGTGCTCAAGAAACGTCGCTGCAAGCGGTCGAATATCTGGATAAGCAAAACCCCGATCATCGGATTTATATTAGTGCCAACGCGAACAATCTAGGCAATGCCTCGTACCAACTGCAGGACCTCGACCGGGCGCTTGATTTTTACCGTCAGGCGATGGAGTTTGCAGATGATTCGGCGACGAAGCGCATATACCTCAATAACCAAGCGCGCACCCTGCAGCGCGGCGGTCGTTACGAAGAAGCGTTGGAAATTTACGAGTCAATTGTCGAAGCCAATGAAGACAATACACTTGAATACGCGCGATCGTTGACTAACCTGGCAAACACGCGGTGGCAACACAACCCCCATTACAATCCGGTGCCCGCTTTATTGGAAGCTTTACGAATTCGCGAGGAAAAGGGCGATTTGCTCGGGCAGAATTCGAGCTATGCCCACCTAGCGGCCTACTACGAAGGGCAGTCGCCCGACTCGGCGCTGTATTACGCACGAAAACGCTACGATATTGCCCAACGGTTAAAGAATGCCGAAGATCGCGTATTGGCGGCGTACCGGCTTGCTAAATTGGTTCCCGACAAGGAGGCGAAAGTCTATTTCGAACGTTACAAGCATTTGACAGACAGCGTTCAGTTGGCGCGCAGTACCGCAGCCAATCAATTTGCGCTAATACGTTACGAGGTTGAGAAAAACAGAGCCGAGAACCTACGGTTGGAGCATGAAAACACCGTGCAGGCCTTCGCGCTTTCCCGCCAACGATCGGTGACCTTTGTCGTCGTGTTTTTGGCGGTATGCGTCGTATTGGCTGCAATTTATTGGCAGCACAAGCGCAGACAGCGTCTTGAACTGGAAAGCCAAAGCCGCCTTAAGGACCTGAAATTGCAGACGTCCCGAAAAATACACGACGTGGTGGCCAATGGGATATATAGGGTGATGGCAGAGGTTGAGAACCGTGTCGAACTGGATCGCGAGGAATTGCTAGACCGCTTGGAAGATATGTACGAGAAGTCGCGTGATATCTCCTATGAAACTGAGGCTGCGGATTGGCCAGGCGTACCCGTCCATACGAAGGTGGGAAACCTACTCCGTTCTTTCGCCACCGATACGACGAAAGTGATCATTGTCGGTAATGAGCCCGAGACTTGGGAATCGGTAGCGCAGGAGGTTACCCATCAAGTCGAGCACGTTTTGCAGGAACTGATGGTAAATATGCGCAAGCATAGCGGCGCCAGTCAAGTCGTTGTGCGTTTTGCGATCAAAGACGGGCAGCTGGTCATAGATTACAAAGACAACGGACGCGGAATGCCTGAGCCGTTAGTGAGGAAGAACGGATTGTCGAATACGGGAAACCGTATTGCCAGTATCGGCGGGCGCCTTACCTTTGAAAATAAAGAGGGTGAGGGACTGCGGATAGCACTGTCGGCTCCTGTTGCCCCATAGGATAAGGTTATGTTTGGAAAAGTACTCATCGCTGAAGATCACGAGATTGCTAATATCTCGATACAGAAGACACTAGCCGAGCTGGGCGTAACAGATGCTAAGTATGTATACTATTGCGACGATGCCCTGGCTTGGATACGGAACGCGCTACGCGATCAAGCGCCCTACGAGCTATTGATCACCGACCTATCTTTTGAGGAAGACCATCATCCACAACAGGTGAAGGATGGTTTGGCATTGATTCGGGCTGCCAGGACCGTGCAACCCGACCTCAAGGTAATTGTCTTTTCGGCCGAAAGCCGACCGGCCGTGATCGACGATTTGTTTGCTTCGTTGGAAATTGACGGGTACGTGCGCAAGGCGCGCCGGGATGCACAGCACTTGAAAGAAGCCTTTCAAACTTTGCATAGCGGACGCAAGTACCGGGCGCCCGGTACCAAGCTGGTAGACCCGGTGCGGAATTCACACGAGTTTACGACCTTCGACATCACGATCCTCTCCCTGCTTTCGCAGGGGGTGCTTCAAAAAGATATTCCGTTTTACCTCCGTCAGCGATCCATTTCGCCCTCGGGGCTTAGCAGTGTCGAAAAGCGCCTCAATTTTATGAAAGAGGTACTCGACTTTTCAAAAAATGAGCAGCTGATTGCATACTGCAAAGATATTGGAGTGATATAAGTAGGGGAGATGCACAGGTTAGCACGCATGGAGCTGATCGCCTCTAAAATCTGTTTTTTTCCTTTACGCGAAAGTGTTGCCATTTTTACGGTTTCCCGTAAGGCAGCCCCTGCTTCTTTTTCTACTTTTGGCCCAATCCGCCGCCATTGCGGTGCTCGCTGTTGTGGGCAACTAGGGCGGTATCGCTAAACTTAATCAATTATGGGGCTATTGTCGCTACTCCGGAGATGGACGTCTAAAAAAAGGCATGATAACGCATCGCTTGACCCACAAGCGGAAAAGGAATTTGTGGCGTATTATAGGCGCGTCGCCGTGGAGCATCACCTCGCTTGCATTTATCCCATCACTGACGGCCAAATTATGGAAATTCGCCACCGCGTAATCGCCGCGTTTCGCAAGGGGGCGAGGGCGCGGAAGGAAACGCTTTCGGAACGGCATGGCAATCTTATCGCGATAAAGTTTTTGCTTCTGTATGAAATGTTGGGCGAGCAAGCCATGAGCGCGCACCTTAAGTATGAGGTTCGGCATTATACCCGTCGCGGCCTGCGCGCCGAATACAACAGGGAGCCTCCGATGCCGTAGCCCCGTCGGGTTTGGCTTTACTAGCTTGTGCTGTGGTGCTAAGGAAGCGCTGATGTTTCGACGTTTTTAGAAAAGCGTTGATAGCACGGCAAAGCTATACGCTCTCGGCATATCGCACTTAAAAGGGCCGCTTATTTTTACGCAACGGCCGCCTTTCACGCCTATTTGAAAATCGATTTTTGAATACCCAGTTCGAGACCCCTTAATTCAGCCAGCCCCTTTAACCTTCCAATAGCGGAATAGCCAGGATATGGGTTTTTTGTTAAATCATCCAGCATTTGGTGGCCGTGGTCCGGTCGCATAGGTATTCTTCTTTTCTCCCTGTTCATGACAGTCAAAATCTCTTTTACGAGCGAGTACATATCGGCATCCCCTTCCAGGTGGTTGGCCTCAAAGAAGTTGCCTTCCTCATCCCGCTGTATACTTCTCAGATGCAAGAAGTGAATTTTAGCGCCCAACCGTCGGATCATTCCCGGCAAATCATTATCCGGGCGAACCCCAAAAGAACCGCTGCAAAAACACAACCCATTTGAGCGGGCGGGGACTTTTTCCAATATATACGCAGCATCGCCTTCTGTGCTCATAATTCGGGGCAGGCCTAGTATAGCGTATGGTGGGTCATCCGGATGGATAGCCAGTTTGATATCGAGCTCGTCTGTAATGGAGGTTATGTCGTTCAGGAAGGCAACGAGGTTATCCCGGAGTCTGTCTTCGTCAACGCCTTTATATTCATCCAGAACCGCCAAAACCTGGGCAGATGTGAAATTTTCGGTACTGCCTGGCAACGCTTGTAAGCATGTGTCATTAAGCTTGGCTTTTTCCGCTTCAGATAATTGAGAAAAGAGCGTTTTTGCACGATCAATCTCTTCGTCGCTGTAGTCTTTTTCGGCTCCGGGGCGTTTTAGCAGAAACATGTCGAAAACTATAAACGCGATTCGCTCGAATTTCAACGCTAGCGCACCCGAAGGCAATCTGTACGTTAAATCGGTGCGCATCCAATCCAGCACGGGCATAAAGTTGTAGGTAACAACATGGATTTTGCAAGCAGCCAGATTTTTTAGGCTTGCTATGTAGTTGGCCGTATACTGCTTGTAGTTTCCGCTTCTTTTCTTAATATCTTCATGCACCGGTAAGCTTTCAACCACTTCCCAGGTTAACCCCGCGTCTTCAATCGTTTTCCTTCGTTCATTGATCGCTGTTTGAGTCCATACTTCGCCCACTGGAATATGGTGTAATGCAGTCACCACGCCCGTACAGCCTGCTTGTTTGATGTCTTGCAAGCTAACGACGTCTTGGGGGCCATACCACCGCATGGTTTGTATCATTTTCATCTCGTCCGAATTTATGCAACCGATATACTGAGGATTAATCGCACTTACCATCGATTTACAAAGTAAATCATTACTCTCGTATTTACGCCAGTAATTGTCCATTGGATATCATTGAAACATATGAACGTCAGCCGTTTTGTTAACCAAAGGGGCGCTGAATATTGGTCTTTTTGTTGTGTGTGGTTTGAAAATCAACGATGTATATTCCTGATCCCTCACAACCTACAAACGACTTTATTGCAAAAAAAAGTTTCAACGCGATAATAAAGAACACCCCATACGGAGCCAATTATTCCATTTCTTAGAACTATCTCCATTTTACGCAGGTGCTTTCGGAACGAAATGTAAAAATTATTTTATGCAATCGGTTGCAATGTTAATTTTAATTTCTATTTTTGTTCTAACCAATTAGGATCAGCGGTTGATAAACCGCTTGCCAAACGTAAAGAACTAGCCAGCTCGAAAAACATCAAAAAGATCTAATCCTAAATAAATTAGACGGCACGTTGCACTTTTTAAATCAGGTTACATACCTATAACCTCTTAAATTATGAACCAAATAAACCAATTAAGAACGAAGTGGTTGTTGCTGCTGATTGCAGTAACACTCGGCTTGCCCTCGGTGGTGTTTGCCCAAATGAATTTGCGGGGAAAAGTACTCGACGAGGCGGGACAGCCCTTGCCCGGTGCGGCCGTCCAAATTAAAGGAGTTGCGTCCAGCACGGTAACAGACACTGCCGGGGATTTCGAGATTAGCGTTCCATCCTCGTCATCGGTATTGGTAATTTCTTACATCGGTTACGTCAGCGAGGAAATTAATGTGGCCGGTAGATCCGAAATCTTGGTGACGCTACAGCCGGATCAAGAAAGCTTGGAAGAAGTGGTGGTTATTGGTTACGGAACGCAAAGAGCGGAGGCGTTGACAGGTTCGGTGGCTTCTATAAGAGGAGACGCATTACGAGAGGTGCCTTCGGCTAATATTACGCAATCTTTGCAGGGGCGTGTTGCCGGCGTAGAGATGACACAAAATTCAACTAGGCCTGGTGCGGGAATGCAAATTCGTATAAGGGGAACCCGATCGTTGAATACGGATCCCAACTCCGGACAGGATGCACCCCTCGTCGTTTTGGATGGCATTCCTTTCTCTGGCTCCATTAATGATATTGATCCCAATAGTATTAGAAGTATCGATATCTTGAAGGATGCTTCTGCTACGGCGATATACGGTTCCCGGGGCGCCAATGGTGTGATTTTAGTAACCTCGTTTAGGGGGCAGCAGGGCCAGACGGCCAGAGTTTCCTACAATTCTTTTTATGGGGTCAAACATCTATTCTCCCGCGTGCCCATGATGGACGGACCCGAATTCGCTCGTTTACGGACGGAAGCCACGAAGACTCAGCAAGAATTAAATATCGGCACTTTTTCGCCGTCGTCAGATGAACTTGATAACGCAAATACCGATTGGCAAGATTTGCTTTACAGAAATGCGATGACGATGAGCCACGATGTCAATCTTTCGAAAGGTTCGGCAAGAGGCAATTTTGCTGTCGGTATCGGATATTATAAAGATCAGTCAGTCCTGCCTACCAATGATTTCAATAGGTATTCTATACGAGCTGCCGTAGACCAGGAAGCCGGGAAGTACTTCCGGTTTGGTTTGACATCGAACAACAGCTACACCGTTACCGAAGGCGGCCAAGTAGGCATTTCCGATGCATTGGGCGCTTCGCCATTGGCGTCGCCCTATGATGCGGATGGAAATCTAAAGCGAGCCACCTTTGCATCGATTGACCCGTACAGGGTGTGGACGAAGGGTTTGATAAACGACCTGGAAGACCGATGGTTAAATGAAAGCAAAGGCTTAGGCTCCTACAATAATGTCTATGGCGAGGTGCAGGCGCCATGGGTCGAGGGTTTAAGGGCGAGAATAAATTTAGGCTTGAATATTCGTCAAACTACCGGTGGATTCTTTACGGGTAAAGGGGTGACAAGTGCCACAAACCCTGATGAACCGTCGACAGCAGGAATTAACAACTCGACCATGACCGATTGGACGATTGAAAACCTGCTCTCTTACGATCGCGCATTCGGAAAACACGAATTTAATGCCGTCGGATTACATTCAGTTCAGCAAAACACCTTCTATCGATCGGATATTTCGGTAAGGGATTTAGCTGCGGAGCATTTTCAGTATTTCAACTTAGGCCAAGCTCCCCAGGGTAACATAACGATTAATCCAAATAACCAAGGCCATACGGTTTGGGGGTTGCAATCTTGGATGGGGCGCATAATGTATAATTATGATAATCGCTATATGCTATCGGCTACAGTTAGGGCCGATGGTTCATCCCGATTGGCTCCAGGAAAAAAATGGCATACATATCCGGCAATTTCCGCAGGGTGGAACGTCGCTCAGGAGTCTTTCATGCATGACGTTACGCCTGTCAGCTTATTAAAACTACGGGTGGGCTATGGTGTTACATCGAATCAGGCCGTTGCTCCTTATGCCACGTTAGGAAGGTTAAGTAACCGATTTTACAACTTTGGCGACAACGGAGACGAAAGCTATGAGACTGGCTATATTATATCGGAATTACCCAACGAGAACTTGGGTTGGGAGTTTACCAATACTTGGAACTTCGGTTTAGATTTCGGACTCTTTGACGGGCGTTTAAGCGGTGTGATAGAATACTATAAGCAGCACACAAGAGATATACTTTTAGCCGTTGACTTGCCGCCTACCACTGGCGTAAATAGGTTCACCAGTAACATTGGAGAAACGGAAAACAAAGGTATTGAGCTTTCCCTCAATGGTGTAATTATAGATAAGCCTGACGGTATACGATGGGAAGCAGGCGTTAACGTATACGCCAATCGCAATAAACTATTGGCACTGACATCTGGCTCAGATAGAAATGAGGGTAATTGGTGGTTTGTAGGGCATCCCATCAATGTGATTTTCGACTATGAGCGGATGGGGCTATGGCAGGAAGGCGATCCTCATCTGAACGTGCTGGAACCAGCGGGGAATGTCGGTATGATTAAGGTTAAGTACACCGGAGAGTATGATGCGAGTGGTGTTCCGGTTAGGCAAATCGGAGCAGAGGATCGCCAGGTTTTAGAATTTGATCCGAAATTTCAAGGAGGGTTTAATACGCGTGTCTCCTATAAGGGTTTTGATTTGGGAATTGTGGCAGCCTTTAAGCATGGGGGTACGCTGATCTCCACGTTGCACGGGGGCACTAGCTATCTAAACCTGCTAAATGGACGGCACAATAACGTTCGCGTGGATTATTGGACACCTGAAAATACGGGAGCCAAGTATCCCAGACCGGGAGGGATCACAGCTGCAGACAACCCTAAATATATGAGCACTATGGCGTATTTTGATGCGTCGTATCTGAAAATTAGAACCATATCGTTGGGTTATAACATTCCCGGTAAGTGGATGGAGAACGCTGGAATAAGTCAAGCCAGAATCTACTTCACTGCCCAAAACCCGTTCGTTCTATTTTCGCCCTATCACAAAGAGTCAGGTATGGATCCTGAACCGAATTCGTACGGAAATCAAAATCAAGCTGTTACTACTCAAATTGTTCAACGTTTGCCTGTGGTAGGATATAATGTGCCTACCACCCGGAACTATTTAGTAGGACTTAATTTCACTTTTTAAAATCAAGCGTCATGAAAAGGTTAAATAAGATATTAGCAGTTGCCAGCTTATTTCTTGCGACTGGCTGCAATGATATTCTGGAAGAGGTCCCTCGCGATAGATTCGAACCGGGTTTCTTCAGAACGGAAGAGGGTATCGAGGGGGGATTGACAGGTTTATATTCCGGGCTGCGAAGGCTTTACGGTCAACCGTATTATTATAATGCTACAGAAACCGGAACAGATGAATACACCTATGGTTCTCAAGCAGACGGAAATTTTAGAGCGGCAGATTTATCCGGTTTAGGTATTCCCGATGCGCAGAATAGTAGGTGGGACGTATTGTGGAACACGGCTTACGCAAACATCAATTCAGCAAGCGGCATCATTGCAAATGGTACTGAAGCGGCTATTTCTCCTTCGCTAATTTCGGAAGCTAGATTTTTTAGGGCGTTTTCCTATTTTCTGCTGGTCCAGACTTTCGGCGGAGTTCCGCTGGATTTAGGGAGCGGTATACTTGAATACAACACGGCTCCCACGTTAACCTCTGTAAGAAATACGGTGCCAGAGGTATATATTATCGGCGTGTTTCCTGATTTACTTCAAGCGATCGATGAATTGCCGGATCATCCTCGAATCACTGGCGCGGTCACGAAGAACGTTGCCCGTCTTGCATTGGCAAAGGCTTACTTAACATACGGTTGGTGGCTTCAAAACCCCAATGATATCCCAACTTATCCCGAAACCACACGAACGGACCCGGACGGACACGACGCGCAATGGTATTTTCAAAAGGCATACGATATCGCGGTAGCAGGTATTGATAATCCTGGTTCATATGGTTTGCAGCCCACTTTTTATGACGTGAACCTCGCACAAAATGATCGTAATAGCGAAATCATGCTTTGGGCAGATCATACCGAGGCAAACGCACAATATAGCGAAAGTAATATCACCGGGTGGGATGGCGGGGAGGGGCAAAACCAAGCCGGATGGATGGTGACATGGTACTTTCAGAACATTAAAGCCAGTAAGACGACGGGCACTTGGTCTGCTGTTGATGCGATGTTTAGAACGGTGCAAGCGGGTCAATCGTATACAAGACCCTGGATGCGCATGGCACCGCCTATCGATGTGTTTACGCGAACATTTGCAGATAAAACTAATGACTCTCGGTTCAATGGGACATTTACGACCGTGTACAGGGCTACATGGAAACTCAATCCGAATAGAGAGGAAGAGATTTTATACGGCGCCAATTATTTACCTATAGAACCCAATGACAAAGTACTGTCTTTCCTATACGCTGATCCGGGAGGAATTAGTTATCCTGTAGATCCAAACCCTGATGGGACCGAAGCGGGATCCCTACCCGGAAGAGCCGACTTTGTAGTTCCACTGGATAAAATTTCAAGGAATATTTACCCAGGACTTTGGAAACTGGGAGCATATAGAAAGTCCAGCGATTACAACGATGACAAGATTGCAAGTTCACGCCCTTACAATATTTTAAAGTTCTCCGAGTTCTATTTCGTTGCTGCAGAGGCAGCTGTTAAAGGCGCGAATGTCCAAGTTGGAAGAAGTGCCCGTGATTTAATAAATGTTATTAGAGCACGAGCCGGGAAGTGGAGGTTTGATGTAGCTGAAAATAATGTTAAAATTGCAGATAACTCAGCGGAAATGATGGCCGCTACGCCTGAGGTAATCGATATTAACTTCATTTTAGATGAAAGATCCAGGGAATTCTTTGGAGAGGGCTATCGTTGGCATGATTTAGCGCGTACACAGAAATGGGAAGAATATGCGGGTTCGTATCGTATTTCTCCGATAGGTGGAGCCGAGCCTGTTACTGTCACGAGAGAACTGGCAAAGTACCTTTATTTGAGGCCTATTCCTCAGGGGCAACTCGATCGGATGAGTGGCGATGCGGCGTATAAAAAGAGTTACCAAAATCCAGGCTACAACTAAGCGCAGATGGGGTAAGTGAATTGTATCACTGTTTGACTTTAATTCATGCTAACAGCTATCCGTAGTTCTGGCGGCTTGACCGGGTAGCTATACGGCAACGTGTTAGGTTATTAACATGGGGTTATGGTAGTAGTTCAGCTGGCGGAAACCGAGCTCGGGCAGATTTAAACATCGTTTCGCATGGCAAGCACGTAGGGCATCTTATGAAAAAATATTGGCTGATTTGTTTAAGTTTTCTCTTTACCGGTTTAGTTAATGCAGATGTAAAACTGCCGCGTTTGGTAAGTGACGGAATGGTTTTGCAGCGGGATCAACCTGTGACGGTTTGGGGTTGGGCCGATGTCGGTGAGGAGGTGCAACTAAAATTTAGGGGCACACGCTATAAAACCCGAGCTAATTCGGCTGGAGATTGGCAAATAGTACTTCCGAAAATGAAAGCCGGTGGACCGTTTACGATGCAGGTTGCCGGGAAAAACCAGCTGACGATTCAAAATATTTTGGTTGGCGATGTCTGGATTTGTTCGGGTCAGTCGAATATGGAGTTGCCTGTCGACCGCGTTAAGGTGAAATATCCCGGACTGGTTGAGCATAGTGAAAATGATAAAATCAGGCATTTTGCGGTAAATACTACATACGAGTTTAATGAACTGGCGCAAGACTTCGCTACCGGAGAATGGAAATCGGCTTCGCCTGAAAACGTGGGGGCTTTTACTGCGGTCGGATATTTTTTCGCTAGGAGGCTTCATGAAAAGCATCAAGTACCCATTGGCTTGATCAGAATAGCGGTAGGCGGCTCTCCGGCCGAGGCCTGGCTGCCTGAAAGTACCATCCGGAGATATCCGCACTACCACCAACTATTGACGAAATACCAGAACAAGGGTACAGTAGACAGCATTCTAGCTACCGATAAAGCAAAGACGGAATCATGGAATAGTGCGCTGGATAGGGGGGATGTCGGGCTGAAAGAAGGCTGGCAGGGTAATACCAATCTCAGTGAATGGAAGACCATGAACGTGCCCGGGCTATGGAAATCAAATCCGTTTATAGAAAATGGGCCGGAAACGCATCGGCATGCTGTCGGGAATAGCGGCGTTATCTGGTTAAAACAAGAAGTTTGGCTTTCTAAAGAGCAGCTGGAAAAGCCTGCAATGCTAATTTTAGGGGCTTTGGTGGATCGGGATGAAGCCTATGTGAACGGGGTTAAAGTAGGGCAGACGTGGTATCAGTATCCGCCACGCCGATATCCCGTTCCAGACAGCGTATTACGCGAAGGGGCAAATCTGATTACCGTGAGGTTGGTAGCCAATAACAGAAACGGTGGCTTTGTTCCCGATAAATTCTATGGTTTAACCTTGGGGAAAGATACGATTTCACTTACCGGCGAATGGTTGTACAAGGTGGGGTACGTCTCGAATCCCATGCCATCGGACCAGGTCACTTTCCATTACCAACCCAGCGGCTTATTCAATGCCATGTTAGCTCCGCTTAAGAACGTTACCGTCAAAGGGGTTATTTGGTATCAGGGCGAATCGAACACCAAGGATCCCAGCGAGTACGAGAACCTTTTTGCGGATTTGATAACCGACTGGAGAACCTATTTAGGAAAACCCGAACTGCCATTTTTGTATGTACAGCTTGCTAATTTTATGGAAGAGAGCGATACTCCGCAAGAAAGCAATTGGGCAGCAACCCGAGAAGCGCAAAGAAAGGCTCTGGAAATTCCAAATACCGCAATGACTGTAGTGATCGATGCGGGTGAATGGAATGACATTCACCCCTTGGATAAACAAACGGTGGGCGAGCGGCTGGCTTTCGCTGCGGAGCGCGTGGCTTACCATAACCAGAACGTCGTTTATTCGGGACCTGTCTTAACGTCATATGAAATTAAGAACCGTAAATTCGTACTCACCTTTGATCCGATCGGGTCTGGTTTGGTGACTAGAAATAACGAGGAATTGAAACATTTCGCTATTGCCGACGATTCTGGAAACTTTAAATGGGCCGAAGCCCGGATTGAAGAAAACAAGGTCGTTGTGTGGCATGAAGATATAAGAGAGCCTAAATTTTTGCGATATGGCTGGAGCCATAATCCGGCACGAGCTAACCTATATAACAAAGAAGGATTGCCGGCGTCGCCGTTTGAGATTCGTTAACGGGGTGGCCGATTTTAAAAGTCTACTACTTTCCAGAACGCGGGTTTCGGTTTTGCCTCGATGTCAAATAGGGAGGGGTAGTTTTTTCTGCCGTGTACCGGAAAGTAATCCAGCCAAGTGTATCTGTCCGTAGCGTTCCAAAACGTGACACTCGTGATATGGTTCTTGTATTTTCTAAAGACCTCAAAAAACATCTGGTATTTATCGGCTTGTTCTTGTTGCAATTGCGGCGTAAACTCGTCAGACTCTTCCGGTCGTTTTTTTCGTCTTTCTTTTTCCCACGGGTAGACAGATACATCCAATTCTGTGATGTGGATTTCTAACCCCAGGGAGGCATAGCGTTCGATAGCGGATTCCAATTCTTCCCGGCTCGGCCCGAAAATAGACCAGTGCCCCTGCAAACCTACGCCATGGATAGGGATGTTTTTCTCTTTGAGTCGTTTTAGCAGGGTGTATATGCGTGCTGCCTTTTCCGGCATTACGCTGTTGTAATCGTTATAGAATAATTTTGCGTTCGGGTCGGCTTCGTGTGCGTATTCGAACGCTTTTTCTACAAAATCTTCCCCAATGATTTCTTTCCATTTAGAATTCCGGAGTAAGTTGTTCGGATTATCGTCAATGGCTTCATTCACGACATCCCAGGCATAAACTTTTCCTTTATAACGATTAACCACGGTATGGATGTGCGTTCTTAATCGATCTAGAAGTACCTCGCGGCTAACATTCTTTCCGTCGTTGTCTACGAAAATCCAATCGCCCGCCTGCTCATGCCAGCAAAGTACGTGGCCTCTTATCTTGAGGTTATTTTTAGTCGCAAAATCCACGATCTTATCGGCATTGACCCAGTTAAAAACACCTTCTTTGGGCTGAAGGGGACCCATTTTCATGTCGTTCTCCGCAGTTATGCTGCTGAAGTTGTATTTAATAAATTCAGCCTGAGGACCGACTAGGCTACGCAAGTTAACCGCAACCCCGATCGGAAAGTAGTCTTGGTAATATTCTTTTAAGCCTTTGGCTTCTTGTGCACGCACGGTGGCTATCGAGGCGCAAAATAGTAAAGTGAGGCCGAGAAATTTTTGGGTTATTTTCATCGCAGTTATATTCCGGGTACGTATTTAAATTCGAAGTTTTTGTAGTATTCTAAATCGTGTCTGGGCGTTTCCAAGTTCGCGGGTATCGGCTGCTCGGAGAATTGCTGAAAATACAAAACGCACGCATCGCGCCACATAATCGCATCATCTAGCTGTATGCTAAATAGTTGTTTTACCGAACGGTGAATTTCCGGATCAACTTCTCCTTGTAGATTATCCCACGCACGTTGCATCTCCCTCACTTCATCCACACCCTGATAATATTTTTTTACGAGCCCGTTCCACAATGTTTCGCCATTCTTTAACTTGTAATCCCAAGGTAAGTGATGAAACCAGAGTAAGTATTGCTCGGGGCAGGTCGTAGTCGCATTGAATTCGTCAGCCACTTTTGGATGATATTGATCTACCGCATTGCTGCCACTTCTGGTTCTGTCAAAGCCAATCCCGCTTTTATCAGCTCGATGGTAGTAAACTGAAGTCCAGTCGGCACGTGGTTTATTCGCAATCCAGGGGCCTGGGCCGTAATGATGATCCCACCCCATGAGGTGGTGCAAACCCAGTGGCGTCATATAATTAACCACTGTTTCTCTTGATTTCATTAAAATATCTACCACTTGGCGCGTAGCAACGGGAGTGGTGTGGAGTGTCAGCTTCGCCCATTCTTCCGCGATTTCTTCTGAAGTTGAGCTATGATTCCATGCCAACTTGCCAAATGCGAACCAGTTTGCTTGGGCCAGCGGATGCCCGCACCAATTGATGTCATTGCCAATATTCGAAACTCCTGCAATGGCAGAGATTTTATTGTTGAATAACGTGCCGTCGATCACTTTCGCTACCGTTGAGTTTTCTCCGCTCGCATACGTATCTGCGTCTAAGCATTCTTTGAATAGCGGTGCCAAATAGGCCAGATTGGTAGCCATTCCTAGGTATTCTTGCGTGATTTGAAGCTCTGCCATGGTGTTGGTGTGTGGCAATGCCCCGAAAAGCGGATGAAAAGGCTCTCTGGGCTGAAAATCTACGGCACCATTTTTTACCTGAACGATGACATTGTCATCGAATTTTCCGTCTAGTGGTTTAAATTCGTTATACGCTTGCTTAGCACGGTCTTCCGGCACTTCATTGTCATATACAAACGCCCGCCACATGACAATACCACCGCGTGGCGCTACGGCTCTGGCGAGCATATTCGCCCCGTCGGCGTGATTTCTGCCATAATCCTGCGGTCCCGGCTGGCCTTCCGAATTGGCTTTTACCAAAAAGCCACCAAAGTCCGGAATGATTTTGTAAATTTCATCAGCCTTGCTTTTCCACCAATTTTGTACGTCTGCATCGAATGGATCCGCTGTTTTCAGCTTCCCAAGTTCTATCGGCGCGCTAAATCTAGCCGTTAGATAGACCCGTATGCCATAGGGCCTGAACGTGTCCGCTAGTGCTTTCACCTTTACTAGCCAGTCTTCGGTAAGGATTAGCGCATTGGAATTTACGTTGGTCAGTACGGTGCCGTTAATCCCGATGGCGGCGTTAGCCCGGGCGTAATCGATATAGCGTTTGTCTATGTATTTAGGAAGGCGTTGCCAGTCCCAAAGTGAAAATCCTGCATATCCGCGCTCTACGGTACGGTCTAAATTATCCCAATGGTTTAAAATCCGCCGATCTATTTTAGGGCTTTCGTATACATTGATATGGCCAAGATTCCCTTCCTTCCCGAGAATTTGTATTAGTTTAAAACTGCCGTATAGTAAGCCAATATCCGACGGCGAAGAGATAAGGATCGCCGTTTTATTTTGTAGATTCTTCCTTTCTATTGCAAAGGCGTCGGGTTTTTCAAAGCTGCGGGGTGTTAAGCCGTATTGGGCAAAATCTTCGGTTTTCAACAGGACTACGCTGTTGTTCTCTAGGGTTTGGCTTTGACTTATTTCTTGATTAAGGAGTGCTTTTGTGGCTCGTTTTAACTCGTGTTGCGCAATGGCTACCGTTTCATTTTGGTAGGGCGTGTGCACGGTAATGAGCTGTTGTCTATAATCGTTGGCTACCGATGCATCAGCGATGAGTTTGTAATTGAGCCATAGCTTGTACCCATTATCTGCCAGAGCCGATGACGAAAAACATAAAAGTAGACATAAGGAAATTAGGTTTTTTATCATGGTTATGGGTGGTGTAAGTGGTTAAAAAAAGAGACGCTATTTCTTCCTTAACGAAGAGTTTCTGACCATTAATTCCGTATTCAGGATGACTGTGCCGGTGTATTTTAAATCGCTGTTGCCTTCTAGGTGGCTCACAATAATTCGGGCCAGAGTTTCTCCCATTTCTGTTCCCGGATAGTTTATGGTCGTAATAGCGGGTTCCGTAACTCTGGAAATCAAATCGTTATTGAACCCCACGATCGCAATATCCTGGGGCACTTTTAATCTCGCTTCTTTAAAGATGGTCAGCGCAAAAGCGGCCGAGGCGTCGTTGACAACAAACAAGCCATCAGGTAACTGTTCTCTTTTTAACACGTCATTGGTCAGGCAGTCTAAAATCGCTTGTTCGCTTAAATCATTTATAATCAGCAATTCCTCTTTATAATCGATTCCGTTGTCTTCCAGTGCCTTTTTATAGCCATTAAACCGGTCTCTGTAAACATTCCTTGTCAGGTTTCCAGTGATATGCAAGATGTTTTTGCATCCCTGTTCAATCAGGTGAGACGTAGCCAGAAATCCCGCCTTAAAATTATCGATAAGCACTTTAGTAGAAGGGGTGTCTTCTGCAACCCGGTCGAAAAACATCAGTGGAATTTTCTTTTTGATAAAAGGGTCGAAATGCGTGTATTTTCGTGTGTCATAAGCCAGGGACACAATCAGCCCATCCACCCGGTTATTGAACATGGTATGCGCATTGGTTCTTTCTTTTTCTTCTTTTTCGAACGACTGCGTTATAAGGAGATTATAACCCGCATTGTTAGCCACTTTCTCGATGCCAGAAAGCACGGATGACATGAATAGACTGTTGAGCCTAGGAACAATTACCCCAATAGTATGCGTTTTTTGCTTCCGCAGATTGCTGGCAAATTTATTGGTTTGGTAGCCCAGTTCCTCAGCCAACTCAAATATTCGCTGCTTGGTGTCTTTATTTATAGCCGGATGGTCTTTTAGGCCGCGACTTACCGTAGTGGCAGAAATATTGAGTCTTTTGGCTAGATCATAAATCGTTACTTCCTTGTTGCTCTTCATAAGAAAAGATTGGTTAGCGCGGGTATCGGCAGCGAATATAGAAATAAGTTTTGAACTATGCAATCGGTTGCAAATGGTTTTTTGTTGATTTTGAGCTGTTTGGGAACTGCAATCCGAGTGTTGTTTTGGGACGTGAGGCGCTAAGGGGCGGGTCACGCCACCATCCTTTTTTTATAAAAACAGCCAGAAATTTGCAGGTTCCGGTTTTATAATGCAATTTTGTTGCAATTACAATGAGGAGGTGCGCACACATACAGAACGGGCTGGTCCTGGCAATCACGTTGGGGATTGCGATGCTCATAATCGGTATTCCGATTTCGTCCTCATTTCACGTGCACCACTCGGTGCACGGCACGTGCAGCGAAACGCAGGCACATACGCACGACCTACCGCAAGGAACCGCTGAGGAATCTTGTGAATGGTGTGCGTTTTATACGTATTTTGCCCTCCGCGAGGCGGTTCATTTCCCGACATTTTCGTGGACATTATGGGCAATACCTGGCTCGAACCATGTCGTTGGTTTGCGTATAGGGAGTCCTAGTGCGGCGTTCGCGGATGATAATGCGACACGGGGCCCGCCCGTTTCAGACCTCGCCGCCTGATGCATTTGTTAGCTCGATTAACGGGCTTCGTAAGGCATTTCTGTCGAACTCTTGGCTTGCCATGGGTTGTTTCTGTATAGTTTTCTAAGAAATTTTTGAGTAGTGCAATTGGATTGGATTAAGGTAGCAATGTGCCTTTGTGTGAGTATTGGGGCGGCCGCGATGGGATTTTCCCAAGGAGGCGAGGTCTATAGCGACTCGCTCGCTTATGACGCGGACACGACCCATACTTTGGAAGAAGTTTTGGTATTGGGCAATCCTGTGCGGCAGCGTCAGCAGGAGGGATCCCTCCAGCTTGACGTGGTTAGCAAGGACTTTATCCAGCGCCATTTGGGCGGTAGTCTGATGCACACCCTCGAACGCTTGCCAGGCGTCCAACTGATCGGCATTGGTTCGGGTCAGTCTAAGCCCCTGTTGCGCGGCATGGGCTTTAACCGGGTGGTGGTTTTAGACAAAGGAGTGAGACACGAGGGACAGCAATGGGGGAGCGATCACGGCTTGGAGCTGGACCAGTTTGCGGCAGGACAGGTGGAAATCCTCAAAGGGCCCGCTTCCTTCGTGCACGGGTCGGACGCGATCGGAGGCGCAATCGACGTAAAGCCCGAATCTCCCCCCGCTCCCTGGACCGTGACTGGGTCTGTGGATTTGGTGGGTCGTAGTAATAACGGGCTCTACGGATCGTCGGCGCGTTTGGCTGTTCGGGGCGCTACTTGGTTTGCCGATTCGCGCGTCACGCACTTGAGATATGGAGATTACCGCGTCCCAACGGATACCGTTTACGTGTACGACGTGGCCGTCCCACTACCTAGCCGACGGCTCCGAAACACCAGCGGGAATGAAACCAATTTCCATGCTTCGGTAGGGTATTTGGGCGAAACGTTTAACTCGATTTTGTACCTGAGTAACACACGGAGTGCCACCGGCTTTTTTGCTAACGCCCACGGACTGGAGCCTCGGCAAGTCGATGCCGCGTCACACGACCGATCAAGCCGTGACTTGCTCTTGCCCCAGCAATCGGTCAGTCACCTTAAGCTGGTCAGCCGCAATGCATTGCACCTGGGTCAGCATCACCTAGAAGCCGAGTTGGGCTACCAACGCAACGATCGTCTAGAATACAGCGAATATGTCAACCACGGCTACATGCCTTCGGATTTGCCAGGAGAATGGGAGATGGACCCCAACGTGGAGCGGGCATTCGATAAGCATGTCCTTAGTGGGCGTGTCACCGATTATTGGAAGTTGGGAAAGCACGCCCTCATGCTGGGGACTAGCGGCGAATATCAGGACAATTCGATTGGCGGCTGGACTTTCTTGGTGCCCGAATTTACGCAGGCTACTGCCGGTGTATTCGTATACCAACGTTTTCGTATACACGACGACTTGTTGCTACATGGCGCTGTTCGTTACGATTACGGAAGGTTGCGGACGAGGGCCTACCACGATTGGTTTTCCTCTCCGGTAGACGAAAGCGATATGTGGGTGCCGTTGCAGCGGGCGGTCGGAATCGATCGGTCCTTTGGGAGTTTCGTATGGTCGGTGGGCGCCAACTACGACCCGTCGCCCCGTTGGTCGTTCAAAGCGAATGTCGGTAAAAGCTTCCGGATGCCCTTAGCCAAGGAGCTGGCTGCGAGTGGTGTAAATTACCATTATTTCAGCTACGAACAGGGAAATCCCGACTTGGATGCCGAACAATCGTTTCAGGCGGATGTGGCTTTGGGATGGCGGGCATCGGGTTGGGAGGTGCAGCTAAGTTCTTTCTTTAATTATATTCCCAATTACATTTACCTGAATCCCACGGCATCGTTCGATCATCTGTACGGTGCCGGAAATCAGGTGTTTCGGTATGCGAGCAGTGAAGTGATGCGTTATGGGGGCGAGATGCGTTTGGCGTATCAGCCCCGTCCGGCCTGGCTGTTTGAGTCCGTTGGCGAGTATCTTTATGCCACGCAATTGTCGGGAGCCAAGCGCGGTTTCCCCTTGCCTTTTTCCCCACCTTGGTCGGTGTTATCGTCCCTTACCTGGAGTCCAAAGACCAGCGGCCTTGCTACGCAACCGTACCTGTCCGTCGGGTACCGAATCGTCGGCAGGCAGGAGCGCATTGTGCCGCCAGAGCGCATGACGGATGGCTACGGTGTCGCTTCGCTCCAGGCAGGTATTTCCACTACATGGTTAGGAAGTCTAGTACATCTTCATGTGCAGGTGCAGAACCTCTTAGATACGGCTTACATGAGCCATACGAGTTTTTATCGGCTGATCGAATTGCCCGAAATGGGTCGGAATGTGGTTGTTTCATTACGTATTCCATTTCATAAAGATTTAAAAAAGAATTAGTTATTAACTTATTTATAAAGTAGTCATGAACAATAGATTTAACTGGTTAATGGTATTCCTCGTTTTGGCAATGGGCATTAGCTCCTGCAAAAAATCGGATCAACCCATTCCACCGCGCATCCTTCACCTCGAAATCGGAGCGGGTAATAGCGGAAGCGTGCAGGTAGGGAGCGACCTGCATTTCGAGGCGGACATCGAGGCAGGGGATCGGCTGGATGTCATCGAAATCGTGGTTCGACCACAGACCAATGGCACCCATTCGCAATGGTCCTACGAAATGGTAATGGAGGCGCATCGCGGTGCGCGAAACGCGCATATCCATGAGCACGTGGGGATCCCCACAGCGGCAGCCCCTGGCGCGTATGACTTCGTGGTGGTGGCCTTCGACCAAAACGGTACCCGTGTAGAGGTTCGGCGCACCCTTATGATTCTAGTAGATAGTGGACACAATTAGTTTAAAAACAACCATGAAGCGTATACCCTTATTCGTCTTAATGATTTTAATCTCGGTTTCTTGCAGCAAGGAAGCGGCAGACATGGAATATCCGGAGATTGACCGAACGTATGGCGACGCCTTTCCCGTACAGTGCAGCGTGATAGAGCGGGGCAAGACCTTTCTGTTCAAAGCTCGGTTTACGGACAATGCTGCGTTAGGCTCGTTTGGCGTGGATATTCACGATAATTTCGATCAGCATAGCCACAGCACTGAGGTGCAGCAATGTGTCATGGATGATAAAAAGGAAGGGGAAAACCCCTTCATCTATATTCGTTCGTTTGACATTTCCGGCAGCCCGCACATGTACGAAGCCGAAGTGGAAATCGACGTACCGGCCGATGTCGACCCCGGCGACTACCACATGATGATTCGGGTTACGGATCGGGAAGGCTGGCAAACCATGCGGGGATTAAGCATTAAAATTCGCTAGCATCGCTGCGAAGGCAAGTGCGAAATCGGGCGGCGTGTCAAAAGCGCCGCCCGATTTGGCCTGTTTTCCTTACCTTCGCGGTGGACTTATCACGTCGGTTTGTTACAGGTCGCCTATCATCCGCTATTTAAACACCCGTTACCGGAAGGCCATCGGTTTCCGATGGAGAAGTACGATTTAATCCCTACCCAGTTACGGTACGAGGGCGTTCTCGACGACGCTAATTTCTTTTCGCCTGAGCCCGCCGAAGCCGCCACCATTACGTTGGCGCATGACGCCGATTATTGTAAAGACCTATTGGCGCTCAACTTGGACCCCAAGATGGTGCGGCGCATCGGCTTTCCACTGTCGGATCGCTTGGTCGATCGCGAGTTGCGCATTGTGCAGGGCACCATTATGGGATGCCACGCGGCGCTCGACAGGCAAGTGGCGTTTAACGTAGCAGGAGGCACGCACCACGCCGGCAGCAATTGGGGAGAGGGATTTTGCTTACTCAATGATCAAGCCATAGCTGCGGCGTACCTGCTGCACCATCGGCTACGGCAGCGCGTACTTATAATCGACCTGGACGTGCACCAAGGCAATGGTACGGCGGAGATTTTCGAGGACGAACCGAGGGTGTTCACTTTTTCGATGCATGCGGCACACAATTTTCCATTCCGCAAGGAGCGGTCCGATCGCGATGTGGGTCTGGATGCCGGTGTCGGGGATGCCGACTACTTGGCCATACTGGATCGCGAACTACCGGCCGTGTTTGACTCCTTTCGCCCGGATTTCGTATTTTACCAAGCGGGCGTTGATGTGCTGGCGACGGACAGGTTGGGCAAACTAGCGCTAACGGCGCAGGGCTGCCGGCGGCGGGACGAATGCGTGTTCGCCTATTGCAAGACGTACGGGGTGGCGGTGCAAGTCAGTATGGGCGGTGGGTACTCGACGGAATTGCGGCATATTGTAGACGCGCACTGTCAGACGTTTAAGACCGCCATTTCTGTTTTCTATTAACACTGAACTCATTAACGATGCTTTATTATACCGACACTTCTTTTGAACGCTTATCCATACACTGCGTGGGAAACAAGTTGCAAGACGAATTTTATGTGCTTTCAGATCGGCCGGTGGAAATACACGACCAAGTACTCCCAACACTGCTTATGCATTATTTCCTGACGCCGTTCAGTAAGGTCGACGAGGTGTATCGTCTCTTTCACCCCAATGGCAGCTTGGCCCTCAACGAAACTTACCATTTTGCCCAAGCTTTTTTTGATGGTAAGATGGAGTTCCACGAAATGAGCATGCAGGTGTGCAAGCATTTGTACGAGTCATCGAACCACCCGAAAATCAAAGCCGGCGAGGTGTACGTGGTGCACCTCAAGGCTGTGCAGCTGGAAGGACAGGAACATGAGGCCATCGGGATCTTTAAGTCCGAAAATAAGGAAACCTATCTGAAGGTGTATCCCGAACAAGGCAAGTTTAACCTCGCCTATGAACAGGAAGCGATTAATATTAATAAACTTGATAAGGGTTGCCTGATCCTTAACACCGAGGCAGACGAAGGGTATAAGGTGCTTGTGGTAGACCAGACCAACCGGCAACAGGAAGCCGTGTACTGGAAGGATGATTTCCTACAGCTGCGTCTGCGTAACGACGAATTTACCCAGACGGGTAATTTTCTAAAGGCCTATAAAGGTTTTGTCAATGAAAAGCTCGACGAAGTGTTCGAAATGGAACGGACAGACAAGTTTGACTTACTCAATCGATCAATGACCTATTTTAAGGAAAAGGAATCTTTCGTGAAGGAAGAGTTTGAGGAGGAAGTGCTTGGGAATCCGCAGGCCATCGGGCTGTTTAACGACTACCGGAAGCAATTTGAGGAAGATACCGATATCGACTTCGGCGATCGTTTTGATATTTCGCAAAAAGCGGTCAAGAAGGTGCAGTCCACCTATAAGAGCGTGCTCAAGCTCGACAAGAATTTTCATATTTACGTACACGGAAAGCGCGAATATATAGAGAAAGGCTACGACGAAGAGAAGGGGCTTCATTACTACAAGGTATATTTTGAGCAAGAACATTGACACGAGGCGGGGGCGGAGTTCCGTAAGCCGGAGGACCCGTTCGTTGGCCACGCTCGCCGTGTTGGTAGGGCTTGTGTTGTCGATTGCCTGGTTTAAGCAGTCGCCTGAGCGCGTCGAGCAATCCTATAGCCAAGGTTTATTCCCCCTTGTCGGAAAATTGCAGCAGACACTTTTCGGCTGGGTTCCGTTCTCCGTGGGCGACTTATTCTACGCCGTGGTCGTTATCTATGGTATTAGATTACTGGTACGCGCGTTGAGGCGGGTCGTAGCTGGTTACTGGGAAGGGGCGGTGTTTGCTTCATTAAACCTCGTAAACCTGATACTTTTGCTCTATGTGGCATTCTACGCCCTGTGGGGATTGAACTACTTTCGGGTGCCCTTGGAAAGCCAGTTGGGACTAGAGCGCGTTCAACCTAGCATCGCGGACCTAATGGAGACTGCCTATGCGTTTGTAGACTCTGCCAACGCACTTCGCGAGCAACTGGATCCCCGAATGCTGGATCGCGAAAACACGGAAATCTATTCGGAAGCAGCGCGTTTGGTGCGTAACACGGCGGTGTTGCCGACCGCATTGTTGGTACATAGACCCTCCGCCAAGAGCCCTTTGCTCAATGCATTTGGCAACTATATGGGCGTATCCGGTTATTTTAATCCTTATACGCATGAAGCTCATGTGAACGGCAGCATGCCACTCTGGACGCAGCCATTCACCGCTTGCCATGAACTGGCACACCAGGCCGGAATCGGTTTTGAGGATGAGGCGAATTACCTCGGCTTCGTGTTGGCCACGCAAAGTGATGACGTCTTATTCCGGTATTCCGCGTATTACACGACGATGTGGATGATGTTGGGCGATGTGTACCGTTACGATCGTTCGTTGTACGACCGCTTGTTGAAGCGCGTATCTCCACTCGTGCGCGCGGATGCGGAAACGCATCGCACCTATTGGGAAAGGTATACAGGCATTTTCAATACGCTAACCGAAGCGTTCTATGGTCGATATTTGGAGGCCAATAATCAACCAGAGGGGCTAGAACGCTATGACCGAATGGTGCGGCTGGTACTCGCGGCACGAAGACAGCGGCAAGGATGCGATTAGTTCAGGGTAGAAGTACATCCACGCCGTGTGGGCATTGTTGTAGATGTTGTCCGTGTGGGATTAGCCGACACATTTGGCTCCGTCCAGAATAATGGAGGAGGGGGAGAATTAATTCGGATACATTTATCCGAAATAAGAAAAAGTTTATACATTTGTAGGAAACCAATGGGTTCGATATGTTTTCAAAAGCTTGTGAATACGGTATAAGGGCAACGATTTACATCGCCAACCAATCTGGGACAAACCGGCGGGTTAGTTTGAAGGATATTGCGCAAGCTATCGACTCCCCGGAAGCGTTTACCGCCAAGATTTTGCAACAATTAGCCCGCAGTGGTATTATTCGTTCACTCAAAGGACCATCCGGTGGATTTGAAGTAGATGATGAGCAGCGAGCTCGTATCCGGGCTATTGATATTGTAAAAGCGATAGATGGGGATCATATTTTCCACGGCTGCGGGTTAGGATTGAAAGAATGTAACGAATTGAAACCATGTCCGGTACATAACCAATTTAAGGTTATACGAGAGCAGTTAACAGAAATGCTAAGCGGAACGACAATTGCCGAGCTGGCGGAAGGTGTGAACGATGGACTAATGGTATTGAAACGGTAACAAGTAAGTTTTTTTATACCTATAAAAGACAAAAAGGTCTTAATATCTGAATGAATGAAGGTGAAATTTATAATCCTATTGCTGGGTATGGTGTGTGCGATGGAAGTCACCGCACAGACCGTTCCGAATCCGAGTATTGATAATTGGCTGTCCAGTCCGGGGATCATTGGCACTTTGGTGTTGGTTGCGATTGTTGTCCTGATAGCGGTATTGATTCTTTCGGCTCGGATATCGGGCTATGTGGATTCGTTGCGCAAGAAGAACTTAGAACGGAGACGGCTTGAGTTTTCGGAAGAACTCGTGGGATTAGATGATGCTGAGATCGACCGGATTTTGGAAAAGCGGAAATCGGCTTTATCGTATAAGCTTGCTGGTAATGAGCTGGGAAGTGATCGAATCGCAGGCGACCATAAAGGGCTGATAGCTCAGGTAACTCATGATCCGGAAAACCCATTGGTCGATGAAAAGAAAAGGGCCAAGTTGAATTACGAAACTCCTGATGAACTGAAGAAAATCGTTATTTGGCACATCGGGTCATCGGTTGTGTGGTTGGTTTTCGGCACTTTAGTGGGGCAATATGTTGGTATGAAGTTTCTTTGGCCCGAGTTGGATAGCTTGGAGTGGCTGTCGTTTGGCCGCTTGAGGCCGGTTCATACCAACGCCGTATTTTGGGGCTGGGCGTCTATGGCTATGGTTGGCTTAGGCTATTTCGTGGTTGCACGCACGTCCAACACCAAGATTTTTAGCTATAAATGGGCTTGGTGGAGTTGGTGGTTAATCAACTTGGCGGTATTGTCGGGTACGGTAATGCTGATGACCGGTATTAACAACGGAGGAGGGGAGTACCGCGAATACATCTGGCCGGTAGCGGTACTGTTCGGTATGGGGTTGTTTTTGACATTTCGTAATTTTTATCGGACGGTTGCTTCGCGTAAGATATCGGAAATCTATATTTCCAATTGGTATATCCTAGGCGGTTTGGTCTGGACACTTGTTTTATATACCATAGGGTACATTCCGTTTTTCCAAGACGGTCTTGGCGAAACGGTCATTCAGGGATACTACATGCACCAAGGTGTAGGCATGTGGTTTATGACGTTTACATTGGGTTTGGTTTATTATTACTTGCCTTCGTCATTGAACAAGCCTATTTACTCTTATTCACTCGGTGTGCTCGCGTTCTGGACGCAAATGCTATTTTATACCTTAATCGGTACGCATCACTTTGTCTTTAGTCCGCTGCCCTGGTGGTTACAAACGGTGGCCATCGTATTCAGCGCGGGAATGTTTATCCCAGTAGTGGCTGGTACAACGAATTTCCTGATGACCATGCGTGGCAGCTGGAACGAAATCTCGAAGAGTTATATTTTGCCATTTTTCCTCGTTGGCGTGGTGTTTTACTTTGTAGGTTCCACACAGGGAAGTTTTCAGGCTTTCCGCTTTACTAATTTTGTCTGGCACTTTACGGATTTTAATGTAGCGCACTCCCACATGACGATGTATGGCATCATTACTTTTCTCGTTTGGGCTTGTGTGTACGCCATCTTGCCCAAGCTAACCGGGCGCGAGCCGAAGCAGGTTTTTGTCGGGGTACACTTTTGGTTGGCTTTCATCGGCTTGTTTGCTTACATGGTGTCTTTGATGGCTGGTGGAACGCTTCGGGGGCTCAGCTGGATTGAGGGTGAACCGTTCATCAATTCTGTGGTACTGATGTATCCATACTGGGTTTGGCGTGCCATTGGAGGCTCGTTAATGTTCTTATCGCACCTGATGTTTGCCTATAATTTTTACGTGATGGTCCGCAAGGCAGATGGCTTGGCTACACGTGGTACCATAGACTACCCTAACGAATAAGCGAGATGTTGAATTTTCATAAAAACCACAAAAATCTAGTGAATACGGCCTTTTTGGTGTTTTTGGGGCTGAGTATCTTGATTGCAATCGTCCCTGCTTACCAAATACAACACACGGAACCATTGCCCATGATGAAGGATATGACGGAGGCCGAGCGTCAGGGGTTGCATATTTACGTTAAGGAAAACTGTGTTTCGTGCCATACGCAGCAAGTTCGGAATATAGAGATGGATAACACATGGGGTGCCCGCCCATCTATGGCTTCGGATTATTATTACAGCAAACAGCGTATGGATGTATGGCGGCAGTCGCCATCGCTATTGGGTAGTGAGCGTACGGGTCCGGATTTGACCAATGTGGGCCAGCGCCAACCTGGCCAGGAGTGGCATCTATTGCACATGTACAATCCCAGAATTGTGGTTAAGGAGTCCATCATGCCGAGCTATCCCTGGTTGTTTGAGGAGAAATACGAAAGTGACGTGGCCACAGATGATGTCGTCGTGCCCGTACCCGAGCAATTTATCCGATCGAAAGGCAAAAAAGTAGTTGCTACCCAGGAAGTGATGGATCTGATAGCTTACTTGCAATCCTTGAAGCAACCTGATCTAGGCGATTTGCCTAGTATCGAATTTATCCCAGCAGCCCAGCGGAACCGTGGCGAATCCGGAATGGTTGACCAAGCCGGATTGCCGGATGGTGGTGTACTCTATGCCAATGTATGTGGAGCATGCCACCAAAGTGATGGTATGGGGCTAGTTGGTGCATTCCCACCCTTGGCGGGGAGTGATATCGTGAACGATAGCGACCCCGAGATGCTTATCCGTATCATCCTCGAAGGTTATGATGCCAGGCCTGAGTACGGGATGATGGTCGGCTT
>CAYRGQ010000017.1:0-60298 GCA_964423925.1 uncultured Sphingobacteriaceae bacterium | reverse complement strand
GTCCTCCGCTTAATTATTTTTTACCCTTAGCTGGCGCCGCTGCTTGTCCTGGCTTAGGACGCTTGGTACCATATTTCGAACGGCGTTGGTTACGGCCCGCTACACCGGAGGTATCCAGCGCACCACGGATAATGTGGTAACGAACACCCGGCAAGTCCTTCACACGACCACCACGGATCAATACGATGGAGTGCTCCTGCAAGTTGTGTCCTTCGCCTGGAATGTATGCGTTGACTTCCTTACCGTTTGTCAAACGAACACGAGCGACTTTGCGCATGGCTGAGTTTGGTTTCTTAGGGGTAGTGGTGTACACACGGGTGCACACGCCTCTTCGCTGTGGACAGCTGTCCAACGCTGGGGATTTACTCTTATCCTCCAGAACTACTCTACCTTTCCTAACTAATTGCTGAATAGTAGGCATTTACTTTTTTTAATTTATCCTTTTATTCCTAAACTTGTTTTTAGGACTGCAAAGGTATAAAGTTTATTTTTGATAATCAATAGACTAGGGAAAAAATATCGAAGCCCCACCCCCTTCCGGGCCACCAAAAAAAGCTGAAGCCGACACACTACGGGTCGGCTCCAACTTTATCAAACTTAAAAGGGTGGCGTCGTATCGCTTATAGGCGCTTGATCCGGATATTCCGGAAATGAACCTCAGATCCGTGGCCAAGGAAAGCGATATGGCCCGAAGTACGCTTCAGCCCGGGGTGATCGCGCCCGTCAAGCGTACCGTTTCTTGTTGCCTCGGCCAAGTCACCGTCCACGATGACCGTGCCGTTAAGCGTCACGCGGATTTTGTTACCCTTGATAAAAATTTCCTGCTCGTTCCATTCGCCTACCGGCTTCAGGTGGCCACGCTTGGCGGCGATGATGCCGTAAACCGACCCATGGTATTGGTGGTCTTCCAGGTCCTTATACATATCAGCGCCATCATCGAGCACTTGGATTTCCATACCTTCGTAAGCAGCGTCACCCTCCATGGGTGTCCGGATGCCGATACCATTATTCGCACCCGGGGTCAAACGGAACTCAAAGCGGTACACGAAGTCGCCGAATTGTTCCTTGGTGTATAGGTTGCCACCCGAACCCTGTGTAGGGACGATGGCCAGCGTGCCCTCTTCCGAGACACCATATGAATCAGTATTGCCCGTCCACTTGTCCATGTTAGTGCCGTCGAAAAGCACTTCAAAGCCTTCGGCCTGCTCGGCATCGCTCAGTTCGAAAACGCGCTGGCTGGGCAATTCCCGAATGTAAATATCACGGTAGGATACGTGCGTGCCATGCGCCTGCAGCTCAATCTGTTCTATAGGGAAGATGGGCTGGCTGCGATCCCAGAAGTTCTCCAATACCACGTTGTCCGTCACAAGTTGTCCGTTCAGGTAAACGGTCACCTTGTCGCCCACCATACGAATCAAGAACGTATTCCATTCGCCCAGTTCATTATCTGCGACTACTAAGGGCTTGCTCTCATGTTTCTGGTTGTTATAGAGTCCGCCGGAACCTACTTGTGCACCCACTTCGACGCGCGACGTATCCCAAATCTGGACCTGAGGTGTACCCCGGAGGTAAATTCCAGCGTCGCCATCCTTGCCATCCTTGGCGAGCTTCCAGTCGACTAACATTTCAAAGTCGCCATATTGTTTTACCGTCGCAATGTTGTCGCCCTTACCATTGAAGTGAAGGACACCGGATTCTACGTACCATCCCTCACGCATCTGGCGATCCGCTGCCGCTTGTTTCTCAGCAAGCTCAGCCGGAGTCATACGGGCACGTGCGATGGGGTTCTCCACCAATCCCTTCCAACCCGTCAAATCGTTGCCGTTAAACAGGGAAACCCAGCCGTTATCGTCTGGCAGCTCGGCGATATGCCGCAGGAGCGCCTCGCGCAAATAGGTGCTTTCCGAGCCGGACAGCATGTCCGCAGCGCGATTCAGCAACGCCTTCACATCGTCTCCATAAAAGTCCTTCCGCTCCAGCCCGATGTTCATCAGGGTGTTCAATGCAGCACCGCGCAACTCCTCATTGTCCAAGAAACGCGCTGCAAACATCATCGCGTTATAGGTTTGCGTACTTTCGAGCGCGCTGATGATTCGGCGCTGCTGGGCAGCGTCAGCTGCCACCTCGAATGCATCGCGCAGCCAAAGCGTCTTCTGAGCCGGAGTCCCTTGCGACGCACTAACCAGACGGATGATGCCGTCGACGATTTCGCGTTGCTGGGCTTCAGGATTCTGCTGGCGGCTACGCTCAATCAGGACGGGAAGAGCCTCTTCGTTGCTCCAACGGGTCAACGAAGAAAATGCGGATGCACTGACCGCAGCGTTATTATTGGTCAAGTGGGATTCTACGAGCGAAAGGGCTTGCGGCCCGCCGATGCCTGCCAAAACGGGAAGGTATTTGGGCAACGCCTGCGCGCCCAGCTTGCTGATGTAGGAAATGGTCTTGTCACGCTGTTGGGCAGGCTTGTCGCTGCGCGTAATGGCGGCGATAATCGCCGACTCTACCAATGCCGCTTGATCGCCGTCCACGTGGGCCAACTGCCCGAGCAAGGACTCCAAATCCTCCGGACCAGTCGTCTGTGCAAGCGTCTGATAGGCAGCGGCGCGCACGTCAGGTGCCGTTGCACGGTCGTTAACAATATTGAAAATCGTCGGCGTGGCCTCGCTTGCGGCGCGTTTGCCAAGTACATCCAAAGCCAGCTTACGTACGGTCGCGTCCTGCGTCTGCGTCAGTGCGCTGATCAATAACGGGACGACGGTTTTGCCTTCGCTACGCAGCAAAATATTTTGGATCGTGGCCTGCAAAGACGGATCCGCATTAGGAAGCAAAGCAACCAAAGTAGGCAAGGCAGACGAGCCCGATAGCGCAAACAATGTTTTAACGGCTTGCTGACGAACGCCTGCATCCGCGCTTTGTAGCAATTGCGTAGCGACGGGGGCCGCCGCTTGTACGCCGTTCGCAGTCAAGAAGGCTAACACATCAGCTTGTACGTGCGGTTCTTGACGGTCTAAGCGTGACAGCAAAGTTGTCGAAATGGCGGGCGTCAAATGCGGCGCAAGCAGGCGTAGGCTGGCGTGGCGAACCAACAGGTCCTTGTCGCGTGCACCCTTCACTAAATTCTTGACTTGGCTAGCACCCTTGAGCTGGGTCAATAATCCCAATGCTGCCACGCGGTTGTGCGCTTGACCAGGTTGTTTGGCTTGCTTGTAGATTCGGTTAGCCACTTTCGTTGCCAGACGGGTCTTGCCTTCTTCCGCAAGCCGGTTTCCATAGGCGACGTATGCGTCGGCTGCATTCGTTGGCTCGTATACATAGTCCGCACGTGCGGCTTCCTGCCGCAGCGCCGATTCGGATGCCTCTCCAGCAATCTCAGAAAGCGCATACAAAATCACGCGCTTATTAACTTCGTCGGCTGTCGCCAGACGCCCGAGCAATACTGGCTCTGCAGGCGCGTAGCGCATAAAGCCCAACGCATTTATGGTCGTAACAGCGGTCTGCTCGTCGGCTTTTCCAAGTGACGAAAGCAGGGCTGCTCCAGCGGCTTCGCTGCCAATCCTTCCTAGTGCACGCGCGGCCTTCTCCGCTAAGTACGGATCGGTCAAGTAGCTCTCCAACGCCGGCACGGCGTCATCCTTACCCGCGTTTTGCAGCATCTGGATGATGAATCCTTTGTTATCCCTATCCGTCGCTTTTTCGAGTGCCACCAAGGCTCCCGCCACAAATGTCGCGCGCTGGCTTTCCTTTCCGTCCTGCAACACATGATAGCTATAGCTATTGGCCGCGTACTCGATGCCAGCGTCGTCGCCGGTACCTTCTGGCTTAAGCTGTCCGAACAAGACCGCGATGTCCGCCGTCGTAAAGCGCTCCAGCTGCGCCATCGCATCCACAAATTGCTGCGTAGTCTGCGCGGGTTGCTGAGCTAGTAAGTCAGCTACTTTGGTAACCGAGGTTCGGGTATCTTGTTGCGCGGTTGCAGACAGGACTACGCTTGCCGACAATAAAAACGCATATAGTATATTTTTCATTTCCGATTGAAATTATTTCCGAATGTAATCAAAGATTAAATGGTCCACGGCCCGCGCATCGGCTGATCAACCAACCGGTTGGCAGCCTCGTCGTTTATGAATACCTGTTTATCTGAATCGAACTGCAGCGATCGGCCCAACCGAAGCGCAATGAGCCCCATGTTCACCACCGTACATGAACGATGCCCGTTCTGTTCGTTCAGCGCAAATTTCTTACGGGTTTTGACCGACTCAACGAAATCCGTCATCTGCGGCTCGGGATCGGGGAAGCTGGCGAGCTTGCGCTCCATGTCCGGGATATCCGACTGGAATCCCCGATACAGCTTGCCGTTGGGGCCTTCTATATACGGCATTCCCACATCCGTGCCCTCTCCGTCCAGAATGATTTTGCAACCATCCGCGTAGGTATACTCTACCCGGCGCCAAGTGCCTACGGCATCACTATGCTGCTGAGGCGCGTCTATTTCAACCGACACCGGGCTCTCATTATCTTTACCTAGGAAATACTGCACGGGGTCGATGTAGTGCTGCCCCATATCGCCAAGGCCGCCCCCATCGTAATCCCAGTATCCGCGGAAGGTCGTATGGACCCGATGCGTACTATAAGGTTTGTAGGGTGCCGGACCCAACCACATATCGTAATCCAATTCAGCTGGCGGTGTCTCCACCGGCAGGTTTTCCTGCCCTACCCAGTAGAATTTCCAGTCGAAGCCCGTATGCTTGCTGATCGTGACCTTCAACGGCCAGCCCAACATGCCCGAGTCAACGAGCTTCTTTATCTTTTTGACGGGCACATTCATCCCGTAGAAATTATCCTCAAAGCGGAACCAGGTGTTCAGCCTGAACATGTTGCCGTGCTGCTTCACAAGCTCGGCCACACGCTTCCCTTCGCCGATGGTACGCGTCATGGGTTTTTCGCACCATATATCCTTACCCATGCGCGCGGCTTCCGCCGCCATCACGCCATGCCAATGCGGCGGCGTAGCAATGTGCACGATATCCACGTCGGATTGCTGGATCAGTTCGCGGAAATCCGAAAACTGCTTCACACCGGCGTCCAAATTGCGCATCGCCAAGCCCAAATGGCGCTTATCCACATCGCAGATGGCAACCGTTTTCGTACCCGCGTAGCCGAAATGCCCACGCCCCATGGCGCCTACGCCGATGACGCCCTTGGTGAGGTGGTCGCTGGGCGCCAGATAACCCTGACCACCCAAAACAAAACGAGGGACGATCGAAAATGCCGCCGCCCCGATCATGGCTTTTTTGAGAAAGTCCCGACGGGAATTGTTTGTCTCTTTCATAATTTAATTCAGGTATTTTTCAATGTTAAGCGCAGCAACCAAACCTAAAGGGCAGGCCTTGCCTGATGATAAGCAGACAAAGCAATGCCTCTAGGCACCACGCGTGAATACGTAATGCCAAATCTATTGTTTTCTCGGAAAAAAAACAAAAAACTTCCATCAATTTTTAACAAAAGAAACCTCCATTCACTTATTTTATAAGAAAATAAAACTTAATTTTGTTTCTATGGCAAATGTCTTGGGTTTCTCGCTTTTTCTCGATAGCGAATCGGTCAAACAGATGAACAAGATCGAACGCAAGAATTATATCCTGCGGCTCCAGCTCGTGAGCGCGTTGATCGAAAACCAAGGTATGACCTTTGCGGAAATCAGCAATTGGCTAAAAATCAGCTCCCCCAAAACAATTGAGCTCGTCAACAGCCTAATGGCAGAAGAGATTATCGTACAGGATGAAAAAGGCGTATCAATCGGTGGGCGTAAACCCATCATCAACAAACTAAAAAGCGGGCTGTTTCATGTGCTGTGCGTGGAAGTGGAGCGATTTGGGGTAAAATTGACTGTAATCGACAATAGTAACAATAAGGTCTGCCCCACCCAGTTTTCCCCCATCGACCTCAGTGCCGACCAGTCGGCGCTGGAGCCCCTGCTGCTTATCATCGAACAATATTTGGATGCGGCGCGTATTCCGCGCTCCCAGCTGTTAGGCGTCGGCATGAGTATGCCGGGCCTGATTGACATCCGCCAAGGGCATAATCTGACTTATCTATACGAAGGAACGGACGGCCAGTCACTGAAAGCCGCAATCGCGCATCGCCTGGACAAACCGGTACACCTGACTAACGACGTGAAGAACGCTGCCGTCGCCGAACTCAAGTTTGGTTACGCGCGGGACAAGAAGGACGTGCTCGTCATCCTGATGGATTGGGGCATCGGGCTGGGGATTATCATGGATGGTAAGCTCCGCAACGGCACCAACGGCTTTTCGGGTGAGATCGGGCACATTCCCTTCGTAGAAGACGGCAATCTTTGCTATTGCGGCAAAAAAGGCTGCTTGGAAACGGTGGCATCAGGAATTGCGCTAGCCCGTCTGGCAAAGGAGGGCATCCGGTCCGGACAAGCCTCGCTGCTCACCGGACTAATCGAGACTGACGTGGACAACATCGAGCCCAAGCTGGTCATTCAGGCTGCCAATAAAGGCGACCAATTTGCGATTAACATTCTTTCGTCCATTGGCGAAAAACTGGGGAAGGGAATTGCGACGCTGGTACAGCTGTTCAACCCCGAACTCATTATCCTGGCGGGCAAGATTGCGGAGGCGAAGCAATACATCACGGTGCCTATCCAACAAGCCATCAATACCTACTGCATGACACCCATTCGCAACCAAGCCGAAATCCGTGTGTCCAAACTGGCGGGAGACGCCGGCGCCATGGGCGTAGCCCATTCGTTTCTGGAGCATTATTTCCGAAAACACATCAAAAATGTGGAGCAGTAGGCCGCGGCGTCGCCGGGCACGCTAGGTGTTTTTTACCGCTCCATTTCCTCGCTTTGCCAAAAAAAGCCGACCTTCATACCGATGAAATCAATCTTGTTGCAAAACGACCACTGCGCCGTCACTACATGGCATCCGGGTGGCATGCACCTGCCTGTGTCCGATATCGCTAGTGTCCCCACCGTGTGGAGCGTGCCCATTCTCACCAACGCCGATGAGGCGACTCGTTTTGCAGACACGCTCAGTCCCGAAGAAATCAATAAGGGGCTGCGCTTTCACCAGGCCCGGCATCGCCATCGGTTTTTGCAGGGGCGCGTGGTTTTAAGGCATTTGCTAGGCCAGGCCCTAGGCATCCCTCCTCACGCGGTGCGCTTTCGACTGGGTGAGCACAACAAACCTTTCGTGGCGGGAGTATCACAACCGCTTTCATTCAGCCTTTCGTACACCGACGACCACGTCCTCATCGCCATTGACCCCCACTACCCCATCGGCATCGACATCGAGCTCGTCAAAACGGATTTCGACTTCGAAAGCATGATGGATGCTTGCTTCTCTCCCCGCGAGATACAGCATATCGACAACGCACCCGCACGCTTTTACACGCTGTGGACACGCAAGGAAGCCATCCTAAAGCTGACGGGGAAAGGGATAGGCGAACACCTGCCGAGCTTTGAAGTGCTGGACGGGGCCAGCGAAGTTCAACAAAAAAACGTGGGAAACACGGAAGCCAACCCGCTCCACCTACATACGTTTGAAGTGCCTTCCCAAATGCTCGCAACGCTGTGTACGCCTCGCCGTTTCGAAGCGTTTAGATGCTACCGTTGGCAGCCCGGCTAGGCCGACTGTTTGCGCCGCGATTTTTCCCATGCGGCACTTTGCTTGCCTTTCAGGTAGCGAAAAAGACCCGCAACTACTGCATAGTTCATCACGCAGAAATAATATGGGACGAAAACGATTTTTGCCCGCAGCTTTCGGCGTGACATATACCAGCCACAACATGCCAAAGCGTAGAACAACACCTGCGCCGTAAACGCGAACTGGTAAAACCATCCCGCATCACGAAACGCGAGCACCGCGCTGGCCACGAATAGCAATATCAGCATAAATGGCGTAATCGTCCATCGTAGTACGCGATGGCTAACGTACTGAAAGGTCAACAGGGGTCGCTGGAAAGGAAACAGCAATGGCCATAGCCATACCACGGACTGAATACCGCCCGCGGCGATGCGCACCTTGCGCTTCAATTCCTCGGCGACGTCCTCGGAGGCAGTCTCCGAGGCGTAGGCTTCAGGCTCGTACGCCACACGGTACCCTTTTCGGGCGATGTTCATTGAAATCATAAAGTCATCGAGAACCGTGGTGGGCGGCACCGGCTCATACAGGCTTCGGCGGATACTGAACAGCTCGCCCGCCGACCCGACCAAGGAATTCAGCTCTGCATCCCATTTCTTCAGGGCCGACTCGTACTTCCAATAAAACCCTTCGCCGGCGGCGCTTGCGTCGGCCGCGTCACCCATAGCGATACGCTTCTCGCCGGACACGGCCCCGACCCGCGGGTCTTGGTAATGCTTGCACAACGCGAGCAATGCGTCCGTATTAAGCAAGGTGTTTGCATCGGTAAACACCAGGATCTCCGCATGGCTCGCCATCACGGCACGATGCACGGCGTCTATCTTGCCACGCCGCTCGGGCTGGTGCAGGAGCTTCACCTCCGGATGAGCGGCCACGATATCGGGTGTTCGGTCGTCGGATCCGTCGGTAACGAACACGATTGACAGTTTATGCCGGGGATATTCCAAGGCAAGTGAATTGGCAATTTTAGTCGCTATCTCCGACTCCTCATTGTACGCAGCGATAATCAGGCAGCAGATAGGCAACGCATCGTCGGAAGGGATGGATTTTACAGCCGGTCTGGCAAATAGCCGCTTGGCCCGAACCAGCACCCATAAAAGGAGCCCGTAACCGACGAACGTATAGACAATGATGACGAAACTAACCCAAAAAGCGATTTCCATTGACAGGTGTGTTGATGAACGAAGGTAAAAAATAAGTGGACAAACGGCGCAAATGGCGCAGGAACTAGCTCGAATTGCGGCAAGTATTTCTCAAAACATCGTAAAAGTGCTACGTATTACTGTCATACCTGACGTCACGCATTGGTCGACCTGCTTAGTTTTTTTATATTTGGAAATTGACCATCGAAACCGATTCGCTATGAAAAATGCATTGTTAGTCCCTACGGATTTTTCGGAAAACGCGTGGCAAGCCGCGCTATACGCTGCGCGCCTGGCTACCCACTACAAATGGGGTATTCATTTGCTCCACGCCTATGAGCCGCTTACTTCCGCGTTCGCGGGGCACGAATTCAACGAAGCGATGAGCGGACATGCCTACAACAAGGCGACGAGCAGCATAGACGAGGTGTCGGCGCGGCTGGCTTCACTGTTCCCCGAACTTCCCATTACGTCGGCATGCGTACAGGGTGCCTTGGGGAAAGTTCTGCCTGATTTGGCCACATCTGAAAACACGAAGTTCGTCGTAATGGGTACCCAAGGTGCCAGCGGGTTAAAGGGCATCGTACTGGGCAGCAACACCTTCGAGATTATCCAAAAATCGCCAGTAGGCGTACTGGCCGTACCGAACAACTATGGCTCCTTCAAACTGGAGAAAATCGGTGTGCTAAGCAACTTTAAGGAAACCGAAATAGAAGTACTGGAAACCTTCATCAGCCGTACCAGTGGCGCACTCGAAGTCGTGCTTTTGCACGTGGACGAGCCCGGAAAAAAAACGGATGAAAAGGACGCCAATTACTGGGTCGAAACCGTGCAACAACGTTCGGGCGCCCAAAAAATAAGTTACCGCATCGACCAAGCCAGTAGCCGCCTGGATGCCGGCGCTTCGATACCGAAGTGTATTGAGCACTTGACCCAGGAGGAAAAAATCGACCTACTTCTCGTGTCGTATAATCGTCGCAGTTTCTTTCAGCAATTGTTCTCGCGCAATCTGACGCGGTCGATTGCGTACAACCTAACCGTTCCGGCTTACTTCCACCGGGTGGAATAAGGACTTTTAATTACCGGCTGGGCTGGTCTGGCCGTTCAAAAAACACGATGGTACCCCCCACCCAGTCCAAATTTTGGTTGTAGCGCACGCCGACCATCTTTCCCTTGCTGATGCGTGCCAGGTTATGGGCCGCGACAGGCCGAAGCTCACCTTTTTTCCATACATACATCATCCGGATTTCGCATTTCGCGGGACCCGTCGGGGTGTCAAGTACAGGCTCGTAATTAATCTTGCGTTGGATAATCCACTCCTGGGGATTGGTTATCGCGCTGATGTCCTCGGGTTGCACGTCAATAATAACTCCCTGACCCGCGAAGGAGAATAGCGGCTTGAGCACGTAGTTATGCAGGTCGGCCGGAATAGCCTCCACGTCGCTTAGGAACCGGGTTTCGGGTACGTAAGGAGAGTCGATAAAGGGCAACGTGTACTTACTGATTCTGTAAAACCAATTCGGGTGTGGCACCCATTCCACATCCAGGTCCTGCGTGATGTCGACAAACGAGCCCAACGTTTCTCGCTGTGCCTCGAGGTCATCAAAAATCACACGGTTATAGATACGCTTAATGACTGTTTTCACGCCGTCTCTCCAATATAAGAGCTGCTTCCCTTCCTGCACCAGGGCCGTGATGCATACCGCCCGGATATCCGTAGCTTCCGCCGTGACGTGAAAGTCGATGCGTGTTTTTTGAGTCTCGGGCTTTACCTCCAACAAAATCACGTTTTCGGGCGCATGCCCGTTAAGTAGTATTTCCCCCATCGTACGTACATAGCCTTCCTCATCGAAATCACCCAGGTAATTATCGAATCCGGCAGGCACGTCGAAAAAGCGCCGATAAGCCTGGGCGAGCGCGGATTGATAGTACATCAACGTGGGGAAGCCCTGCATCTCGATCAATTGGGGAAAGAGCGTGCCGTTGGCATCCCGACAAATGGCAAAATCCATACACAGCAAATCGCAGTGATCGTCTTCGTTGGCAACCCGCAAATGCTGAGGTATCGCCTCCTCCGTTTGCTTCTTAAACGCGGGGTCGATAACGATATCGATAATTGCTTCGCAGGCCCGTACCAGCTGTTTCCCCAACGCCTGCGATGCAAAGATGGGCGTCTCTGCCACGCGGAATTCCAAGGAATTGGCATACCGCTGCGACAGATAGTCGAGCATGGCCGCGTACCTGCCTTCTGAAAAGGCGTTGTTATACTGCTTGCGAATAGCGGGTATCATACGTTAGGCTTTTAATTCGTTCAATGGGGATTTCCACACGCCCCCTCCACGCCCGGAACGACTACCTGCTCCCCCAACTTGAGGGGCGCTGCTAGTGAGTCACTATAGTCCAGCGCGTGTCAGGCGAGTAACGCCTCACTATTGCAGGCTTGGATCGCGTTGTCAAGAAACGTCGGGATGATAATCTCCTGCGTGAGCATAATCTTGTCGGGATCGGCCAGCTGGCTTAGGGTTTCTTCGTATTTCAGCGGGCCGTATTTGCCGATGATTTTGCTCGCCCACTCCTCATGGTTAAGCAAATTGCGCATACTCTGGGCATCAGCCTCTGGGTGAAATTGCGTGCCGATCATCTCGGGCGAAAACCGAATAGCCATGGCGGCCTGTTTCATCAAGACGTGCGGCCGTTCTTTTTCCAATGCCAATACGGCGCCCCCCATTTCGGCCAAGCGCTGCTCGTTGACTCCAACGACTTGCCAATCGCGGCTATCGACAATATAAAACGGGTCGGGCAATTGTTCAAAGACGGACTCATGCCGCCCGGCTTCGGTTTTGTGCGTCGGAAACACACCAAACGAATTGGACTTGCGAAGAGTAACGTTTCCGACATTGAAAAACCGGCAGGCGAGTTGAAAAGAATGGCAAATGAAAAACACGAATTTTTTGCGTGTCCTATCAGCGTGGCGATTGTGTTCGCAGAGATCGCGCAGCAAACGGAAATACCGACGTTCCCAATCCATGCCATCCTCATACGGAGATCCGGGTCCTCCGCTGGAAACATACACATCGAACGATAAATCTGGAAGCTGGTTATGCTGCCGCACATCGAACTCCTGCACGTATGCATCGATATTGCGGTCTTGCTGGTAGCGCGCCACGATCTCCCGGATATTGCGCATCCCCTGATTGGGGTGACCATTATTGAGGTCCAGCAAGGCTATGCGAATATCGTAATTTTTAAAATCCATCAGCGCAAAGATAAAAAATACAACAATTAATTAACAAACCTTCCTGTCAGTCTTGTAGGGGCGTCCGTTTTGCAGATAGCAAAAGCGCCTTCCTCCATCCTACCCGAACAGGATTTACACGACAAACTGGCTGTGAATATAGTCGACCACCGCCACGAGGCTTTTGGTCTCTTCGTACACCGCCAACTGCCGATCCGCCCCTGTACCCTGCTCCAAGATGACGGGTACGTAGTTGATAGCCTCGCGGGCACCAATTTCGTCGACGACGTCATCGACGAAGTCGAGCAGTTCATAAATCAAGGCTCGGGTATTCAGCTCAATTTCCTTCCCGAAATCGATCATCAACCCGTCAATCCCATACCGCGATGCACGCCACTTGTTCTCGTTGACCAGAAAGCGCTTGTACACCATGTAGTTCATGTTTCGGGTGCGCAACTTGTACAGCTTGACGCATACCGCCTGAAACAGCGCGGCCAAGGCCATCGTTTCGGCAACTGTGAGCGAGACGTCGCATATCCGAAACTCAACCGTGTTATAAAACGGATGCACGCGGAGATCCCACCACACTTTCTTGGCATTGTCGATGCAGTTGGTCTTGATCAGCAAATTGATATAGTTGTCGTACTCCTCAATGGACTCAAAATAGTCGGGGATGCCCGTTCGAGGAAATTTGTCGAACACCTTGGTACGGAACGACTTGAACCCCGTATTTCGCCCCTCCCAAAAAGGGGAATTGGTTGAAAGTGCAAAAATATGGGGCAGGAAGTAGCGCGCGGAATTAGCGATGTGAATGGCCATCTGTCGGTTAGCCATACTCACGTGTACGTGTAACCCAAAAATTAAGTTTGAGCGCGCGGCGTCCTGCATTTCATTTATGATCTCGAAATAACGGGGATTGTCGGTAATCAACTGCCGTTCCCATTCCGAAAACGGGTGCGTGCCGGAACCACCCACAATCAGATCCAGGTCGCCGGCAAGCTCCGCAATCGTCCGGCGCAAGAGGTAAATATCGTCGCGTGCTTCTTCCACGGTGCGGCAAACACAAGTACCTACTTCCACCACGGCTTGGTGCATCTCAGCCTTCACCTTGTCTTTCAGAACCTTCTGCGACAGTTCGACAATTTTTTGGTCGTGTGATTTCAACTCGCGGGTAATGGGATCCATAACCATGTACTCCTCTTCGATCCCAATCGTAAAGTGGTGCAAATCCATATGTGTCTATAATTAAGTCGGGACGTAAGGCCACGCCTGCTTGGCGCATCACTACGTCAGGATAGGCGCCAGTACCTTTCCTCAGGTTTATCATTCGTTTCAATACGCCCGGCAGCAGCTCGTGCCCTGCCAGCCCGTTCGCAATGGGTTAGTTTTTGCGGCGTTTCAGCACCTATTTTTTTGTCCGCTTGGCCGGCGCCGCTTGCGAGCCGTCGTTCTTCGGGCTCACCGTGGCCTTTCGCGTTGTCCGCTTCGGTGCTGCTTTCGCCGCCAAGGGCTTTTTGGCCACCGCCTGCGCGACAAATTTGCCCCAGGTTAAGTTATCGACACCCGCTTGGTGCGATTCGGCTTTGTCGATGGCATATTTCGCCGCGGTATCAACTACCCAGGCAAAGTTGTCCTCGCCCACCGAGTGGGCGTCGGCATCCGGAGCCGGATTGCAGAAGTCGATCGCGTACGGAACGCCATCCCGTATCGCCAGTTCGACGGTATTAAAATCATAACCCAGATACGCATTGATCTTCAACACGATGCCCTCCATCAGCGCCAATAGTTTCGGACTGGGGGAGAAGTCGGCTACGTAGCGAAGGTGATGCGGATTCCGCGGTTCGTAGGGCATAATGCGCACATACTTCCCACCGATGCAGTAACAACGATAATATTGTTCGAAAACGATCTCTTCCTGCAGCATCATCACCAGCTGGCCGGTCTCGCGATGCTTCTCGCTGAATTCCTCGCGATTATGTAGCTTGTATACGTTTTTCCAGCCCCCGCCCGCAAAGGGTTTCATATAAGCCGGGAACCCGACGTACGCAAAGATTCCCTCCCAATCCAGCGGAAAGGCCAAATTGCGAAACGACTCGTCCGATGTGTCGTCGGGCAAGGCATACGAGGGAAGAATGACGGTCTTGGGCACAGGCACGCCGATTTTTTCGGCCAACGCATTGTTGAAGAATTTTTCATCCGCACTCCACCAAAACGGGTTATTGATTACCGCGGTACCCGAAACGGCCGCATTTTTTAGGTAGGCCCTATAGAACGGGACGTCTTGCGAAATCCGGTCGACGATGACCGCATACTCAGTAGGTTGTGCTTGAATGACTTTATCGATCGTGACGACTTCGGCCACGATATCCTTGCCCTGGGCGAGCGTGTTCACCTTATCGACGAATGCTTGGGGAAACGTATTTTCCTTGCCGAATAAAATACCGATTTTCTTCATAGAGGTTATAATTGGGTTAGTATATTCGCTAAACAACCGAGAGGTAATGCGGGAACATTTGCAGCCACAGCGGCCAATCGTGGACCCCGCCTTCCCGAACGTCGAGCCAGTGGCCGATGTCTTTCTGGTGCAGTATCCCCGAAAGCTGTTCGTTGTGTCCGCGGCAAATGTCGTGTTCGCCGGTACCCAAGATAATCCTGAGGTCGTATAACGCACCGTTGGCCGATCCGGGCAGAAAATCTACAGGATTATTAAAATAGACCGTATCATCGTAGTAACCATCCACTTGGGATCTGATGTCAAATGCGCCGCTCATGGACAACAGCGCGCTGACGCGTTCGGGGTAACGAAACGCAAAATTGGCCGCATGGTAGCCGCCGAAGCTGCACCCCGCCACGATCACGCGGTCGTGACCGGTATCCTGCCGCGTTCGCTCCAGTACGTCCTGCCGAATAAATTGGTCGTAGAGCGAGTGGTTGTAGGCGCGTTGCGACGGATGGATATGCGTATTGTACCAGCTTAGCTCATCAATGCTATCGACACAATAAATCCGCACGTCTCCCTTTTCGACGAACCATCGGACCGCCTCTATCAATCCCCGGTCCTTCGCTTCGAAATAGCGTCCCATCGAGGAGGGGAAGAGAATAATGGGCCGACCTGCATGGCCAAATTCCAGCATTTGAAAATCGCGCCCGAGCGTATGTGAGTACCAGTTGTGGAATTGTTCTTTCAATACCGATATCGTTTGCAGACTCCACCCTTCCCTGCCATCGCCTTCGCAGTCCTTGCGGTTGCCGACAAGACCCGACGCAGGCACGCTACCCAACAATCGCCCAAGTTAAGTTCCCTATTGTCAGGTGTAAGTTATTATAATTTTTTCATATTGGTGAAAAAATTTTTTTGAAGCGCAAGCCTCGTCTTCCGCTCGCCTCGGCGCAGAAACCGCTCTTCCTACGCTAAGCCCGGATCTTCTCGTGTAAACCGCTGGTTCAAACAAAAAAGCCCTTATTGGGCACTATGTCGTATTGTACTCGGCAAAACCCGTACGGCGATTAGAACAATTTATCTACCTTTGCTGGATGCTGTCTGTGACCGAGGAAAATTACTTAAAAGCGTTGCTGCACATTACGTCCGAGAACGGAGCGAACGGCGAAGCCGGGACTAACCAGTTGGCTGGAAAGCTGGACGTGCGCCCCGCCACGGCAACCGATATGCTCAAAAAGCTGCGGGACAAGGAGCTGATCAATTACGAGAAATACGGCAAGATATCCCTAACGGAAAAAGGCAGGCTGGAGGCTACCCATGTCATCCGGAAGCACCGACTTTGGGAGACCTTCCTCTTCGATAAACTCGGGTTCCGGTGGGACGAAGTACACGACGTGGCTGAGCAACTGGAGCACGTCCGGTCAGACAAGCTCGTCGAGCGGCTGGATGAATTCCTAGGCTATCCTTCCTTTGATCCGCACGGCGATGCCATACCCACAGCAAAGGGCGAATTGCCCGACCAACAGCACCAAAAACTGTCGCTGGTGGAAGCCGGGTACGACTACCGGGTGACTACCGTAAACGACACCAATCCGCATTTTCTAAAGTATGCCAGCCAGGTGGGCATTGGCATCAACAGGATCATACATGTGATTGAACGCGTGGCCTTCGACCAGTCATTGAACATCCGGATCGGCGAAAAGGAGATGAACGTCTCTGAAAAAGTAGCGCAAAACGTATATTGCGAAAAAATAACGAAGTAACCGTGGCTGGAATAGTCGCGGTTTCGACACACCAACAATCGAAAAACATCCCATGGCACTATCGGGAGATATCAATATAAAAAACAAGAAAGCGCATTTCGAGTACCACCTCCTCGACCGCTATACGGCGGGCATCCGCTTGCTAGGCACGGAGATTAAGTCCATACGAGAGGGGAAAGCCAATATCAACGACTCCTTCTGCACGTTTTTTGACGATGGGCTATATATCCGCAACATGCACATTGCGGAGTACTCGCATGGTTCGTTTTATAACCACGAAGCCAAACGCGATCGGCAGTTGCTGCTAACCAAAAAAGAACTGAAAAAGCTGAAATCAAAAGGCGAAGAGCGCGGATTTACAATCGTTCCCCTACGCATGTTTATCAGCAAGCGTGGTTTTGCCAAGGTGGAAATCGCACTCGCCCAAGGCAAAAAGGATTTCGATAAGCGCGAAACGATTAAGGAGCGCGACACCAAGCGCGAGTTGGACCGCATCATGAAACGCTAGCATCCGCTACTCATCCAACACATGCACACCTATGCGGCGCAGGAGCAGTGAAGCGTTGAAGATGGTACATTCACCCCTTTTAAGCTTGTAGTCAAAGAGCATTTCACCCTCGCTGACCTGAATATCAAAATGGTAGTTGCGGACGACATGGGGATGGGCAGCCTCCAATTCGGCCAGCTTTAGGTCGTGGGTGGCGACCATCCCGTGCCCCTCGTGGGCGATCAGCTGGCGAATAATCGCCTTGCTCCCTAAATATTTATCGACCGAATTGGTACCTCGTAGCATCTCATCAATTAGGAAAAACGTGTGGGGCTGGTCTTTCACCTTACCGAGAATGAGCTGCATGCGGTCGAGCTCGGCCTTAAAGGTGGAGGTGTTTTCGTTGAGCGAGTCTTTGATGCGCATGTACGTCACTAGCTTGCATACCGAAACACCCATGCGTTTGGCACAGACCACACCACCCGCCAAGGCCAGGACCATATTGACTCCCACGGTACGGAGGAAAGTACTCTTACCCGCCATATTCGAACCGGTGATGAGCGCTATTCGGTGTCCTTCCAGTGCGTAGTCGTTAGCCACAGAAACCGCTTGGGGGATGAGGGGATGGCTGAGCCGCTCTCCGAAGAGCACGCGTTGTTCGCTCGGATGGATGGACGGGATGGCCCAGTCTGGGTGGTTTGTCCGTAGGATGGCGAGGCTGTTAAGGGTTTCAAACTCCGCCAGCGCCGTAAAGGCATCCATTATGCCGTCTTTGTACTGCTTTTGCCACGCTGCAATCGCGTACACCTGCTTCAAGTCCCACAAGAAAACTATATTTAGCAACGCGCCAACCAGCATATTTAGCCGATAATCCAGCTTGTTGACCAACGCGGCCAGCTCAGAAAAAACAACCGATGCCGGTCTGGACGGGCCGAACACCAACCGGCTTGCCAAAACTTGGCCCCGAGCCGATTTCCACGGCGTTTCTTCGACCTGCCGAAAGGCCTCGGCATAGGACGCTAGAAGCCCTCCCGCGCGATCCATATTGCCGGACAGGCGCCCGATTCTTCCGGCAAACCACAGCGACACCAGTAAATGGGACACGCCCAAGACCACCGCCACGCGAAGCAGGGCGGGCACGAAGAATGCGGATAGCAGGGCAGCAACAAAGAGCCACGGTGCCACGCGCACGTAGGCATGCAAAAAGCGCCCGCCGATATCCATCGAACGGTCCGCCATCAAGCCACCAAATCGGCTCTTGATGTCCGTTTCTTCCTTAACTTCAAAAAACAGGCTTCGCTGCAAGCCCTGACTCCAGCCCGGACGTAAGGCAATCTCGTCTACGGCTTCTTGCCGCGCACGGATTTCTGCCTCCTCCGCCGGCTCCGACAACCAGGCGGCTAATTGGTCGTTTGACAGGCGCGTCGCGCAGCGGTTGATACGCGCGAACAGGGAGTCGCCGCCAAAGATATCCAAATCATCAGTGTACGGATGCTTGGCATCGGCGTAGCGCGCGCCGTCGGCGTATACGTTAGCCTTTCCGGCACGTAACGACAGTTCATTTTCATTGACTGCCAGAAAATCCTGCAACGACCGCCGTGTCTGCTCGGCCTTGCTTTGCTGGGCCACCAGCCAGACGAACAGCAACACTACCCCCATGGCAACTACCAACACCCCGCCCACAGACTCGGTCTGCACAACACCGAAAATCAGCGCCGCGCCACCTACGATGACGCCCAATCGGGCAAGGGACAAGCGATTGATGGCACGACCCACCTGGCTCAGGCGGACTTTGGTATCCGATACGCGCTTTTCGTATTCTGCCCACACACCTTCTTGCCCGCGCATAGTATTGTCCATTACACTGTTATCCGCTACCATGCTTGCTCGCCTACCAGCGGCACGAATCGGAAGGTATCCAACTCGATCTGTTCGTACTTTCCCTCATCCGCCTTGATCACCGACATCATCTTCTGCTCCTTCTCGTCCCCTACCGGAATGACCATAAGTCCCCCTGGGCGTAACTGGGCCAGCAAGGTTTCGGGCACCGATGGGGCCCCCGCCGTCACCAAGATCTTGTCATAGGGCGCATGTTCGGGAATTCCTTGGGAGCCGTCACCGAGGAAGAAATGTGGTCGATAGCCCATGTGCGGCAACACCCGCGTTGCACGCTGGTAGAGATTAGCTTGCCGCTCAATCGTGTACACCACTGCACCCAGCTCCATCAAAATGCAGGTTTGGTAACCCGACCCGGTACCGATTTCGAGGATTTTATCGCCGCGCTGCACATGCAGGAGCTGTGTTTGATAAGCCACGGTATACGGCTGGGATATAGTTTGGCCATCGCCTATCGGAAACGCAATATCCTTATAGGCTTGCACCCAAAATGTCTCGTCAAAAAAATAATGCCTGGGCACCTTGCCCATCGCCTCCAAAACAGCCTTATCCTCAATCCCTTTGGACTTCAAGACAGCAATCAGCTGTTTCCGCGCTCCTTTCTCTCGGTAGTTGTCAATGAATTTGTATGCCATTTCGCCATCAAAAATAGCATTGTTGGGGCAATATTTCCCCAAAATAATCGCTTTTCGAGCAATCTGTTCAGGATTAGGTTTTTTGGACAAGAATCCGGTCAGCCATCGTCGCATACCGGATTATTTCCTATTTTCGCAATGTGATTATGGCCAGACCCCTACGGATTGCTTTAACCGCGATCATCGCATTGATGGCGGGCTTCCCGGCGCTTGCGCAGGTAACCCGAATAGACACCGTACAGTATCCCAACACGGAGCTGCCCAAGCAGCATACCCGAACATTCAACACGGACTACCTCTACACGCTCGGCTTGAAGATATACGGCCACGAACAGTTCCTCCCGCTACTTCACCAACCCGACGATGGCAGCTACTTGAACACCTATTTCAACGGATTGACATTGGGTTTCAACAATAACCAGCTGACATATCGGTTGCAGGCTTCGCATTACCGTAACGATGGATTTGGAAGCCGGCCCTGTGCGGATTGCGATGAAGCCGTGGGAAGATTCCGTAACACGGCACTCAAAGTTGGCCTACAATACCACCTTAATTACCTGCGTGTACAGCCCTACTTGGGTGCAGACTTGGGTGCCATGATTCAGCGCCACGAACTGGGCTTTGCTACAACAGAAGGGACCACGGAGCTTGTTGGGCGACAAGTGGCGGCATTGGCCTCGCCGTTCGTGGGTGTGCGAATGTTTATCATCCCAAAAGTGTCACTGGCTGCCGAGGCCAATTTCAACGTTGCGTTTGGCTCTCAAAAGACATCCGGCGGAATGGATGGCGAGCGGACTTCGCACGCCTGGGAAACGTTTTACGCACCCGTGGCGGGCATCACCCTACAGTATCATTTCGGGTCGTTAGCGTATTAGAATCGGAAGCCCCCGCCACAACATAAGTCCCCCCTCCTTAAGAAACAGATTTAAGCCACTAATATTCCAAAGGAAGAAAAAGTTTGCGTCCTAGTACGGATCAACATCGACCTGGATACGGACGCCTTTGTTGTCCTTGTCGGCCAAAAAAAAGTGAAGCAGGTCTTTGACGGCGTCCTTGACTTTGGCCACACTTACCCCTTTTCGTTCAATCTTGAGCAGGATGCTATGGATATAGTAATTTCGGACCCTCCCGACGAGTGGCACCTCGGGGCCCAGCACGCGTGCGCCGAATTGCTCGCGCAATAATGCGGCTAGCCTATTGGCAGCTTGTGCCGATGCCTGCTGGTCGGTGTGCTTGAGCTCGATATTAATCAAGCGGTAAAAAGGCGGGTACGCGTAGTGCTTCCGCTCGGTCACCTCCGCCATAAACATCCCCTCGTAATCGTTGTCGATTACCTGCTTAACAACCCGATGATGCGGTGCATAAGTCTGGATAAGGACCTTCCCGGCGGCATCCCGACGGCCGGCGCGGCCTCCCACTTGGGCAAACATTGAATAGGCCCGTTCATATGCCCTAAAGTCAGGATAGTTAATCATCGGATCCGCATTGATAATCCCGATCAGGCTCACCTTGCCGAAATCTAACCCTTTCGCCACCATCTGTGTGCCCACCAGGATGTCGTACTCGTGGTCGTCAAAGGCCGCCAACACCCGATCAAAACCGTGCTTGCCTCGGGTCGAGTCTAAATCGAGTCGGCCTATGCGGGCATTGGGAAGCAGGATTTCCAGCTCCTCTTCAATCCGTTGCGTGCCGTAGCCCTTGCTTTCGATATGGGCGGAACCGCAAGCGACGCATTGCTTCAACAAATCCTCGGTGTAGCCGCAGTAGTGGCAATGCATCTTGCCACTGCTCTTGTGGAAGGTCAGGCTCACGTCACAATGCACGCATTTGGTGACCACGCCACAAGTCCGACATTGCAGCATGGGTGTGTGGCCGCGTCGGTTTTGGAATAGAATGACCTGCTCCTTGCGTCCCAGCGCGGCGCTTATCTCAGCCAGCATGGCGGCGCTGAAATAGGTCATCATTTTGCCCGCAGCCGATTCCGCCTTTATGTCGATGACTTCGATAGCGGGCAAGACACTGTCGCCGAAACGCTTGTCCAAGCGAATGAGGCCGTATTTCCCGGATTTGGCGTTATAATAGCTCTCGATGCTGGGTGTTGCGGAGCCTAACAACACTTTGGCCCCGTAAAGATGTGCTAGGTAAATGGCCGAATCCCGCGCATGGTACCGTGGTGCGGGATCATATTGCTTATACGAGGCTTCGTGCTCCTCGTCTACGACGACCAAACCTAGGTCGATGAACGGCAAGAAAATCGCCGAACGCGCGCCAATCACGACCTGGTATTCGCCCTTGAGCACCTTGTGCCATACTTCGGCTCGCTCGTTGTCACTAAACCGCGAATGGTACACGCCCAAAGCATCTCCGAAATGGAGGCGCAAACGTTCGGTCACCTGTGTGGTCAGGGCAATTTCCGGCAACAGGTAGAGCGCGCGCCTCCCCGCGGCAATTGTTTCCTCGATCAAACGGATGTAGATCTGGGTTTTTCCCGAAGCCGTGACCCCATGCAACAAAGCCACGTCTTGCTTGGTAAAGGCCATTCGGATCTCGTCTAGGGCTTGGGCTTGCGGTTTGCTGAGCGTAAACTGTCCCACCATTTCCACGTCGACCCCGCCCAGTCGGCTCACCACCCGTTCGCGTATCTCAAACACTCCCTTTTCGATGAGGGCGCTGACGGCCCCCGCCCCTACGCCCGCGGCCTCCATCAAGTCCTTGCGCGAAACATGCGTAGCCGTCTTACTCAAGTGCAAAAACGCCAATACGGCATCCTGTTGCTTTGGCGCGCGGTTCAACCCTTCCAGCAGATTGCGCTTGCCGACGTCATCGGTATAGTCGTCCGCCAAAACGAGGTAGCTCTTGCGTTTCGGCTTATACCGCTCGGCTATCTCTTCTGAAATCAGGATCAACCCTTGATCAAATAGGCGCTTCAGAATGGGAAACACTGTCTTCTGACCGAGCAACTTTATGATGTCGCTCACGCGCAGCTCGGGAGAGATGTCCAGAGCATCGAGGATGAGGTGCTCTTTTTCGTGAAGTGCCAGCCGATCCACCCCTTCCACATTGGCCGCGATAATCTTGGTTTCGCTGGCCAGCTTGAGGGCCGACGGCAGCGCGGCCTGCATTACCTCGCCCAGCGTACACATATAGTAATGCGCTATCCACTCCCAGAGCGGAAATTGCTCAGGCGTCACAATAGCAAACTCGTCGAGGACGTCAAGGATATACTTTGCTTCGTAGCGTTGGGGGGCTTCCTGGTGCACGCGATACACTAGGGCAGCGTAAATTTTGTTCTTTCCGAATTGCACGACTACCCGCTTACCCCTCTCGACCTGCCCCGCCCACTCATGCGGCACACGGTAGGTGTAACAGCCGCGAAGGGCTAGCGGCAAGAGGACATCCACGAAATACGTACGGCGGGAAACAGCGTTGCCCGCAGCTAAATCCAACATAACGCTTCCTAGATTATGGAAAAATGAGAAGGAACCTGGCCCTCATCCGGATGGCTTATTTGTTTTTTACGGTCGCTATCAGTAGCCCAATCCAACCCACGACAAAGCAAAGACCGCCAATCGGGGTAATGGGCCCCAAGACAGACAACGAGCCGATGTTCGTCAGCGAATGCGTACTGATTAGATACAGCGACCCGGAAAACAACACAATGCCCAGGATGAAGGAAATATAGGACAAGCGAATGAACATATTTTTGGCGCGAGAAAACGTCGCGAGAAAAAGCAAGGCCAAGGTATGGTAAAATTGATAGTCAACCGCGGTCTTCCACGTGTCGATATATTTGTCGCTGATCTTTCCTTCCAAACCGTGGGCGCCGAAAGCGCCCAATATGACTGCGGTAAGTCCAAAGAAACCTCCAAAAAGGATAATTCGCTTGTTCATGTACTATTCCCTAATCGTGACTATACGCCTAACAGGCGACATGCCTGTTACATGAAACCTGCCGCGCGAGAACGCCGATCGGTTTGACATGTATTAGGCCGGTTGTTTCGTAGTCGCACAATGTTAAACAAATATGCGAATAAAGTTCCTAAAATTTTCTAAACGGTATATTTTCCACTAGGTTTGCTTTACGAACGCCAGCCCTGAATGCGTTTTTGCTGGCAGCTCGTGTGGGACAGCGATTCGTTTGATGAGAAATACGATTATCCTTACTGGTATCCTATTCGTGGGCGTCATCCTAGCCTCGATTTATTACTTCGCCCGCCTGGATCGCGAAGAGTATGCAAAGTCCAAGCTATATGCCCAAGTACCGGACGATGCCGCCTGGTTGGTTGCCTTTCAGGACAACGAGTTGCTCGACCGGGTGCTTGACGGCTACCCCATTTTCCGTGCACTCCTGGGTGACGAATCGGTACGCCAGCTCCAACACCTCCGGCACGACCTCTTGACTACAGGCTCCTTGGCTGTACAGTCTGCCGACCGCGACGTGTTGCTCTCCATCCATCCGGTGACGGCCGACACGCTAGGATACCTGCTCACCCTTTACTTAGGCGGGAACATGCAAACGCAACGCCTTTACGAAGCAATCAGCGACCGGCCGCCCGATTATGCAGTGGCGTGGGCAGACAGCGCATCAGCACAATATTTCGCCCTTTCCATCGCGGGCTACGCCACGCCGCTCTTTGTCACGGCATCGGATGGCATTGCCATGGCTAGTCCGTCACAAACCCTGATCACACGAATCGCCAGCCAGTCATACGTATCCCTACCCGCCGCACCGATCGACCACTTCGTGGAAAACAGCGAACAGAACTCGCTGATGAAGCTCCACGTCGTTCAAAACAACCTAGGAACCTTGACCAAGCTCCTTTCCTCGGGAACGCCCGGTACATACCTCTCCTTACTGGATAGCATAGACGGATATGCTTCACTTCACCTCAACTACAAGAGCGACGCACTGATCTTTAGCGGATTCAGCCAATTTGACGCCCCCAATCACTACCTTGCCCTCTATGCTCAGCAAGCGCCGGTCAATCAAGAAATCAAACACGTTTTCCCGACGAATACAGCCACGTACCTCTCGTTTGGGATAGCTGATTTTGCACATTTTCATCAAGGAAACCTTGCGTTGCTGCAACGGGCCGGCAAGGCTGCCCAAATGCGTGACCAGCATCGTATAATTTTGGACCGCACAGGCGTGTCGATTCACGATGATCTGCTGCCGCAATGGGATGACGAGTTTGCCATCGTCGAGCTGGCCACGCGGGAAAATCTCGCCGTGGTTAAGCTTCGAGACACTGCTGCTTTCTTCGAGGTAGCTGCCGCCCTCAGCACGCCTTATCCGGACAGTATATTCCGTTTCGACCATTCGAACCTACTGCTTTACTCCTTTGGCGAAGTCATGCAACCCTTTTCGCGACCTTATTTCATGGTGCTCGGCAATTATTTGTTTTGCGCCAATCACACCGCAACGTTGCGGCGCGTAGCCGAGGACGTTTCGGCGGGCGTTACCCTGTCTAGCACACCGGGCTACCGAGCCTTCGACGAATTGCAGGGCAACACGGGCAACGTCGTGTTTTTTGGCCATGTGGGCAACGCCAACCCCATCGTCACCAGGAAGCTCAAACCCACATTTCGTGAAATTTACAGCGACACCACGCGCTACGGCTACACGGACTTCTATGCGTGGTCGATTCAACTGTCGGGCAATTCCGGCACATTCTTCACTAACCTATACGCCCACTACCTCGACAAGGAATCCCCAGGCGCCTCCCCCGCTTGGACCTTCGATCTCAACAGCCGGCTAGCGGCTCCACCCCGTGTTTTCGCGTATGACGACACGAGCCAGTTTATCCTCGTACAGGGCATGAACCATATCCTCCACGCGATTGACTTCAACGGGAAGCGCCTGTGGAATGCACAACTGACCGACCTCATTGTGGGAACGCCCCGCCAGCTGGCTGACAGTTCCATCGTGCTGGCGACAGTTCGTCGCCTCTATCGGTTCAACACCCATGGTGACCCACTTCCGGGCTTTTCAATCGAGCTGCCCACGCCGGCAACCGGCGCGCCTGCGGTGGCCGCGCAAGGCACGGCCGTGCGCCTTTTTGTGCCCACGGGTGATAAACTGGTGGTCTACGATGGCCACGGCACCTTAGTAGATGACCGGACTTACGGTCCGCTATCGGGCAACATCCTGCCCCATACCCTGCGGGCAGTTGAGCAGGACACGGCAGCCCTGATGGTGGCGACCGACGCAGGGCGGCTGTATATATTAGACGCTACGGGCCGCGTCATCCGCGAACATCGGTTATCCAATGGAATACGTAGCGGGCCCGAACTCGTGATCGGTCCGGACGGAGCCATGGCCCTAGCAACCGATACCTTGGGTGTCACCCTCGCCTACCCGATCAGCGGTGAACCATCCGCCTGGCCGACCGCGTTGGTCAGCGATGAGCACACGCTCACCGCGGCGAACATTGCGGGCGACCCACTGCCGGAAGCCGTGTATGTGACGGACCACAGCATTACCGCGTATGCCTTCGGGGATAGTACTTACGCCTTTCGCTACGAACTGAACCAGCAAATCGACCGCGAAAGCGTGGCGGCCCATGCCGTGTCGCCCCAACATGCGGGCGTAGGTTTTTCGACCCCGGCAAATGGCTTGATTTACCTGCTCCGAGGTGATGGAACGCTCGTCGACGGCTTTCCCCGACGAGGCGGCCCGTACTTTTACTACGGCGGGGCCAGCCAGGGTAAACCGGCCTTCCTAGTGACCTCGAAGAGCGATCGAAAACTCTACTTTTTCCGCTGGTAGGCCACGCGCATGCATCCCAACCAACACACCAAAAATTTTACGGCTATATACCCCCAAAAGTTCTTATTCAGGATTTTTTATAGTAGTTTTGCAAACTTTTAGCAATTAAATGATTACGACGGAAGCAGCTGAGAAAGTTCTAAACTCCCCCAAGCAAATTGTCATCACGAGCCATCATAAACCGGATGGGGATGCGTTAGGCTCTTCGCTTGCAATGTATCATTGGCTAAAAAGCAAGGACCATAACGTACGTGTCATCGTGCCGTCGGATTTTCCCAACTTCTTGGATTGGATGCCTGGACGCAGCGAAGTCAGTATCTATCCGGCCGACAGAGCAGCGAACGACCAATTTATCGCAGATGCCGACATTATCTTCTGCCTCGACTTCAATAGCCTTTCCCGCATTAACTTAATGGAGGAGGCGGTGAGGGCATCGAGCGCGACAAAAATTATGATCGACCATCACCTCGATCCGGAAGGTTTTGACGATTATCGGCATTGGGACAGCACCGCTGCAGCAACCGCCGAACTGGTGTATGATTTTATCGCAAACGTGATGGGCGAGCGGGAAACGATTTCCGCCGACATCGCAGACTGCCTGTATACCGGCATCATGACGGACACGGGGTCATTTCGATATAGCAATACCTCACCAGACGTGCACCGTATTGTAGCCGACTTGATTGACCGTGGCGCACGCCATTGGAAGATACACGAGTACATTTTCAACAGTGCCACCGAAAACCGGCTCAAATTCCTAGGGTACTGCCTTTTGCACCGATTGGAGGTGCTACGAGAATACAACACCGCAATTTTTAGCGTCTCCACGGAAGATCTCGAGCGCTTCAATGTGGGTACCGGCGATACGGAAGGGCTGGTTAATTACGCATTATCCCTGCACGGCATTCGATTAGCAGCGCTGATTATCGATCGTGGTGAACTCGTCAAGCTTTCACTGCGCTCTCTTGGCGATTTTCCTTCAAACGAGGTATGCGCCACGCACTTCAACGGCGGTGGACACCGCAATGCGGCAGGCGGCAACTCATCGGCATCGCTCGAAGAAACCGTCGCTCAATTCAAGTCAATTTTACCAATTTATAAAATACGATTAACACAATAATTTTCAGAAAACACAAAATGAAGAAACCAGTTTTATTTATGGGTATGGCCGCCCTGCTGATTGTAGGCGCATGCCAGTCGGGTTTTGAAACCGGCGACGGTGGCTTACAATACCGGATCGTCAATGACGAAGGCAAGGAGCATGCCGTGGCTGGTGATATCCTTGCCGTTGGCATGGTGATCACTACAGACCGCGACTCGTTGCTTAACAGCACCTACGAAATGGGCATTCCACAACTCGTACACATCGCGCCAGACTCAGTCCCAGGCCTCTATCCCGGCGACTACAACTCCATGTTCACTCATTTGGGCGAAGGCGACAGCGCTATATTCCGTTTAGATATGGATACCATGGCAGCGCGTACTGGCCAACCTAAACTAGACTTTGCTGACAAATATGTCACGTTCAGTGTTAAGGTATTTAAGCATTTCAAAGCTGAAGGGCTTACCGATAGCGTGCTAAACGCACAGATCATGGAATTCTACGAAGGTGAAAAAACAAGGCTTCGGGCGGCAGAAGAAGTAAAAATCAGCAACTACGTATCCGAGAACAAGCTAGAGCCCACCACTACGGCATCCGGTCTCCAGTACATCATCACTGAAGAAGGAACGGGCGAGAAGCCTGCTCCTGGCGATACCGTGGTGGTAAACTACACGGGTAAGCTGACCAACGGCCATATTTTCGACACTTCGGTGCGAGAAGTGGCAGACACGCAGGAAGGGCTTTACAACCCGATGCGCCCCTACGAGCCTGCACGCATTACGGTAGGCGTAGGCATGGTCATTCCGGGCTGGGACGAAGGCCTGTTGCTCTTCCCGAACGGAACGAAAGGAACCTTTATCATTCCTTCCGACCTCGGCTACGGCGAGCAGGGCGAGATGCGGGCGAAAATCCCTCCGTTCGCGCCACTCATTTTTGATATCGAAATTGTAGACGTTATCAAACCGACGGCAACCAACGACACTGCCGGAGAATAATCTCCTCAAACAAACGCCCTTCCCAAACGGAAGGGCGTTTTTGTTTTAGCGTTCGCGGCAAATTCGTCCCCGCCCGGACCGCGTCCCACCCTGGGCAAGCGTTGCATTCCTGCTGCAGGATAGCTAAGTTTGTAGCGGATTAAGTCCCAAAAAAACCTGCACGATGACCGACCCCTTTTTATTGACGGATACCCACACGCACATTTACTACCTCCACGGAACGCCCCAGCTTAACGAACAGCTTCAGCGTTGTCGCGATAATAACGTAGGCCGTCTGTTTCTTCCCAACGCGGATGCCGAATCCATCAGCAAAGTGTTTGGCACCGTGTCCGACTATCCAGACACCTGCTTCCCTATGCTGGGACTACACCCTTGCCATGTAAGTGCGGATTACGAAAAGGAGCTGGCGGGCATCCGTGTCGCTATTGACAAACATGCGAACGAGATCTGCGCCATTGGCGAAATTGGTATTGACTTGTACTGGGACAAAAGCACGCTACCCTACCAGCAAGTCGCCTTCCGCACACAAATCGCATGGGCCAAGGAATTGGGGCTGCCCATTTCTATCCATTGCCGCGAAGCGTTCGACGAGATATTCGAAATACTGGAAGATGTCAACGACGAACGCCTATTCGGAATTTTTCATTGTTTCACGGGCAACCTGGAACAAGGCCAACGCGCCATTGATCTAGGCTTCTGGCTCGGTATCGGCGGGGTAGTCACGTACAAAAATTCGGGGCTAGACCGCGTGGTGGAACGAATTGGCCTCGAGCATCTCGTACTGGAAACAGACGCGCCCTACCTCGCGCCTGTCCCCCACCGTGGCAAAAAAAATGAAAGCAGTTATCTTTTGCATATTGCCCAAAAAGTCGCAGATTTGCACGGCGTTCCCTTGGAGGTAGTGGCATCCAAAACTACCCAAAATTCAAAGGATATTTTTGGAATTTGATGGCATTGGCAAAGCTTGGACCTAACACCGCATGAATAAAGTTTTTGTTATATATACCGGAGGTACAATCGGAATGGTGAAGGACGAGGCCACGGATACGTTCGTTCCGTTTGACTTCGACCTCATCGAGAAAAATATCCCTGAGCTTGCCAGGCTCAATTTTGATCTCAGCGTACACTCATTTACGCCTATCATCGACTCTTCGGATATGACACCGGCCATTTGGCTGGAGATGGCCACGCTGATTAAAAAGCACTACGATGATTATGAGGGGTTCGTCATCCTGCACGGATCGGACACGATGGCCTTTTCGGCATCCGCGCTCAGTTTCATGCTGGAGGGCTTGCAAAAGCCAGTAATCCTGTCGGGCTCACAGCTACCCATTGGCGAAGTACGGACCGACGCCCGCGAAAACCTGATAACGGCACTGGATCTCGCGTCAGCGAAGAAGAACGGCAAGTCGCTCATCCACGAGGTATGCATTTACTTTGATAACAAGTTGTTTCGAGGCAACCGTTCCTTCAAGTACAACTCGGCTAAATTCGAAGCATTCCGGTCGCCGAATTACCCTGTGCTGGTCGAGGCCGGCGTCCACCTCAAATACAACGAATCCGCCTTGCTTGACAATAGCGGCCAAGCGTTTGTCCTTCACACCGAACTGGAGAACTCGGTTTCCGTGCTTAAACTCTATCCGGGAATCAGCGCGCCGGCGGTTCGGGCTATCCTGGAGTCGGATACGCGCTCGGTCATTATGGAGACCTTCGGCGCTGGCAATACGACGACGTCGCCTTGGTTTCTGGATATGTTGCGCGACGCCATTCGCCAGGGCAAGAACATCCTGAACATCTCCCAATGCAAAGTGGGAAGCGTCGAACTCGGTCGCTACGAAACCAGCAAGTATCTCAAGGAAATGGGCGTGTTAAACGGCTATGACATGACGTTCGAAGCAGCGGTCACCAAATTGATTTATCTTCAGGGGCAATTTAAATCCCAAAGTGACGTCGCCTATTGGGTTGAAAAAAGTATCCGGGGCGAATTAACGGCCATTCACTAGGCACGTCGCTCGTCCGACGGCCGGTAGAGGGCAAGCAGATCAGCGACGACAAACGTACTGCCTCCAACAAACACCAGATCTTCGTGCGCCGCCGCGCTCCTGGCTGCCGCTAAGGCATCGGCCACGGTGGCATAATGATCTCCATTCAACTGATAATCCACCGCCTTATCCTTCAGCACCGACGCCGCTAACGCCCGTGGCATATCTACTTGGCAAAAATAATAGTGGGCTCCAGCAGGCAACAGCGGCAGCATCTTGGGTAGGTCTTTGTCTTGCATCACGCCAAGCACGATGTGTAGCTGCTGATGCGGCGTGGAAGCGATATTCGCCATTATCTCTCGCCATCCATCCTCATTGTGACCAGTATCGCATACGACCAAAGGATTCCGTTGCAGCGTCTGCCATCGCCCCATCAGCCCGGTGGCCTGCTGCACATTCCGCAAGGCTTTCTCCACGTCCGCATGCGTAAGTTGATAGCCCTTCGTTTGCAATTCTCGAACAGCTGACAATACACCGGGAAGGTTTTTCCGTTGGTAGCTCCCCTTCAGATCGAGCGACAGTTCGAAGGCCTCGCCGTATAAGGGCGTCGATACGCTGAGATGCAGATAATCGATGTCGAGGCGGGCGGGGCCGACTTGCCACTCGTCGGACGCAAACACCAATTTGCTGGCCGAATCGGTGGCCTTCTGCTGGAATATCGGCGCCACTTCCGGCTGTCGCTCACCAATAATCACGGGAACGCCCGGCTTGATAATTCCCGCCTTTTCGGCAGCAATCTCGCGAAGGGTATCGCCAAGCAAGTACATGTGATCGTAGCCGATATTGGTAATAACGGAAAGAATAGGCGTAATGACGTTCGTCGAATCCAGCCTGCCCCCCAAGCCGGTCTCGATTACCGCTATCGATACCCCCTTGCGCGCGAAATGGTCGAAGGCCATCACGGCGGTAACCTCGAAAAAGGAAGGCTGGACCGACTCGATTAAGGTGCGATTTTGTTCAACAAACCCCACGACAGCCTTCTCGGGGATCATTTCACCGTTGATTCGTATGCGTTCCCGAAAATCAAGTAGATGCGGAGAGGTGTACAGTCCGGTTTTATAACCCGCCTGCTGGAGAATGGCCGCAAGCATATGCGAGGTCGAGCCCTTGCCATTCGTGCCGGCCACGTGAATGGTGGTAATGCGCTTATGCGGATCGCCCAACGCTTCGCACATACGCAGGGTGTTCTCCAAATCCTTTTTGACGGCCGACGCCCCATCGCGGGTAAACATCGGCAACCTCTCGTAGAGGTAATCGATAACCTCGGGGTATGTCATCGGCGCAGCGGCGAACGTGGGCAATTATTTCACCTTGAAGTTGAAGACAATGACTCCTGTCTGTGAAGAAGGCGCACGTTCCAACTGGTTGAGGCGAGCACCCTTAACCGCAGCTTCACACTTTTGCCAAAGCACAGGGTCAGACAAGGTAGTCCCCCGCACTCCAGCACGGGCATTGATGATCGTACCGTTCGGTGCCACTTGGATTTCTACCGCCACACGGCCCGATTGTTGCCCGTCGTCCTGAATACGAGGCGGCACCACGAAGCGCCGGTTGGCTATACTCAGTCCTACCGTGCCGTCGCCTGATCCGCCCTCGCCATAATCCGGTGATAGCGGATCGCCCAATGCCGAGCCTTGGTTGCCAGCTACGTTGCCGTCTCCGTCCCCTTGGCCAGTCGAATTATTCCGGCGTCCGGTATACAGCGCATTCGGGTTGACGGACGGTTTACTATCCTGCTTTTCCACGGTTGCCTCGGTCGCGTTTTCCACCTTCCGCGTTTCGTTTGCCACCACGGCAGGCGCATCGTCCATATCCTGGGTGGCTACCGTCCGCTCCGTAATCTGCTGCGAGGGCGTAACGTCCGGCACTTGCTCGGGGTCAATCCGATCCGGACGTACCTGGTTGGCGTTGGGATCCATCGAGGGCTCATCGACCGTCATGTAGTCGTCGCCCATCCCGAATTCGGCGGTACCGTAGTTAACGATTATTCCCCCCATCCCGAATTGGGGTAAGGACGATCCGATCATCACAAAGAAGCTGATCAGCAGCAATCCGCCCATGATACCGGTAGATATCCACAGTGCCCTCGGATAATTGTTCTCGTCTGGAAAATGATAACTACTCATATTACTCGTCTCTAATATTCTCTCTCCATAAAACAGATGCTAGTGGGCACCGTATTCCATAAATAAAGTGGAAAACCTAATTCGCTACCGGCTCCGTCGCCAACACTAGCCTAATTTTCAACTTATTGGCCACGTCCATCACCGATATCACGTTTTGGATTGGCACGCTGCTATCGGCGTACAACATGATCGTCAACTCCTCACCAGGCTGCATGGTAGCCTGTAACGTTGGCAATAAGTTCTCCAACGGTATCTCTTCCTTGTCCAAGTAGTATTTCAGGTCCTGGGTCACCGATACGGTAATCGTTTTCTTCGCGACGGACTGCTCCCCTGCCGCTGACCGCGGCAGCAACAGCTTTACTACTTGCGGGTTTGCGACGGCTGAAGCCAACAAGAAGAACAGCATCAGGAAAAACATGATGTCGTTCAGTGAATCGGTAAATACCCGGGTTTCGCCCCGGCCACGCCTCGATCGTAAATTCATAATCGCTAAGTATTAAGAACCGGGCTGATCCAGCAAGTCCACAAATTCAACCGCATCCGTCTCCATACGCAATATCAAGCGCTCCAGCATCGTATTGAGCCAGTGGTAACCAGCAAACGCAAGGATACCGATGGTAAGGCCAGCTGCCGACGCAATCATCTTAACGTACAATCCGCCGGATACACTCGCGATATCGATACCCCCGGCCGCTTCCACGTCTCGAAAGATGATAATAACCCCAAAAATCGTTCCCACAAAGCCCAACATCGGCGCAATGGTAGCGATGATACTCAACAAGTTAAGGTTTTTCTCCAGCTTGGCTACTTCCAGCTTGCCGACGGCCTCAATAGACGCTTCAATGTCTTTAATGGGGCGGCCGATACGAATCAATCCTTTTTCCAACATCCGCCCCAACACGGAATTATTGGACCTGCAGATGGACAGCGCGGCGTCCAGCTTGCCTGACAAGACACTTTGCTTCACGTGCGATAGCAAGTTGGGATCATATTTGGAGGCGTTCTTGATGGTCAGGTAGCGCTCGATAAAGATGACGAGCGTGCCAAACAGCAACAAAGACAGCGGCACCATAATCCATCCAGCTTTAAACAGGAGCCCAATCAAACTAATCTTCTCTTCGGCTAGCGCAATGTTCTGCTGGGCAGCCCCCATCATGGTGTCAAGCGGATAAATCGTGTCTTGTAATAGTGACATAGTATGAATCTGATTAAATATACGTTTTTTATGTTTTTGTTTGTTTCAATCCTATCGGTTGACTCGGTCGATCCAAGCGCCCCTTTCGACGCTTTGCTGCACTTCGCGCAATACGGATTGTGCATCCGCTTGTGTAGCATACGCTCCCCAACTCACTTTATGCAGTCGGCTTCCTCGTGCCAACGCCAGAATGCGGACTTGGCCATGCCCCTGGGCCTTTAATCGCTCCGTATAGGCCGCTGCTTCGTCAATGGTATTGAACGTACCAATGATAATCTCAAATGTCGTCGGTGGCAATCCGGCTGCTGGATCCAGCGCCGCACCACGCAACGTCTCCGCTTCCGCCACTACGCTAGCGGGGGCGTCGTCCACATCGCCCACATCATCCACCACAAGTGCCGAATCCGGCAGCTGCGCCACGGCTTCCCCTTCTTGAGGTGCCTGCGGCTGGCTACTCGACGTGTTGGGCGCTGGGTCCGAAGGCTGGAACAGCGTCGGGTTAATAACCCAAATACCAACAAACACCGCCGCAAGGACAAACAGCCCAACAACCCACATCCAGCCTTTGCTCGCGGGCTTTTCCGCTTCCGCCTCCAGGTCGCCCGCCAAGACGGAGTCCGATTCGGAGTCGGTCCATTCCGCCACCGCACTGTAGCCAAATTTCCCTGCTTCCTGAGGCGAAAATTTCAGCACGCCCCGGTCATTTTCTAAACTACCCAAGCCGTCCAAATATACAGCTTTACCGGCGTTAAGCCGCGAAAACAATTGATCCAGCGTATCGTCTAGCCGCTTGCGCGCTTCCTCCTTACCCCATTCGTAGTGAATCTGGAGGTATTCGACCAAACTAATCGGATTTTCACCTTCACTCACCAGATCGATCTGTTTATAGGGAGGCAAAAACACGCGCTCTTTCGCATAATACGACGCCGGAAAATGTGTTTTCTTAAATACGCCGATGCCGGGCACCCCCACTTCAGGATGGTAACTCAAAACACCTCGTATGCTCCTCCCCAAATTCATCTTCAGCCCTTCCGTTCCCCTTTGTTAAAATGAGAAATTAATGCCACCAATCACGTTGAGCCCTAAGCGCGGATAATACAAGTAGCGCTCATAGTCGTTGCCGAGCAAATTGTTGGCCCGGATGTAAATACCAATTTGATTGTTGACCCTGTACTCGGCCCCCGCGCCAATGTCGGCAAATGCCGGAATAGACACTCTCCTGCCCGTCAAGTCTTGAGCGAAGAGACCTGGTTCATCTGGCGTCGTTGTAAGGGGTGCATCGTAAACCTTGCCGTATGTCAGGCCATTAAATAGCAGTTCACCGTTAATATAGAGCTTCTCACTGATATTGATCCGCGTATTGGCAGATACGCGCATTTTAGGCAGAAACCAGGCTTGTTCTTCGTTTTTCAGGTCATATTCGTTAAGATTCAACTTTCCTCCCAGACTCACCGTCTCAGAAACGCGAAGGTTCACCTCACCTTCCAAGCCCACGATCGTGCTGGATTCCTCCAAGTCGTCGTAAATCAAACCGAACTGGTGGGGAGCGCTTTGGCTATTCACAAAAAGCGGAAGACTTTCGACACGGCGGTAGAACGCGTGTACCTTATAGCCGAAGGTAGCCCCAGCATTGCCTTTAATGCCACCGAAAATGTGCATCCGGTCTACCGAATTTTCGATCTGGATATTCGGGGCCAAGAACGGATTTTCTTTGGACAATTCGCGGAACGACGTCTTATTGATATCTCCGGTTATTCCGCCGAAAATATGGGCATACTCTGGGATAAGCGCAAAATCAACCTCTGCGGAAGGGAAAATATTAGTGCGCTGGCGGTCGCCAAATTCCGCGACCAAATTGGCCCCCAATGTTACGTTGTAATTATCACCCTTAAACCGGAAATACGGATTCAACCGGGCAATGTGATTGGCGATATCGTATGCTTCGTCCGACACGGTCGTGAAATCCGCCGAAACGTTTGCACCCACGTTGAACGCGTTGATACGCCTATTCAGGTAACCGCTAATGGCAAAGGAGTTTTCCTTTGCTTGAAAAGCGTTGCTGTAGGCATAGCCATCCAGCTTGGCCGAATAGCTCATGTCATCCGTACGAGTCGGATCATAATTGCTCACCACCTCGCCAGAGAGGAAGATGTCATTAAAGGCTTGCTTGGCCGGATTAGGGTTTAAATTAACTCCGCCTTCATCGACTATCACGCCGTAGAATCCGGTCGCGTAGCGGTTATAACCTACCTCGCCATTAAGAGTTACCTGAGGCAGTGTTTTGCGACCAAAAACACCGATTTGCTGCTGCGAATAGCGTTGGGCTTCCAACGAGCCGCGTTGGCCCAAATGCTTAACATAAGCACCCAACCGCGCGTCCGCAAACTGGTCGGTGCTTAGATACACCTCACCCAGTAAGGTATTGAAGTTGCCCGCGCCGATTTTAACATAGTTGGGCAGGACATCTTCTGGTCGGGTATACGGCATCTCCTGAAGGGTCAATTGCTTGGTACCCGTCGTGATGTCGAGTTTCTTGTCCAGGATGTTATACGTCAGCTTGGGTTGATATTCGCGCTTGTTGGTCATATCTGGGCTGCGGCGTATCTTAACCGCATCGGCTAAAATCGGCCGGTAATCCCTGACGACGTCAATCGAGTCAATGGTGGTGGCGCGCCGTACCCGGTTTTCCTGCTCCTCCTCCTGTTGGGCAAAGGCGAATACACCCGCCCCCAACAACAACACTGTCATCCAATATTCCCTGCGCATCATGCTATCCAATCTCATAGTCTGTAGTCTCTTACTGTCTGCTCAATTTCTGTAAACGCTCCTTGGCCGAAAGGATGATGTCATCCTCTTCGTCATCGCTTTCGTAATTATCAATGACGCTTTCTAATGTGCTGCGCGCCTGGAAAGTATCGCCCTGCGCGGCATACACATCGCCTAGGAGTATAAAGCTCCGGGCCACCCAGTAGTCGTGCGAGCCCATGTTGTTGATCACGTCGAAGGCGGACGCCATCGCCTTTTCGTAGTCTTTTGCCTCGTATTGCAACTGCCCTACCCAGAAGCGTGCTTCCGCTCCCACGACGGTTTGGCTCTTCAATGCGGCCAGATTCAGCTCCTTCGTGGCGTTCTCCATGTCGCCGCGGCGTAGAAGAACCCTTGCCGTATGCAAGTGAGCGTTGGCAATCTCCTCTTCAGAAGCACGGTCGTAATTCTTCACCAGATCGGCATAGAGCAGGGTTTGATCCAGATCGTCAATCTTGAAGTAGGCTATCATGAGGTTATTCACCGCATAGCCGTAGTTGGCTTTGTATTCGGATGTTAGCTCTAACTTCTTGAGGTGCGCAATGGCCTCGTTATACTCTTCCAAGCCCAGGTACAGTTCTGATACACTGAGCAAAGTGCGCTCCGTGTAGGCACTGGTCCAGTCGTTGAGGATGATATTGAAGTCGTGGAGCGCCTCGCGGGGCTTACCGGTCCGGAACATGCTTTCCGCGCGGATAAAACGGGCGTGTTTTTCCTGGATTGGACTAGGAAACTTATCGAAGTACGCGTTTACGGCCAAAATAGCGTTCTCAAACTCGCCACGCAGGAACAGCGTGTTCGCCGCCTGGAATGCCAGGTTGTCCTGCTCGGCTTTGGTCAGGTCGCCGATATTCGTGGTCGTGGCGTAGTTGATATAGCCCGTAGCGTCACCGCGGTCCAAGTAAATATTCTCGATCGAACGCAATGCCTGACGTGCCTCGTCCGTGGTGGAATGCTGTTCCACCACGCGTTGGAATGCGGCCATTGCCTCGTCATTGTTATCATTGTTATAGTGTACGAGACCGATCGTCACCAAAGCCCGCGGCACGTAACTACTCTGCGGATAAGCTTCCACCATTTTGTAAAGCCCGTCGATAGCCGTCTCGTAGTCGCCCATCACGAAGTAAGTATAAGGAACCTCGAACGCGACATCGTCTGCATAATTTGAATTGGGGAACTGCTCCACTACGGAGCGCAACGTAGCTAACTTAGCTTGGTTATCGCCCAGTAGCCCCTGTATGATGCCACGCTGGAACAAGGCATAGTCTTGGCTGGATGAGCGCGAGCTGATCAAGCGGTCGTAATATTGCATGGCTCGGCTGTAGTTGCGCAGTGAAAAGTACGAGTCGCCCAAACGCGCGATGGCGTCATTACGGGTATTGTTATCGATACTGCTTCCTCCGGTAGCTAAGAAACGCTCAAAATAGTTGGCCGATGTATTATAATTATCATTCCTGAAGGCAGCGTACGCAAGCGCATAGTTCGCATAGCTGAACACCTCCGTATCGCGCGCACCAGGCAGCCGAAGGAACTTGCTAAAGTTTTCGACCGCCTCGCCGAATTTCCGCACTTCATACATGGCTTCGGCTTTCCAGTAGGTAGCCAAGGCTAGGATTTCCTGATCGATGGGATGGCTCTCCGATCGCATGAACATCGATATGGCATTTTCGAACGCGCGTTCATTGTAAAACTCCAGACCTCGGTAGTAGGTCACCTTTTGGTAAGCAGCGTTGGCTTCAGGCGTTCGGCGGGGCATATCCTCCAGGATATCGACGGCCGCACGGTAGTTACTCGTGCTGAGCAAGGCCTCCGCATGGATAATTCTTGCTTCTTCATGACGACTAGAATTCGGATAAGTAGCCATGTATTCCTCAATAGCCGCTAGGCCGACTTGATGAAACTCTAACTCGTAAGATAGTTTCGCATAATTGTACAAACCCTCTTCCTTTAGCGCCGGGTCGAAATCAAGTTTGGAGGCACGGAAGAATGCATTCCGCGCGCTCTGCTTATTCCCCACTTTGAGGAACGCATCCCCCAAGGCGATCATCGCACTCTGATAATACGCATCAGGCTCGTCCATTTTCTCGAGTTCGAGAATGGCTTTTTCGTAGTCCTCGTTTTGGTAGGCAATGTATCCGATTTGGTAGCTGTCTTGGTTGTTTTGCGTAGCGCCTTGATCGCGCGCCTGAAACTGATCGTAGTATTGCTCTGCCTTGTCCAGATCGTTGAGCGCAAAGTACGTCGCACCCAGGATACGCATCATCTCCGTCTCGTTTTCCTGTGTCGTACGGTCAAGGATAGGCAAGGCGTAGTCGAGTACGTCTTGATAGCGTCCGTCCAGGAAATACAAGGCCGTAATGTAATAGGGATAGCTATTTTCGTAGGTACGGGATCCCTTGAGACGCTCGAATTCCTGCAGAGCAGTCTTAAATTCGCCGTCGAGGTAAGACAAATAAGCGTAATAGTAGATGGATGCCTCGGTAAAGCTGTTATTCTCATCTTTCAATCCGCGAAACAAGGGCTTCGCTTCCGCATATTTACCCGTCATAAAAAGCGCATACCCTTGCTTGAACCTGAATTCCGTATTCTCCCGTCCAGCAAGGTTGCGGCTGTCCAGCTTACCGAACCATTCCAACGTCTTTTCGTAGTCGCGCTTATCGAAATACGAGCGGCCCACCTGGAAGTAGGCGGCCTTCGCATTCGCGCTAGCGGGAAAATCGCGGATGTATTTTAGGAACTGCTCTTCCGCATCCACCTCCCCCAGCTCCAGGGCGCATATCGCTTGGTAAAACCGGGCATTCTCCCGAATGAGGGCCAGCTCGCTATGCTCGTCACCTTGGATCGTGGACTCGGTACGCAGGGCCTCCACCTTGTCGAATTGCGCCGCTGCCGACGCGTATTTTCTACGCTCATACAACTCCATCCCCGTACGATATGCTTCGTTTATCTCTTGCCATGCACTCTGTTGCGCTTCGGCAGTGGAGAGCGCCAAGCACAACGCCAAACCAATCCAATTAACCTTTTTTAACATATTCCGCTTTACTTCCATTACCAAAACCTCGATTTGTCATGCTTATTTATACTGGGTCTCCGCTTTAAGCTCCACAATGGCGTTTATAAAAAACAACCCTTAACTACCTACAAATCAAGACGATTAACCGCTTGTTTGCCTGCATTGGACACCTACGTTCCACTCGCCAGGGGCGCCTAAAACATCGCGCTTACATAAGCAAAATTGAGACCACACCACACAGTAACTCCAAATTAACACACTAATTTAGCGGTTACCCAAATAGTTTTCCTCAAAAGTTCCTAACATGTGTTAATAACTCCCGACGCGCTTTTCGCGCGCTAGACGGAGTCTTTGTTACGCGCTGAACGAGACGCTTTTACAAGCGAAAATTACTAGCCCCGCTGCCCCGCCAGTAGGTACAGGACGGCCATGCGGATAGCCACCCCATTCTCTACTTGATCGAGAATGATTGATTGTTTGCTGTCGGCCACATCGCTGGTAATCTCCACCCCCCGGTTAATCGGACCCGGGTGCATGATGGTAATCTTTTTGTCCAGACTGTCGAGCAGCTGGCGATTGAGACCAAACAGCATGGTGTACTCGCGTAGGGATGGGAAATACGCGATATCTTGGCGTTCAAGCTGGATACGTAGCATATTTGCAACATCGCACCATGCCAAAGCCTTATTTAGATCGTGCTCAACGCGGACGCCCAGTGCGCTGATATACCGTGGAATTAACGTGGTGGGACCACAGACCATGACCTCAGCGCCTAACTTCTGCAAACAGAGGATGTTGGACAGTGCCACGCGCGAATGAAGGATATCCCCGATGATGGCCACTTTTTTGCCTGCCACGTCGCCATATTGTTCCCGGATGGAAAACGCGTCGAGCAAAGCCTGCGTGGGATGTTCGTGGGCACCGTCGCCGGCATTTACGATCTGGGCATTCACATGCTTACTCAGGAACACGCCCGCACCCGCGTACGGATGGCGCATAACCACCATGTCGACCTTCATTGCCAAGATGTTGTTGACGGTATCCACCAATGTCTCGCCTTTGCTCACGGATGAGGAAGAAGCCGCAAAGTTGATCGTATCGGCCGACAGCCGCTTCTCCGCTAGCTCAAATGACAGCCGCGTACGCGTCGAGTTCTCAAAAAAAACATTGGCAATGGTGATGTCCCGAAGCGAGGGCACTTTCTTAATGGGGCGGTTTAAAACATCCTTGAAGTTATCCGCCGTTTCAAAGATAAGTTGGATATCATTTTCAGTGAGATCCTTAATGCCGAGCAGGTGCTTCGTACTGATTTGCTGTGTTGATGCGGCCATTTTTGGTAGAATATCGAATCCGATCTGCGCTATATTCTTAACTTAACTATCTTTCTCCGTGATGAGCGTGATGCTGTCGCGATTTTCTGTTTCTTCCCAGTTGACGATTACCTTTTGGGAGTCGATCGAATCGACCTGAATGCCAATGTAATCGGGTTCTATGGGCAGTTGCCTGAAAAAGCGCCGATCCACCAGCACCATCAGCTCAATCTTCGCCGGCCTACCGAAGGCCTGGAGCGCGTCCATGGCGGCACGAATCGTCCGCCCCGTCCACAAAACGTCGTCCATAAGGATGACTTTTTTTCCTTCTACGATAAAATCAATGTTCGTACTGCTGGGTACGAGCGGGCCGCTCCCCTTTCTGCGGAAATCGTCTCGAAAAAACGTGATGTCCAGCTCTCCGTATGGTATGTCGTCCACAGGTAGGATACGCTGCAGCTCGGCCTTGATTTTGCGGCCCAGAAAAATCCCGCGCGGTTGGATCCCAATAATCACCGCATCGCTAAAATCGTTGTGGTTTTCGATTAACTGATGGCACAAACGCTGGATGGTAACCTGGAATTTCTGGCCGTCTAGTAGTACAGATTGCTTCATCAGAAAAGGCTTTGCATTGCTGGAAAAACTGGACAAACCTACTAAAATTTTCGCGCTTTGCTGAGGGCGAACGCCAACTTTTATTGAAGAAGCGGCCACCTCGGGAAGCGCCAATCGCTCAGTGCATCCCCTCAGCGGCCAAGACACGATCAATACGTGCTACCGCAGTTTTGATTAGCGACTGCGGACAGGCCAAGTTCATCCGGACATAACCTTCCCCATCCCGCACAAAGCTGCTTTCGTCTTCGACTAACACGCCCGCCTTAGTAGCGAATAAGGTCGCGAAATCCTGCCCAGCCGCTAACTTTCTGGCGTAAGCGCTTAAATCCACCCACGCCAGGTAGGTTGCCTCCGGTATCGCGAAGCGCGCTAACGGTAGGCGTGTGGCAAGCAAGGTCTCAAACAAACGAAAACTATCGTCCAAGTAGCGTCTCATATCATCTAACCAGGGCCCGCAATCGCCGTAGGCCGCTTGTACAGCGGCGATACTCAGCGGTGAGAGTACTTCGCCATATTGCCGAAGCCACGCACGCCTCACGGCCGGCTCTTTGATGACAAGGTGCGCCAGCAGATTGCCCGCCAAGTTGAACGTCTTACTTGGTGAGATACAGGCGATGATCCGCGACTCGTGCGGGAAAATTCGCATAAGCGGGGTGTGCTGTACTCCGATCCGCAACAGGTCGCAGTGGACTTCGTCCGAAATGATCCACACGTCGTGCTTGAAGCAGAGTTCCCCCAAATGGCGCAATTCGTCGTCTGACCACGCTCGGCCGGTAGGATTATGCGGATTGCAAAGGATAAATACCTTGACTCTATGGGCCGGGTTAGTAATTTTGGCTTCCAAATCGGCCATATCCATGATGAAGCGATTGCCTTGACGCACGAGCTTACTCGTGAGAACCTCACGATTGTGGAGGTCGCCCGCGCGCTGAAAGGGTGCATAGGATGGGGTACAAATGAGGATTCGTTCGTCTCGGCCGACCAGCATGGGCACGAGCCGATTGAGGGCTGGGACGATACCGGGCGTGGAGACCACCGTATCCGGATCGATTTCCCAGCCATGGCGCGTCGCAAACCATCGTACGAGTGTTGAGTAATACGCCAGATCATAGATTTGCGAATATCCTAGTAGTCGTTGGTCGAGGCGGGCGCGTATCGCGTCCAAAATTGGCGGAGGTGTCGCGAATTCCATATCGGCAACCCACATCCGAATCATCTCCTCGGGCGGATAATCGAATGCCGCTTCATCAACAGAACTGAACTTGATGCGCTTCCACCCCTCTTGGCTGACACTGTTGGTGCCGGCACGGTTGATAATCTCGTCAAAATTATACATAGCTTTATCTCGTCTAACCCTCCGCCCGCTGCGGCGAATTCGATTCAAAGCAAATTAAACTTTATCGGAAAAAAGAAGGTTTTCTTTATTTCCTACCAAAACACGCCCCTTCAAGACGAAATCCTTGGCGCCAGCGGGTCAGACGCACGACATTTGAGAGCGTTTTCCGGTGGGGACCGGTGAATCCAGATGGCGTATCGCCTAGGACTTTCCAGATTGTTTCCTTAAATTCGTTGACATACTTACAGACTTTTTCAACTATGGAATATCGAAGAATGGGCCGTACCGGCCTGCAATTAAGCGTGTTGTCCTTTGGGTCTTGGGTTACCTTTGCCCGCCAGATTGACGACGGCATTAGCGACCGACTGATGGGCATCGCCTACGACGCCGGCATCAACTTTTTTGACAATGCGGAAGTCTATTCCGGTGGCCAGTCTGAGGAAATGATGGGCCGCGTCTTGAAAGCAAAAAATTGGGAACGCAGTTCCTACGTGGTGTCGAGCAAGGTATTTTTCGGCTGGCGCGGTAAAGAGAAGAAACCCAACCAATACGGGCTGAGCCGAAAGCATGTGGTCGAAGCCTGCGACGAAGCCCTCCAGCGTTTGCAAGTAGACTATCTGGACTTGTACTATTGCCATCGGCCAGACAAACAAACGCCAATCGAGGAAGTTGTCCGCACCATGAATACGCTCATCGCCCAAGGTAAGATCCTCTACTGGGGGACCAGCGAATGGAGCGCCGCCGAAATAGTCGAGGCCCATGCTGTGGCCGGCCGCCTCGGCTTGGAAGGACCCGCCGTAGAACAGCCGGAGTATAACCTGTTTAACCGGCAGAAAGTGGAAGTCGATTACCTCACGATTTACAGCAACTTTGGTTTGGGCACCACCATTTGGAGCCCCTTAGCGTCCGGCTTGTTGACAGGAAAATATAACGACGGCATTCCCGAGGGGTCTAGACTGGCGCTTGAAGACTACGGCTGGTTAAAAGACAAAAGCTACCAAGACGACAAGTTGGCAAGAGTTCGCCAACTGCAGGCGTTTGCCAATGAACTGGGCACATCGCTAACCCTTCTCTCGATCGCATGGTGCATCCGCAACCCTAACGTCACCAGTGCCATCCTGGGCGCGACAAAGGAAACGCAGTTGCTGGAAAACCTAAAAGCACTCGACGTGCTACCGTTGCTTACCGACGAGGTGATGGTGCAAATCGATACGATTATGGGAACGAAGCCCGTACTTCCCGAATATTAGGCGCGAACTACGCGTTGCGCTCGCCGATAAGGCGAAAGAACTGATCCCGGTAGGTATCCCCTACTGGGATCATGTTATCTCCGATGTGAATACGCCCCCGTTCAATGCTGACGATCTTGTCCAGCGCAATGATATACGATCGGTGTACCCGCACAAAGCGGTTACTAGGCAGGATCTCTTCCATCTTTTTCATGTTCTGTAATGTCACGATCCGCTCGTTCTCCGTAAAGATGGAAATGTAGTCTTTTAACCCCTCAATGTAGAGGATACTTTCGAGGTCGACGCGCTGTATTTTATGTTCGGTTTTGACGAAAATGAAGTCCACGGAATCCGATGTCGAAGCCGGCGGCTGACTCACCAGACTCACGGGGGCGCTCGAGCGATTGTTCAGCACCTTCTGCACCGATTTATAGAATCGGTCGAATGCGATCGGCTTGAGCAAATAGTCGACTACATTCAGCTCATAACTTTCCAGGGCGTACTGCGGATAGGCTGTCGTGAGTATTACATCACATTTCCCGTTGATAATTTTCAGAAATTGAATCCCCGTGAGTTCGGGCATCTGCACGTCGAGGAACACCAGATCGGCATCGCCTCGCTGCACGATAGCCAGCGCTTCGATGGCATTGACCGTACTCTTAACGAGCGAAAGCTCCGGAATCTTAGCGATGTAATCGGTGAGAATTTCGAGTGCGAGTGGTTCGTCGTCCACGACGAGGCATCGTATCATGGCTGGTTAGTTTTATTCAACGTATAAAAATAATTCGCTTGTATAATAATTCTCCGTGTCGGCCACGGCAAAAGTGTGCTTATTCGGATAGCCCAAGTGCAGGCGCCTCCGCAGATTAGTCAATCCTATGCCGCTGGCTGCATCCTTGTTGTCGTGACTTTTCGCGTTCTCCACCTTGACATGCACTCGGCCGTTGGCCGCCGCTATGGCGATCTTCACTGGCTTTTCCGCATCGGTAAACACACCGTGCTTGAACGCATTTTCTACGAAAGTGATTAGTAAGAGAGGCATAATTTGATAGTCGTCGCGATCCAGATTCACCTTCATATCGACATACACGCCATCGCCGCTCCGCAGGCGTTGGAGATCAATGTAGTTTTGTAGGTAATCAAGTTCGTCCTGCAACGGCACCCTATCGCCCACACTGCCATTTAACATATAGCGCATGATCTCCGACAGCTTCAAAATCGCTTCGGCCGTCCGGTCAGACTTCTTGTACGCTAACGAGTAGATGTTGTTGAGGGAGTTAAACAGAAAATGGGGGTTGATCTGGGATTTGAGAAACGCAAGTTCGGCAGCCAGCTTCTCACGCTCGAGATTCTCACGTTGTGTCCGTGTCTTCATGTTGCTGGATGTCAGGTACACGCCTGAGCTTGCCATCATAAACACAACGCTATTGATAGCCGCCATCCCCATATAAACGCCTGCCGAAAGCATCTTCTCCTTGTTCTCGCCGTAGCGCAACAGCTCGTCAGAGAAAACAAGCGCGAAAGCGTACTTGACGATGACCGATCCCACCAACAACACGATCATATAGGAAGCTGCGCGACCATATCGCTTCCCGCCGATGAATAACGGACTGATCCCAACGTACTGGACATAGAACAGAACGATGTTGATGGCGCCGACGACACCCACGCTAACGAGCGCTTCGCGCCGACTGGCCTCTCCCGCTACAATGACAATGATGGCCATTAGTGCAAGAAGCAGCAACCATATGAGCGCATGTATTAATACAGTCCTGTTCAACTTCATGCACAAATATATCAGGATGCAAGGATTTTCCGCTAAATTTTAGACAATTCGCCATTTTTCATAGACAAAAACCTCACCCGCCCGGATTTATAACGCGCAATGCCGGTTCGTCTGCCAAAACTAGGCGTTTATCCTCTTCGGTTTTGGTTCGTCTAGTAAATCTGCCTGTTTGTCTAAAAGATTTTAGAATGGCCGCTCCTCTTGGTTTCTTTGTTCCATGCAAAGTCGGAGAGCAGCTTGTTAACCGATGCAGTATAATAAAAACACCAAAGTTATCACGACCCCATAAAACGCACAATGATGAAAAAGAAACTCAGCACCATCAGCCCGTTTATTTTGCTCTTGCTCCCTTTCTTTGTCGCCCTAACGCTGGCTTGGAGCGCGGGATCCTATGACACTGAGATGGTCCGTGAGCATCTGGCTATCAACGCTTCGTTTATCACCGTACCCGAATTCAACCTATTCCACGCCTTGGTGTGGTGGCGGTAGGCGCGTCCGATTCGTTCCCCCTATCGGAATGGACGGACAGCGCATGCGGGCGAGACAACGCGGCAAAGGATCACGCTTTTGTCAGCGATCTTCCCTAAATTTGCCGCATGCAAGAACGGGTCCTTTCTCTAGAGCACATCCTGCCCGCCGTCGGGCTTGATGAAACAAGCCGACACCTTATCGAACAGAGCGCCGCATATCCCGGCATCAAAAACGCCCACACCCCACACGAAATTTACGAAGCGATACGTAGCATCGGAACGCTAACCGGCGTAACCGACCGCGCGGAAACACTCCTTGAATCGCTCGAAGAGCGCACCAATATCATCGCCCATAAACTCAAGTTCATTGGGGATGACCAAAAACCACTAGTAGCGTGCGTGCAGGACCTATCCACCAAGACGCACAGCCCTCACCATTATCTCGATGCCCTAGTCCGCCTAGCCGGCGGCATTCCGTCCCTCGATAAGCAGCCAGATATCCTGATCATCATTCCCGACGGGCCGGTAGCCTCGGTCGTTGGGGAGTTACCGGCCTTGCTGGCATCACCCACGTGGGCGACGACCCCCGCGGTCGTCAACAGCCAAGTCTTTATCCTTCAAGACCCCCAAGCATTGCGACAGCCGGGACTCCGTGTCGCCGACGACGCTGAGATCCTAGCGGAAATTATCAGTTCGAAATACTTTGTATTCGGCCATGAAGGCAACGCGTGGATACGTTTTGAACTGATTTAGATAAGACCCATCCGCCTGGGCTAGGCATTTTCCAACAGATAGGATTTAAATTCGTCAAAATTAGCATCCATCGAGGTCACCGCGCGCTGCGAGGCTTCCAATTCTCCGACCGATGCCGGAACTTCGATGCGCGCCTGGATGTCTGGCTCAAACGCATCAGGGAATTTGCATGGGTGCGCCGTCGAGAGAAACACCCCCGCGTAAGAACCCGGATTGTTTTTTCGGTAGGTTTCGAGTGCCAACCAAGCGACAGCCGTATGAGGGCAAGCCACATACCCGTAGTCGTCGTAGAGGTGCCGAATTGCCACCCGTGTCTCGGCGTCATTGAACGTGTAGGCCTCAAGCTGTTGCGCCACGTCAGGGGCGTGGGACGTCCCAAGCATGTCTAGAATCCGAACCCAGTTGCTGGGATTACCGACATCCATCGCATTCGACAGCGTTTGCACGGAAGGCCGCGGCGTGTATTCTCCCGATTCCAAAAACCGTGGTACGGTGTCGTTCACGTTTGTGGCCGCGATAAAGCGATGTACCGGCAGGCCCATCTTAGACGCCAGCACGCCCGCCCCGATATTGCCGAAGTTGCCGCTCGGCACCGAAAACACCACATCGGTCATACCTTGTGCCCGCAGCTGCGCATAGGCATGGAAATAATAGAAGGTTTGCGGGATTAGCCTTGAGATATTGATGGAGTTGGCCGACGTAAGCTGGAAACGATCGCGCAATACAGGGTCGTTAAACGCTTCCTTGACCAGGGATTGGCAGTCATCGAACGTACCGTCTACTTCTATGGCGCGGATATTCTGGCCATGGGTAGTGAGTTGAAGCTCCTGAATCGGACTGACTTTGCCTTTGGGATAAAGAATCGTGACTCGTGTACCTGATACGCCTAGAAAACCTAAGGCTACAGCCCCCCCGGTATCGCCAGAGGTGGCTACCAATACATCGAGCACCTTGTCGGATTGGGCTCCAAAATAACCCATCACCCGACTCATAAAACGGGCTCCAAAATCCTTGAAAGCCAAGGATGGCCCGTGGAAAAGTTCAAGCACGGCGACACCGCTGTCCAGCGGTTTGATCGGTGCCGGAAAATTGATGGCGTCGTCCACCAACGCTTTGAGATCGTCGGCGGGAATATCATCGCCAATGAGCTTGCTTGCCACTTCAAACGCAATCTCTTGCAAGGAGTGCTGGGGAAGGGTTTGGATAAAATAGGGGTCCAGTCGGGGAATTTCAAGCGGCATGTACAGCCCGCGATCGGCAGGTAAGCTATTGAATACGGCCTCCTTAAACGACACCCGTAAGTCTTTGTTGTTTGTGCTATATAAAATCATCGTAATAACTTGCTAAAATTTCGTAAAACCCGACTACACCACACGCGGGCCGTCACTGTTGATTGCGGATACGTAGCCATTGCTACCGATACCTGACGCGGAGAGATGCCGTGTCACTTGTTCGGTAATGCGGGCTGCCGTTTCTCGATTACTGGAAAATGCGAAAACCGACGGTCCGGAACCCGAGATACCAAATCCCAGCGCACCTGCGCTCATCGCGAGGGTACGCATTTCATGGAATTCCGGTATCAAAATCGCGCGGGCCGGTTCGATGAGCACGTCTTGCATGCTACGTCCGATGAGTGCATGGTCATCGGTATAAATGCCCGCTATCAGCCCGGCAATATTGCCCCATTGCACGACGGCATCCTTTAAAGGCACTTTCGTTTTGATCATTTGGCGGGCGTCACGCGTGGGCACGTCGACGTGCGGAAACACGACGGATGCGTAGAGCGAACGAGGCGTCGGCAATTTCACTACGTCCAAAGGTTCGTAACTCCGGATCAGCGTGATGCCGCCCAGCAATGCGGGCGCTACGTTGTCGGCATGGCCATGGCCACAGGCAAGCTCCTCGCCCTGTATGGCGAACGGAAGAAGCTCCTCGCGCGTCAAGGGATCCCCCAACAAAGCGTTAACAGCAAATAGGCCCGCCACCGTGCTGGCGGCGCTCGACCCCAAGCCACTGCCAATCGGCATGCGTTTGTGCAACTCGATTTCTACGCCAATGTCGCTCCGTCCCAAATGGGACAGAAAAGCAACGACGCTGGCACTTACCGTATTTTTTTCGGGAGCTGTCGGCAATCTACCCTCATCGCCTGTAATGCTGGCAATGCGTACGCCTGGCTCAGCTACGCGGCGCATGATCACCTCGTCGCCCGGCTCGTCGAGCGCAAATCCTAAAATATCATATCCGCAGACCATGTTGGCTACTGTCGCCGGCGCGAAAACGCGCACAACGTCCAACCCGGGTGCAGACGTGGCGTCCACTAGGGGCTTGTATTCTTCTTCTGTTTTCATTTGTTATGGTTGGCGGGCGCATTGCACCCAATAGCTTTCAGTTGACTAACATTATCGCGATCCGACATTCACCAAGTCGGCAAATACGCCTGCGGCGGTCACCTCCGCCCCTGCACCGGGACCTTTGACCACCAACGGGCGCTCTTTGTACCGCTCGGTCGTGAAGGAAATGACGTTGTCGCTACCTGACAGGGAATAGAAGGGATGGTCTGCTGAAACCAATTCCAGCCCAATCTCGACCTTGCCATTCACCAATTTCCCAATGTATCGAATGGCCTTATTCTCTTGGGCGGCCTGGTCCTTGAGCGCTGCGAAGTGGCTGTCCGACGCCTTAAGCTCTTCATAGAATGCTTCCACCGAAGGTGCCTTCATACAATTGTCAGGCAAGATCGCGCCTAAATTCACGTCCTCGGACTCCATTTCGTAACCTGCATCCCGCGCCAAGATCAACATCTTGCGCATGAAATCCGTGCCGCTTAGGTCGTCCCGCGGATCGGGCTCGGTATAGCCCAGCGCCTGCGCGTTCTTCACCACGTCGTGGAAGGAGACGTCACCCACGAAATTATTGAAAATATAAGATATTGTGCCCGACAAAATGGCCTCGATGCTGATAATGCGGTCGCCGCTCAGCATGAGATCTTTCAGTACGCGCACGATGGGAAGCCCCGCGCCCACATTGGTTTCGTAGAAAAAGTCGACGCCATGGCGGCGGGCCGTATCGCGCAGCAACTTATATTGTTCGTAATCGCCGGAATTGGCAATTTTGTTGCAGGTGACGATCGAAACGTTGGACGAGAAAATGTCGAGGTAATGGCGCGTAGGCAATACGCTCGCCGTATTGTCGACAAACACGCAGTTAGGCAAATTCATGTGCTTCATGCGGTCTACGAAAACCTCCAAGTCGGCCGCTTCCCCCCTGTCGAAAAGGTTGGACTCCCAAGTTTCCAAGTCGATTCCGTCTACATCGAACAGCATCTTTCGCGAATTGCTGATCCCGACTACCTTGATATCGATATCGTTGTTGTCATGTAGGAAAGTATGCTGCTCGCGAATCTGCCGAAACAAGGTCGACCCGATATTGCCCGTACCAAGACTAAACACATGCAAGGTCTTGTTAAGGCTGGCGAAGAACGCGTCATGTACCGCGTTAAGGGCCTTCGACAGGTCTTCACGGGCGATGATCACAGAAATGTTGTATTCGGACGACCCTTGGGCAATGGCGCGCACGTTGATGCCGTTACGACCGAGCGCGTAGAACAATTTTCCGGACATACCCGGTGTACGCTTCATGTTTTCGCCGACGATTGCTAGCACCGATAGGTTATCTTCAATGACGGGTTCGGAAAGCTTACGCGCTTGCAGCTCGAGGTCAAATTCCTGCTCGATCAGGCGCTTAGCCCGTACGGCGTCACCGGGATCAACGGCAAAGGTGATACTATGCTCGGAGGAAGACTGCGTAATCAGGATCACATTGATGCGCTCCCGAGCCAATAGCGTAAAAAGCCTTCCACTAAAGCCCGACTTACCGACCATGCCCCCACCCGTGAGGTTGATGGCGCTAATCTGCGCGATGGATGAGATACCTTTGATAGGCAGGGCGGTGTCGCCGCTATCGTGCTGGATCACCGTGCCCGCAAAACCTGGGTTAAACGTGTTGCGAATGACGATCGGTATCTTTTTAAGAAAAGCGGGAATCATCGTCGGCGGATAAATCACCTTGGCGCCGAAATACGATAATTCCATAGCCTCCGTGTATGAGAGTACCGGCAATGAGAATGCCTTTTTTACAATCCGGGGATCCGCGGTCAACATCCCGTCGACGTCCGTCCATATCTCTATTGCTGAGGCTTGCAGAGCCGAGCCGAGCACGGCGGCGGTGTAGTCGCTACCGCCTCGACCCAAGGTGGTTGTACGACCTTGGCTATTGGACGCAATAAAGCCCGTGACAAAAAATAGTTTGTCGGAGTTTTCGGCAGCGAAGGATGCCACCAGTTGCTCCGTTAATGGCAAATCCACTTGGGCATTGCCAAACTGGCTATTGGTCTTAATCAACTCGCGCGCGTCCACAAACAGCGATTCGGGATGTTCCTGCTCCGCGACTTTCGCGACTAAGAATGCCGAACAACGCTCGCCATAGCTAAGGATGAGGTCTTTGCTTTGCAAGCTCAACTCGCGCAGGCTTTGAACCCCTTGCAAAAGCTCTTCGAGTTCATTGATAAAAATGCGAATCTTAGTAAACACCGGATTTTGGCGTTGCACATGAATTAATTGCTTGATGACGGAAAAGTGCCGCGCCTCAAACTCAGCCAATCCCTCGGACACGTCGTTCCCTTGTTCGGCTTCCTCGGCCAAGCGGGTGAGCAGGTTGGTAATGCCCCCCATGGCTGACAATACGACAACGGGTTGATCACCGGCTGCCTTGGCAGCGGTCACGATTTGCATGACTGAACGGATACTGTCAACGGTTCCGACGGAAGTACCCCCAAATTTTAAAATCTTCATATTGAGCTAAAATATTTTCCCCGAACGACGTCCCCGACCGCAACCTATTAAACCAAAAAGCGCCTTCCTGTTTGATGAGGAAGGCGCTCTGTTGTATAATGTCTACACGATTTTCAGTACGAGACAACCCTTCCTCCAGTATGGCAACCGGTGGTAATAATGATTGTCGTAATAATAATCGTATTGGTATGCATAGTTCGCTGACGTATAATCGGCTGTAACCTTTGGCAAAGAAACACTTTTATTTATTCACTGCCAAGTAAAAAAGTGAAATTTCCATGTCTTTTGCCAAATTGATTAAAAAAATGAATGTGAATGGGGCTTTTTGTTGAAAAAATACCAATGCGTGCGGTCTACTCCCTCCATGTCCAAAATTTAAGACAGAATGTATTTGGTTTTGATCAGACAAAAGTATACATTTGCGAAATCGAAAATTTTAGCGAGACATTTTAACTTAGTGTCATTCGGCATAAAATAGTACAAATGAGGAAGTTAACTTTGCTAATTCCGCTGCTTACCATTTGCTTATCGACGGGCTTACAAGCACAAACCTCGACCGACCCTGAAGATCCGGATAATTTGGCGAAAGAGTATTTTTCGCAGATCATGGGGGTAGCTGTGTCAGCTACGACAAACACCAAGCTGTACGAATTTATCTACGACTGGATAGGCACGCCCTACCGCTTGGGAGGAAACAGCAAAAAAGGAATTGACTGTTCCAAATTTGCTTATGAGCTCTACAACCAAGTCTTCAATACCCCCTTGGGCCACAACAGCCGCAATATATATACCCAAGTAAGCCCCGTAAAGAAAAGCGACCTCAAAGCTGGGGACTTGGTGTTTTTCAAGATAAGAAGCCGCAGTATCACGCACGTTGGTGTTTACATTGGCGACGGAAAATTCGCTCATGCTTCCTCGAGCCGCGGTGTGATGATCAGCGCGCTAGACGAAGCCTACTGGCGCCGGTATTATTACGACGGCGGCCGGATGCTGATGGCGGACAACAACGAAGAAGAATACGACAACGGCGCTACCCGAATCAACTAAAGGGCAGCCCCCACAAAATACATACAACCGAATGCACGCGCGCATTCGGTTTTTTTTTGCTTTTCCCCGAAAAAGTCCCTACTCCTACCCTATACAGCCAGTAATCCGTTGTATGCCAAATCCACCTTTCCAAAAACTTTTAGTATTTTTATCGACCAAAACATATCTAACAATATCGAGTATGTCAGCGAAAAGCGTGTTGATCCTAAACAAAGACCAAATTGAAAAAAAGACCGTGCGTATCGCCTACCAGATACTCGAGGACAACTTCGACGAGAAGTCGCTCGTATTGGCGGGTATCGCCGATCGGGGTTACGTATTCGCACAGCGTTTAAAGGCCAAACTCGAACATATTTCATCCATCAATGTAGAACTCATCAAGGTGAGTTTGGACAAGGACAGCCGCGTGCTGAACGCCCAGACGGATGTCCCGGTATCCAGCGCACAGAATAAAACGGTAATACTGGTAGATGACGTGCTTAACAGCGGCCGCACACTGGCCTACGGCATGGGGGTGTTTTTTGACGTCCCCCTCAAAAAGATGCGGACCGCGGTGCTCATTGACCGCAGCCACCATAAATACCCCATCTTCAGTGATTTTTCCGGCCTGAAACTATCCACTATTCTGAAAGAACATGTGGACGTGACCCTATATGAACACGACGGCGTGGAAGATGCCGCCTGGCTATCCTAACAAAACAAGAAGTTCATCTAGCTGCGTGTGGCTTACAGTCTACCGATTTTGAGGGTCATCCCTGCCTTAATCTGATTGTTCGCCAGATTATTGTCGGCTTTGATCTTATTCACTGTCGCTCCAGGATAGCGCTTGGCAATAGTCGACAGTGTATCGCCCCTTTTCACTTTATAGGTAACATACGAAGCGGATTCCTCGGATGATGTCGTCGCTTTTTGTCCTACACGCAGGTTTTGGCCGGCAAGGATCGTATTCCCTTTCAGGTCGTTCCAAACGCGGAGGTCCTCCACCGTCACGCCGTGGCGGCGCGCAATCGTGGCTAGCGATTCTCCCCGCTTCACCCGATGGGTGGCCATGGGCCTCTCCTCGTCAACGGTCACCGACGCGTTCATGCTTTGTGGTTCGCCGGGCACTGCTCCATGGTTCAGCACGGCATATAATGCGGGATAATGGGTAGGTTCGACGTCGGGCAACACGATGCGTCTGGGCCGGTCTGGCGAACCCTTCACGGCGTCGCGCTTGTAAGCCGGGTTAAGAACCTTAAGCGAAGCTACATCCCGATCCAATGCCTTCGCAATGTCTTTTAGCGAAACCGTCCGGTTGACGGCCACTTCCTCGGCAGGCATTTCGAGTTCCGATTTTATCGGCTCAATGCCGTGCTCTTCATGAAATGCGAACACGTAGGCCATAGCGATAAAAGCCGGCACATAATTGCGAGTCTCGCGCGGCAGATAGGGGCTGATTTGCCAATAATCGGGGCGCTCTAGTCCCGATCGCTTAATAGCCCGAAGGACGTTGCCCGGCCCACAGTTGTACGAGGCGATGGCCAGCAGCCAATCGTCGAACCGTTCATAGGCATCACGTAGGTAGGCGGATGCCGCGTATGTAGCCGCCACGGGGTCGCGGCGCTCGTCGATGTCCTTGTCAATTTCCAAGCCGTACATACGAGCCGTGGCAAACATGAACTGCCATTGCCCTGTAGCGCCCACGCGCGAAACGGCGTGCGGGTTGAACGCCGATTCGATAATGGCCAAATACTTGAATTCCTCTGGAAGTCCCGTTTCGGCAAATATGCGTTCGAAGACAGGGAAATAGTACTCACTTAGACCCAGCATGCGCCCGACGTGATTGCGGTACCGCGGGCTAGTATAGGTTTCGATATAGGAGCGTACCTGCTCATTATAGCTCATGGGCACGTCCTTTTCGATGAAACGCAACCTTCCTTCCACAGTAAGGGGAACGAGTTCGAGCGTTTCCTGGGGGAATAGCTCGGCTTCTAAAAAGTTGACGTCTTCACTAATTTCTTCCAGACGTTGGATCATTCTAGATCGGTTAGCCGAATCCGAGTCGTGGAAGGCATGACGGGGTGTAGCGGCCACTTCGGCCAGGGGCAGACACAGCATGCCACAGACCGTTAAGGCCGAGATACATTCAATCCTCATTTTTTATTACCGATTGCAGGCATAACAACAAGGCATATTGCTAAGCAACATGCCGAGCCCTTTTCTGATCAGGGCTACCTGGTTTAATAATTTCCACTATTATAATGTTACCATAACGGCTGCAACCTTAACTTTATTGTGCTGGAAAACAACTCGTATCTGGCCTAAAGAACAAAAGCTTAAAACCCCGTTAACTACGCGGCTTTAAGCTTCGCAAATTCGTTATAAGAAAGCGCTGATCAGCTTTTTTCTTGCACGTCCTCTTGCTGTGGAATTTCTTTCTGTCCTTCCTTGAATTCCCGGATACCACGCCCCATTCCACGCATTAATTCTGGAATCTTACGACCGCCAAACAGCAGTAAAAGCGCCAGAACGATAAGGATAATCTCTTGTGCACCTAGGAATAAAAAAACTGAATCTAACATAGCTCTGTTTATTTTGTACTTCGCACCCTTACGGGCACACTTGCATACGCAAATACAAATGTAAGTATATTTTTATTTAATATGGAAAAGCCGGGCAAGATTCTTTTGCATTTCAATGCTTTCCAGTCTGCGCAGACCTAACGCGCCAGCCAAGATTCGGGGTCATGGTGGTCAAAGCCTTCCAGTACCTGGAACTGAAATTCGGAGTACCCGTCTTCTTCTGCATAGGTTTGTCCGAGGGTCTGCCCCAGCTCTACCTCCTGTCCGCGCCGTACCGCTACCGAACGCAGGTTAGCGTACACGGTGATGTACTTTCCGTGGCGGACGATGACGATAAACCCAGCTCCTGCATCGAGGGGCATGACCGCAGTTACCTGACCGCCAAACACCGCATTCACGTTGGCGTTGGCTTGGGTGCGGATTTTGATTCCGTCGTTGTCTACCGTTACGTTGCGCCCCATCGTGTGACGGCCAAAGCGCGATGTTATGATTCCGTTTTGCACCGGCCAGGGTAATCGTCCGCGGTTGCTAGCAAAATCAGCCGACAACTTAGCCGCTGCTGGTGTGGCCGCCAGGAGCTCCACCGCCGTCTTTGTGGCTTCTACCGGTCGCTCAGCCTCCACCTCCTCGACGGTCTTGCCCGTGCGGGCGGCCTCCAGCTTGGCGGCGGCCAGCCTAGCCGCCTCCTGCCGCTTCATTTCTTCCTCTACTTCCCGCCGTATCGCGTTGTCAATCGCCCGTGCCAAGCGCGCGTCTTCCTGCTGCTTTTTAGCGAGCTCCTGCTTGAATTCCTTCTCCTGCCGGGTAAGCGCGGTAAGCACTTTAGACTCTGCGCCCTGCTCCTGGGCAATCAGGTTGCGCTCGGCCTGCGCCTCGGCCAACAGGTCGGCTTGTTCTTTTTTACTCGCCTCGAGCTGTGCCACCTTCAGCGCTATTTCCTGTTGCGTATTGGCAATTTCTTCTGCTCGCTTCTTGCGAGACTCATTAAATTGCTGCAGGTATTTGACCCGCTTAAATGCTTGGTTGAAGTCGTCAGACGCGAAAATGAACATCATCTTGTTATGCGCATTCCGATTGCGGAAGGCGAACATAATCATGCTTTCGTAGTCCTTGCGAAGCTTGGCCAGCTGGTTGCGCAGGTTCTGGATAGTCTTGTTGTGCGAAGCAATCTGGTTATTAATGATCTTGATTTCGCTATTGATCGTTGCGACTTTCTGCTCGCGTAGGCGAAGCTGTGTGGTCAGCTCGTTCACCTGGCGGAGCGAAAGGCTTCGCTCGCTAGCCGTGGAACGAATGCTCTTATCCAGCTCCTGGATTTCCCTATTTAGTCGCTCCCGTTGTTTTTTCAGCTCGGCACTACTTTGGCCCATTGCCCAAGGTGCCGCTAGCAGCAACAAGATTGCGCACAAGAAAGCTTTGATCACGTTAACCCGCATGTGTTTATCTAAGATTAACCGAGCTTACCCCGGTTTTATTGTCTGCGAAAGTAATAAAAGTAGGTCAAAGCACCATATCCTCCTCAGTGCCACGCTTTCGTCATTGCACTTCTTCAAACCGAGGCGGAATGGAAAACGGCATGTCTACGTCTTCATCAAACACCACGCGGTTGTATGCCATATCAATCTGCAAATCGAGACGATCGGCCTGCATGGACAACTGCAACACCTCAGGAAACGCGCGCCCCGGCGCGGTGCGATTTTCGTATAGCGACGTCAAGCGCTGTCCGGTAGCCGCATCGTTTAGCGCCGTAAAGCTCGCGCGGTATGCCGTATCGAGCGTGAGTTCATAGACGAGGTCTTCACGCCCACCGCGAAACACAAATCCGTGGTCAAACGCGCTCACACTCGCCTGTCGATCCATAACCGACCGAAGCACCTCACCCGTCAGCAAATCCTGCACGGCCTCAAAATCCAGTTTTTCACTCGCAAAGCGATGGATATAACCAAAAGGCTGATCGACGTATACAGACTGCAACCGGTTGATGATTTGCACGCGCTCGGGTGTAATCATCAACCGGGCCACCTCCATCCCGAGCAAGGCCGTCACCGAAATCCAAATCGCTTCATCCTTGCGGATCCGCACATGAGCGGTCACGTCGTGGATGTCCTTGTTGAGCCGAAGCGTGCTCTTGGCGCGGCCATTGAATGTGGTATAGTCCAACCGCGCACCTTCCATACCTCGCCTGATTTCGGCGGATTCCGCGCGAGACACAAACCGTTCGCCAGCGATGGGCACGCTACCCCGCTCCCGTCGCGATTTACATCCTACCGCCACGAGCAACACTAACGCTAGCCACAATAGCCTATTCAATGTACTTCCTCTCATTGATTTTTTTCGACAAGCTCTCAATATCTTTGCCAACGGCCGTAGCTACCTCACGTGCCTTTTTCCACTGAATGACGGCATTTTCAATCTCGCCATTCATCGCTAGGATATCACCGTAATGCTCGTACAAAACCTCAGACGGCTCGTTGGCGCTTTCCATGGCACGCTTTATCCACACCAGCGCTTCGTCGTATTTTCTTTGCTGGAAAAGCACCCAAGCGTACGTGTCTTCATAGTGCTCTACGCCGGGCTGCAAGCGCACGGCGCGCTCCGCCATGGAGGCCGCCTGATCGAGCTTCTCTTTGCGCAATGCCAAATAATACGCATAGTTATTAAGCGCATAGGCGTTTGACGTGTCCACGGCGATGGCTTCTTCGTACGCTACGTCGGATTCCGGATGCATCTCCAAAGCGTTGTACACATCGCCCAAGCTGCTGTAAAGTTGACTTAGTTGCATCGGATTGACGGCATTGGCGGTATTCAACGCATGTTCAAAGCGCGCGCGGGCGCCAGTCAGGTCCTTGTTGGCCATCAAGCCGTGTCCGGTGAAGAAGGCGATAATGGCGTTGTTGGGAAACAGTGTAGCTGCCTCCTTGCCGTGCTTCACGACCTCATCGTTCAATCCAAGCTGTAGCTCTGCTTGCAGCAGCTGCTGCCAAACAGGCTCTAGGTACATATTGATGTCCAATGCTTTGAGGTAACCCTCGCGTGCTCGTTCGGCATCGCCCAACTGCGCATACACATCACCGCGTACGGCGTGGGCCTGTGGATTTTGGGGATATTGACTAACCAACATGTCGGCAAGCTCGCCAATCGCCTCATCCGACAGCGGCCGGGCGTTGTTGCTCAACGTGGTGTACAATACGCTTGCTTTCGCATCGATATCCAGCTGTTCGCCTGCAAAGGCGGTTTTCAGGTTTTCGAGGGCTTGGCGCTCACGTCCCATCGCCAGATACGCGTCCGCGCGCCCCAGCAAAACGACACCTTCGTCTGGGAAACGCGTCGCGGCTTGGTCTAGGGTTTTCAAGGCGCGACGCGGCTGCTTAGTGAGCGTATACAGTTCGGCGAGGAGCATGTGCGGGCGAACCGTTTTTGGTTTTTTCTTAATGAAACCGGCAAGGAGGTCGATGGCTGCGTCAGGCTTTTCCATCGCTACATAGACCTCGCTCTCGCCTATGATGCCATCCTCCGTGTCGCCCAGGCGCTCCCGTGCTTGCGCATAGCGTTCCAATGACTGTTCATAATCCTTGTTCAGGAAGTGGACGTAGGCCTCGCTGTGGTAGTGTGCCGGGTTGTCGGGCTCGATTTTCGCAAGGGCTTGAAACACCGGTGGCATGCCTGCCAAATTTCCGGTTTGCCGGTAAATCTCGAGCAACAGCTCCCAATGAGCTTTCTTGTCGGGTTGCCCCGTTGCGGCGGATTGTGCCGCTTCCTCTGCCGAGCGGTAGTCCTGTAACTCAAGCGACACGCGGGCCAGCTCGTACTGCGCTTGATAATGGTCGGGTTGCGCCCGCACAATATGCAGAAAGGTCTGCATTGCCTCACTCGCCCGACCTTCTGCACGTTGCTTCAACCCATTTAAATAGAGCATCCGCAAATGTGCCGTGTCTGCCTGGAAAAGGGTGTCCTGTGCCCCGACACGATCGTACGCGGCATTCGAGCCGAAACCCTTACCGTCCGCTAACAGGAACAGCGGCATTATATAAAATCCAAGAATCGCGATATATACTTTCATGATTGTCGTAAGTTGGGCCGGAAGCGCTGGCGCCACGCACGCCAAAAAAGGACGCAGGGGGCACGCAAGGTGAGCCGACGTTGCCAAAAATAGGAAAAAGAAGGCGTATATTTGTGTCGGGAATGCAATACCTACACTCGGTCCGACCCGCAATATCGAACGCCGACGAGGCAGACGCTAATCCGATGATTGACACGAAGTAAGGACGAGGCAGCTCCCGGACAATCTGGCATTTTTTCGTTTGCGAAATAAAATAAAATACCCTACCTTTGCAGTCCCTAAAATGAAGGGAGCTAAAAATATTTAATTAATTAATACAAAGCAAGTGAATACGTTAAGTTACAAAACTGTCTCTGCCAACAAAAAGACCGTCAACAAGGAGTGGATCGTTGTTGATGCGGAAGGCGAGATTTTGGGGCGCTTGTCATCCCAGATTGCAAAGGTAATCCGGGGGAAACACAAGCCTACGTACACCCCACACGTAGACTGCGGCGATAACGTGATTGTGATCAATGCAGACAAAGTTAAGCTGACTGGCAACAAGCTGGGCGACAAGCAATATGTTCGCTATACGGGCTACCCCGGCGGTCAGCGTTTTACATCTCCTAAAGAATTGCTGGCAAAGCACCCTGAGCGTCTCGTGGAAAAGGCCGTGCGTGGCATGCTTCCCAAGAACCGTTTGGGCCGCGCCCTGTTCCGCAACCTTTATGTGTATGCAGGAAACGAGCACCCACACGCCGCGCAGAATCCAACCACTATTAAATTCTAAGGAGAAAAGACATGTCAACAACGAACACTTCAGGAAGAAGGAAAACGGCTGTTGCCCGCATCTACTTGACAGCAGGCAGCGGTAATATCATCGTGAATGGTAAGGACTACAAGGAGTATTTCCCTACATTGCCATTGCAGTATATCATCACTCAAAGCACGGAAGTAGCTGGTGTTTCCGGCAATTACGACGTG
>CAYRGQ010000016.1:0-61524 GCA_964423925.1 uncultured Sphingobacteriaceae bacterium | reverse complement strand
GGCAATGATATTTTTAATTTTTAACAACGTCCCAATTTTAGTAGGACACTAGTGAATTGAACTTATTTCTATCCAAAAAGGAAACAAGCTGCGAGAAAACGAATTTGTCTTTATGCATTGCAAATCTGTATAAGAATTGCAAAAGTTAAAATTGAAATCCGTTTAATCGAAAAACCTCTGTAACTAACTATATTTCAAATATTTCAAAGAACAATTTCAGATTTTAATGGGACAGCAATGTCTTCTGTTTTAAAATAATCTACCTCTTTTGCTAAATTCTCGATTAGAGCTTTTCTGTAACAATTCAATAATGTTGTTCGGAATGTCGAGGTACGTAGATTGAAGTAAGACATCTTCTCTGCTAGGAATGTCTAAATTATAATCACAATCCTCAATGACCTTATATATCTGTTTCAAGCAACGAGTTCGATAGCTTCGATTAGGCGTATCGTATATCCTACATAGACTGAGCACCATTTCTGTATAACTTAAGTCATATAAAATCCAGGAAATATCAGCGTCAACACCTTTCGGGAGTCTAGAACGAGAAATATTGATTTCACTATTTAATGTGTATGACCTTTCTGCAAGTAATACATCTTTTAAAACACCCTTTAAAATAATTTGCTTTAACGTCTCCATATTTATGGCAGGTAACTTATAAACAAACGCAACTCATTTGTACGCTTATTTCCGTCTATTAATGAATAGGGGTTCGATTTTTGGTTACCCGAAATGCGTATTACGAGCATTTCGTGCTCCCAAATCTCCCTAATTCACACGAGAGTGCCTTACGGTTTCCCGTAACCGCAAAAAAGTCGATGTGTTGGTTTAATTAATTGATTGCCCTAAAGTTAGGAACAAACTTGAAGATTCAAAGCCTATAATAGGCGGGAAGGTTTTAAGCGCGAACTCCTCATGTAGCTCGGCGGAGGGGTCATTCGCGGTTTAGTCGGTGCAGCACGTTTCGGATATACTGACCGGATTCCGTCAGCTCTTCAACTTTCCATTGGCCGCGGGCGGGTGCGCCCGGCCGCACGAGGGCCGTCGTTTCCTCCTTATCCGTTAGGTTCCAATTGGCCCAGCTTAGCTGGTGTTTTTCCATCCAGTCCACCCAGCGGTTGGTCTTGTCGAGGTCAAAGACGCCATCGCCATTCGATTCGCCCACGCCCCATTCGGTTACGATTAGGGGGAGGCCCTTCGCCAGGGCGGTTTCGGCTTTTTGCCGCAACTGATCCTGATGGTAGGGGTCACTGGCGTAGAAATGAAACGAGTAGACGAGATTGTCACGTCCGGTAATGGGGTCAACAGCCGCGATGTCCACGTCCTGATCCCAACGAGGGCTACCCACCACGATGAGGTTATGCGGGTCATGTTCGCGGATGGCATCGATCACCTCTTCCGAATACGCCTTGATGACCGCCCAGCTTTGTCGCTCCGGTTCGTTCCAGATTTCGTAGATGACATTAGGCACGCTGGCGTAGCGCTTGGCCATTGCCACGAAGAAGGCTTTTGCTTCGGTTATGTTTTTTTCTGCATTATGGTCATGCCAATCGATCAGGACATACACGCCGCGCGTGATGGCTTGGTCGGCCACTGTGCGAATAAGCCCCAGTTGTTCGTCAGGACTGTCTAAATATCCCCCCACCGGCTCAATGGCCATCGAAAGGCGGAGCAGGGAAACGTTAAAATCGTCGACGAGCCAGTCGACCACGTCCGTGTTGTAGTATTTTTTTCCGCCCCAAACGCTCCACGAAAAGCTAACACCGCGCAACTGGGGAGGCACGCCGTGCTGGTTGACCATGCGGCCGTTCACCACTTTGAGCTGGCCGTGCTTGGCCACGGGAGTAGGCCGGTCGGGCTGTTCGGTGTCCGCGGCACACGTCCAAGTGACGCAGGCCAATACGAGAAATGCAATAAGCTGGAGGAGGCCGTTTGTTTTTTTCATCATCAGGAGGCTAGTTTGTCAGTTCATACATATTGGGTGTCTGGTCGGCAAAAAGCACGTACGGATCGCTTTTAAACCGGATGAGATCCGCTTCGGCAGCATGGCCTTTGTACGGTGTCCAGAAGCTGTTCTCGCGATTGGCCCATACCAACACGTACGAGAGCTGCACGTCGTGTTGCGTCAACGCCTTCAGCAACACTTGGGTGTACCAGTCGGGTTGCGTCAGGTTGATTAGACCCGTTTCAGTCAGCGCCGCCACCTTTTGATTGGCAACGGCAAAGTCCGATATGATTTTCAGTTTGTTGGCCGCCATCGAAATGCCGGACGTACCACTTAAGTCCCCGTAATTATCCATGCCGACTACATCGACATATGCATCGCCGGGGTAGCGTTCCAAATATACCGATTGGTTTTCAAAATTTTTGTCCGGCGACCACGCGTAGAGAAAGTTTCGGACTTCGAGCACGTCGCGGAGGTAGGTGACCGTAAAGCGGTACAACTGTTTATATTCCTCGGCCGTACAATGTGCGCGCCCCCACCAAAACCAGTCCCCGTCAAACTCGTGGAAAGGCCGAAAAATGACCGGCACGAGCTTTCCGTCTTTTCCAATGAGCGTCTTTGCGTAGTCGGCGATGGTACGCAACGATGCCTTGTACGTGTCGTGGTGGTCGCCGCCAGGCAATATGCGGCGAACAGCAATAACGGGCGACTCGGACCAGTAGAATGAACCTTTGGATACGGGATTGGCGTAGTGCCAGCTGTAGGTGTTGACGCCGCCACGGTCGTAGGCCTCGATGGTCAACGTGCGCGCGATGTCGCGCTCGTATGCAAACCATGCCTGGTCAGGCTCGAAGAAACCCGCAATGTGGTTGAAGTCATGGCCATACACGGCGGGGTAGGCGCCTGTAATCTCCTTTACATCCGATTTTTCGCTGGACACGCTCGGGCGGTGTTCTTCGTTGGCCCATTCGGTGCCGTCCGCATTCAGCCCTCGTTTGGTGGCGTCTTGATGGCCGAAGAGGATGTGCCGTTTTGATAGCTCCCGTAGGTTGTGGAAAAGCGCAGCGGTCTCGTCGGTCGCTTGCTTGTCTACCAGCTCTTTTCGGATGTCGTGTAGCGTGACGGACGGTTGCGGATTAGGCTCCGGCTCCTGGCCGTTTGGGACGGCCTTGCTGCACGACAGCAATCCGATCACCATCAGCACGGAGAGATTGATGCGTGTTGACGTTATTTCTGCCATAAACGTTGGATCAGTGTAATATTCCGGGTGCTGGCTCTTAGCAAGCACCCGGATATTGGGATTTGGGACTGGGCGTTAACGTAGGCCCACATGGTCTACGTAGAGGGTTCCGGACCAGCCGCGGTCTTGGAAGAGCAGGTCGGTAAGCGCGTCCGTTATGCCGAGCTGCTCCTTGGTGAGGTGGTATTCCGTCCACTCGCCCTCTACGATGGTGACGATGTGTGGTGCACCCCATTGCTCATTGGCAATGACGTTGATCTGCAGGCCATCGGTGCCGGGGGTTCCGAATACGGAGAAAACGATGGTATTATAGGGCGCCGTTGATACGTTGCCCCCACCAAATCGCAAGGCCCCATAGCTGGCGTCGTATACTTTTTTTATGGCTCTTTCGCCATCGCGCACGTTTTCCGCATTATCAAAATCGACCGTCCCATTCCATCCCCAGTTTCCCCAGCCGTTTAGGATGGCGTCTTGGTAGATGGCGTAGCCGAGGGGCGCTAGCGGAGGGAGGTCGCCTACAATCTCGATGCCCATGGTCGTTTCCACATCAATCTGCGAGTGGGTGCGGAGCGTTAGCGTTCCTTTATTAGCCGCCTCGGGTACAAGCAACACGATTTCGGTATCGGTTTGCGTCTTAAAGTCCGTGACCGGTTGTTCCACGCCTTTGAACAATACGCCCTGTACTAAGGTGAGTTCGGTGCCAGTGATGCGCAATTCACCACTACGCGCCACTGTGCTGGGTTGGAACGCGGTAGCTGTGGGCAACACCACGGCTAGTGCTTCTTCGCTTTCGACGGCCACATCCGAATAGGCAATCAACGTGATCTTGCCGTGATTTACCGAATCGGGTATCACGACTTGGATGCTCGTCTCCGACTGGCTGACGAATTCGCTGACAGGCTCCGGCCGGCCACTGAATGCGATGGATTTAACCAGATCCAGGTGCGTGCCGGTAAGGGTCAGCTCGTTGCCGTGACGCACGGGAGAAGGCGAGAAGGATGTAAGGGCCGGCAGCACGACTTGCAGGGGATTTTCGCTCTCCAGGTTGTCGGGTTCGGTACCGCCGTAGGACAAGATGATGTTTCCGGTCTTGGCTTCCATGGGCAGCCTAACCACCAATTCGGTTCGGCTTTGGCTCTCAAATGCGGCAGCCTCCACGACGATGTCGCTTTCAAACGTCACGGCGGTCACCCAATTCAGGTAATTGCCCTGGATGGTCAGGAGCTCCCCTGGCTTGACGGTTTCGGTCATCGAGGTAATCTCTACAAGGGCGTCGAGGTTGAGCGATGACACCGAGGTTATGTCCCCCTCTGACGTTTTTAGAATGATGGGGCCACGCTCGGCACTCGTAGGAATGGTGATTAGAATCAGCTCCGTGGAATGCTGGACGAACTCGGAAGCGGGGACGGATGCCCCGACCAGTTCGACGGCATTTACTTTCTGGAGGTTGTTGCCAATGATGCGAAGCTGTTCGCCGTGCTTAGCCCCCGAGGGGCCGAAACTGAGCAACTCGACCGCCGTAGACACGGGATCGTCCTTCTCGCAGGATAGCGTGAGGCAGGTGAGCAGTGCGAGTGCCAGGAATTTGATGGCATATAGAGGTTTCATGTTGTTCGCTGTTTAGAGGTCAATTCCTGTTTTCATTGATTTTAGGTACCACGCGGAAGTTGTCAAACGCAATATCGGCGTCCCAGTCGCCGTTACCGTGGATGAGTACCCGTGTCCAATAGCCGTTGGGATTGACCACGGGCGTTACGTCGAGGGCGGTATAGCTCTGGATAATTGTTTCGAAGGGGATAGTCACCGTTTGCCAACGCCCACCCGTATCAAATGGCGGTGCCCACTCGTAGGCGTTATTCACTTCGCTTGGCAAGCCAAAATTGAACTTAATCATGTTGTTGTTGTAAGGCTTGAGCGTGTTCACCTCAAACTTGAGGTTGTAGCGTTCGGGCCGCAGAATGGCTTCATCGGGCAGGTTTTTGCTAATGTCGCCCATGGCGTCGGCGGGCCCGCCCGCTACCTCTATCCAGGACCACGAAGCGATCTGCTGCGTGACACGGATATAATTGCCGTTAATGGCCGGCGGATCGCCTGGCGCGGGGTCCGACACCACGAGGGCGGCATTCCACCACCCAGTGAATGGATCACTGCTGAGGATGATATTCCGGTCATCGCGGTAGAAAAAGTCGGATTCCGTGGTGCCAAAATTGGATTGGATCGTTATCGGGCCCGGCTGTGCACCCTCCGGGATGCGCACACGCAGCAGATCATCTTCCAGCGCCGTCACTTCGGCCACGGCACCTCCGGTGAAGGTGACCGTCAGCGGCGCGTAGAAATAGTTGCCACGAATCGTAGCCACGTCGCCCGCAAAAGCGTATTCGTTATCGATCGAAAGGATGAGCGGCTCGCTAATCTGAACCTCAAACTCATAATCCAAAACAGCACCATTTTGGAAGATGATGCGTAGCGTGTTGGTAATGTCTACCGGCACGAGGCTGGGGACGCTTACCAGGATTGAGGTATTGGTAATGTAGGTCGGCGTGAGTACGGCTTGGCGGTCATTGAACCAGATTTCGCGTGCTCCGGCGAGGTTTTCGCCCACGATGGCAATTAAGTTGCTTTGGTAGGCTCCTATCAGCAGGGAATCCGCCACCGCGGGGTCGGTCATGCGCACATAGCGGATGCGGGGTTCGCCGCCCTCGTCTTTCGAGCATGAGCTGAAGCTGCCCGCCATGCACAACACGGCTGCCAGCAGTAGGAGAGGTTTGTATATCGGTTTCATCTCAAAATTCTTCATAACAGGGTTATTGGTTGTAATAGTCTACAGGCGGTTTCCTCAAGTTCGGCGCTTGGCTCAACTCCGCCGTGGGGATGGGCAGCAGGAAGTTGCCGCTATTGGCATTGATCGTACGCTCGTTAAACCACTCCGTTTTGGTGAACGTCCAGGATGTCGGATTAGGCATTTGGTCGGGTTCGGTGAAGAACAAGCCCCGGTCTTGGCTGTTGAGGATGTCGTAGGCTTTCTGCGGGTTGTAATAGTGCAGGCTTACTAAGTCATACCAAGCCATTCCCTCCATCGCGAACTCCACAAAACGTTCCTTGAGAATGACGTCGAGGGTAAGCGGATCCTCGAAAGGAGGGAGGCCGGCGCGGGTGTGTACTTGGTTGAAATGCGCCAGGGCTGTGGGATCTTCCGTCGATGCGGCATTGCCTAACGTTGCTTCGGCGTAGATCAGGTACATTTCGGCCAAGCGCTGCATGTACGTGTCATGCCCGTAATTTTGCGATGCCGCTTGTCCGCCTACGTCTTCGGCTTTGCCGGTTACGTACTTCTTGATGGACACGAAATTTTGATCCGAGCCGGTAAAGGGAACCACCAATTGCTGTTTCCCGCCAGGGATGGACTGGGTGATTTCGGGATAATGCGCTCCGGGCAGCATAAACGTTGATTTGAGGCGTTGGTCCAAGGTGCGTCCTTGCATGCCCGTGCCGGTCACCTGGATACCGTCATACATGGACAACATCCACCAGGTAGCACTTTTGTCACCTCCCCATCCGTCGCCATTGGCAATGTCGCCACTGTATGCCAGGTATGCCGGCGTTGAGTTTTGCGTACCCCAGGCACCGGGCGCGAATACCCATTGTAGGGAAAATAGCGACTCGGCATTGTTGTCATATGGATATCGGAACAGGTCGGCATAATTGGGCAGGAGTGATGCCCCGCTTAGCCGAATTACCCGGTCGGCGTAGTATTTGGCGCTGTCCAGGTAGGTCTGGTTCCGTTGGCCGCTGCCGGCGGACTCTACGCCCGCCCGCGTCAGGTAGAAGCGAGCTAGCATCCCCTCTGCCGACCAACGCGTGAGGCGGCCCGGCCGCACTGCCGTTTCGGGAAGGTCCTCCGCGGCCGCACGCATCTCTTCGGTGATAAAGCGCCACACGCTCGCGGGCGTATTTCGCTGTATGGTCGTGTCGGCCAGCAGGGTGAGGTTGTTTTCGATAATGGGCACGGCACCCCAGTTCATAACAAGGAAGCGGTAAGCCAGGGCACGCATGTAGCGCGCTTCGGCAATTGCGAAGCGCTTGATGGCGGGCGACACTTCCGCACCCGCATATTTCTCAATGTTTTGGATGGCGAGGTTGGCCTGGCCCACGACGATGAAAAAGGAGCGCCAAGCGGTTCCGTTTTCAGGGGTGTCGCCGGTGGTGTTGAACAACACGTTACCACGGTCGTTCCATGCCGAGAACGCCGTTCCGGCACGGAAGTCACCTAAATTATAGGACGCCTTGTCGTTATAGTCAAACCACACGCGGCTATACAGCAAGCTGGTAGCGGCCAAGATTTGCTCGTCCGTTTGGTAGAAGCTTGCGTCAACAATGGCGTCGGTAGGTGGTTTTTCCAGAAAACCTTTGTTGCAACTCCAGACGCTAAGTAGTGTGGCAGCCGTGAAGATACTGATATATATAAATCTGATGTGTTTCATGACATATGGGTTAGAAGTTCATGCCTAGGCTAAAGGAATAGATCGGAGTGAGCGGGTAGCGTCCAAAGTCTAGACCGATGGCTTGGTTTTGTGCGCTGGCGTCGCGCCCGATATAAGCGCCTACCTCCGGATCAAAACCTTTGTATTTGGTGAACGTAGCCACGTTTTGCGCGCTGAAGCCGACGCGGACGGTGTGCATCACTTTGAGTCGTTCTAGTAGCGTTGCCGGCAGGTTGTAGCCCAACGAGATGTTCTTGATGCGCACGTAAGATCCGTCCTCTACCCAGCGGTCTGTATGCCGTGCATAGTTGCCGTTAGGGCCGTGCGATATACGCGCGACATGGGTATCGGGATTGGCGAGTCGCACCACGCCATCATCGCCGGTAATGGGGCGGGCGTAATCCATTGCTTCGATCATCAGGTTGCGGCTGAGGTTGATGTTATTGGGGTTAGAATTAACGCGCGCAATGTAGTTGTATACATCGTTTCCGAAGGCTCCCGTCAAGAGGATGCTGAGGTCAAACCCTTTGTAGGTGAACGAGTTGGTAAACCCGACGAAGAACTTGGGGTAGGGGTTGCCGATAAACGTTTGGTCGTGCACGTCAATAATGCCGTCCGGAACGCCATCCGGCCCGCTGATGTCCCTAAATTTGACATCACCCACCCAGATGTTGTCTTCATTGGTCGGCAATCGGTTGCCGTTGTTGTCTGCTGGAACAGCGCTGTTGTTGATTTCTTCCACCGACTGGAAAATCCCTTCTTCGATGTATCCGAGGAATTGCCAAGGCGCCAAACCGACGACTGATTGCTGGGTCCAGTCCTGTAGCCACCATGAGGTACGGTTGACCTGGGCCGATTCGGAATAGAACTCCTTGATGGTAGTTTTAAAACCAGAAATATTGAAGTTGCTACGCCAAGTAAAGTCTTGGTTCTGGATGTTTGTAGTATTCAGCGTGAAGCCCCAGCCTTTGTTTTCCAGTGCGCCGATGTTGACTTGGGGCGCCGCCACGGCACCTTGGCCGTTGGTGCCCATGTACCAAGGCAATGGATTTTCCATCAAAAGGTTGTCCGTTTGCTTGATGTAGTAGTCGGCTTCGAGCTCGATGCGGTTGTTGATGAGCCCCACGTTTAGCCCCACGTTATACGTGAGCGTTTCTTCCCACTGTAGCCCCGAGTTGCTGTAGCGGCTGGGTAAAAAACCCGTGCCGGTAGGCGTGGCGCCCGGTGCCATGGGCGCATAGATGTAGCCGCTTCCGCCTTGGTTGCCGGTGGTTCCCGTCTCCAGACGCAGCTTTAGCTCGCTGATACCTTCCACGTCAAAGAAGTCTTCCTGAGTGATGCGCCATGCGGCAGACACCGAAGGGAAGACGCCCCATTTGTTGTCGCCTCCGAAGTTGACTGATCCATCGGTACGTACCGTTGCCGATACGATGTACCGATTGGCGTAGTTGTAGTTAATCCGGCCCAGGTAAGATTCCATGGCCCACGGCCCCGATCCGCCGGTGGCTGACGCCGTCAGCGGGTCGCCCGCTTCCAAGTCTAGGATGTCATTGGTGAGGAATCCGGTGCGTCGCCCGCCCAAATTCTTCCAGGTGGAGGCCTGTGCTTCGTGGGTTACCATCACGTTTAGGTGGTGGTCGCCAAATTGCTTGTTGTACTCTAAGAGCTGGTTCCAATTCCAATAGGTATTGAAGTTGGCCCGGCTTTGCAGGGAAGCGGTCGCATTTTCCGCCCAACCGATTTTGTATTCCGGTATGAAATAGGTTGAGTTCATAAAGCCGAAATTCGTATTGAATGAGGTGCGGAATTGGAGGCCTTCGATAATATCGATGCCGACGTTAATTCCCCCCAAAAACTGTCGTCGGGTGAGGTCGTTAGTAGTTAATGCGGCAATGGCCAAGGGGTTGACCGGGGCGAATTGGTTAGCCCCGTTGTTGTCGTCGCCCCCGCCCCAGGATCCGTCAAAGTTGCGAACGGGAATCTGCGGGGTTAATTGGATGGCATTCGAAATTATGTTTTCCTGGCTAGTAGTCAGCGATTCGTCGGTTTGCGAGAAGCTGAGGTTGGCACTCATGGACAGCCAGGTCCGCGGCTTGGCGTCAACATTGAGCCGGCTGCCGTAGCGCTTAAACCCGGATCCAGCGGCGATACCGTCTTGATCCATGTATTCGCCAGACAGGTAATAGGTCAGTCGGTCGCTGCCCCCGCTGAGGCTCAACTGGTGTTTATGCATGGGCGCGTTTTGGAAGAGTTCGCGTTGCCAGTCCGTGCCTTCACCCAATAGACTCGGATCAAGGAATTCGAGTGGGGTTTCACCCCCAGCAATTTCGTGGTATTCATTGACCATTTGGGCGTATTCGCGCAGGCTCATCACGTCCATCCGTTTCGGACCTAGCTGGATGTTATACTGTCCACCGTATTCGATTTTTGTTTCCCCCGATTTCCCACGTTTGGTCGTAATCAGCAGGACACCATTGGTAGCCCGCGAACCGTAAATGGCAGTGGCTGAGGGGCCTTGCAAAACCTGGATGTCCTCGATGTCGGCCGGGTTGAGGCCGGCGAGCGGGTTGGACGAGCTCTGCTCTCCAAAATCTACCGCCCTCCCTGGCATCTGTACCCCGTCGATGACGTAGAGGGGTTCGTTGGTGCCGTTGATGGAGTTGACGCCGCGGATATTGACGGAAATACCGCCACCGGGCTGCCCGGAGTTTTGCGTGATGTAAACGCCGGCTGAACGTCCCTGTATTGCTTGCTCGATGGTGGTGTTTACCGTGCGGCCGATGTCGTCGGCGGAGATCGTAGTTTGGGCACTCGTTAGGTTCCCACGCTTGCTTGTGCCGTAACCGATGACGACCACCTCGTCTAGTGCGGAGGCGACGGCTTGCAGCACCACGTCAACGACTTGGCGCTGCGCCACGGGTGTAGAGAGCGTCTGCAAGCCTACGTACGAAAACACGAGGACGGCGCTCGGGTCCGGTACGCGAATCTGGTAACGGCCGTCATCGTTCGTAGAAGTGAAGATGCTGTGGCCTTGCACCGATACGGAAACGCCCGCCAAGGCCTGGCCCGACTCATCGGTGACCCGGCCGGTTATTTGTTGTTGGCTGTTTGCCTGCCCATAGCCGTGCGGGGCTAGGCACGCCACAAAAACAAATAATAACACGGTTCTGGATAAAATTGAGATCATAATTTCATCAATTGGAGGTTAATTAGGTTTATCGTAAAAATGGTATCACCCCAAAAATAGGATACTTAAGGAGTTTTTATTAATACTATTTTAACATATCATTATACTTGACAGCTAAGGCTATTTTGTCAACTCGAAATCTTGCATCATCGCCAGGCATAACCGCCCATTGTGATAAGGACACTTCCATGGTCCAGCTTTGTCTTGCGATTTATCTATCGTACCATTTTCTTTGCGACTCCAGTACCACTCGCCATCCGCATGGTCAACCAGTTGGGCTTGTATGTATTGCCATGTTTTTGTCGCATACTGCAGGAACGCCGGTTCATCAGTTCGTTTGTATGCGTATGTCCAGCCGGCTACGGCTTCCGCCTGGACCCACCAATGCCTGTCGGTATCCAGGTGTGCGCCCTCCCGTTCGTAGGCGAGGCTGCCGTCCGGTTGGATGCCTTCTGCGGCCGCTTTGGCGATATCGTTCGCTGCGGGTGCCACGCGGTGCAGGAGGTCGGGGTCGCCGATTAGCGCTGCCGCTTCAAGCAGCAGCCAGGAGGCCTCAATGTCATGCCCGTACGAAATGGCAGTCGATTTGACGGTCCAATCCTCGGCAAAAAACAGATTCAGGTGGGCTGTTCGCACGTCCATGATCCGTGCTAAAAAGAGGTTGATCAGCTTGCGTTGCGCCGCCGCCACGCTGGCGTTCGGCCAAATGCGATACAAGTTGGTATAGGACTCCAGGATATGCAGGTGCGTGTTCATGGATTTCTTCTCGTTGGCATCCTTCGCGCTCAGGCGCATGTCGGTAATGGGCTGCCAGTCGTTCGTGAAGGCTTCGAAATAACCGCCCCACTGCCTGTCGGCGGTCAGTTCGATCCGCTGGAACAGCGCTTGACAGCGTTTTAGGGCGTCGGGGTGGCCAGTGGCGCGGTGATATTCGGAGAGTCCGTATAAGGCAAAAGCTTGCGCGTACAATTGTTTTTTGCACTGTGTGGGTGTCCCTTGGTAATCGACCTCCCAATACACGCCACCGTGGACCTCGTCCATAAAATACGTGGTGAAGTAGTTGAATGCACGGTCGGCAACGGTGCGGTATTCGGGCGCGCCGAACGTACGGTACGCGGCAGCGAATGTCCACAAGATGCGGGCATTGAGCACGGCTCCCTTGTGGGCTCGGGGATGGCGTGTGTTATGGCCGTCGATGCGACCGTAGAAACCTCCGTGTTCGGTGTCCAGCATCCTGTCCATCCAAAAAGGGAGGATATTATCCCTCAGTATATCTTCAAATTCCTTTGCTGTCATTTTTCCGTTTGGCATCGAGTGCCCCCGTGATCGTATTGAGTTTGGATTCGTTTAGTGGGTACCAGGCAATGAACAGGACGGACAGGAAGGCACCGATGGCCGGCAGCAGGCTTAGCATCATCCGGATGCCGTCTTGCGTGCCCTCGGTCTGCTCTACATTGGCCTCAAAGCCGTAGTAGGCTAAAATCCATCCTGTGAGCGCACCGCCAATGGACCACCCGAATTTCTGCGACATGGACGAGGAGGAGAAAATCAGCCCGGTGGCTCGCCGCCCTGTACGCCATTCCGAATAATCGGCGATATCAGCATACATTGACCACAGCAAGGGAAAAATACTGCCGGCGCAGATGCTTATCAGTACCTGTAGCGCGAGCATGGTCGCTATGCTTGCCGGCCCGACGAAATAAAAAGCGACACTAAATAAGGTCGCGCCCAACATCGCGAGCAGGTAGGTGCGTTTCTTTCCGAGGCGGTTAGAGACGGGAGTCACGAGTATAATGCCGACAATATTCGCGGCCTGCCCCAACACCAGATAAATCGTGGTGTGCGACAGGCTGGCACTCGCTATGGCGAGGTTGAACTGGCCTGGAACGGTGGCGTAGTACTTGAAATAATAGACGGCCGCTCCGTCTCGAATGGAGTTGAATATCAATGCGGCGACTCCGGCACCCAGCAAAATCCACCATGGCCTGTTTTTTACCAGATCGCCGATATCCTCCCGCAGGGAGTTGCCGGTTTCCTTGATCGGGCGGATGCGTTCCTTGGTCCAGGCGAAGGTAAGCAGGAAGAAGACCACCGCGATGAGCGCAAACACGACCGCCGCCATGGACCACCCGAACGTGAGGCTGTCGCCGATGCGGTGGAAGGTGGCCACCAGCGGCTCGACGAGGAGCAAGACGAGAATACTGCCCAGGAATGCGAATATCATCCGGTATGAGGACAGGGCTGTCCGTTCCCTGGGATCAGCGGACATCACCCCGAGCAAGGAAGCGTAGGGTACGTTGATCAGCGAGTAGACCATCATCATGATGGAATAGGTGAGGTACGCGTAGACGATTTTGCCGGTGGGGGAGAGGTCGGGTGTGGTGAAGGTCAGCACGCCCATGAGCCCAAACGGGATGGCCACCCACAGTAGGTACGGGCGGAATTTGCCCCAACGGCTTTCGGTCCGGTCGCTGATGGCACCTACCACGGGGTCAAAGAGCGAATCCCAGACCCGGGTAATGAGAAACATGGTGCCCGCCACCGCCGCATCGATACCGAAGATATCCGTGTAAAAAAACAGGAGGTACATCCCAAACAGTTTCCAAAACATGGAGGATGCCGCGTCGCCGAGGCCGTACCCGATTTTTTCCTTTAGCGTGACGTTGTCCGTGACCATCTGTTTTTTGCTGTTTGTTGTGTTTATACGGGTTTGTTGATGGCGGTTTCGACCATGTTGCGGTTAATGATGGAGACTAGTGTTTCCACGGATTTGCCTGAGCGGTAGCCGTCGGGTGCCGTGTTGAGGCAATAATCCAGCAGACGGTCAATGGAGGACACGGCCACGTGCATACGCGTATCCGACGAGGCGTAGTAGATATACACCGTGCCGTCATCATCCGCAATCCAGCCATTGGTAAACAGGACATTGGATACGTCGCCGATGCGCTCCTTGCCCACCGGGGCTAAAAGATAGCCTGCCGGCTCGGCGATCAGCCGGTCGGGATGTGTCAGGTCCGTGAGATACAAATAGAGGACATAACGCAGGCCATCGGCACAAGTGCGGACACCGTGTGCCAGGTGCAGCCAGCCCTTAGGGGTTTTGATGGGATGCGGGCCTTCGCCGTTTTTTTGTTCCTTAATGGTGTGGTAATGCCGGAAATTGATGATTTTCTCCTCCCGTACCACAGCCTGTTCCATGCTGTCGACCAGTGCCCAGCCGATACCGCCACCACTGCCGGCATCGATAAACCCGTCTTGCGGACGGGTGTACAGGGCATACTGGCCATCGACAAACTCGGGGTGCAGGACGACGTTGCGCTGCTGGCTTGGGGAGACGAGGTCGGGGAGGCGTTCCCAATGCTTCAGGTCTTTCGTACGGACGATGCCGGCACTCGCCGTAGCCGCGGACAAGTCGCCTGCGGGCGCATGGGGGTCCTTGCGCTCGGCGCAGAAAATACCATATACCCAACCGTCTTCGTGGGCGGTCAGCCGCATGTCATAGGTGTTGGTGGCCGGGTCGTCGGCTTCGGGAATGTGGATGGGGTAGTCCCAAAACCGGAATTGGTCGATCCCATTGGGGCTCTCCGCCACGGCAAAGAAGGACTTGCGATCGTTGCCCTCCACCCGTACCATGAGGAGGTACCGGCCCTGCCATTTGATGGCGCCGGCATTGAACGTGCCGTTTATACCAAAACGCTCCATCAGGTAGGGATTGGTGTCTGGCGATAGGTCATACCTCCAAAAAATCGGCGTGTGCATGGCGGTCAGTATCGGGTATTTGTAACGCTCGAAAATACCATTCCCAGGAAGCAAAGGCTCGTTTTTGCGCATGACCAATTCCTCATGCGCCTGGGAGATGGCATTAAGACGACTGCTAAAAATAGTGTTTTCGTTTTTCATATTACGGGATATCGCAGTGTATTTTGTTGGTTCAATCAGGTTGTGTTGGTTTATTCTGATAGCAAACATACGTGCGGTTGGGGTTGATTTGGTAATACTTTCTTAGCATATTGTAATGAGTGGATTGCATAGGGCTATCCCGTGAAATACAATTTGCCCGTTGCATGCGCTTCAAACCTATTCCGATAGCGTATCTGGCAGGATGGGCATGAAGCGTGTTCCCTGATTTTTTTATTTGCCGCTATTAATATTATTTTTACATCGAAAACCAATGACTACGATAGACCATGCCCATGAATGACCGCGTGATGCGCGAAGTAACGCCCCTGACGAACAGCGACTGTTTCACCCTGTTTTGCCGTGTCAAGGATCGGTTTGATTTCCCGCTGCACTATCACGACGAGTATGAACTCAATTTAATTCTGGGCGCGCGGGGTGCCAAACGGATTGTGGGTGACCACGTCGGATCCATCGAGGATCTTGAGTTGGTACTGATCGGTTCCAACGTCTACCACGGCTGGTTTGACGATCGCTGCGAGAGTGAGCAGATTACCGAGGTGACTATACAGTTCCATCGCGATCTTTTCCATGAGGGTTTCCTCAACAAAAACCAGTTGAGCTTCATCCGAAGCATGCTTCAACAGTCCCAGCGTGGCCTCCTATTTTCGGCCGGGGCCGTCGTTGCCGTCAAAAATCGCCTCCTCGGCCTCAAGGATAAGGTGGGATTTGACTCGGTCCTGGAATTCATGGCCATTCTGCATCAGCTGTCGCAATCGAAGGGCAAGCGCATTTTGAGCAGTACGGGATTCGACGACCACCCCGAACGGTCGAACAGCCGGCGAATTGTCAAGGTATTCGAATACATGAACGCGAATTACCACAAAGCCATCACCCTGGCGGATATGGCGGTCCGCGCCAATATGCACGAAGCGTCGTTTAGCCGTTTTATCAAAAAAAGTACCGGCAAGACGTTCATCGACAGTCTCAATGAAATCCGGCTGGGCCACGCTACCCGCTTGCTGATTGATACGAACCAAACAATAGCCGAAATCGCTTACGGATGCGGTTTCAATAATATTTCGAACTTCAATCGGATATTCAAGCGAAAAAAAAACTGCACGCCCAAGGAGTTTCGGGAGAACTTCTCAGGTTCGCGCGTTTATATATGATCGTCAGGTACGAACATCCGAGTTGGCGGATGGGAATGCCTTGTTTCCTAATAGTGTCATAAAGCGGGCGTTGATTTGTAAGTAACGGGTATAAATGGGTACTTTTGTGCTTTGAGCTGACTTGGTCGACCATGCGAAAAACCCTGATTTGGTTTTACTTTCTACTTTTTTATGCCTCCGCGCAGATTGTGTGGTGGGGCATCCTGTTGGTCAGGGCTCAGAACGGCCAAAGCGCCATGATCATCGGCGAAGGCGTATTCTTCATGGTAATTTTTGTAGTGGGAGCGATCCGCTTGAAACGCGCATTCCTCCGCGAGCATAAAATGCAGCGCCAGCAACAGAACTTTCTCCTGGCGGTAACCCATGAGCTGAAGTCGCCCTTGGCCTCCATTAAGCTTTACATACAGACGATTTTAAAACGCGACTTGGACGCGGAGCAACGCAACCAGTTTCTCTCGAATTCGCTTAAGGACATTGAACGGCTCGACGACTTAGTTGAAAACGTATTGATCGCGACCAAGCTAGACGGCATACGCCCGAATTTTCCCAAAGAAAGCGTCAACCTCACCGAGCTCGTGGAGCAAGTGGCCAACCGGCTGCAAGTACATAGTTGTTCTACCCATGTTATTAAAACGGACTTGGAGGAAGGTGTACATGTGGAGGCGGACAAGTTTGCATTGACAAACGTAGTGACCAACCTGATCGAGAATGCCGTCAAGTATTCTCCGCCCTGCGCGGAGGTAGACGTTAGTCTCGCTCGGAACAATGGGCATATCTTCTTTCGGGTGGCAGACCAGGGTGTCGGAATACCTGACGAGGAAAAGAAGCGTATCTTCGAAAAGTTCTATCGCATCGGACAGGAGGGCACGCGAACCACCAAAGGTACGGGACTGGGCCTTTATATCGTCAAAACCGTATTGGAAAAACATGGCGCGCGCATCGCCGTCAAGGACAATATGCCGGTAGGCAGTATTTTTGAGGTAACATTTAATAACCATGCAGCAAACTAAACAACGCATCTTATTGGTGGAGGATGAAGAGCACCTGCTCGAAGCGATCAAGCTCAACCTCGAGATGGAAGGCTACCGCGTGTCGACGGCTACCGACGGGAAGAAGGCGCTGAAAGTATTTAAGGAAGAGCGCTTTAACCTGGTGATCCTAGACGTCATGATTCCCGAAATTGATGGATTCCAAGTGGCTGAGACCATTCGGTTGCAGAATACCGAGGTACCCATTATGTTCTTGACGGCCAAAAACAGTAGTGAAGACCGCATTTTGGGCCTAAAGAAAGGGGCCGATGACTATTTAGTCAAGCCGTTCAACCTCGAGGAGCTTATTTTGCGGGTCGGTATTCTGGTGCGCCGCAGCATGAAAGGCGACGAGCTGAAGGAATTGAATTCCTACCAGATCGGCGACAAGACGATTTATTTCAACTCCTATGAGCTGCACCATGCCGACGGGACGGTCGTTTCGCTGACCAAAAAGGAAACCATGTTGCTGAAACTATTGGTGGAACGCCGCAATGAGGCCGTATCGCGGGAGCAGATATTGGAAACGGTGTGGAACTACGACGTGTATCCGTCTACCCGTACCATCGATAACTTCATATTGACCTTTCGCAAGTACTTCGAGCCGGACCAGAAAAATCCGATCTATTTCCACTCGATTCGAGGCGTAGGCTACAAGTTTACCGACAACGCCTAAGCGTATGATGACTTCCAGGGTTCTTGGGATCGTATTGATCGTGGCCTGCATCCTGATGCTGTGGGCTTTTTACGAGGGAACATACCAAGTGGGGGCGATGGTCCTCGGCGGAATCGGATACCTGATCTGGAGCCATTATCGGGAGGGTACGGTCTTTATGGCTACTCAAGCCTTCCAGCGCCAAGATTATGAACGGACACGGGTGTTGCTTGACGATATTAAGCGCCCGGAATGGTTGCGCAAAGGGCGACGCAATTACTACGAATTTATGCAGGGCAACCTCGCGTTAAAAGCGGAGGACTACGCCAGCGCCGAACGGCATTTCCAGATTGCCTCGCGCTTGCCTTTCCGGCGGCCGAACGATAAGGCGATCATCTTGATTAACCTGGCGAATATCAATCTGCGGAAGCAGGACTACGATCGCGTACAAGCTTATATCGAGGTGGCTAGGAAGCTGGATGTAACCTCGCGCGTGGCGCAGATAATTAACAAAATTGAAAATGAAATACCCAAAGATAGACGTGAAGAATAGACTTGAGAATGATTTGTTGATCCGGGCTGCTTTTTCGCAGCCGACAGAGCGGCCACCGGTATGGATGATGCGGCAGGCGGGCCGGTTTATGAAAGAGTATTGGGACATTAAAAACCGATATTCGTTCCTAGAAATGTGCAAAACGCCGGAAATAGCGGCTGATGTGACCATGTTGCCCGTAGACTTGCTCGGGATTGACTCGGCCATTCTCTTTTCGGATATCTTGGTAACACCTGAGGCCATGGGCGGGCAGCTGAGCTTTGAGCAAGGGGTAGGCCCCCGCTTCGCTAACCCTGTCCGTACACAGGCGGATGCCGATGCGCTGGAAGTCGACGTGCTCGACCGCTTGCAGTATGTGGCCGACGCCATTAAGGTCATTCAGGAACGCCTGCAAGGCCGGATACCGCTAATCGGTTTTGCTGGAGCGCCCTTTACCATTCTGAGCTACTTGGTCGAAGGCGGTTCATCGCGCGATTTCAAGCGCACCAAGACCATGCTGAACAACGAGCCCGAATTGGCCCACTCGATCCTGCAGAAAATCGCCGACCTGACCGTCAACTACCTGAACATGCAAATCGATGCGGGTGTCAACGCCGTGCAGTTGTTTGATAGCTGGGCGCAGGCGTTGTCGTGGCATGACTACATCGAGTTCTCGCACCGCTACAATACCGAGATTATTGCCAAGCTGAACCGCAAGGACGTTCCCGTGATTTCGTTTTGCAAGGGCGGGTCCGTGTTTGCGCCGTTAATGGTCGAAGCCCAGCCGGACGTCATCTCCATCGATTGGAATGCTGACCTCAAGAATATCAAATCCACCTTGCCAGCCGGGATCGCCGTGCAGGGCAACCTGGATCCCGTCGTGCTGTATGCGGATAAGCCGGTCATTAAACGGAAAATCCACGAACTGTTTGAACGCATGCGCGGTGAGGATGGCTTTATCTTCAACCTCGGCCACGGCATTATGCCAGATATGCCGTTTGACCACGTGAAGTACGCCATTGAAGTGGTGAAGGAATTTCGGTATTAGATCAGGATATTAGCGCGATATGCGCTTCCAACGCTATGTTTTACCTGTACGCCAAGGCCATTCATATCATTTTCGTCATCACCTGGATGGCGGGACTGTTCTATATGGTCAGGTTATTTATTTACCATGCTGAAGCACGGCAACGAAGCGATGCGGAGTATGCCGTGCTCCACAAGCAATTTACGGTGATGGAGAGCCGACTCTGGTGGATTATCACCACCCCGTCCATGTACTTGGCCGTGGCGGCAGGACTGTCGATGCTCTATATAGCGCCTGCCCTGCTGTCGGCAGGATGGATGCACGTCAAGCTGGCCTTCGTCTTGGGTTTGGTGGCATACCACTTTATCTGCCAGCGCATTATGTTTGGTCTTCACGAAGAAAGCAATACCTGGACGTCGACACGCCTGCGCCTCTGGAATGAAGTGTCTACCGTGCTGCTCTTCGCCATCGTGTTCCTGGTGGTACTGAAGAGTGCCGTTAACTGGATTTTTGGCGTCCTGGGGTTGCTGGTGCTTTCCGTGTTGTTGATGCTAGGCGTGAAGCTCTATAAGCGTGTGCGGATGAAGAAGGAACAGCACAAAAGCGATGCATAAACGCATCAATGCTGTTCGCCGAAGCACACATATTTTAACTCCAGGTATTCATTGAGACCGTGCTTGGACCCCTCGCGGCCGAGCCCTGATTGCTTGACGCCGCCAAAGGGTGCGACGGCATTGGATACCATACCCGTATTGATGCCTACCATGCCAGCTTCGAGCTGTTCGGCCACGCGCCAGCACCGAAATACATTCCCACTGTAGAAGTATGCCACTAGCCCAAACTCGGTGTCGTTGGCCCAAGCGATGGCGTCGTCCTCCTGGCTAAACCGAAATAGTGCACATACCGGTCCGAACGTTTCCTCCCGCGCGATCAATGCCGTTGGGCTGACGTCGGCCAGCACGGTAGGCTCGTAGAATAACCTTTGTTTTGCTTTTCCGCCGGTCAGGTTCCGTGCGCCTTTGGCAAGTGCGTCATCGACGTGCGTCCGTACCTTGTCGAGGCCGGCTTGGTTGATCAATGGACCCACCGTAACACCCTCGTCGAGGCCGTTGCCCACCCGAAGCTTTTTTACCGCCTGGGCGAGTTTTTTAGCAAATTTGTCGAACACGGCATCCTGTACGTAAAAGCGGTTGACGGCTACGCAGGTTTGTCCTGAGTTTCGGAATTTGGCCGTTATCGCGCCCTTGACCGCGGCGTCTAGGTCCGCATCGTCAAACACGATAAACGGCGCATTGCCACCCAGCTCGAGGGAAACCCGTTTGATAGTCTCCGCAGCCTGGACCATCAGCGCTCGACCTACTTCGGTAGAACCCGTGAAGGATACTTTTCGAACCTTGGCGTTGGACGCGAGCTCCGTGCCCATCCCTTTGCTGTCGGTACCTGTTACAACATTGAATACACCGGCAGGAACGCCTGCGTCGGCGGCCAGCCGCGCGAGCGTCAACGCTGTCAACGGTGTTTGGGAGGCGGGGCGCAACACGACCGTGCATCCCGCGGCAAGGGCAGGGGCCACCTTTCTGGTGACCATGGCCATCGGGAAATTCCAAGGGGTGATGGCCGACACCACGCCCACGGGTTGCAGGACGGTCAGGATACGTTGGCCGGCCTTAGGCGCTTGGATGGTTTCGCCATAGGCACGTTTGGCCTCCTCGGCAAACCAATCCACGAACGAAGCCCCGTACGTGACTTCGCCCTGGCTCTCCGCTAAGGGCTTGCCGCTTTCGAGGGTGATGGTTCTGGCGAGATCCGCACCGTTTTCAACGATAAGGGCGTGCCATGCCATCAAGATACGGCTTCGTTCGGAAGCCGTCAAGCCGGCCCATGCGCGGCCCGCTTCATGCGCCGCATCGATGGCCTTTCTGCATTCTGCCACCCCCAAGTCGGCCACGTGGGCAACCGTTTCGCCGGTGGCAGGATTGATGACGGGAAATTGCTTGCGGCCGGCGAGGTGACGGCCGTTGATGAGTGCTTTGGCGGTATTGCCGTGCTGTATGTTCGCTTTCATAACGCTTCTCCTAATGCTCTAGTAATCTAACAGGACGACCGCTGCGATTGTTCGCGGCTTACAAATCCCAATACCGATTCCGGAAGGACGAGGTGATGCCAATGTTAAGCCATAGGGTTCTGTCGCGCTGTTGGTCGTTCCACTCGTTTCGGAAGGTGGTGCTGGCCTCCACACGCAGGTTGCTTTTGGGATTGATGAGGTATGCAGCGGTCAGTCTGGTAAACGTTTGGTGCGTGGTGAGCCCTTGCCCGATTTTATTGCCGTAGTACCGAGCCGGGAAGGTGTAGTCCTTGAAAATGTTTCCGCCGTAGTTGACGCCAGCGTCGGGATCTTTGCCATAGAGCGCCCAATTGGTCTGCGCTTGCAACTCCACACGTTTGATGCCGTAGTTCAGCAGGAATATGCCCTCCCGGAAGTTGGCCCCCAAGGGGTGGGCAAGGGGTTGGCTGTCGTGGGTGTAGTTGGTGATTGCCGTAAAATGTTGGTAAGTATGTGGTCTTGCCGTGTTGAATTCCGCCAGGAAGTTTAGGCGGTTCAGGTCAAATAGGTTGTGCCCCCGCAGACCTAGCTGAACAGCAAATTTATTGTGCACGTAACCGTTGCCGGCAAAAAACTCTTTGGCCGTGAATTCGCTAAGTAGAAACTGTCCGTACGCGGTTAGTTGGTTCGAGATTTTATACCGGCTATTCAGCCCGAGGTGCATCTTGTCCGGCGAAGAAGTATTCGTCAGCTCGACTGCACGCATGAAGATGATTGGATTGAGGTAGTTCATATCGAATCCTCTACGACCAGATGCATTGTTAGGCGACCATAAGACCGACTGGAAGAATCCGACAGAAAGTCGCGTGCTCGCATTCCAATCAAGATACTGGAAGGCGCCATATTTGTGGGTATTGTAGATGTCGGTGGCCGTTCCGTCGGGGTACGTGATTGGCGTTTTGCTGGCAAACGGGTCGCGCATATGTGCCCACATACTTGTGTATTGTACATTTCCGATTTTGCCGCTGAGTTTGAACGAGAAATAATTAGCGGAAAGGTCGGAAAGCAGGAGCGACCGGTAGCCGTCCCCGATAAAATTCTTGTCGTAACCCAACGAAACGTTCAGGTACCGATTGGGCGTATACGCAACTGCCGCCGTAAACTCCGGCCAGTCATATTGATGGATTGGGGAGAGCGAGTTAACCACGTGTCCCTGACCGGGTATTACTTCGTGTTGGGCAATATAACGTCCAACATAGCCGGGATATTTGGATTGGTTGTAGATGACATTGCCGTACACGTGCAGTTTGTTGTCAACATGGGCTCCGAGCTGCACCCCCCAGCTGTGGGCCCAGGTTTGGGTACTTTCGCGGGTCGATCGCCCGATTTGCAGCTCCGGCAGGACGTCCGCATATAGCGAGAACTTGCCTTGGTTGACTTCGATGAGATGCTCGTCCAAAAGCTTGCGGCCAGCCCAGGTCGTCCTTGCCGACGGCTGGGGCAGCGTGTATAGCTGGTTGCCGAGCGCCGGATCCACGAAAGCCGAATTAAAGGAGGTGTGCCGATTACTGTCGGTATGGTATAATAGCGGGCTTAGTTTTTGTTGGGTCGCGTACCCGTGTGGTAGGTAAACCGTCTGTGCAAAAACGGGTTTTTGAACAAAGGGCAAGATCAGCACGGCGGCTAAAAGGTATCGTATTCGCATGGGCACCATAATCTGTCGGACAGCTGCAAATCTAGGTACTTTAATTATCTTAATCGTAATTTTGCCGTTTCCACTTGCCAGAGAAAGATTGATTCATGGGATTCATTCGCAGGAATATTTTTGCCAACGTCGCTCTTTCGGTGAGCCAAGTGCTATTTCCGTTGCTTGCGGCCCAGTCACCACATTGAATACGCCAGTGGAACTCCTGCGTCGGCTTTTGGGTGTGCGCGTACCAAGCCCTCAACGGCGTTCGCGAGAAGGAGCAACACAGCCGCGCCTCGCGCGGCAAGAGCGCCAGGCACATTCGCTGCGGTTGTTGAGTGCTGTTGAGACTGCAAGCGCTTTACTATTGGGAAATTAGTATGGACTTGCAAACGTCGTACCTAAGCGATATGGCTTTTTGTCGCGCAGATAAGTTACTTCCGCAACAATTTAAGAAACAATGGCGGTACCAAGTCCTTGGCAAGTTGCCTTAACGGATGAGGAGGCTTGATGTCACTGTTCACTTCGGCATCGTCGGCATTGCCGCTTCGGGCCTTGAAAATCGTGCTGTGCTGCGTCAGTAATTCGTCGATTTCGTCCTTTGGCCGCCCGTTTGAATAGTAATAAAGCGCGAGCGATTTCCGACTACGATCATCCGGGCAGTTAAGGGGATTGGGGTGGCCATGGTAGGAAAATGACGTGGTAGAGAAAATAGCGAGTGTGTTAAACTCCGGCAAAATCTTCTTTTCGCATTGGGTCATGGTCTTATCCCACAGTTCAAAATGCCCACCATACTCTTCTTTCCAGTCCTTATTGAGATATACCAAAGCATTTATGCGTCGATCTAGTTTCAAGATGGGATGTTTATTGAAGTCAGCATGGATTTTTAGCAAGCCGCCCTTTTTGATTTCATGAAGCCCGCCACCGACGAAGTAAGGGTCGCCGATCAACGTCTCAGTGATGCCCGTCAACTGCTGCAAGAATTCAAGAAATGGTTGCGAATTGAGAAAATGCATGAATTTTTTGGTTTCCTTACCAAACGGGTGCTCGCCTTTTCCGCCCAGTTTTTTCTCATTTGGATTATCAAATTTGATCGCATCCTTTTGTGCCAAATCCGGAAACTCCTCCAGTACGCTTTCCAAGACATCGGAATTGAAAAAATCCTTGAAATAGATGTTGGGAAACGGAGAGCCGTTTTTATACGCTACGGCAGCGTCTTGCGCCACGGCTGACAGATCGCGGTATTTTTCATTGATATAGTGCTCCATTCAAAGTAGTTTAAACGAAAAAATTCGTTTGAATTGTATAGACCTGGGGTAGACCGGCAATTAGTTGTTACAACTGCCATTAACTCCATACGAAACCAGTTTTTTAGCTAGGGACTAAGTGCGAAATGTATTGCGTCAAACGCTTCTGTGATCCGCTATTATTAATGAATAGCCCTGCCAGTCAAATCTAGGAAAAGTTTGTTATTCAAACCAAACATTTCCCTCGCTCTGGGGGCGTTAAATCCGGGGCTTCCGATGAGATTAGCAAAATAAACGTTTTCTTTGCGAATGTTTACGAGTAATCAAGTCGGGAAGAGAAATTGAAACGGAACACCGTCATTTTATTTATCCTTCGTTGTGCCAAAATGGCGTTCTCGGTCGTGGGCTTGTCGTTAGCTGCGAAATATTTTGGAGTCTCCCTTGATCGGGACATGTGGTTACTTGCATTGAACTGTATTGTAGTCATGAATTTGGCTGTTTGGGGACCTATTAATGAAACCTTTCGGGCTAAGTATGTAATCCTACGCGAAGAGCAGGGGGAGGCTCAAGTGCTGGCAAAGGTCCGGTCACTGATGGTTGTTGCCTTGGTCATTTCGCTCTTTCTGGTGGCATGTATTCTCGTTTTTCCTGTTCCGCTGGCCCGGCTAATCGCGCCGGCCTATAATGCTGAGCAAATCGATGCTTTAGTTTTGATGCTAATGATTGTGGCTCCCTCCTTGCTTTTTGATCAGTTCAATCAACTTGGTGTCAGTATTCTCAATGGTCATAATTCATTCTTTATCCCCGAGATTTCGAATTGTATAGCCGCTATCGTTAACATAGTCAGTATGATTGTCCTGACGCCTTATATAGGGATCTATGCGTTGGCGGTCTCTTATTACGTGGGGATGGCACTGATGGTTTTATTCATTGTGTATGAAATAAACAAGCGAACGATACCGCTTTTCTCCTGGGATAATAAAATCCGGCTTGCTGATTTTAAGCCCTTTTTCTTGTATGCTTTGCCGTTTTTCATTCCCTACTTTTTTATTCAGGTCAATGTTCTTGTCGAAAAGTCACTGGGAAATATCCTAGGGGAAGGCGTAGTTTCCATGCTGGATTATTCTCGGCGTTTTGTGGATATACCAATTAACGTATTAACCAGCGTCCTACTTACGATGCTTGTGCCCATTCTCGCAGGGCATTTTGCCAAACGAGACGCGGCACGTTTTTTAAACGATTTCAAGCAAGTCTATCAATTCGGTTTACTTATCGTGACCGCATTGATCGCCTTTTTTTATTCCTCCGGCGTAGAGCTCCTCAACCTGATTTTGTATCATGATGGAGGAATCCCCTCGACAGCTATAATAAAGATGGCATCGCTATCCACGTACTACGCTTGGTCGGCATTGACCAATTTTTTCTACATCATATTCGGCTTGGCCTTATTGGCGACGCAAAAAGGAAAAATATACGCATTTTACGGAGTCATTGCCCAACTGATTATGATAGCGCTAAATTTTATGTTTTACCGCGAGTTTGGTGCGTATACATTCCCAATATCATTTATTGTCGCCCATGCTTTTTCGGCAATAGCATTGTTCGTCTATTTCCCCTATAATAGGCGTAAGTTTGTGGGTGTCACACTGAAATACCTTTGTTATTTGATCTTGGTGGTGTTCGGTGCCGACTTGCTCGTTAGACTGATTCCTTGGGATTTTAATACGCTCGGTGTCCTAGCGGTCAACGGCTCGGTAATTGTCGTACTGATGTTCCTGTTATTGTTCTTATTTCGTTTCGAGGAGCGGTTAACTGTTTATACACAATGGAAAAAAGTGTTAAAGTTTGTCCGACCGATTAGATCAAATGACGGGAGGGCGTGACGCGGATTATGGAACGTGTGCTGATATCGTTTATTATTGTCAATTTTCGGACGCCTGACTTGGTGCTGGGGTGCGTGCGGTCTATTCTGGAGCTTACCAAAAGGCAACCGTACGAGATAATTGTAATCGACAATGCATCTGGGGATGATTCTTTGGAGAAACTGGGGCAAGTGCCACAGATTTCACTCATTGCCAATGCAAAGAATCTAGGGTTTGGTGCAGCAAATAACATCGGTGCCCGGGTTGCAAAAGGCAAATACTTGTTTTTCTTAAATTCGGACACATATCTACTCAATGATGCTGCCGCGCATTTCTACGATTTCATGGAAGACGGCCAGCATCAGGACGTCGGCTGTTGCGGCGGGAATCTTTTGGACCAGTCGAGGCAAAAGCAAGTCTCTTTCGGCAACTTTCCTTCGCTGGCAGAAACGTACTCGCAGCTTGGGTTCTACAGGTTGTATAGGGCGTATTATGCCGAACGGTTGGCTATCGGCGTGGTATGCCAAGGGGAAGACCCCCGCACCGTCGACTATGTTTCTGGCGCAAACATGTTTTTTCGATCGGCATTGTTTCACGCGCTTGGGGGATTTGATGAGGATTTTTTCCTGTATTTTGAGGAAGCCGAGCTATCCTATCGGATGCAACGACGGGGCTTTCGTTCGGTCGTATTGCCCTCCGTACCGATTGTTCATTTCGAAGGAGGATCCAATCTGCTAAAGGGACACCAGAACGAAGCAAAAGCGGTGCATTTTGAACGGAGCCGACAGCTATTCTTTAAGAAAACCCAAGGACGATCCGCGGCTTTTCTCGTCAAGCTGCTGCTATGCACACAGGCGATTGGGCGCTGGTTTTACCATCGAGATCGATATTACCTTAAAGTATTTCGTATAATTGCAGAAGCCTAATTGGCTGAAATAAGTTGTGATTTTAATGGGATTCGGCCGTCAGCCGCAATAGGTTCGCATGAAGAAAGTATTAGTCGTATTCGGTACCCGACCAGAGGCCATCAAGATGGCGCCGCTTGTTCATGCGCTGCAGGCGAGAACGAGCGAATTCACCACCGAGGTATGCGCCACGGGCCAACACCGTCATATGCTGGACCAAGTGCTAGCTTTTTTCGGAATTGTTCCAGACTACGATTTAGACTTGATGAGACAGCAGCCCGATTTATTTCAGCTTACCTCGGACATCTTGCTAGCTATGAAAGGCGTGCTGGAAAAATCCCAGCCGGATTATGTGTTGGTGCATGGTGATACGACGACGTCTACGATGGTTGCGTTGGCGGCTTTTTACAAACAAATTCCGGTCGGACATGTCGAAGCGGGGCTACGCACGGATAATCCGTACGCCCCATTTCCCGAAGAAATCAACAGGCAACTGACCAGTAGGCTGGCGCACAGCCATTTCGCACCTACTTCCCGGGCAAAATCCAATTTACTTCGCGAGGGCGTGCCCGAAGGGCGGATCCTCGTGACGGGCAATACGGTTATTGATGCACTTTATTGGGCTAGAAAGCGCTTATTGCATTACGAAGATGAGGAAATTTTGGAGTTGAAAAGGGCAATAGTTCCGAATAAGCAAATACTACTCGTTACTGCCCATAGGCGAGAGAACCATGGAGCGGGGTTGCTAGCGATTTGTGATGCGCTTCGCCGCTTAGCTGCGAGGGAGGATTTGCAGATTGTTTTTCCTTTGCACCTAAATCCCCAAGTAAAGGAGCCTGTAGAACAAGAACTCCGAGACCAGCCAAATATTCACTTATTCGAACCGTTGGGCTATCCCGCTTTTACATGGTTATTGATGCAATCCCACTTGGTGCTTACCGACAGTGGCGGGATACAGGAAGAGGCACCTGGTCTGGGCAAACCTGTACTGGTTATGCGCGATGTGTCTGAGCGGCCGGAAGCAATCGAGGCAGGCATGGTCAAATTGGTGGGCGCTCACAGAGAGCGGATTGTCTCAGCCGCGACGGCTCTCTTAGACAATGCTTCCCAATACGAGGCAATGCGGCGTGGCGAAAACCCGTATGGAGATGGTCAGAGCGCCAGCCGGATTGTGGATTACTTGGCAATGAATTGATCAATGTTGTTGGTTCTAGGAAATTATCCGGACACGAAAACTGAGAAGGAGGGCATGTCGCAGCGCATGATAGCTGTTGATGAACGTTTCCGGGGGCGCTCCAGGCGCTATCTATTCGTCTCGCACCGCAAATACTGGCGACGGGAGAAAGAGACTCATGAACCGGAGATGGTTCAATATCGATACAATTTCTTTGTACACTTTTTCTTCATTTTTCGATTGCTTCGCCAGTCTAAAGTGGTGTATATCCATTCCGTGATCAATGTGTTGCCGTGGTTGCCCCTACTGCCGCTTCTCCCTCGCGGTACAAAGGTGGTCTTAGATGCGCACGGAGTCGTTCCGGAAGAAGCCGAGCTGGCAGGCAATAGAACCAAAGCATGGCTCTATCGCCTAAGCGAACGTGTGGCAATGGGCCGTGCCGATATCGTCATTACGGTGACCGAAGCGATGAAAGCACATTTTCGGCGTAAATATCCTCGATCAGCTGCTCACTACCACACCTACGCGATATTGCCTGCGCATATCTTGGCGGATACCGATGTGGATTTATCGGCACAAGAAGACGATGTCCATGTGGTTTATAGCGGTAATACCCAAAAATGGCAAAACATAGAGCTGATGCTCTCCATTATTCGCGAGAACAGGTCCCCCAAAATTAAGTACCACATTTTAACGGGGGATATACCATCCATGCGCAAGCATCTCGAGAACGAGGGTCTTGCCGATGACCCGAACGTCCAACTCGACACAGTTTCGCCGAATGAATTGAAAGACTATTATCGCTTAGCGCATTACGGGTTTATCCTACGTGATGACGTGACGGTGAATCGGGTGGCCTGTCCTACCAAACTTATCGAATATCTGCACTACGGCATTATTCCGATTGTAAAGCATGCCGACATTGGGGATTTCAAAGTCCTGGGTTATGAATACATCCGCCACGAGGATTTTTCCACGGCACTTTCGCCACGCAAAAGCATCCGTAACCATGGATTAGTTGCACAATTGGTTCGCAATACCCAGAAAATTGACCTTGCACAATTGATTTATGGAAAATGCTAACCCGCGCATCGATATTCTGATGGCGACCTACAACGGCGAAGCCTACTTAGCCGAACAACTGGATTCGTTGCTGCGGCAAACTTACGCAAATTGGCGATTGACAGTTCACGACGACGGGTCAACCGACCAAACACGATCGATCATACGCCGGTACGCGACGAAGGACCCCCGAATCAGCTTCCTAGATGATGGGGTGGAGGGGTTGGGCGCAGCGCAGAATTTTCTCCACCTTCTTGAGCAGGTCGAAGGTGACTATTATATGTTCTGTGACCAAGACGATATCTGGCTGCCCGACAAAGTAATGAAAATGCAGCAAGCGATAAGTGCGTGTAACGGCCCTGCACTGGTGTATAGCAATTCGTATCTATTCGCTAATGGTGAGGTCCAGCCGCGATTTTCTACACAGATTCACCCCCGTTCGTTGCGTGATACGCTATTTTTTAACTCGGGTGTCCAGGGCTGTGCAGTGATTGCCAACCGTGCGTTGCTAGATGTGCTTAGACCGTTTCCCAAACAAGTGGCCATGCACGACCATTTGCTCACCATGGGAGCGGTGACGTTTGGCACTGTTCGATACATAGACGAAGGCCTTATGTGGTACCGGCAACATGACTTTAACACGACAGGCACACAGCCCCGCGGACTTCGGGACCAGGTTGGGTCGTTTTTTCAATCAGGTAAGCCTGTGATCAGCCGGGTCCACTTTGAGGCGAACCGAATTTTTTTTTCGCATTATATCAATCGGTTGGACAGCGAAGCTAAACGCTTGTACAACGCGTATTTTCGCTACGGCGAAAGCCGCTCCGTTCTGAAAAGATTGTTTATCTTGCTCTGGTATGGGTTCACATTAGGCAATATGCGGGGCTTGCTATTGTTGAAAACCATCATGAGAAAACCAATCGGATAACCGCCAAACGATGTCAAAACCGCTGATCACTATATTCACGCCAGCTTACAATCGACGGCCTTACCTAAGGCCGTTGTATAGTAGCATCCTGCGGCAGGATTTTTCGGATTTTGAATGGGTAATCGTCGACGACGGTAGTACGGATGGTACGCAATTGGAGATCACAGATTTTATCAACGAAAAGAAGATACGCATCCAGTACTATCGACAAGAGAATGCCGGTAAGCACGTGGCAGTCAACCGAGGCGTTAGGATGGCGCAGGGTACACTTTTTTTTATCGTCGATAGTGATGATTTGGTGGCCGAGGGGGGGCTACAGGCGATTGCTTCGCATTGGGAGGCTGTTTCCTCACTTCCCCACGCAGCGGAATTCGCCGGTGTATGCGGTACTCGTGTTTATCCTGACGGGCGGATTATTGGTGGCCCGATTGATTACAATATATTAGATGCGACCGCTGTGGAGTATCGTTTTGCGATGGGTTATGAAGGTGATCGGGGAGAAGTGCTACTGACCAGGGTTATGGCAAAATATCCCTATCCGCAATTTTCGGGCGAACGCTTTTGCGCGGATGCATTGGTGTGGAACCGGATTGGGCAGAAATTCAAGCTGCGGTTTTTTGACACCCCCCTCATAGTATGCGAATACCTACCGGGCGGCATTACAGACACCTCCGTGAAACTGCGAAAGCAAAGTCCACAAGGAAGTTGTTTATACTACGCCGAAATGCGCCGCTTACCAGGGTTGACGGCCGTACAGCGTTCAAAAGCCACGATGAACTTTTGGCGGTTCGCCGTATATGACGATGCCGGGTCTGTCGCCGAGAAGTACCAAATGATTAGGTCGCCTTGGTCGTTTTTACTACATCCAATTGCACGGCTATGGAAAATGTTCGCTTCGTAAGTCCTTAAGTGCCATGCTTCCCTATTATCTTTTGCTGATCACGGTGTTTTTGTCAACCTTTGCCGATTTTATCGAATCAAGGGAAGGCCGGCTTGTTGGGTATGCCTTACTGTGCACCTTACTGGTGATGTTTACGGGATTGCGGGGGCTGGGGGTCGACAACGACGGCATTGCGTATGAAGATGCGATGGCATTGACTTCGAACCTCTCGTGGGCACAATTGTTGGCGGGTGATTATGATTTTACCATGGAGCGTGGTTATATGTTGCTCAATAAAGCAGTGGACGCGCTCGGAGGCAATATCCGTGTCGTCTTCTTGCTGATGGCGCTGGCAACGGGGTTGGTTAACTATACGTTGTTTTACAAGCGGAGCCCCTATCCCTATTGTTCGCTACTTGTATACGTATGTTTTTTTTATTTCTACCGTGATTTTACTCAAATCCGCTTTGCCCTTTCTGCCGGAATGGGAATGTGGGCGGTGTTCATGTTCGTAGACCGGAAATACGTGCCAGCTGCACTCCTTGTGTTTATTGCTGCATTTTTTCATAGTTCGGTGCTTGTTATTCCTATGCTGCTTTTGGCTTACGCACTAGTGCGCAACTACTGGGTATACTTTTTTCTCCCTCTTTTGGGACTCATTGGTGGACGGTTTGATCCAGTTATGTACCTTTTCGAGCTTGGTGGCTTGCCACCCACCTTGGCCATCTATGTCGAACAAGACGAATTTGGAAGCGGCGGGTATATGATTTCGGTAGTGGCGCAGGTTTTTATGCTGGCCGTTTTGATATACAAGGATGAATTGTTGAAGCTGTATTCTAAGCGCAAGCTGGACGTCCTGTATATCGCACTATCACTGGGGTCCTTTATCAACCTGCTCTTTATTTCGTTTGCCATTATGCAGCGGTTGTCCACCATGCTGTTTACGGTGATAGTCTTTCTGCTTCCCTATTTGTTCAGTATCATTGAATCGAAGGAAAGGGAGCAGTACACGGGCCTGTTCATGCGGTTTCTCTTTATGCTGTTCGTTTTGTATTATGGTTTGAATATGATTGACGTGGGTTTGATGAGGCCATATCGCGTAATGTAGCGGATGCGCGGATGTGAGTCAAGAATGTAGGAGCGGATTTTATGGAAAAGAAGACGAAATTAGTTTATATCATCCACGGACTCGCCGTTGGGGGCGCAGAGTTGGCTGCCCTTTCAGCATTTCCTACGTTGCTAAAGCATTACCATTTGCAGGTATATGTACTGGGTAAATCGAATACGATATTAATGAATGGGCTGGAAGCCAATGTGCGGGCCGCGATGGTACATTTTCCGTATCCCACTTGGCTCTATCCGCTGTATCTGCCCTTGGTTTATTGGCGACTGCGGCGGTTCAAGCCCGAACTGGTTATCGCTTCGCTGTGGAAATCCATCATGCCGGCGCTGCTTTACAAGCTTGCACGACGCAAGATTCGGTTTTTTTTACTAATACACAGCACGTTATTTTATCACGTGCTAGACAGAGTAGTGACGATGTGGGGGCTTCGCGTGGCGGATACAGTTTTTGCCGACTCTGCATCAACAAAGCGTTTCGTTCAGGGTGTGTCTGGTCCGGATACGAACATACAGGTCCTGTCATTTCTGATAGCGCGTACGCCTGAAGTCATCGCCCCGAGCGATTTCTCGCAAGGATTTCGTTTTTTTTCGGTATCTCGTTTGAATCCGGTGAAAAGAATGCCCCTGGCCGTTGGGGTTATTGCTGCGCTTCGCGATAGGGGACTGGCAGTCAGTCTGGATATCTTCGGCCGGCCCGATGGCGATAGCCAAGCGGTGGCTAATGAAATCGCTAGACACGGGCTGGGAAATGTGGTCACCATGCGCGGCGAGTTGCCTCCGGAGAAGAAAGCTGGAATTTATATGCATTACAACGCGTATATCCAAATGAGCGCACACGAAGGCATGGCGATGAGTGTGGTGGAAGCAATGCAGCGAGGCATGTTATGTGTCCTGACGCCTGTCGGGGAAATACCAAATTATGCTAATGACAAGGTGTCTGCGGTATTCTTGGAAGTTGCCCATGGCGAAGTCACCAAAGCGTCTTTGGAGAAACTGTTAGCCATACTTCGAGATGCAGCTAAATGTACATCCATTGCGGCACAAGCACAACAGACTTTTTCAGGAAAGCCCGTATTTGCGTCGTCGTTGTTTCATGCCCTTGAAAGTTCTCAGCCTCATGCGTAAGAAAATTTGCCTAGTATCCAATACAGCGTGGAGCTTTACTCGTTTCCGGATAGACCTGCTTCAGGCATTGGTCCAAAGCGGTTATGAGGTAGTGGTTTTAGCTCCCAGGGATCAATACGTTGGTCAACTAGAAGACTTAGGGGTAGCGTTCGTCCCGCTGTTGAATCTCTCTAATCAGGGATCTAATCCGTATCGCGACGTCAAGCTTCTACAAGAATTCAAACGAATTTACCGCCAAAGAAGGCCACATCTTGTTATCCAATATACGGTGAAGCCTAATATCTACAGCACATTAGCAGCCAGCGCATGCGGTATTCCGGTCATCGCTGTGGTCACGGGCTTGGGATACGCGTTCATCAACAAAGGGTGGGTCATGCGTATCGTTCGGCATTTGTACCGATATGCATTCCGAAAAGCCGACCAGGTTTGGTTTTTGAATGAAGACGATCGGTCTTTGTTCGTGGATGGAAAACTGGTGGACGGACGTAAGACAAGGCGGATTCCAAGTGAGGGGATTGACTGCGAGCATACGTTCAACCCACACCAAATGTCGGGGTCACCGCGTCCAGATCCGTGTGAGACGCGTTTCTTGTTCATCGGCCGATTGCTCCATGATAAAGGTATACGGGAGTTCGTAGAGGCTGCGCGACGGGTCAGGCAATCTTATCCCAATGTCCGTTTCCAGATTTTGGGATACCTGAATGTTGCCAATCCGGCGGCGGTAGGGAAGGAAGAGTTGGATGGCTGGGTGAGCGCGGGGGTGGTGGAGTACCTAGGAGAAGCGATGGACGTCAGACCGTGGATTATGCAGGCTGATTGTGTGGTGTTGCCGTCTTACCGTGAGGGTATGTCCACGACGTTGCAGGAGAGCGCCGCTCTAGGCAAACCGATTATTGCCTCTGATATAACCGGATGCCGGGAATTGGTAGACGACGGGATGAGTGGGTATCTTTGCGCTGTCAAGGATGTGGACGATTTGGCGACGCGGCTCGTCCAGTTTTTAAGTTTGACTATTGAACAGCGGGTACGTATGGGGGAGCACGGTCGACAAAAAATGAAGGCTGAATTTTCCGTAGACCGGATTATAGCGGTTTATAAAACTGAAATATCGGCGTTAATCGGATAGCGCCGATATGTACAGCTTCAGCATCAAACTTTTCTGACATCGTTCGTCCATTAGCCTACGATTTTAAGCTGGTCGGGAGCTAACCGCGATTAAAAGCGATACATCACACCAAGCTTCAGGTGCAAATTACTTTTGTCTTGCGGGTCGAACCCCCAGTAATCGCTGATATCTGTGGCCGGCTGGAAATTATATTGGTAATTATATGCACGGATGTATTGAAGATGGGCGTTGAAGATAAATTGCTGGTAATCCCATGATCCGTAGGACGCCACGCTTAGATCGACCCAATTGCGCCTAAAATCCTTGATCACAAAAGCCGCGAAATCTTCATCGTGCACATAGCGTTGTACTTGGATGCCCAGTTGCTTCAATCCGTTTACCCAAGTTGCCTGCACCGTCTGCGCGTTACTCCCCGTCCCAATTCCAGCACCGAGGAGCTGTCCTCGGTGGGTATAACCATCGGTAACACCACTGTGGCCGTACCATGATCCTGCTGAACGGATCCCTCTCGTATTGGTTACCGCGATTTGAGTCAATTCTCCGCTTAGTTGCAAATACCCTCCCCAGCGGATGTTTAGCGGCACGAATTTTCGCAAGCCGAAGGTGTAGGCACGGGTATGGTCAATTTGGGCCATGCCGTCTCGTGAATCCCAATTATGGTCATTTTTCGCGTACTCACCGTAGAACTCAAAGTTGGCTTTCGGTATTAAGTACCGGAAATAGAACGATAACATTTGGTCTCGCGGAATGCCGTCGTCGGCGCTGCTGTCCACAGCGATTTTTGTTTTACTGAAGGCTTCGAAAAACGGCGCATAATACCGTAGGCCTTTCCCCATATCGCGCTGATTCGTATTATACGTTCGGATGAAGCCCAGAAAGAGACCCGGCGTCCATTTGGGCTGGTAATTTAACGTGATGCCCGAAAAATAACGCCAGCCTTCCGGTTTCACACGCTCATATCGCTGGTGAAAGCTCGTGTCCCCGAGGAGGGATGGAGGATACCCCGACTTCTCCAAATGTCCCCCGACGACCTGAAATTCAAACGAACCGATGTAGGTTTTTATAGGTCTGGAGGAGTTAAGCGAAACGTGCTTGAAGCCTGGTGCCGTGTTACTCATTAGAATAGAGTTATGAATGCCGGGTCCCCACCATAGGTTTTCCGTTGACAAGCCTAACGACACCGGGTCATAAGTGAGCCGTATATTACTTTGGCCCCAAAAAGATTTTGTGTAATTCCCTAACCCGAAAATCTCTGGCTGGTCGATTCGTACACCATACTGCCTGTACCATGCCTGGTTTGGTCCCTGTTCTCCACCAAACCCTTCGTACACTCGGTTTTGTGCTGCGACTAACTCAGGTCGGAATTGTACACTCAACCACCGGTACTTGGCGAAAAAGCCGGCACTCAGGTATGTCTGAAGCCCCCGGGCGGGGATCGTCGGTCCATCGTTCCATCCATATGGGTAAGTCGTGTTTAGCTGGTTTTGCCACACGATGGGCATCAGTTGAAGGTGGCCATGGCCGTCTTTACTCTCCCACACGATATCGCTACGGCTGCTGTCAGGGTAATGTAGATAGCCTTTTTGTTTCAAAGCCTGCGCAGTGATCGGTCGGATGCTAAAGGAAATCGTCGAATCCACCATGCCCATCAGTTGTTGCCTACGGTAGTAGTCTTCGAGTACCGGCAAGCCCACCGGAATCGTCTGGGCGTGCGATACAACCGTAAAAATGGCGGCCCATATGGTCACAACTGAATATAATGCGATTTTATAGTTGGTGATAAAATTTTTCATTCCTTATAGTGTGGTTAAAACCGGTAAGCGAAGCCCAACCGCAAAAGAACGTTTGTTTTGTCCTGCGGGTCGAAATTCCAAAACGAATGTCCTTCAGGCATGAGGAACTCGTGGCGATAATTGTAACTGTGCACATTTTGGACCTGAGCATAGGCCAATAGCTTGTCGAAGTCCCATTCGCCCCGTACCGACCAGCTGAAGTCTACCCATGACCTTCGAATGTCCGCAACATACATGTAGAAAAAATCTTCATTGTGCATATAGCGCTCCAATGAGATGCCGATCCGTTTCATGCCGCGCGTCCACCCAAGGTGGGCGCTTTGCACGTTGCTGCCTGGCCCGATGCCCGCGCCCAGCACTTGACCGCGATGGGTGTAGCCATCTCGTACGACGTGATGGGTGTACCAAGTCGGATAGGTTCGGTGTACGTTTTTGGAGAAGTAGGTGTTATTCATTGATAATTCAGTGGCTTCAGCTCCTAGCTCTAGGAAATCACCTGGCATAAAACCCAAAGGCACGAGCTTGCGAAATCCCAAGACATATCCCCGAGAGTACGTGGGCTGTACCACCCAATCACGCCCATTCTCTGCTTTTACGTTGCGGCCATATTCCCCGTATACCTCGAGGTGTCCAGCGGGCATCACCCAGCGGAAAAATACGGAACCGTAGCGGTCACGCACTTCGTCGCTCGTTTGCTCTATGCCCCGATGGTCGAGGTAAGACACTTCTTCCACAGTCGGTTTAAAGAAAGGGAGGAAGTCCCTGGGATTGTTATTCATGTTGTTTTTGTTCACTACAAAGGAGCGGACAATCCCCACCGCCAGGCCCGGGACCCACTTCGGTTGGTAGGTAGCCACGAATCCTGAGAAATACCGATTCACATTGGGCTTCTCCACGTAAAATTGTTCGTGGTGTTGGCTTTCACCTGTTATCGAAGGTGGAAAGCCTGAGGCTTTCAGCGTACCGCCTACTAATTGCCCCTCAAACGCGCCTATCGCGGTGCGTATCGGTTTGCTGGTGTGGATGGTAAAGTGAGGAAATCCCGGTGCGTTGTTGCTCATCAGAAGGGCACTATAACGTCCCGGGCCCCAATAAAGATTCTCCGTCGAAAAGCCAAAACTTACACTGCCGAATGTCGCTTTCAGACTCGACTGCCCCAACATGGCCCGACTGTACGAAGAGTTGCCGAAATATTCCGGCATGTCAATCACATTGCCGATGGCTCTGTACCACTCCAGGCCGTAGCCAGGTGTGTTTGCCAATCCTTCATACCTTCGGTTGCTGGCGTGTACGAATTCTGGCCTGACTTGCAGCGTCAAAAACCGGTATTTGGCAAATATACCTCCATATAAGCGAACTTGGCCCCCACGTGTCGACACGATTGAGCCATCGTTCCACCCGTAGGGATAGCTACCGTTGTAATTGTAATCCATCCCCGCAGGCATCAACTGAACAAATCCGTTCTCTCCGTTGAATCGATGTATTACGCTACTTTCTCCCAATGCCCCGTCCGGATCAAAAAGATCGGACCGCTCAAGGGCTGCTGCCGACAAGGGTCGAACGGAAAAAGACAGGGAAGAATCTATCTTGCCAAGGAGCTGCAAGCGTCGGTAATAATCTTCCAGGACGGGCGTGCCCACGGGCAACGTCTGAGCGCGGGACGCCCCCCAAGATAGTGACAGTAGGCACAGGCTCAAGAAAATATATCGGATACCCATATAGATGTTAATATGTCCGCAAAGTAGCAAAAAATATTCCATTGTGTTTGTGGCCCGACTTTCAAAGCGGCTTGGATTCGTCTGAGAGGGACGGAGCGAGCCGAAATTGAGAACTAATTAGATAAGATTAGTTCGTCGGTAGCAATCCTCGCGGACTTCGCGGATTGTATAACACCAAATATTTGCTGATTTTTCCCAGCATGCGTAATGTCGATGATATCTCTGGAATATTATATACCCAATCCGTTTTACTAATTTAAGGAAAAAAAACACGTTATTTGTGATATTATCGAAGCATGGGACAGAGACGAGCTCGATTTCTCTAGTATATTTTGAGTACGATGCGAATATTATTTTACTTCTTCGCGAGCCTATCGTTTGGGCTAGCTGTGTTGTCAGGCGGAACTGTATTTGCACAAAGCATTAATGCGCAAGACCTGTCCACCGTCCGTGTCGACGAACTTTCGGATGCGCAGATCCTCAGCTATATGCGGCAAGCCCAAGCTTCGGGCTTGTCCGAAGACGAAATGGAACAGCTGGCCATACAACGGGGGGTGCCCCACGCGGAGATCGTAAAGCTCCGTGCTAGAATTCAGTCACTCAGCGGCCAAGAAGATGCGGAATATGGTAGCGTTGACACTCGCCGGCCCGCGACGCGCGTACTGGCCGATACGGTCGATGTGCGGGAGCAACAGCCCGACGACTCGACGTCTGAACGTACGGATAGCCTGCGTGAACGGATATTTGGGGCCTCGCTTTTTCAATCGTCCAATCCGGCCTTTGAAACAAATTTACGGATCGCCACACCCAAGAATTATGTCATTGGCCCCGGCGATCAATTACTGATCGATATATTTGGGCAGTCGGAGGCAAGCCATACGCTTAATGTAACACCCGACGGTACGATCAATATACCGTATGTGGGTGTCGTTCCGGTATCGGGTATGACGATCGAACAGGCGACGAGTCGCATCCGCACACAGCTAGCCCAGGTTTATGGTGCATTGCGTGGCGGGGGCACGGAGGTAGCCGTTACCTTAGGCAATATCCGGAGCATTAGCGTGGTCATCACCGGCGAAGTGATGCGCCCAGGCACCTACACCTTGCCCTCCTTGGCCTCGGTATTCAATGCGCTGTACCAATCAGGCGGTCCGACAGTCAACGGGTCGTTTAGGAATGTCAGCGTCGTACGGGATGGAGGCGTGGTGGCCGTGATGGATATTTACGATATCATGATGAACGGTACGTTTAGTGAGAATATCCGTCTACAAGACCAGGATGTAATCATGGTGCCGCCATATGAAAATCGTATCGAAATGGTCGGGGAAGTGAAGCGCGAGGCTATTTTCGAACTGAAGGAAAGAGAGACGTTTGCGGATTTGCTGCGCTATGCGGGCGGATTCACGGAGCAAGCCTACCGTGCCCGCGTCAAGGTGACCCGCACGACCGACAGGGAGCGCCGGATTGAGGATGTGTTGAGCAGTCAGTTCGGGCACTTTGTGCCCGCTAGCGGCGACAAGTTCCACGTAGACCGTATCCTAGAGCGCTTTGAAAACCGTGTCACAATTGAGGGCGCTGTTTTTCGGCCCGGTGATTACGAATTGACACCTGGGCTGACTTTGTCGATGCTAATCAAGAAGGCCGATGGTGTGAAAGAGGAAGCGTTCTTAAATAGGGGTGCGATTGTACGCTTACAAGACGATTTGCAAACCGAGCGCATCTCTTTTAATGTGGCCAGCATCCTCGCTGGTACGGTGCCTGATGTGGAACTTAGACGGGAAGATGTCGTGCATATCTATTCGGTTTTCGACCTGCGCGAAGCGCGCACGGTGGATATCGAAGGCGAGGTGCAGCGGCCCGGTCGGTTCAGTTATGCCGATGGGATGACCTTGAATGACGTTATCGTCGAGGCCGGAGGCTTTCGCGAAAGCGCGTCACCCATGCGAATTGAGGTGTCGCGGCGTGTGCGCGACGTTGATCCACACTCCCGTTCGTCCTACGTGGCCGAGGTTTTCCAAGTAGACCTTGACCTGACACTGTCGGGAAGCGAAGCCGATTTCCCGCTGATGCCCTATGATGAAATTGTTGTGCGCACCGCCCTTGGTTATGAAACCCAAAAAACCGTGCGGATCGAAGGCGAGGTCCTCTATCCCGGTACTTACGCTATTACTAGCAAAGATGAGCGGATATCGGACCTCGTGAAGCGAGCCGGTGGATTTACCGCGTACGCATACGTAGAAGGTGCATCGTTGCAGCGAGGCGTGGCTCGTTTAGACCGGGTGGGAGAAACCGCCGTGGAGCAGGCCGAACGCGAATCACGCATAGACGAAGAGATCAGCCGGATGCAAACCCTGCAAAACTTGCAATCGGGCGCCAACGCGGTAGGGGCGGTAAATTTCGAACGTCACCTCAATAACAATTTTGTAGGGATAAACCTGAAACGGATTGTGGACAATCCGGGAAAGCGAGGCGACCTGATTTTGGAGCACGGGGATGTGGTGACCGTACCTAAGGAATTGCAGACCGTCAAAGTGTCGGGCGAAGTGTTAGCGCCTTCCATAGCCGTTTATGCCCCTGCAAAAGGCTTCAGGCAGTATATTTCCCAAGCGGGCGGCTTTTCGCAGCGTGCGTTGCGAAAGAGTTCGTACGTATTATACGCCAACGGATCGGTGAAGAGCACCTCCCGGTTTTTGTTTTTCAATAGCTATCCGGCAATCGAACCTGGCGCCGAGATATTCGTGCCTCAAAAACCAATGCGTGATCCAATCAGCCCACAACAATGGCTGGGTATGACAACCGGGGTAGCATCGCTAGCAGCTATTATTCTGACAATATTCAGGTAAAGGATGGGCAGCAAGGGTATTCGTGTAAACGGCGTAGTAATCTAAGATATGTTCCGAAACGGCAACGATATGCTTCAACAAAAGGACGAAGGAATTACACTCAAAGGAATATTCTCCAAAATAGAAGAATGGATTCGCTATTTTGTAAGTAAATGGGTCGTTTTATTGGTTGCTGGCGTTGTGGGTGGTGCTTTGGGATTGGGTTACGCCTCAATCAAGACGACGAAATATACGGCGTCATTGAGCTTTATAGTGGAAGAGTCTGGCGCAGGGGCTACCAGCCTCGGCGCGGCAGCGGGCATTGCCGCACAACTGGGCTTTAACTTGGGTGGCTTGTCCAATTCCGGTGGCTTCTTTCAAGGTGATAACATTATTGAGTTCCTGAAATCGCGGTCGATGGTTGATCAGACCTTATTGAGCACCGTCGTCATAGATGGTAAGGAGGAAAGGCTTGTCGAGCGGTACGTAGCCTACAACAATTTACGGGACAAATGGTCGAAAGACGAGCGCCTAGCGCGTCTTGATTTTCGGGATACTGTGGGTGTTTACTTGCAAGACAGTTTGATGCGGGGCTTTTATAATGATATCCTCCGTAAGAATCTCGAGATTGGCAAGCTGGATCGCAAGCTCAATATCATTGAAGTGTCCATGACTACCCCCGATGAGCGGTTTTCCAAAGCCTTTGTCGAGACGCTCATCCGTAATGCGTCAGAATTTTATATCCGTACCCGGACACAAAAGGCAGAAGAAAATTTGGCCGTGCTGACCCATCAAGTCGATTCGGTGCGACGCGAGCTCGACGCGGCCATCCGCGGGGTCGCCTCGGCGACGGACGCCAACCCAAATCCCAATCGGGCACTCCAGTCCCTACGCGTCGGCGCCCAGCAACGGACTGTTGACGTGCAGGCAAACACGGCCATTCTTGCCGAACTGGTGAAAAACCAGGAGCTGGCAAAAATTACGCTTCGCAATGAAAAGCCCATTATACAGGCGCTTGACATGCCCATTTTACCATTGGAAAATGATAAGATTGGGAAAGCCAAAGCGATTGTGCTGGGCGGCATACTGGGCGGCTTCATCGCCGTGGTTTTTCTCTTGACGCGACGGATTTACCGCCAAGTTATGGCGGAGGATAGCGCCGCCGCCACCTAACAACGGTCAGCAGTCTCGCGGGGGGATTCGGCCCCTCGAGAGTATAGTGCGTGTCGTCTTCTGATGCTGGCTTGGACAGAACCCGTCTGCACACAACGTGAGTTAGCGGCCGTGCCCATAGTATAATTTTCGTTCGGTATTTGGTTGGCTAATGATATTAGTATATTTTTGTCTTTTGGATGGAATATGCTATTGTTGATATCGAAACGACGGGCGGCTTTGCGGCGGGAAGCGGCATTACCGAAATCGCCGTCCGAATCCACGATGGGACGGCCGTAATCCAGACGTTCGAAACCTTGGTGAATCCGCAGCGTACTATTCCATTGTACATTACCGCGCTCACTGGTATCGACAATAGTATGGTCGAGGCCAGTCCTACATTCTTGGATATTGCGGATCGGGTGTACGAACTGCTAGCCGGTCGCGTGTTTGTAGCCCACAATGTCAATTTCGATTATTCCTTTATCAAGCATCACCTCGGCGAGGCGGGTTATTACATCGATTTGCCCCGCTTGTGCACCGTACGGTTGGCACGCAAGTGCTGGCCGGGCCTGCCGTCCTATAGCTTGGGCAAGCTGTGTAGATCCCTGGCAATCCCCTTGCGCAACCAACACCGAGCGGGAGGCGACACCGAAGCGACGGCAATCTTGTTTTCGAGGATAGTGGAGTCGCCGGAGGGAAGCGGGGCACTCGAAGGGATGCTTAAGCGCACGAATAGCGAGCAAACGCTACCCCCGCATCTGCCCAAGGCGGATATCGACGCCCTGCCACGGGCGGCGGGCGTTTACTATTTCCACGACCAAAAGGGAAAGGTTATCTATGTGGGTAAGGCAAAGGACTTGCGCAAGCGCGTCATCTCACACTTTATGGGCAACAATCCCAAGCCACAACGCCAGCATTTCCTGCGCAGTATCCACGCCGTGACCTTTGAGCGCTGTGGTACCGAACTGATGGCGCTCTTGCTCGAAGCAGCGGAGATAAAGCGGCTTTGGCCACTTCACAACCGAGCAATGAAACGGTTTGAGCCGGCCTATGCTTTGTATTGCTATGAGGACCAACAAGGTTATATCCGATTGGCCGTCGATAAACGGCGCAAACACCAGACCGCGCTCTACACCTTCGATCGGCAAATCGAGGGCGTCAATATGCTGCATCGGCTGGTGGTCGAGTATGGCTTGTGCGCCAAGCTTTGTTTGCTGCAACACGGTTTGCCGCGCTGCGCACCACTCGCGGGTTACCAGTGCGACGGTGCGTGCCAGGGTACCGCTACCCCCGCCGCATACAATGTACGGGTAAAGCAGGCAATGGCCGGGCTGCAAGACTACTTGCCCTCATTCGCGGTTCTCGACGTGGGTCGGGAACCGGAAGAGCAAAGCTGCTTGTGGGTAGAAAAAGGGCGTTTTTATGGTATGGGGTATATTGGGAGGGACATGGACGTCAGCCGAATGGCAGATGTCAAGCCTTTGCTGACGCCCTATCCTGGGAATGACTACATGTTTCGCTTGGTTATGTCATACGCAGCTCGCCACCCCGAACGGGTGATTGAAGTCGACGACATTACGCTGCAGGAGGCTTAAGGGTTAGCCGCCCCGCGCTTTGCCCGACGTCGTTTTACCCACCGAATAATCAGGAGTATACCCAGTGGTAGCAAGATCACGAAGGGCCAGATGTTGACCAACCCGACAAAGAACCAGATCAGATTATTCCAGCCGTTGACGAATCCGTTGCTGAATTTGTTGCCAAAGACAGGCTTGTTGGCGACGGTTTTATAGTACGTAAGCTGCAAGGTCGCGTAATCGGTCTGGTGGGTTAGGTAACGGATTTGCCCCTCCATGGACTCAATCTCCGCACGGATGTTTCCCAGGGCCGTCTCGATATCGATTATTTCCTTCAGCGAGTTAGCCTGCCTCAAAAGATCAAGATAGCGTTGCTCCAGTTCCTTTTTTGTTTTCATGCGAGCCACTACATCGATGTATTCAGCCGTCACGTCGCGGCTGGTAATCGATTTGTCTTCGAACACGCCTACGCCTTCGCTTAGGGCATCTACAAACGTTTCGAATCGGTCGCTCGGTACGCGAACGGTAAGTGTGTGGCTGATGCGTCCGGGAATGCTGTACTCGCGATCACCATCGATGTGCCCGTCACACTGCCGCAAGATCGAATCGATCCGTTGCCGTGTTTCCGCCAATGCGTGGGATTCAAACGTGATGTAGCCTTCTTTGATGACCCGTCGTTGTGGCGCAGGTTCAGGGTTGTTCGATACGCTTTCCTCGGGAGCCGCGAATGCAACTTCCGTTTCCAAGGGGGCGTTAGCCACTTTAGCACCCATATTATCCAAGCTGTTATATTCGGAAGCTTGGTGCGAGGGGCCGCCGCATGCGGCGAACGCGAGACAGAGCGTGGCTAAAAGATTCAATTTGTTCATATCGTTTGTTTTTGCAGAAGGATGCATATCCCAAGTAAATTCCATAACGGCCCCGCTCTGCGTGTTTGGTAGGTTTATTCGGTAGAATCGCTAAAGGTAACCCAAAGGGGGGAGCGAGACCGAACGAAGTGAAGCCCCGCCATTCAACATCACCACGTGGGAAGTGGTCAGCAGGCCATCGCCTGGGCGATTTTAGGTATGGAAAGACTCGCTTACGCACAAGGCAAAACGCATAAAAAAACCTCCAAGGTTTTGCGCCTTGGAGGTCTGATTTCGTTTAGGAAAGCTTGGCAAGTGCTTCCTTGATGCGCCGCAAGGCTTCTCGCAGATTATCGTCAGACGCGGCATAGGACAGCCGGATGTAGTTGTTGTTGCCAAACGAGTCGCCGCCTACGGTCGCTACATGTCCTTCATTAAGGAGGTACAGGGCTAGGTCGGCGGAATCCTTGATGACGTTGCCGGCAGCGTCTTTCTTGCCGAAGAACGAGCTGATGTCTGGGAAGAAATAAAACGCGCCTTCGGGCAGATTGGTTTTGACGCCAGGGATTTCCTTTAGCAGGTTGTAAACCAGCTCGCGACGGCGGGCGAAGGCTTCCTTCATAGCTAGTACGCTGTCCAGCCCGTGTTCGTAGGCAGCAATGCCGGCACGTTGAGCGATGGAGCAGGTACCCGAAGTGGTCTGCCCTTGCAGCTTGTCATTTGCCGCGGCAATTTCCTTGCTGGCCGCCAGGTAACCGAGTCTCCAGCCAGTCATCGCAAAGGCTTTAGAAAAGCCATTGATCACGATGACCCGGTCTTTGATGCTTTCAAACTGCGCGATGGATTCGTGCTTGCCTACGAAGTTGATATGCTCGTATATCTCATCGGAAATGATATAAATATTGGGGTGTTTTTCGAAAACTTTAGCCAGTCCCGCCAACTCCTCTTTGCTATACACCGTGCCGGTAGGGTTGCAAGGCGAAGAAAACATGAATAGCTTAGTTTTTGGCGTAATCGCCGCTTCGAGTTCTTCCGGGGTAATTTTGAAGTCGCTTTCGATGGTTGTGTCGATAAACACAGATTTTCCTTCCGCAAGTACGACCATCTCTGAATAGGAAACCCAGTAGGGGGTAGGGATAATTACCTCATCGCCGGGATTAATCAATGTCAGGATGGCGTTAGAAAGGGATTGCTTCGCCCCCGTGGACACCACGATCTGGGATGGATCGTAATCCAGGCCGTTTTCGGTTTTTAGTTTGTTGGCTATGGCCTTGCGCAGTTCTGGATAGCCCGGAACTGGCGAATAGCGGGTATAGTTTTCGTCCAAAGCCTGCTTGGCGGCTTCTTTAACATGATCAGGAGTGTTGAAGTCCGGCTCGCCTACGCTAAGGCTGATTACATTAACGCCTTTGGCGGCCAGCTCGCGACCTAATTTAGTCATTTTAAGCGTGGCCGATTCGGATAGGCTGTTAATCCGGTCAGATAGGATGTTGGGTGTGCTCATAGGGCGCAAACTTAGGGAAAAGTTCAGGATTTTAGAAAATCAAAATGAGCGTTATAGTGAAAAAAACGTGCCCTGTAAATCGATGCTCCTTGTCGGTGGTGTCGCGTAGGGACCACCCGCCAGGGTTGTCCGAAAAGCAACCTGAGAGCCCAACGGGCGGTAAAGCTCAGTAATTTTAATATGCGTATCTTTGCGAGGACACATTGATCGGCATTTTGAACAAACAGAAAAACATCATCCTATTCGCCTTAGCCACCGGTATCGTGCTGATGTTAGTGAAGTTTACGGCCTATTTGTTAACCAGTTCGAATGCCATTCTCACCGACGCGATGGAAAGTATCGTAAACGTCGTCGCGTCCGGATTCGCGTTTTACAGCATCCATCTTGCCGCACGGCCCAAGGATCAAAACCATCCCTACGGACACGGCAAGGTCGAATTCTTTTCCGTGTTCTTGGAGGGCGGGCTGATATTCCTGGCGGGCTTGCTGATCGTCGGAAAGGCTTGCTACAATATTTTCTTTCCCGAGCCCGTAAGCAACCTCTTGGAGGGGATGGGGCTGCTCGCTTTCACGGGGGTTGTTAACTTCGTGTTGGGAACCTATATGATGCGGCAGAGCAAGACCTTAAACTCCTTAACGCTCATGGCCGACGGGAAGCATCTGAAAACAGACGCGTATAGCACTTGTGGGTTGCTCGTGGGGCTCTACGCCATGCATTTGACGGGTGCGGTATGGATCGATATCGCCCTCTCGCTGGCCTTGGGAGTGTATATTCTTTACCAAGGTTATAAACTCCTCCGCAAATCTATCGCGGGGCTCATGGATGAATCGGACGTAAAGCTTGTTTCTCGTGTAGCATCTATCCTCCAGGAACACCGTCGAGACGATTGGATTGATGTGCATAACCTGCGCGTACAGCGATATGGACATGAACTGCACATCGATTGCCATGTGACTTTGCCTAACTACTACGACTTAAACCGTGTGCACGACGAGGTATCGACGATCGACGTGGTCGTGAACACGCATCTCCATGCCAATACCGAGCTGTTTATCCATGCGGATCCCTGCCTGCCTTCCTGTTGCCATTACTGCCGGGTGCCGAACTGCCCCATCCGGAGCGAAGCGCACACGAAGGATATCGTGTGGGACAAGAAGATCATCAGTAAGAACGAGAAGCACGCGTGAACGGCGGCACGCACCTGCTGATTGACTCCTTCGGCAGGGGCTGTGTCTGCATCCCAGAAGTGGTGCCTAAAATGTAACCTAAAGAAAATTAGATTGTAATAACTTTTCGGGGCTGCGCATGAACGTTCAGCCCTTATCCTGTGTTCTAAGGATAAAACGACCTTGGAAATGGATGTCCGATATGTTTTACGAAAGGCTGACTGCCCCATTATTGCAGTAGCGCTGCACGATGGACAAGCGATCGATGCGGCATTGGTCGCGCATCGCAAGCTCGCATCGCATCAGCTTTTTCGGGAAGAAGACCCCTATACGGGGGATATTGCCGACCTGCCCGTGAATAGTTTGGTGGTTCATACGTCCCGGTTTCAAGTAGATCTCAATCGGCGAAAGGAGGCGGCGATTTACAAGAAACCGGCTGATGCTTGGGGACTGGCGGTGTGGGATGACGTTGTGAAGGACAGATACGCCGATAGGCTGATGGAAGCGTATGACGCGTTTTATGATATGTTTCGCAATTTGCTTGAATCCGTCATCAATCGGCACGGCGGTTTCGTTATTCTTGACATCCACAGCTACAATCATCGCCGGGACGACCCCAACGTCGAAGCTGCCTCGGCCGAAAATCCGGAAATAAATATCGGCACCATCTATAACGATTCAAAATGGGCGGGCCTAACGCAAAAATTTATCAGTTACCTGTCGCATGCCCGAATCGCGGGTCGTCGAGTCGACGTTCGGGAAAACATAAAATTCAAGGGAGGCGGGTTTTCGGAATGGGTCAACGAGCGGTATAGCGACAAAGGCTGTGTACTGTCCGTTGAGTTTAAGAAGACGTTTATGGACGAGTGGACCGGTAGGGTGGACGTGGCCCATCTGCACGACTTGAAAAAGATGCTGGAAGGCAGTCTTCCCTTGCTCATGAGTGAACTGGAAAGCGTCCGGCAAAACGGTGAGGGATAATGGATAGGAAACGGTTGAACCAGCTGCTAGACAAGCTAAAAAAAGACGAGCCCATCCACGTCGCGTTGGAAAATAGGGGTGAACTGCGCATTGACAAGCCCGTTCCGTTTCTGCTGGTTTACCGGATACCCGATGGTCAGAAGGATAATTTCACGTCGACCTTGGGCAAGACCGAATCATCGTATCTGATGGCAAGCGATACCGAGGATTTCCCGGTGAGGTCGCTTATTCACACGATCACCACGACGCTGTCGGACAGGTTCAACGGGTTTCTGCTGCTGGAAGTGTGGTTGTCCGAGCGCGCAGACCCCGCATCGTTCACCATTCACCTCAGCCAAAAAGGCGCCTTGCCGATAGCCGACAAGATGAGGGAAGAATTGGGAGGCATTCAAGTGGGGCACGAAAAGCTCGACGCCGAGTTGCAAAAGGGGAAGGACATGCCATGTCCGCCGCGCTTCGAGCCGTTGATGACCGATGAGGAGTCGCGCAAGAAGGAGATTACTGTCGTAGGGCTGGAAGTGGCGCCCATCTACCTGGACAGCACGACAGGTACGCCATACCCCTTATTCCTGAGAGAGCTGCGAGAGGGTTTCGGGAAAGCACTGCGCAAAAGTTTCTTCGAATTCGTGCGCCTAAAAACTTCACATAATGCCACGCACTTTGAGATGTTGGGCACCACCGAAATCGACGGTTTGGTATGGGAAATAGACGCTAAGCTGGCGGAATACAGCAATCTGTTCGATTTTCTGTTTTTGGTGACGCCAATCAATTCGAAGGAGAGCTGGGAGAGCTTTAAAAAAAGCAGGTACATGGAAAAGCCATCGTTCCATTATCGGCCGATGCCCATCGATCCCGAATTAATCAAGCGGAAACTGTTTAACCTTCCGATTGAACGGGTCTCTGACCCGACGATTGCGTACCTCTTTCGCGACAAACGCAAGGAAATAGACCGCATGCTGAACATGATGGAGGAACGCGAAAAGCCCGGTTTTATGCACAGCAGCATTCAGATATTCGGTGGCGTCGACGCAAAACTGCGCGATGTGGCGCAGGCGATTTTAGTGGCGACTGAGCCCCCGAGCCGAGTGGGCAGCAAGCGGGAGGTGGTCGGTGCGGTGGAGTTCGCCCGTCTTGCCGAGGCGGAATTGAAATACCTCAAGGAGCAATATCCGGAGGTTTCCACGGCTGTGCGTGTGCGGGACGATATCGAAGGGGTACTCGTCTCGCGAGGCACGCTGCATATCAGTAGCCGATATAGCATTTCGCGCGACCGGGCGTTTGCATTGATTCAGCATGAAGTGGGAACGCACGTAGCCACCTACTATAATGGCAAAGCGCAACCTTTGAAGCTGTTTTGCCTGGGCGTGCCGGGGTACGAACAATTACAGGAGGGGCTTGCCGTGTTTGCGGAATTTTTGTCGGGAGGGCTTACCAACGAACGCCTTCGCGTATTGGCCGCTCGGGTGTTGGTCGTTGACGGAATGGTCAAAGGAAAGGGCTTCTCGGAGATGTTTTCCATGCTGGTTGATAAGCACGCATTTTTGCCTGAGTCGGCATTTTACATCACCATGCGCGTGTATCGGGGGGGCGGCCTGACGAAGGATGGCGTATACCTCAAAGGGTTGTTGAATATGGTGGAGTACGCTCGCAAAGGCAAGGATATTACCAAACTATTGGTAGGCAAAATCCGACAGGATTACCTGCCAGTCATCGAAGAGCTGACACACCGGCAACTGCTGCGCCCCGCTCCCATCCGGCCCCGCTACCTGGAGCCGCCGTATATAGACAACGTAGAAAAAGTCAGGGGCCCCGGAAGCATCTTCAGGATGTTATACTAAAGGACATAACGTATTAATTTATTAGCATTTATGAAAATAGGATTTGTGGTCAATCAGACTCCCAAGGAACACCCGGAATATACGACCACGGGACTGGCGTTCGTAGCCCATAAATTGGGTTTTGAGGTGTATTATATCGGTGTGGGTTCGTTTGCCTATCTGTCAAACGGCAGGGTGGGAGCGCATGCGCGCAAGGCACCGAGCAAGGTGTTTCGATCCGCACACACGTTTTTGGAAGCTGTCAACCAAGCAGAAAAGAAGCTGGTCGATGTTGGTCGAATGGACGTCCTCTGGCTACGCAATGACCCCTCAGTCGATATGGAGAAGCGTCCGTGGGCGCAGGACGCGGGAATAATTTTCGGGCAGTTGGCTGCTGCTCAAGGCGTATTGGTACTCAACAATCCGGACGGCCTGGTTAGGGCATCCAGCAAGATGTATTTGGAGTATTTTCCGGATGAAGTACGTCCGAGGACGGTAGTGACCCGCGAGTTGACCGACGTTGAGCAGTTCTATGAAAAAGAGAACAGCAAGATCATACTAAAGCCACTGAGGGGATCGGGCGGAAAAAACGTGTTCTTATTGGATAAGAAGGAGGGAAAAAACAAGAAGCAAATCATCGAAGCGATTACGCGTGATGGATTTGTTATTGCGCAAGAGTATCTTCCGGCAGCCAAGGACGGAGATACGCGTGTTTTTCTAGTAGACGGGCAGCCGCTGGAGATAGAAGGTAAGGTGGCGGCTATCCAACGGGTTCAGGCACCCGGCGACCTGCGAAGTAACGTTCACCAAGGGGCGACGGTACAGCAGCCCGTTCTGACCAAGCAAACGTTTCGGCTGATCGAAACCATCGGTCCGCAACTGCAAGCGGATGGTATGTTTTTGGTGGGGCTGGATGTTGTTGGAAGCAAACTTATGGAAATCAATGTGTTTAGTCCCGGAGGAATCGGTCAGGCGTCTAGATTGAATGAGGTCGATTATTTCACCGCTATCATGCAAAAGGTCACCGAAAAAGTCGAAACCCATAAAGCGGAGCGTAAGAAAGCGAAGAAGAACGAGTAGTGTGGTGGCCCCATGTTATTCGTGCCGGGGACACTCCGAGGTCGCCAGGGTCATTTAACATTTTTCACGAATCAACTAACAAATCACCGCCCGATGTGTTCTATCATCAACTTTTGTTCGGCAAGGCGACGGATTGACGCGTTTGTAGGGTAAGGCCGCGGTTCGGCTCGTAGGGTGCCGCACGAATTGGTCATCGCGTGCAAATTTCCGAAGACCATCGCCATTTGTCGGATATTTTTCCATATTTAGCTGGATGTTTCGAGAGATCAGAAGCCGTTTGCTGCGTATCGCGGCTATCTTGGTATGGTTTGCTATTATCTTCGTCTGCGCGGTGGAGCTCAATTTCCTTTGGTTGTTTGGGTACTCGCCTAATCGGCACGAGGTGGAAATGCCCATGCAGAACGTATCGTCCGAGCTCTATACCGCGGACAGTGTGCTCATTGGCCGCTACTTTAAGGAAGATAGAATCCCCGTCGAGTTTGACAGTATCTCGGACAATGTGGTCAACGCGCTAATCGCGACTGAGGATGTCCGCTTTTACAAGCACCATGGCGTTGACTATTACGCGATCCTGGCCAGTTTGGCATCCACGGCGCAGGGTGAGCGGCGCGGAGGCAGTACCATTACCCAACAGCTGGCTAAAAACCTCTATCGTACGCGCTACAACGAATCGGCGGGGTTGCTGGGTCGCATACCGGGCGTCCGCATGGCCATTATCAAGTGGAAGGAATGGATGACGGCGTATAAGTTGGAAAGCAAGTACGAGAAGGAAGAAATCATCACGATGTACCTCAATACGGTGTCGTTCAGCAATAACGCGTATGGCATCAACACCGCGACTAGACGATATTTCAATAAGCCGCCGAGCGCAATGGAGGCTTCCGAGGCGGCCCTGCTCATAGGAATGCTCAAAGGCACCACGCTTTACAATCCGTTTCGCAATCCCGACCGGGCGCTTGAGCGGCGAAATGTCGTCTTGGCGTTGATGAGGCAAGAAGGCTTTCTCGACGACGCTACCTACGCTAGCGAGGTTGCCAAGGACTTGGGGCTGCGCCCGGGAGAAGATGTCGACGCCAGCCGCGACGATTCTTATCTGCGGGTTGCGGTGGAGCGCTGGCTTGAGGCCTGGAGCGCGGAGAGCGGGCATGACATCTATGCCGATGGGTTCAAAATTTACACCACGATTGATTCGCGCATGCAAGCCCTAGCCGAAGAAGCCGTAGCCGAACAGATGGCGATTCTCCAAGACCGATTGGCAGGCGAGTGGGAAGGCAAAGAGCCGTGGCGCGACACCGAAGGAAATGTTATTCCTGGTTTTTTAGAACAACTCGCCGAGCGCACGACTTACTACAAACAGCTGTATGATAAGTATGAAGGCGACCTAGATAGCGTCTTTTTTTATCTCAACGAACCCAAAACGATGGAGGTTTTCACGTGGGATGGCATGAAGGAAGTAGCGTTTTCGAGCATGGACTCGTTAGCGCATTACGCGATGATGCTAAATACGGGCGTGATGAGCATGGATCCATACACGGGCGAGATTAAGGTTTGGGTGGGCGGTATCAACCATCAATACTACAAATACGATCACGTCATTCAGTCTAAACGGCAGCCAGGTTCTACCTTCAAACCGTTTGTGTACCTGGCGGCGCTTGAAGGTGGCAAGTCGCCTTGCGACAAATATGTAGATCGCCCCGTGCGCATATCCTATCTCGAGGAAGGCGAGGAAAAAGTATGGGAACCGAAGAATGCGGACTGGGTGTTCAGCGGACGATCAATGTCTCTGCGTTGGGCAATGGGGAAGTCGATTAATACCATTACCGCGCAGCTCACTGATGAGCTGGGCTGGGACCGAATCATTGAAGTGGCCCAGCGCGTCGGCATCCAAAGTCCGCTGGCATCCGTGCCTTCGGTAGGCTTGGGAGCTAGCGACGTGAGCGTGTTTGAGATGGTGAATGCCTATGCGACGTTCATGAACGAAGGGAGGCGGGTCGGACCCCTACTGGTGGCTCGGATTGAGGATTTGGACGGCAAGGTGATTAAGGAATTTAGCACGGTGTCCGTACAGGCGATTAGTCCCGAGGTGGCTTGGCTCATGGGCTACATGCTGCGGGGTAGCATGGAAGAACCCGAGGGTACCTCCCAAGCATTATGGGAATGGGATCTCTGGCGCAACGGCAACCAGATTGGTGGCAAAACAGGCACATCATCTGATTACGTAGACGGCTGGTACATGGGGGTGACGAAGGATTTGGTGACGGGCGTATGGATAGGTTGTGATGAACGCAGCATCCACTTTACCAGCTCGCAAACGGGGGAGGGATCGCGGACTGCCTTGCCGATTTTCGGTAAGTTTATGGAAAAAGTCTACCAACACGAAGGTTTGGGATATGCCTACGGACCTTTCCCTGAACCGACGGTAGAGATCAGTCGGCCCTATCGTTGCCCTAGTCCGCGGGTCGCCCAGCCCGACACGATTGCCACGCCGCAATTCACGCCGCCGGACCTACTGCAGGAGCCGCTCGTTGACCCCGGTGATTTCCGGATCAGGCTGGATAGCCTGCGCGACCAAGGGCAGCGATGATGGGTCAGTGCTCTAGGGGCGCCCCGGATGAAATGATATTTTAGCATTATCTTTAAAATTTTAACGCGATATTCGCTCTAATAATTGGATGATATTAACCTTCTCTGCGATGCAACAGACATCCCCATTAGTTTCTAAGTTTCTCGCCGTATTCGCCTTGGTGTTAGCGCTGGTCTGCTCCCATGCCGACGTGCACGCCCAATACTTCGGCCAGAACAAGATGCGGTATAAAACGTTGGATTTTGACGTTTACGAAACGCCCCATTTCAGTCTCCACTATTACTTGCAAAATGACAGCATGGTGCGTTGGTTTGCCAAGGAGGCCGAGGTATGGTATGAACTGCATCAGCAGGTCTTCAGGGATACGTTCATTCGCAAGAATCCGATTATCCTGTACAGTAATCATCCTGATTTTCAGCAGACCACCACGATACAAGGCGAAATAGGTGTAGGTACGGGCGGGGTGACCGAGGCGTTCAAGACACGTGTGGTAATGCCCGTTATGCAGATTAACCACCAAACCCGACACGTATTGGGGCATGAACTTGTGCACGCCTTTCAATACCGGATTTTGATGGAACGAAGCGACTCGACCCGCTTGGAAAGCATCGGCAATATCCCGCTTTGGATGGTCGAAGGAATGGCGGAATACTTTTCCATTGGTAAGAAAGACGCGTTCACCGCCATGTGGCTGCGCGACACCTACCTGAGCAACAGCTTGCCCTCCCTGCGCGACATGACCGAAAATATGGGTCGCTATAATCCGTATCGCTTTGGTCAGGCATTTTGGTCATATATCGGGGCTACCTATGGCGACACCGTGATTATGCCCTTATTTATGAATACGGCCATGTACGGCTACGAGTATGCCGTGCGGCGGGTATTTGGTTACGATGCGGAAACCCTGTCAAACCTCTGGCGCAACAGCATTCAGAATGCCTACCGTGCTATTCCCATCGATACGGCAAAACGGCCCGTGGGTACGTCCATTGTTAGTCGGTATAATTCCGGAGGCCGGCTCAACGTGTCCCCCGCAATCTCGCCCGACGGGCAGTATGTGGCGTTCCTCTCCGAGCTCGACCTGTTTAGCATCGACCTCTTCTTGGCCGATGCTCAGACTGGGCAGGTTATTCGAAAGCTGGCCAGCAGGCTGACGAATCCCGACTTGGATGAGTTCAGTTTTATTGAATCGGCGGGCACGTTCTCGCCCGATAGTCGCCGTTTTGCCTTCAGTGTGTTCAGCAAAGGGCGAAGCAAGCTAATGATTGTCGACGTCGAAGATGGGCGTACGCTCGCCGTGGAGCCAATGGGCGATATCCAGGAATTTACGAACATCACGTGGGCACCGGATGGAGACCGCGTGGCATTCTCCGGCTTGAGAAACGGTCATAGCGACATCTACATTTACAATCTGCGGACAAAAGAGCTGGATCAGCTTACCGATGACCCCTATTCCGATTTTCAACCGAGTTTCTCGCGTGACGGTCGCAAGATCGTCTTTAGCACCGACCGCGTCAGTTTGGAGGGCGATTCGCGGAGTGTCGATATCCCCATGAATATTGCCATTATCGACTTGGAGACCCGTCAGCTGGAAAACCTTAATATTTTCCAAGGAGCCAACAACCTTAATCCCCAATTTTCGGCCGATGGCAGCCAGATATACTTTCTTTCCAACAGCGATGGCTTCCGCAACATGTACCGCTATTCGTTGGGAGAAGGCAAGGTAGAGCGCATGACGCAGTATTTTACTGGGATCAGTGGCATCACCGAATATTCGCCCGCGTTGAGCCTGTCGGCCAATGACGACATCGTTTATTCGTACTATCGGTCGGGCGAATACAGCATCTACCGTGCAAACGCAACCGAGTTTGAGCCGACGGAAGTCAACCCTTACCTGGTCAATTTCGATGCGGCCATGTTGCCGCCCCCCGCCATTCGTGGGGTCGATGTGGTCAACACCAACTTATCGAACTTCAATCTGTTTGGTCGGATTGCGGAGGAGCAAATTGCTTCTGTCGCATACCGTCCCAACTTCAAGCTAGACTATCTGGCCAATAGTGGCATGGGCATGGCCGTGGGAAGTCGGTACGGCGCCGGCATATCCAGCGGGATACAGGGTATGTTCTCGGATATCCTAGGGCACAATCAGATTTTTGCCGCCTTAGCCATTAACGGAGAAATCTACGATTTTGGAGGACAAGTGGCTTATATCAACCAAAAGACACGCATAAATTGGGGCGGCGCGGTGTCGCATATACCGTTTATGTCGGGCTTCAGTACGTTCGATGTTCGGGACGTTGGATACGGGGATGACCTGATACTGGATACGTACATGATCCGGACCTTCCAGCAGCAAGCCGAAGCCTTTGGGGCCTATCCGTTTTCGCGTAACCATCGTTTCGAAGTGGGTGGGGCCATCGCACGCTACAGTTACCGGGTCGACCGATGGTGGCAAAGTTATTATTATGGCTACGGTGGACGAGAGCGCATTCCGAACGAGGAGGCGCAGGACCTGTTTGGTGGCCTTGGGTTTGGCAACATGGAGGGCTTTACCATACAGCAGCTGAATGCTTCGTTTGTTGGTGATAATTCCGTGTTTGGCCTGACTTCGCCACTTATGGGGTATCGCTACCGTGTGGGCGCGGAGCAGTACATGGGGGATTTTAATTTCACCGCTTACAACGTCGATTTGCGAAAGTATAACCGCTTTAAGCCCGTCACTGTGGCCGCCAGGTTGTATTCCTATATGCGTGTGGGGAAAAATGAAAACGCACTCTACCCCTTATTTATCGGTTATCCACACTTGATTCGGGGTTATGAAAGTGCTTCGCTTCGTAATAGTGGGTCAGGACAGTTTGGTCTAAATGACCTGATGGGATCGCGAATGGCTGTGTTTAATTTTGAGCTTCGCCTACCCTTTACGGGGCCCGAGCGATTAGCGGCAATTCGGTCGAATATGCTTTTCTCTGACCTGAACCTTTTCTTCGACGCGGGGTTGGCGTGGAGGCAGGGTGATGAGATTCGCTTTAAGGGACAGCGTGACGTGATTGGTCAACAAGACCTGTTGGGTCCAGACGGTGAACCCGTCCTCGGTCCAAATGGAGAAGTGCTCACACAGCCGATCTATGAAAACGTTCGGATCCCCGCGATGAGTATGGGTATTTCCCTTCGAGTCAATTTATTCGGAGCGATGATCCTTGAGCCGTATTACGCCATACCCTTCCAGCGCAGTGACCTGCGATTCGGCACCTTTGGCTTGAACTTCGCGCCGGGATGGTAGTTAACGAATGAGACGCCATTACGATTTCACAAGTGTTGTTTTTGTGGGTGGGGTTGGTAAAGTAAGCCGATCCTTGGATGGCCCAGACCGCCTCACATGAAAACTAAACTGACGCTTGTGGGCTTAACACATATGATGCCGAGCTTCGCACAGCGGGTTTTACCTTGCTAGGCGATTTGTTTTTGGGGCTTCGACTGGGGAAACAATACCATTCGGCTAGGCTTCGCGGGCATTTGGCGGCGAGTTAGGCTCATATCCACCCAATCGGGATTATGCCGCCTGATCAGGCGCTCTTTCTGCATGCGCGTGTAGTTTTTTATTTCTTCAAAACGTATCAAAGCCGCTTCCTCATCGGCATAGGTTTCCTTGTAGACCAGTCTAGATATCTGAGAACCCGCATCAAAAAACAAGGCATACATTTCCTTATAGGTTTTAACGGCTTCATTTAGGTCGGACGCGGTACCTACGTGCAGGCTTTTGCGGTTAACGTCGGTCAGGATATAGATATGATGTCGCATGTGTTGAAAACTTTTAGGCTAACATTCTTGGTCGCCGTGAAAATAATTACTAACATTGTTGGCACAATATTACTAATAAATTTAGTCTAGTCAAAAATATTTTCATTTTTATGTCCATTATTGCTAACAATCTTAAGTATCTGCGCAAGAAGAAGGATCTTACCCAGCAGAAGTTTGCGGATGCGATGGGAATCAAACGGGCTTCGGTAGGCGCCTATGAGGAGAACCGCGCCGAGCCTAAATATGAGTTGCTTAAGAAGATCGCGGAATTTTACGAGCTTACGATGGATGAGCTCGTGAATGAGAAGATCGATGATAAATGGAGGCCCACGCCTCGTGGCAATGCCGCAAATGTTCGGGTGTTGAGCATCACCGTCGATAGTAACAATCGTGAAAATATCGAGCTCGTGCCGGTCAAAGCCAGCGCGGGCTACTTGAATGGTTACGGCGATCCCGAATATATTGCCGAACTCCCTAAATTCAGCCTGCCGATGTTCCGGCAGGGCACCTACCGGGCGTTTGAAATCAAGGGCGACTCGATGCTGCCCTTGCAGGAAGGGAGCGTGATTATCGCCGAATATGTGGAGGATTGGTATGACATCAAGCCCGGACAGACTTACGTGGTCATCTCGCGCAACGATGGCGTGGTTTACAAACGCGTTGCACACAAATACAAGGAGGAAAAGGGTTTGAAGCTTCTGTCTGACAATAAAGTCTACGATCCGTATTGGGTGGAATCCGCTGACATTTTGGAAATCTGGAAAGCGAAGGCCTATATCAGTACGGACATCCCCGAACCCAGTCCTGAGCCCAGTATGGAGACGCTGACCAACATGATGGCGCAAATGCAGAAGACAATCAGTACCGTAGTCGAGAAACGGTAGGGCTGGGCCCTAGTCGGACTAGCAAGAGGCTAGTCGTCTGGTTTCTGGTACCTTCACGTGCCGTGGTGCATGAGCGGCCCGTAACATGCTGACTGCTTTAAAAAGTGCGCTAGTATCCTATCTTTTTTCCGAAACGGGTTTAACCCAACGTATATTCAGATCGTTCGTGCTAACGTAGTCGTCGTGCTGATGGATGAAAAAACAAAACCCCGGTGATGGGCACCGGGGTTTTTGTTACTAACCAATTATAAACCTAAATTATGAAAAGACAATCTTGAAATCGACTAATTAAAACTGCAATCCGTCGATGTATTTCTTTGTAGTACAAAGGTACAATATCTTGCACGGATCTGCAAGCTTTTTAATGTAACCTAAGTGTCAAAAAAAACGTATTAGCAAAGTCAAAAAGCCAGTTTTTGATTTGCTGGAATAACGAATACAAAGCGTGTGCCAACACGTGAATTTGCTTGGATTTGGCGAGTATCTTGCTGGTTTTTGTTGGCCGTGACTGTTCTGTCCCATTTCCTGTCCGTTGCAGGCCAAGGGTCCTGTCGCTTCGTCCGGATATCGGCGGTCGAGGAGGGCCGCGCGGGGTACTTTTTTTGCCAACGGTTGATAAAAAAAGTATCTTCACCGCCTAAAGACTATGGAGACACTTTTTGATAAGTTGAAGCGTGTACGGGCGTTTGTGTTTGACGTGGATGGCGTTTTGTCGCCCAGCGCGATTTTGGTTACCGAGGACGGGCACCAATTGCGCTCGTTCAGTACGAAGGACGGCTACGCGGTACAAGTGGCCGTGCGCATGGGCTATCCGGTAGCCATCATTACCGGATCAGATTCGCCTAGCGTTACCCATCGGATGGCGTACTTAGGCGTTAGGGATGTTTTTATGGCGGTCCGCGAAAAGGATCCCGTGCTCGACACTTGGTTGGCTAGTTCGGGGGTCAAACTCGACGAAATTATGTATATGGGCGACGACATTCCGGATCGCCCCATTATGCAGCGCGTGGGCATGCCCGTTTGTCCGGCCGACGCCGTGGAGGAAATCAAAGCCGTGTCACGATACATATCACCGTTTCAAGGCGGTGCAGGCGCGGTTCGGGATGTCATTGAAAAAGTGCTGAAGTTGCATGGTAATTGGGCGCTGGACGCCACGATTGGTAGCCGTTAACGGAAAACAGGAAAGCATGGCGACTAGCTATTTTTCGGGATATCCCAGACGGGTGATCTTAGGCTCTAATTCTCCGCGGCGCAGGGAGTTGCTGCGTGCGCTGGGCGTCGAGGCGCAAGTGCTGGTGAAGGCCGTGGATGAATCCTTTCCGGCCGGGCTTTCGCCCCTCGAATCAGTTTACCACATCACCCGCAACAAAGCCAAGGCGTTTGCGGAGGGGTTTGACCAACAGCTCGTCATTGTAGCGGATACAATCGTCGTGTCCCAAGGGCGCATCTTGGGTAAGCCACGTGATGAGGCTGACGCGCGTAGGACGCTAGCGATGCTTTCTGGGCGTGCGCACGAGGTGATTACCGCCGTAGGCTTCGTGCGCAACGGCGATATCCACGTGTTCCACGACAGTACCGCGGTTCATTTCAAGGAGTTGTCAGACGAAGAGATTGACCATTACGTAACGATCCACCGCGAATTTGACAAAGCTGGCGCATATGGTATACAGGAATGGATCGGCTTAGTGGGTGTGATTAAAATTGAGGGTTCGTATACAAACGTGGTGGGTTTGCCCACAGCCAAAGTGCATGAAGAACTGCTTAAACTTGCCTGCCGATGAAAGAGCGGTATTATTCCTTGGATGTTTTCCGGGGCGCTACAGTAGCCTTGATGATTTTGGTGAATAACCCCGGCAGCTGGTCAGCCATGTTTTCTCCGCTGAAACACGCGGATTGGCACGGCGTCACGCCCACCGATTTGGTATTCCCGTTTTTCCTGTTTGCCGTGGGCAACGCCATGGCCTTTGTCATGCCCCGCTTGCGGGAGTCGGGGGACGTGGTCTTTTGGCGCAAGGTGCTGAAGCGAACGGCGCTAATTTTCCTGATCGGCATGTTTCTCAACTGGTGGCCATTTGTCCAGTGGCAGGGCGATGGGCTGGCGTTTCGCCATTGGGTGGATCCCACCGACCCTGACCGCGGCATCCGGGTCATGGGTGTCCTCCAGCGTATCGCCTTAGCGTATTGCTTGGCTTCCATTATCATATACTATACGCGTGTTCGGGGGGCGCTGATTGCCAGTGCGCTGCTATTGGTCGGATATTGGCTGCTCTGCGTGTTGTTTGGCGGCAACGACCCATACAGCTTGGCCGGATGGTTTGGCACGCAGGTCGATAAACAGATTTTTGGCGTGGCCCATCTCTACAAGGGGGAAGGAGTACCGTTTGACCCCGAGGGCCTTGTGAGTACCCTCCCCAGCATCGTGCAAGTTATATTGGGATACCTCGCCGGCGTCTATATTCGGGCCAAGGGGCAGGTAGACTGGCTGTGGAGCCGCATTCCCACGCCAGAGCAGCCGATTTATAAGATGCTGGCCGGATTGCTCGTTGCGGGTGTACTGCTGTACGTCTCGGGGTTGGCTTGGGATTTGGTTTTCCCCATTAACAAAAAGATATGGACCAGTTCCTACGTCGTCTACACGACCGGGCTGGCGTTGCTCTCCATCGGTGTGATGGTGTGGTACGTCGAGGTATTGGGGGCAAGGAATGCGCTGACGCGGTTTTTTGACGTTTTTGGCAAAAATCCGCTTTTCATCTTTGTGCTGAGCGGTTTGATTCCGCGCTTGTCGGGTTTGGCGCGTTTTCAGGTGGGCGTTTTGGATGAGGGTAGCCCGGCATACAGCACGCCCCTCCGCTGGTTCTATACAGAGGTGTGCGCCAAGGTTCCCGGTCCGCCTGAAATCGGTTCTTTCGTTTACTCCCTGGTGTTTTTGGGACTTTGTTGGGCGATAGCGTATTGGCTTGATCGCAAACGGATTTATATTAAGGTGTAACGCAACGTGCCGGTCCCAGGTTTTTTCGGTAGTTGAGGAGTCAAAATCCCGTGATTGACACGGCGGTAGCGTGAAATTCCGATTTGGATGCTAACGGGATTTAACTTACCTTTGCACGCAATATTTTTAATTAAACGCTTTAATATTATTCAAGTAATGTATTTAAGTAAAGAGTACAAAGCGAACATTTTCGCAGAATTTGCCGGATCGGAAGCCAACACGGGTTCTGCGGAAGGCCAAGTGGCTTTGTTCACCAAAAGGATCGCCCATTTGACGGAGCACCTTAAAAAGAACAGGAAGGATTTTGCAACCCAGCGCTCGCTCCAGAAATTGGTTGGTAAGCGCCGCTCGTTGTTGGGTTATCTTCACAAAAAAGATATCGAGCGTTACCGCGCGATTATCAAAGGATTGGGTCTACGGGATATTATTAAATAGCTCGGTGGCACTACATCAAAAAGCCATCCGCGGTTTGGCGGGTGGCT
>CAYRGQ010000015.1:0-65488 GCA_964423925.1 uncultured Sphingobacteriaceae bacterium | reverse complement strand
AAAAACTGCTCGCTTCGGCTTTCTACTTCCAGATCCAGCTCAAAGTCGTTAGAGATGACAACCGGCCTGACGTTGAGGTTATGCGGGGATACAGGCGTGATCACGAAGTTGCCACTGCCAGGCATGATGATCGGTCCTCCGCAACTCAACGAGTACGCGGTAGATCCTGTGGGCGTGGCTACGATAATCCCATCGGCCCAGTAGTTATTGAGCAGATCGCCGTTGAGGTGAGCCTTGACAGTGATCATAGCCGAACTATCGTGCTTAAATAGGGTAATGTCGTTTAGCGCGAAGGGGTTGCCGCCAAACAAGGTCCGATCGCTGGCCGTCACCGACAGCAGCGCTCGCTGCTGCAAGCCGTAATCACCATCAAGGATTTCGCCCAGCGATTGTTGGATGTCGTCCTTATGGATGCTCGCCAAAAACCCGAGCCTCCCAAAGTTGATCCCCGCCACCGGGATACCGGAATCACCGACGATGGAGACGGCAGCCAGCATCGTCCCGTCTCCACCCAAACTGAGCATCAGTGCAGTATCGGGCGGCAATTCGTCCTTATGCAGGAATGTCTTCGCACGCTCGTCGCAAGTCACTTGTGGTTCGAGAAAGTGATGGAAGGGTTTGTATATCCAACAATCCACACCTCGGGAGGTGAGAAAACCGAAAAGTTGCTGTACGCAGGGAATCACCGAAGGCTGAAATTCCCTGCCATAAACCGCAATTGTCTTCATGAGTGCGCTATGCGTAATGCTAGTTAATCGTTCTGTTGTCGGGCACCGCTCACCAATCCTATGGCTACGTACGACACCCTACAGCTAAGGTAATCATTGGCACAAGAAAAACAAGGGTATTAGTTTGAACTGGCAGCTGGGGGCATAAAATGGTGCACCTCCCAAGCTTACATGTTGATGTAATTCATGAGTTGCTCATAGCGGTCGCGCGAGGTGTCGTTGCTGCTATCGTCATTAAAAGTTGCCTTGACCACATAGTCAAAACGCAAAAACGTGGCTACGATGGGCGAGATATCGACCTTATTGACTTTGATGGCAACTTCCATCTGGCTTGAATCGGGAAAAACCCGCACCGCGGAATTAAGCACTTGGGCGTCGTTGGATTCGACGATCTGCGCAATTTGCGACAGGGCGTTGTCGCGCTTGCCCATCTCGAGTACGATAATGGCCCCCGGCTCCTGGATGGACATAGACGATCCCATGGCATTAATGAGTTCGTACTGGGTGATGGCGCCCAGGTAGGTATATTGGGTATCCAACACCGGTAAGATATCGAGGTGATAAAGCTGAAAAAACAACAGCGCATCATACAGATGCTGGTAGTCGTATATGTGCACCTGCATGTAGGAAAGCTCCGCTGCGCCGATTTCTAGGTTGCGCTCCTTGATACTGGCCAACGACTCATAGGATACCATCCCCAGAAACACGTGGTCCTTGACTACGGGCAAATGGAGCAAACGGAATTCGGCCATGCGATCAAGCGCATGGGAAACCGTGTGCGCTGGATCAACGGCAAAATAGGTTTCAGAAAGAATTTGTCCCGAATTCATGCCTCGCTGTTTATGAGTTAGACAATTAGGTGTCCCATTCGTTTAACCTGCCATGTTATTTTTACAGAATCGGGGGCCCTGCCCACCGACACCCGAACGCTGTCCTCCCTCCCCACACGACCGTTAGCGTGCGGTAAACATAATAAATGTATAAAAAACCACAAGTTTTCAGAAAAAAATCGTGCAAAATCGACGCCAGCCCATCAAAATCCAATCCTAACAGTGGGCGAATCCACGGATTAGAATCCATTTTTTAGTACATTTGACACTCGCTTGGAGCCTACCACAACGGTCGCGCCAAGCGCCGATTTGAAAACATGACGGACCAAACTACGGACAAACTACAAGAGAACGCAAAGTATATCGTTATCAGAGACGTGATTCACAAAAAAAAACCGGCGCTGCTACGTTGGCTGCCGGGCTTCGTGTTGCGTTATATCGAACGGGTGTTGCATGAAGATGACATCAACGCCATCATGGCCAAAATCGGCCACCTGCACGGGCTGGATTTCGTGGATGCACTGATTGGGGAGCTGGGCGTCGAGGTGACCCTATCTGGCCAAGAGCACATCCCAGCCGAGGGAGGCGTCATCTTTGCCTCTAACCACCCCCTGGGCGGACTGGACGGCGTCGCGTTTATGCATGCGCTGGGTAAACATCGCAAGGATATTAAGTTTATCGTAAACGACATTCTCCTCAATATCAAAAACTTAGAACCTCTATTCGTGGGAGTCAATAAACATGGCTCGCAAGGACGCGACAGCCTGGCGCAAATTGAGCAAGCCTATGCCGATGACCATGCATTGCTCGTTTTTCCCGCCGGCCTCGTATCGCGAAAACGCCACGCGGAGATAAAAGACCTGGAATGGAAAAAAAGCTTCATTAATAAAGCAAAACGCTACAAAAAGGATATTATTCCCGTCTTCATCGATGGGCGAAACTCTAACTTTTTTTATACTTTTGCGAAGCTGAGGGAAAACTTAGGCATCAAAGCTAACATCGAGATGTTTTACCTGCCGGGCGAAATGTTTGCCCAGCGCGGTAAAAAAGTCTCCATACGAATTGGCAAACCGATTCCTTATACGCATTTTGACAGCTCGAAATCGGAAAAAGAATGGGCAGAGCATGTCAAAAAGATTGTTTATCGTATTTCCCCTGAGTAAGAAACCGTATGCAAGAAATCATCGCACCCATTAACAGGGACATCATTAGGCAGGAATTGACGCCAGAAAGGTTTCTGCGATATACCAATAACGGCAACAACGAAATCTACCTGGTCAATTACCACAATGCAGCAAACGTGGTAAAGGAAATTGGCCGTTTGCGGGAAGAAACCTTCCGCGGTGCTGGTGGCGGCACGGGATTACCCTACGATTTGGACGACAACGACATCAACGAGGAACCGTACGACCAACTCATTGCGTGGAACCCGGAGACCGAGGAAATCATTGCGGGATACCGGCTGATCCGATGTGCCGACGTGACGCTCACGGCTACAGGAGAGCCGAACCTTTCCACCTCGCACTACTTCCATTTTTCGGAGAAGTTCATCAACGAGTACCTGCCGTATACCATCGAACTAGGCCGATCGTTCGTACAGCCTAAGTACCAGCCAGCGAAAGACAATCGAAAAGGGCTGTTTTCGCTCGACAACCTGTGGGATGGCCTCGGCGCGGTAGTCAAACTCAACCCGGACGTGAAATACCTGTTCGGGAAAGTGACGATGTACCCTCACTACCATGCTACGGCTCGTGACCTGTTGATGCACTTTATGCACCACTACTTCCCCGACAATGAGAAACTCGTTTGGCCTATTAACCCCATCGGCTACAAAACGGACGTGGCGGAGTTTGCGGGGATTTTCGACGGGCTCGAATACAAGGAGGGCTATCGGGTGCTTAATAGTCGCGTGCGTGCCTTGGGCGAAAACATCCCGCCCTTGATAAACACCTACATGAACCTTTCATCGACGATGAAAACGTTTGGCACGGCGGCCAACAATGAGTTCGGTGCCGTGGAAGAAACCGGAATCCTAATCAACATCGACGATATTTTCGACACGAAGAAAGACCGCCACATCTCGACATACGAGCGGGATAAAGACATCAAGAGTCGACTGGACGGGTGTTAGCCGAATTAAACGCTGGGATGACGCGCCCATTTTGTCTGTTATGAAAAAAGGGTGTGCGGAAACAATATCCGCACACCCTTTTTTTATCTAAGTTGTTCACCTAGTGATTCACTTGTTGAGGTATGCTATAAAGATACTCAGGCACACCCACCGCCTTCACTCCTACCCGCGCAAAGGAATAACCTTTTTCCCGCAGTCGGGCGGGCACATCGATAGACAACGATAGTGGATCATCTAAACTACCAATCTGATCGGGAACAAGGTCAACTCGTCCCACATAGTTGTTTTGGTCGACAATCGTTGTCTGGCCCAGATAAAGCGTGATCCTTTCCAATGGCCTGTCCGCATTGGCTTGCTGAACTCTAAATGACGCGCTTACCTGTGTTTCGCTGCTTTGGAAGGACGCGTCCGTAATGACGAAGTAAGGTTCTACGGGCACATCCACGATGGTACTCCCCCGAACCTGTACAGTGATCGAATCGGTATTATCTGCCCACGGCCCATTTCCGCGCAGCAGCACCAGTTTATAGTCCCCATCGAACAAGCGCGCAGAAAACGACCCATCCTGATCTACATGCACAGGAATCTTGGAGAACAGTTGGTACCCATGTTGCCAAAGTTCCAACTCCACTCCTCCCGAGCGCACGCCCACCGGCTGCCCTTGGTAGACGACACGCCCGCTCAGGATGGAGCTAGGAGCGTCGAAGTTGTCCTTTTCGCACCCTAGAAGAAACGCAACTGCTAAAAACAGTGCGCAAAATATATACTTACTAGTTTTCATAATTTTCGGGATTTAATGAAATGGATTTCTAACAACTTTTGGATTATTATTAAGAACGCCCTGATCTATGGACGAGTAATAATTCCCCATTTGGAAGAATCTGGGAGCCCTAAAGCGGGGAGCGACCATTTTTACGAACGCGTACTTCCCATGCCTGCTGGGGTCACCCGGACGCACCACACGATACGGATAGAGCGCATACACTACGGCATCGGGGTTGTTGGCATCGCCATCCCATACTTCGTGAGCCACGCGCCAGCGTTTTAGATCCCACACCCGATGATCTTCAAACGCCAATTCGACGCGCCGCTCATTCCGGATTCGATCGTTAGTCAATGACGCTGCAGTCAGGCTATTAGGCGCAAATCCGGCTCGCTCTCTCAGCACGCTCAGGTAGGCCACCGCCTCATCCTTAAGCCCTAACTCAAACGCAGCCTCAGCGGCATTTAGATAGATTTCTCCCAAACGAAACCATACCCACCACACATCACTGCGTATGCCGCGTGTGCTCGTACCTGGGCCCGCGTCGACGTATTTACGCAGATAAAACCCAGTATTCGACACCTCTTGGACGGATCGATGCGGTCCTCCGGCAGCTGTCAAGCTTCCGCCGTCACCGTCCGGGTAGCTATCGCCTCCCCAAGTGGACCCCAAATCAGCGCCCTCTACGGTTCGATAGGAGTTCGTGGAAGCGTTCCAAACGAGTACCCCGGCTTGCATGTCGACCGTCAAACCTTTAAAAGTGGCGCCAGGGAAAATTACCGTGCCATATAGGCGAGCATCTTTATTATTAAAAATACCCGACACGTCATCATAGTAGATGAAATCGCTGCCATCGGGCGTATGGGTCTTCAGCGCGCCTGGACTTCCGTCGAGATATTCGTAGCTTTCCACCAAGTTTAACGAAGGCGTTACATTCGATGAGCTAAGATTATCCTCTCGAATGCTCCGGGGTATATTATCATATGCGAACCAGTGACGCTTATCCTTCGAGGATAAAAAGTCCCACGCAAATATTACTTCGCTATTTCCAGTTTTAGCTGCGACAGCTTCATAGAAATTCTCACCAAGATGGGGATTGTTTTGGTACAGGGTATAGCGACCATTGGTAATAATTTCCGCGGAGGCATCTAACGACTTCCTAAAGTAATCATCTGCACGGTCGGCAGGAATCCCCACCTCCCCGCCTGGCGTCGTAATCGGGACACCTAATGCGTTATTGTATTTAGCGATCGACCCTGCGTAAAGCATCGCGCGGCTTTTTAGTGCCAAAGCAGTGTACTTGTTAGCTCTAGTCTGGCTTCCGGAGTTTCCCAATACATCCTTTATCTCATCGATCTCATTGGCAATGAAGTCGTAAACCTCGGCTTCTTTGGCCCGTGGTGTCTGTAAGTAAGACGGATCGCCGCTATAATCATAAATCAACTGAGTAGTGATCAAGGGCACCCCGCCCATACGCTTTACCAACTCAAAGTAGTTATAAGCTCGGATAAAGCGGAGCTCTGCAATAAACTGTTGCTTCAGGTCAGGGCTTAGGCTCACCCCGAATAGATCAATATTCTCTAAAGCTAAGTTAATGTCCCGAACCAGACTGTAGTTCCAGACCCTCCAGCGGCTGAAGGGATAAGTGACAATATTATTGCGCCCTTCTTCATTCGAGAATCCAGACCACATAGCGTCGTCGTAGTCCGCCATTCTCCGCCATTGGGCTTGCCGTTCCTGATTAGCATCAATAGACGTGTGGTCTTGGTCAGTCAAACCCATATCAGTGGGCAGTCTATCGTAAAAATTTGCAAGAAGCCCTTCGATCATTTTGGGATCATTCCAAACTTGGTCTTCCAATATGATATTCTTAGGCTTTCTGTCCAACCAGTCCTTCTCGCACGATAAAAATGCGAGTGGCAGGATTATTATCAAAGGAATCAGATATATTCGTTTCATGGTAATCAAATTTAAAGGGATAAATTAAATCCGAACGTGTACAATTTCTGTTGGGGATAGACCAACCCATTCGTGCTGCTGATTTCCGGATCTATCTCAAAATCCCTTACGTTGTCGAGTGAAAACAAGTTGGTGCCATTAGCAAAGACACGCAGGCCTGCTATGCCCACCCGTTCGATTATTGCCTTAGGAAAGTTGTAGCCCACCTCTAGGTTCCGTAGGCGGAAATACCGTACGTTTGTGACCCAGAAATCGCTTCTCCGATAGTTAACATGCGTATTAAGGTCTTTTCGGAAAGCTGGATAAGTGCCGGAGATCCATTGACTATTCGGATCGAAGGGATCTGCCCTCCTCCAATGGTCTTCGGCAAATGATCTTAATAGGTTGCCATTGTTTTGAAATGGATACTTTAATTCCCAATCCCGAAAATACGTTTGCATACCCGCTCCAACAAAGTCTAAGGCCACAGTGATGCCCTTCCAGCCCACGCTAGCATTAACACCATAGTTGAAGTACGGCAGCTCTCCTTCCGAGTAACCAATGGGTTCCACATCCAGATCGTTGATAATGCCGTCGCGATTGACGTCTTTATAGATGAGGTCGCCAGGTAGCAGGCTTCGATTGCCTTGACCGTCAATATTTACGGGATATTGATCAATTTCCTCCTGGGAGTGGAATTGTCCAATGACCTGATAGCCCCAATTTACGCCGTTCCAACGATCTTCAGCCGACCTCCGGTATTCATCATACGAGTTGCCAAATCGGGGCTTATAGGTACTTAGCGTTCGCAATCGGGCTAGTGTGCCGTTGATCCCTACCGCATACTGAAATTCGCCCCGTTGGTCTCGCCATGTCAGCATGCCGTCGACGCCCCGCGTAGCATCCGAATTCAGATTCTCATTCGGCAATAAGTAACCGACTTCACTAGGAAGTAGCACGTCGTAACGAGCAGCCGGCAAACCGATTCGTCTGCGTTCGAACAGGTCAAACTGCCCGCTTAATTTTCCAAAAACAGTAAAGTCAATACCGATATTCTGGTTACGGTTAGTAACCCACGACAAGTTTGTTATCGGTAGGCCGCGCGGCCGTAAACCATTGACGAAGTTCCCGTTCAAAATAGCGTTGCGCCCGTCGTTGACGCCCCCGCCACCGAACGTGTAACCCGAGAGATAGGCAAATGCGCCCATACCAATTTCGCTTCCCGTTTCACCATATGAGAGACGCAGCTTGAGCTCATCCACCCAACTTCCTTTATCCTTTAGGAACGGTTCTTCGCTGATACGCCATCCCACGGATACGCCCGGGAAGAAACCCCAACGGTTTTCGGGGGCATATAGGTAGGAACCATCATAGCGCCCCAATAATTCGACTAAATACTTCTGCTTGTAATCATAATTCACCCTTCCGATGTACCCGGCCCTCGCCTCTACGCTCCATTCATCAGCCAAATAGTCTTGGTCTGCAAAATACATTAATGGGATGTAGTTGTTCGGGGGGACCGTGTGGATCACGTTCCGCGAGTTCTCCATATCCGAGCGCTCGTAGGCAGCCACAGCAGACAACGTGTGGTCGCCGAATTGCTTGTCGTAATTCAGTTGGATTTGAGCAAAGCGGGATTCGATATTACGCTTGTGCTTCTCTCGCCAGGGATTTTGGTTTCCAAAACCTGGTTGAGTGTAGTAGGTATCTGTCGCCTCGTCATAGAGATACGCATCATACGTATACTCGAAGCCGTCCAAATCCTCATTGGTAAAATTATAAGAGTACAATCCCTTAGCGGTCAAGCCAAAATTAAAATCGTATTGCGCCGTGAGATTGACATTCATCGCCCGCCACCATTGATCGACGTAGCCGGTGACATCATCTTTATATGTAGCGGGGTTTACGTTGACGTTGTGGGTCTGATGGATATATTTAGGGTTATCGTTTGCGTATGGACTTTCGGTAGGCCACATACTGAATACGCTCAGTAAGGGGTTGAAATAATCATCTAGACCAGGAACGCCCACATTGTGCCGCTTTTCGACGCGTGCGCTTATCTGCGTCCCCACCTGTAGCCCTTTCGCCAGGTTGCTGTTTATATTCGCCTGCAGGTTGGTACGATTGAAGTTAAAATCACGGATAATCGCGTCTTGGTTGACGTGGCTAATGGACATATAGTAGTTAGAGCGTTCTGAACCTCCTGACGCATTTGCACTGAGATAATATTGGGGGACGTTAGGCCGCATCACGATATCGAAATAATCGTAGCTCCTGTAGCCCTTTTCGGTCCCCGCCTCCCATTTTGCCAATTGCTCGGGACTATATAGCAAAGAGGGATCATTGCCGAAATTTTGCGCTGATTCCAGCAGACCACGCACGTACTGCCCTGCATTTGCAGGTTTCGGGAAACGCGTGAAATTTTGCATTCCGTAATAGCTCGTGACATTGATGGACGTCCGCTCCTCTTGTCGCCCTTTTTTTGTCGTGATGAGCACGACTCCATTTGACGCGCGTAACCCATATACCGAGGCAGACGCGTCTTTTAATACGGTTATGCTTTCGATATCCTCCAGGCCCAGGTTGTTGAACATATTCTGACCCGATATGCCGCTATTGAACCCGAAGGAGGTAGTACCTTCGTTTGTGCTGTAAGGCACACCATCTATGACGTATAACGGGTTGCCCAAATTCCGGATTTGAATATTGGCTCCGTTGCCTGGGCGCGAGTCCGTAGTACGGGCAGTAACACCGGGCAGCTTGCCCACCAGGGCGCTCGTAGCTGCCACTGCAGGGGTACGCACCAGGTCTTCCGACTTGATCGTGCTAATAGCACCAGTGATAGAAGCTTTATTTTGGGCTCCGTATCCGACCACAATGACTTCATCCAGCGCCTCCTGCCGGGGAACCAATTGGACGTTGACCGTGGCTCGGCTGCTTACAGCAACTTCTTGCTCAATAAAACCGACGTAGCTAAATACAAGTATAGCACTAGCGTTTGGCAACTGGAGCGTATAAACGCCGGCCTCATTAGTCGAGACGCCGGTAGTCGTCCCTTTGATAACGACACTAACGCCCTGCAAGGGCTTCCCTTCCTGGTCTACAACGGTGCCGCTGACGGATGTCTCCTGCGGGGCCGCCCAAATAACCCGGCAACTGCTGACCATAAAAAATGTCAATACACTGGAATACAACAGGTATCGACAAAATGTCTTCTTCAGTCTGTACTTTTTCATGATAAGGATGAATTAATGGGTAAACAATTGGTTGAATAAACAGCTTGGGCAAGCGATAGCGCTCGTCAAGGCGGAACTCTTAATGACATCACATCACACTGATGATTAATTACTTATGTGTTATGGCGAACAAAATTACCGTTAGTGCGACAAGTCCTCGGCGACCATCGGCCAGCCGGCGTCATCCCACGAAAGCTTTTCTATGCGGAGCTTTGCAATGCCATTGTCATGCGCATCGTAGCCGTGAAACACCAAGTAGTCGTCACCGTCTATTTCATACACGGCGTTGTGCCCGACACCGTGCCAGCGGCTATCCCCGGCTAGCAGCAATTTTCCTCCTGCTTGTACTAAATCAATCCCTTTATCGTCCAGATATGGCCCTAAAACGTCTCTAGACCTACCAACAATCATCTTGTAAGTGCTTTCGGCCCCCCTGCAGCAAAAATCAATCGAGGCGAACAAGTAATACCACCCGTTTTTTTTGAAAATAAACGGCGCCTCGATCGCGTTCTCTTTTGTTCCGCGGCTAGCTATGGTTTTCAGGTTGACCGTTTCCTCCGCAATTGCCGTCCTATCTAGCGATAGCTTGGCTATTTTCAATCCCTCCCAAAAGGAGCCGAAAACGAGATACGCCCTTCCTTGATCATCTTCGACCAGATTGGGATCAATCGCATTCCAAGGGGTCACTCCAGGCACGGACTGAAGTACCTTGCCCCGATCTACCCACTCGAATTCCGGATCGCTGGGATTTAAGGTAACATTCGTAGCAACGCCGATGCTGGATGTGTTTCTCCCAAACGCCGACACCGAATAATACAGGTAATACTGACCCTCATGATAGCTGATATCTGGTGCCCAAAAATGCCCCTTAAAAGAAGGGTGAGCTGAGGTAGTCCATGACGGAGGTGCATCGAAGACGGGCTTTAGTCTTGTCCAGGTTACCAGGTCGGTGGACGTCCAAACGACCACTCCCCTACCTGTAGCGAAGATATAGTACTTCCCGTCGTGCTTTGCCATCACCGGATCATGCACACGAACATCCGACAGATGCATCTGAGCAAAGCCGACCGGTAACTCTGCTGCAAGTAACAGCAACAGCACCCATCCTCGGCCTATCATAACATGGATAAATTTACTCATCAGGCTACCGTTTATAAATGGAAATACGCGCTCTGCAATCGCGGCTCTTTCAATCGTCAGCTCGGCGCGAGAGCTGACGTAAGCATCCCGTTCCTGGCTCCGCTCCGAGAATGTATACCGTTCTAACCGAAAGTTTCGTAAAATCAAAAGTCGGCGCATGGTTTATTCGTTTGGTGTGCAGTTATGCCCTATTCGACAAGAAAATCGCTAGGTACTTCACTTCCTAATTGGTTTAGAACAAATATGCACGATTGTATTTACACGTCAAAAAAACACTTATACGTAAAGTGCTCAACATCAACTGAAAACAAAGTAAAAAACTCATTATCAACAACTTAAAATCTTTATTTTATCTTATTTTTTTATTAACATGGAAGATTCGTGACAAAAAAGTGTCATTATGAGATAATTTACAGGCACAAAATAGTGTCATTACACGCTCAAAAACAGGCATTTCTGCGTGAAACCGCTCTTATACCGACAGCCTCCTCCGATAAGAAAAAAAACAGCTGAATTGATACCCGTTGTTCGCGGGGCTGAAGAGGGCCGACCTGCGCTGAATGCAAATAAAAAAGGCACGTTGGTTAGTCCCACGTGCCTTGCAAATGATGGTGTATTTCGCCTATCTCGTCACTGTCATCACGCCGTGCATGATGCGCCAGTGCCCAGGGAATGTACATACGAAGGGATAATCCCCGGGTGTTTCCGGTACCGTAAAGGTAAGTTCGTACGAGTCATCCGGATTGACCAATGGTGTCGTGAACAGTACGTCGGTGGAATTGGGCACGTACTCTTGCTCGATCGCATTCGGCTGTTTAGCCAACTCATCCGCAGCCGTCCCCACGGATTCTAGCGTACCCGGTTTCACAATCAGCAAATTGTGCTGCATGTGGTCCGGATTCTCGAAGACGATTTTCAGCGTTTGCCCGGCCTTGGCAGTGAAATGCGTGATATCATACTTCATCTCGCCTATAATGGCCTTGATAGTAATCTCCTCATCCGCCACGACCGTCTCGTGCTGCTCGCCCGTATCAAGATCCAACAGGACCAACTGCACATTTTGCAGGCGGCCGGAGAAGTTAAATTCATTTGGATAATTACCCACATTAGGAAGGCGCGGATCATTTTGGTTCCACCAGGGCTGATTGTTGTTGCCCACACGGATGAGTCCGTCGGGCACCTCCGAGAATAATCCCCCGGCCTTACCGGCCGCCACTTCCTTGCCATCAATCGACAGGGTCATCTTCCCGTCGCGCTGCAAGGAAGCTTTGACCGTAAACGATTCGGGCAAGGATTCCGTCGAGTTGATAATCGTCCGACGGCCATTTTGGTTCACTTGGAAATGCAGTTTGTTATCATGGAGAAACACCGCATAACCATCACGCGGTCCACCATGCGATACCAACACGCCTTCGAGCAGGATCCGACGCATTTCGGCGGGCATGACGTCCGCTACGAAGATGATCTCCTTGCCCGAGATATCTGGGATCTGACGCCCAGACACCATTCCTCCCCGTTCGGTAGAGAGCGGCAGTACAGCCATCCGATCACCTGCGACGATTCGATCCGCCAGCGAACCGTCCGAATTTGACAGATTGGGATGCCCTGCATGCTGGTGGTACTCACCCATAAATGCCTGCCGATGCGCAGCACCCGCGATAAGCAGCGCATGGGACACCCAGTGGTCATTGACGTTTTCCTGATCTTGAATGGCTTGGTACAACGCCTTTCCGATAGCCACATCCGTGGGTGCATCCGACAAAGCCAGTAGGGCCGCCAGACGCACACGCAGGTCTTCGTCGTTAAGCACACCAGACGCCAGCAAGCGCTCGACTACTGGCGCGCTTCCGACCGGCAGCACCTGGATAGCCGCTCGGCGTACGCCAGGAGCTGGGTGAGCCAAGGCGTCCAACACGACGCTTAAGCTTTTCTCATCGTTTCCATCCAATAGCCCCAAGCCATGCAGCGTCCAAATGGCATGGAGGGCCGCAGCGTTCGTGTTGATTTCGTCGACGCTCGTGTTGCGGATCAACTTATGCAGGTCGGCGGCCACCTTGGTGTCGCCGGCTTCGACCAGCAATCGCTGCGCCGTCGTACGCCAAAACATGTTGTCGTTCTTCAACGCATTCACCAGTTGACTGGGCTTGTCCTTACGAAGCTGAATTTTCTTTGCTCTTGGTGCGTCATCATGCACTAAGCGATAGATGCGTCCGCGAGTATTGTCCCGCAAAGGATCGATATACGCGTTTCCTTTTCCATTGTCGAATCCGGAAGGCGTAGGGTTATGCTGGATAATGAAGTTATACCAATCCAGTATCCACAGTGCGCCGTCGGGCCCTACTTTAGCTTCGACCGGTCCGAACCAGTTGTCTGAGCTGGCCACAACATTCCAGCCATCGCCTTTCTCCACGAATCCGGAGCCAACTTGCTCCAAGTAGTGGCGGTGTACAAGGCGTCCCGTTGGCTCGGAAATAAACGCCACACGGTTCCAGTACTCTTGGGGAAACGCCCGCGCGGTGTACAAGCTGTGGCCAGAAGCCGCAGTAAACCCGCCGTGAACATCCACTTGCCGCAGTTCCTTCGTCAATACGTGCATGCCGTAGTGGCTGTCTATCTTCTGGATGCCCCGCTCTCGTAAGCCCGCCTTTTCGTAATAGCGGTTAGCGATAGCGAAGAAATCGCTATGCTCGTTATTTGCCGTGGAGGCAAATACATCAAATTCTTCGGAGAACCCAAGCCCCCACGTGTTGTTAGACGTGGATGCCAAATATTCCATTTGCTTGCCATCAGGGCGGAAACGGTAGACTCCCGACCCAAACTTAAGCTGCTCGCCGCCTACGTTCCCGTCAAAGCTGGAGTAGCCCACGGTTCCCCAAATCTGGTTGTCCAGACCGTAACGGAAGTTGGACGGACCGGCGTGCGTATCATACGTGCCCCATCCCTCCATCAACACTTCCCGTACGTCGGCCTTGTCATCTCCGTCGGTATCCTTCAGAAAGAGGAAGTGCGGGGCTTGTGCCACGATCACGCCGCCATTTGCAAAGGTGAGCGCCGTGGGGATGTTCAACCCGTCGGCAAACACGGTAAACTTATCGGCTCGGCCATCGCCATCCGTATCTTCGCAAATGATAATGCGGTCATCGCCTTCGCCTTTTTCATCACGCACGGTATTGGGGTAGTCAACGGTCTCAACAATCCACAGCCGACCTTTCTCGTCCCATTCCATAGCAATCGGCTTCTTGATTTCGGGTTCGCTGGCAAAGAGCTCTAGCCGGAAGCCAACTGGCACCTGAATGAGGGTTTGGGACTCTTCTGGCGAAAGTGGCAATTGGTATCGCGGGGCTGGATCGCGCCGTTCATAGTTGGGCATGCGTTCTTCGCGATATTCGGGCTGTGCGATAGTAAATTGCTGCATTTTAGCGACCGCTTCCTCGCCTACCGCCCACAGAATCCCGCTCTTAACCAGTTGTAAAAATCCGGGATTGCGGAACGTGCGTTCGTCGTGTCCGTAAGCCGTGTAAAACACCCGACCCTGACCATATTCCTTTACCCAAGTATAGGGTTCTCTGTGCCCATCTTCCACACGCTCCATTAATACCTCAATATCGTCCGCTAGCAGCGTATGCACATACGTTTCGTCCCACTCGGTTTCAAATTCGGCCACTCCGGCCATTGCTGGATGGTCGGGTTTAACGATTTCGGCGATGAATGACCCGCCACCGTGGCTTCTAAACTGCCCCCCGATCAAGCTGACGACCTCATCCGAATTTCGGAAGCAATAGGATGCCGAATGAAGCGGGATGAATCCCTTGCCTGACGCTACGTAATCAAGCAGCGCTTTTTCTTGGCCCGGGGAAATGGAATCGTGGTTGGCGTACACGATCAGTCCGTCGTATCGATGCAAGTCGTCTCGCATGAGGTCGTCCGGATTGGTCGAATAGGTAATATTGATGCCTTCTGTAAAATACTCCTGGGAAAGAATTTCTGCCAGCAATTCAGAATCGTGGTGCTTGCTTTCATGCCCCAGAAAAAACAACTCCAGCCGGCGCGGTCCCTCATCGGCACGCTTGGTGCCGTCGCAAGCAATGACGCTTCCGGCAACGACCATTAGCATCAGATAATAAAAAAATCGGTTCATTGGTTATTTCTTAATTGGTTTGTAGCAATCAGATTGCGCTGGATGCCAGCAGACGACATCCAGCGCTAAGAATCTTATTTGGATAACGTGAATTCGGGTAATTTGATGATTTCGCCGCCACGCATCGCAGATTCGTGTGCCAGAATACCCACGCAGGTAATGTTAGCGGATTGAACTGCATTCGGAAACGGCTGTCGGCCTTCCACCAAGGCGCTGATAAACTCGTGCACCAAATGCGGATGCGACCCGCCGTGCCCTGCCCCCTGCGTGAAGGAAAGGTGTTGGTTGTCGTCCTCGTCGTACACGCCGCCGGTGGTGAACGGTTGGATTTCTTCGGGCAGGAGATGGGCATAATCCGGGCATTCGACCTCTTCGGGAATCTCGGGCTCCGGCTTTTTGGCCGTATGCACCACCAGTGGCTTGCCTTCGATTAATGGCCACTCCACGGCTTTCTTCGAACCATAGACCTCAAAGCTTTCACGATACTGCCTCGCGGTGTCAAACAGCGACCGGTATACATGCGCGCTCAGGTCCGAGTCTTTAAATTTAATATGGGCTGTCTCTACCGCAAACGGTGAATTATAATGGTTGTGCAATTCCTCGCGTATCGTTCCGGATCCGAAGCATGACACGTATTCGGCTTCGGAGCGGGTCAATCCCAATACGGGCCCCACGCAATGGGTGGCGTAGTGCATGGGAGGCAATCCTGGCCAATAGTTAGGCCAGCCGTCCATGTCTTGCTGATGGCTGGCTTTGAGGAATTGGATTTTCCCCAGTTCGCCTTTTTCGTAGAGCTCCTTCATGTAGAGGAATTCGCGCGCGTACACCACGGTTTCCATCATCATGTACGTTAATCCTGTTTCTTCGACGGCCTCTACAATTTGCCGACACTCTTCTACCGTGGTGGCCATAGGCACGGTACATGCCACGTGCTTGCCGGCACGAAGTGCCTTAATCGACTGCTCCGCATGGTTAGGGATGGGTGTATTGATATGCACCGCATGTACGTTTTCGTCTTGCAGTAGTTCGTCATAATCCGTATATCTTTTCTCGATGCCGAACTGGTCGCCGATTTCGTTGAGGCTTTTTTCGTTACGCTGGCATATCGCGTACATATTGGCATTGGGGTGCCGTTGATAGATCGGAATAAACTCTGCACCGAATCCCAAGCCGATGATGGCTACGTTAATCTGCTTATTGCTCATGGTCATTATTTTGTTATTGTTATTTATTTGCTGCCCATTTTTCCAAAAACGCGTACCCTTCACTGGCAAACTGATCCTGGCTCTCGGCGAGGTCACGCCAGATGCAGACAGCGGCTGCCAGCTCTTTGTTGACCGGCGTGAAACTTTCAATCGATACCGCCCCCCGGTAGCCAATGGCTTGCAGCCCCCGGTAATACGCTCCCCAACTGGCGTTGCCCGTTCCGGGGGTGCCCCGGTAGTTTTCGGAAACCTGCACGTGGACAAGTTTGTCGCCCGCACGGCGAATCGCTTCTTCGGGATCGGGCTCCTCGATATTCATGTGGAACATATCCAAGCAAATCTTGGCAGCCGGATGGTTGATATCGTCAATCAGCCTCAATAGGTCGTCCACATTATTTATCAGGTCTGACTCAAATCGGTTCAAGGGTTCCAATGCTATTTCAAGCCCGCGGGCTTCGGCCATATCACACACCTTGCGCAGGTTGGTGACGGCGCGTTGCCATTCTATTGTGCGTTGCTCAGGCGACACCATCCGAGCCTTGCCCACCGCGGCGTACATCGGCCCGGCAAAAAACCTCGCGCCAATGGCATTTGTAACGTCAAGACATCGTTCGATGTACGCCATTCCGGTCCGCTGAAGCGACTCATCGTCACTGGTCAGGTCCCGGGTTGGCCCAAAAGCACCACAAATAATCCCTCGCAATCCGTGATCTGCCAGTGCTTTCCGTACAGCAGCGACGTCAATCAGGTCTGGGTCCTCTACGGCAATTTCCACCACTTGGTATCCCAAGCCGGCTATCTTCGCGAATAGAGCCTCAGCGTCGTCGGTACTGAATGGCGAGGTCCATAGCCAGGTACTTACCCCCAAATCTACTTGTAATCCCATAAATATTATATCGTTTTGTTGTTTGTTTCATCACACGGCGCGCGACAACTCCAAACTCTTCCATTCCCCGTACGGGGCGAATGGTTTCATCATCATGTCCTTTGGCGTTCTGATTAAATTGGTCTTTCAATTTGCTAAATTAGGGCAATAAATGTCTTTATTACACCTTTCAACTTGCCAATAATGACTGTTTTTTGCCTTCGGATCATTTTCAAAAGGTAGCAGGCGAATAAAATACGCTGTTTCATGGGGTAGCATCTGCCCGCTGCAATATTTCTGCTCACGACGGCTCCGAAACATCCGGCAATATCCCCGACCCTATTTTGATGCTTCACGCAACTTGCCAACGGCCTACCCATGGAGGCGGTACAGACCTTCGATCCGCTGCGTTTCCACGAGTTTTTCCCACGCATAAAACCAAAAAAAGAAAAAGAGTATTATATTTCTTGGTTTAATTGTAAGTTAGCCAATTATCTCCTAGCCTTACAAAAATGCACATGAAATCTCAATATGCAAACCAAGAGAGACTGCTCGCGGCCGTAGACTGCATTATCTTCGGCTTTGACGGGTATGAGCTTAAACTACTCCTTATCAAGCGTGGGTTCGAGCCAGAAAAGGGGAAATGGAGCCTGATGGGGGGATTTGTCCAAGCGCAAGAAACACCCGAGGAGGCTGCAGCGCGCGTACTTCGTCAACTCACAGGACTCCGCGATGTGTATATGGAACAAATGTTAGTCTTCGGAAAGCCTGATCGCGATCCGCTCGAACGGACACTCAGCATCACCTACTATGCGCTTATCGATATCAAAAAATATGAAAAGCAAATCGGCAGCGAATACAAAGCTGAATGGTTTACGCTTGATCGGATACCCAAACTTATTTTCGACCACAACGAAATGCTTGAGCATGCCAAACAACGACTCCGCTACAAAGCTGCCTTGCATCCCATTTTGTTCGAGCTGCTGCCCGAAAAGTTCACGATTCCACAAATCATGACCTTGTACGAACAGGTGTACGACGCCGAACTGGACAAACGGAATTTCACGCGAAAACTTCGCTCTACCGGACTCCTCGTCAAACAATTAGATAAGGACAAAATGAATTCGAAAAAGGGGGCGTTTTACTATAAGCTCAACCGAGCGACGTACAAGGACAAATTCACGGCTTTCCTCAATTTTATCCCCAATCCAGGTATCACTACTTCGAATCCCTAACATCACTTGGCCTGATTGCCCCGTTGCGCGGTGCGAACAATGCATCACGCTTGCTAAGATCTAGAAAAGCCGACAGATTGAGGGCGATCATAAACATTCCGAAGTATGGCAGATTGAGGAAAAACATGATACCTACGTGCATTAGCACGGTCAGCATAAGCCATAGGATACGCGTGCGCTTCGGAAAGATGAACGCCGGATAGCAAAGCTCGATCAGCACAACAATCCAGCCCATAACCACGAACAGCCACGGCCAGGAGGCGAAGGGCGTCAGCATGCTTCCTAAGGCCGTTTTGTTGTAGGGCAAGTGAACTGCTTTCCATACCGCTTCGCCGTTCCACCAATTATATCCCAGCGCCTTGTCCAATCCCGAGAAGAAATACACAATGCTCATGTGCAGCTGCAGGACCCGGCGAAAAGGAGTGGGATTAACTGCCCGCCCGTAGGCACGCAAACGTCGGCTATCGACCGACCACTGCGCGCCCACCGGAAACACGCAACAGTAAAAGAGGGCTAACGTCTTGAAGTAATCGATTCCGTAGGCATACAAATATGCGCCCTTGGCCATTATCAGTTGCATGATGAGCAAGAGAATTGCGGAGGGTCGCGTCAAAAAGCCCAAGGCAAGTAGCAGGCTGCCGCCTACGGCACATGCATGGAAAAGGAAAATATTGGCCGCTTCGGGCGTGCCTAGGGTACGCGTTAGCAACTGGCTAACTTGGCTGAACGAGGGAATCCACGATTCCTTGAACAGTTCGGCCAAATCCGTAGCTAAGATACCGCTGCTCCCGTATAAAAGGTGAAAATCCGCCCACGTGGCACACCAATGCACCAAAAAAAGAATTGCGACCGAATTTCGGAAAAAGGGGAGAAAGTAATAATCTTGGGCCTTGCGGCTATGAAACAACTGGTTCAAAGCCCGACCGTACCGAACGCTCCGTACCCCGCTCATTTACGATGCACCTCAAACGATTCGACTTCAATGAGACGGGAACGCGGTTCTATATGGCGGCTCGCGGCCAAGGACGGGAAATCGTACAAATAGAGCGTCGCGCGAATATGGCTGACGGCACTGTCCTTCTTAAGCATATTCATCGCCATGGAGCGCACGATGGCATCGAGATGGCGTTGCTGCACGCTGGAAGCATCCTCCCCGCCTTCCATTATGGCGACCAGCTTGTCTTGAAAGGCGCCCAGCATCGTAACATAACGCGTAAAACTTTCCCGCTGGCCAAACTCGGGAACGCCCCGTCGGTATAGCAAGGTACCGTCTACCCCGTGGCAATCGAACGACAGCACATACTCGCTGGCTACGTTCGGCGCAAAAAAACCATACCCTGCATCGACTCCCGCAAGTACCGAGTAATGGTAAATACCGGGCAGGCTGGAAAAGGCGTCGGCAGCCTCCATGACCTGGCGGACGGGTTCTGAGGGGCTAACCTTGTAAAAACCCGTGTAATTAGCTATCGTGCTCTTCACGCAGACTGCCAATATTAGCAGTAGATGTAGAGCCAGGAATATGAGGAACAGAACCTTCTTACAGCGCATTTACTCGTAACGAGACAGCACGTCTTCTACGTAAGCCAACTGAGTTTGTTCTTCTTCTTTTTTCTTGTCGTCTTTGGTTACGCGAACTTGTCGCACTAAGATGATCGCTCCGAGTGCATCGGCTTCAGACAGTTCGGAAGCGCTGAATGACACTGCGGATTCGTCGATAACGTCTTGGCCAGTATGCGCCTGGGGCAATACGAGCGCGAGCGAAAAGATTACAGCTAAAATTACAGCTAAAAAGGCGATGGTGCTAAGTCCTGTTTTCATGTTGTGTTTTTATTTGTTTACACAACAATACAACAGTTGCTCCCGACTTTTAAAATAAATTACGTGAAACAGCCGAATTCTTACGCAAAAAAGCACAAAACCCCCAATCCTCGCGAAATCCATCCACGAAGCGACGTTTTGCCTTTAGCGACTCCCTCACGGAAACACGTCGGGCGAGCAAGCACTCAGGAGTTTCGCCGTCGGCTTAGCACCATGTTATATGTAAAGCGTAGTCTTCTATATTAATTTACTTTTCCTAATCCTTGCCCGTGTCACCGCTCACTGATGAAACCGCTAGCGAATCCCCTATACAGCGAGTTATAAAAACCAACTATTGACACGCGCGCTAATCGCTTTCACATTTCCTTTCATCTTTTGCAGTACTCGGTTCAGCACGCGCTGGTTGTCACCCTGGTCAAGGATGGAGTACGGGCCGAACTTTGATTCCACAAACAACTCAAACTCATGTTGGGAGATGTTGCACTCATACAACGTGTTGAACATCAAGCACGCGTCCTCCATCGATTCGGCAGCCTTCAGTATCTCCACCACCTGGTACATCTGCTTATTAAGCAACATACTGTAGCCGTTAGGCCCGCTTAATAACCAAAATCCAGCGTTATACTGTGTAATACTTACCTTATCTCTTAACATACAGTTTCGTCATTTATCGCCAGCAACCCCTCTATTGGCCGTATTCGTATCCTGACAGTTTGTGACGCTATCGGGATATGGGGACATATGATCAACAAGCAAAGGTAAAACAAGATTGCAAAACGCGGAGTTGTCAGGAACTTTATTACGCGAAACACCCTGTTTTTTACGCGAAAAGACATCTAGGTGGCTTTTTGGCACAGTTTGGTGAAAATATATTATCTTTACGAACCTAAACAATACCACCTATGAACATTCAAACCTGTGTCACTATTGATGATGAGGCACACGCGCTAGGTATCCTATCTGACATCCTCGGCCGTATTCCGGGCATGCAAGTAGTTGGCAGGTTCGACAATGCCCTCAGCGCCATCGAGGGCGTTCAGGCGCTGGGAGCGGTCGATTATATCTTCTCCGACGTCGAAATGCCGGGGCTGTCCGGTATCGAAGTCGCAAAGCACCTACGCCCCCACTGCAAACATCTCATTTTCACGACCGCCCACAGCCATTACGCCTTTGACGCGTTTGGGGCGGAAGCCGATGGATTTCTTCTCAAGCCGCTGCGGCTAGCGGCAGTATTAGAGAAAGTGGAAAAACTGCGCACCAAAGTGTCTGCCGCTCCCCCCGCGGCTGCAGCAGACCCATCCGACAGTATGTTCGTAAAGGCCGGCAGCAAAAACGGTTTTTTCCGGATCTCCTATGCCGACATCGTGTGCGTCGATGCAGGCGACCATTATCCTACGATATTCACCACCGATAACGCCATTCCGGTTTATATGACGATGCGCGAACTTGAAGAACACTTGCGCAACCGCGGCGATTTTATACGGGTGCACAAGTCATTCATCGTGTCACTGAGAAAAATTAGGCAGATCGATGGAAATACCATTTACTTAAATATGCGGGGCGACAATACGCGCGAAATAAGTAAGACCTACGCCAAGGAATTCTTTGACGAGATAAACCGACGAGCGCTGATTTCTGAAAAATCTCGCCAATAAACCCAGCCAAACTAGACTAACCGTCGTGCGCAAACCACACTTACAAACGATTGGTATCCACGTTCTTTGCTGGGCGCTGTACATCACCTACGAAGCTACGTATGCTCAGATTTTTCCGGATGACATGGCGATGTCCGCCAACTTTTTCCACTTCTTCGTCATCAACATCGCTTTTTTTTACGCACACGCCCATTTTGCCCTCCCCATTGCGTTGGCTAGCAAACGGCACATAGTCTGGAAACTACCACTTTTTACCGCGCTTGAGGTAGTCGCCGTATCGCTGCTGTATATACTTAGCGAAATCGTTATGGGCAACATCCAATTAGTGGTGGTGGGGCATTCCCTCGCTGAAATTGCCAGTGCATTGGTCTTCGACGTAGCCTATCTCGAATACTTCGTCATGCCTGTGCTGCCGTACTTCCTTTATAGCACCGGCTATTATTTCTTAACCAGGTACATGCGCGAACAGGAAGCGGCTCGAAAGGCGGAAATCAAGCACTTGGACCAAATCATCGCCAACAAAGAACTCGAAACAAACTTGCTGCGAATCGAACAAGACTACCTGCGCGCACAGATTAACCCGCACTTGCTCTATAATACGCTGAGTTTTGTCAATTATGCAGCCAGGTACAACCCCGACGACGCCGAGGAGGCCGTGGCATTGCTGGCAGACATTATGCGGTATGCGCTCGAGCCATCAAAGGACAGCCTTGGTTTAATTGCCCTGGGCGACGAAATCAAGCAAACCGCCAATCTTATTGCCTTGAATCAATTGCGCTTCAGCAATAAGCTGAAACTGGAGCTCAACGTGACAGGGCGGCCCGAGCAGGTTAAAACCATTCCCCTCATCTTGCTCACGCTCGTCGAAAACATGTTCAAGCACGGCGACCTCTATCAGCCGGCGACCGTCAATGTCGGCCTCGAAGGCACGAGGTTGACCCTTGCTACCGAAAATCAGGTGAGTGTGGCTGGCCCCACCACCCACAGTACCAAAACCGGATTGAAGAATATCGTCAAACGGATCGAAACAGTATACGACGGACGAAACACGGTAGAAATGGGAGTCGAGGGTTTGCTCTTCAAGGCAAGGATCGTGATCGACCTAAAGGAAAACGAAATCAGGCCCATCGTGCACGATAAGGGCTCCGAATAATAGATTAAACTATCGAGAAACGCAGAAAGGAGCTTGCTATTGGCTATTCCGCAAACTGGTCGGCGATACGCCGCAAGTCGGCAATCATCGCGTCAATACGGGCATTCTCATTGCGAATATACCGTCTCATGAAAACGAAGTGACAGACCAGAAACCAGACGACCACAAAACCGACGAAAACCGCAAACACCAGGGTGGGCAACAGGTAGTAAAACTCCACCGCATATAGCGCTAACGCGAGCGCTACGCAGGCCTCGTAAATGGTATAATTGTAGGTATTGAAGCGATTGCGGCGTACCTGAAACGCCTTCAAGTAGGTAACGTATTGCTGCGGTGTCGCAAACAGCTTTTCGCTTTGCTCTATCGATCGAAAATCCTTCCACTGGTTGGCTAAATAATACAAGAGGCAAGCCACGATGATCCAGATCCCTGCATAGGCCGTCCAAGTGACAAAGTCCACCCAAACTACCATCGCGATCAAAAGCGCAACCGCAATACCGATGGTGACGCACTGCCACATAAACTTCGCAGCCAAAGCCTTCCTACTGCCTTTGATACCCTTCATCAACTCGTCAAAATCGACTCTCGGGTCGTCTTGGCGGTTGTTCCAAAGCTGCTGAATTTCCTCAAATGCTTTCATTTCTATTATATATTTCAGTCAACTTGTGCTTGATCCGATGTATCCGTACGCGTAGATTCCCTTCCGATATACCGGCGATTTCGGCAATTTCCGCATAGGGTACCTCATCCAAAACCATCGTGATGATAATCCGTTCGTTTTCCTCTAATTGCGCGATGGATTTATACAGCAGCGCAATCTGTTCCTGCTTTTCCGAAGGTTCTTCCGCATAATTGTCAATAATATGGTCATTCAACTCATCGGTAGCCCGGCGCTTGGCCTTGCGCAAATGCGACAAACAGGTGTTGACGGCAATTCGATAAATCCAGGTAGACACTTGGGATTGCTGGCGGAATTTATCGAGATTTTGCCACACCTTGATAAACGTTTCCTGCATGAGGTCGTTCGCCGAGTCCGCATCGCCGGTATAGCCGTAGCAAAGGTGGTACACCCGCTTGGAGTTTGCCTCAAATACCCGCTTAAATAATAGCTGCTGGTTATCCATAGCTTGTTGTTGCGCCGCCATTAAGACCACGTCCGTGCTGGTTTGTTACACCCCGATGTCCGGAGCTGTTTATGTATGATAATGTCGTTCCAAATCTAGCACATATTCAGTACCTTTATGCCATGGAGCAAATTATCCCCATACTCATCGCGGCGATCATCTTCGGCTTCCAAGCGTACCAAAACTACCAAAAGGAGCAGGAGAAAGCCCGAAAGCGCAATCCCGGCCAACGCCCGCCCGAGTCGCAAACCGACGTGCAACCCGCGGTCGAGAGGCCCGCGCCTGCCATTCCCGTGCTCGAGCCCGAGCTCCAACAGATGCCGAAACGTTATCAGGAGTATGCCGGATTTGTGGATGAAAGTCAGTTGTACAACCCGAGTAAGCAACGGGCCGCCCGCCGTCAGCAGGATCTGTTGAAACCGATCGAAGTGAGCGACCACGACGACGACAAGGCAACCGACGACGAAACATTTGACCTGCGGGAGGCTGTTATCTACGCCACTATTCTCGAACGCCCGTACAAGTAAAGATTCAACCGCGCGTCTTAGCGGTTCATTATCGAATCAGTAGATCAAAGTCGTCAGCGTCCTTCAGGAACGGCAAGGACGACCGCGCATGGACCAAGTCTTTGGGGTAAATGGTGAAGGTGTACAGATCCTCGTATTCCGGCTTGTAATACACCACGTCGCCCATAGGCGAGATGCACATCGAGCCGCCCGAATAGTAAATTTCGTTGCCATCATGCCCTACCCGATTTACGCCAATGACGAAGGCTTGGTTTTCGATGGCGCGCGCCGGAATCAAGCTACGCCAATGCGCGGAACGGCGATCTGGCCAGCTGGCCACATACAACAATAGGTCGTACGCTCCCCCCATATTGCGCGACCACACCGGGAAGCGCAAGTCGTAGCAAATCATTGGGCAGATTTTCCAGCCGTTTAACTCCACGATGACACGCTTGTTGCCGGGGGTAAACACCGTATCCTCCTTGGCCACGCCAAATAGGTGGCGCTTGTCATACTTGACAAAGTTTCCATCCTTGTTCATCCATATCAAGCGGTTATAATATTTTCCGTTCTCTTCAATTATTAGGCTACCTGTTACCACGCAGTCGTATTGTTGCGCAGTCTCGAGCAACCAGTGCATGGAGCGCCCGTCCATTTTTTCTGCGCATTTTTCTACGTTATTGGTGAAGCCGGAATTGAACATTTCAGGCAAAATAATTAAATCGGTCTTTTCACGGATGGTAGATAGCTTCAGCGAGATATTGCTCAGGTTCTTTTCAATGTTCTCCCAAAACAGGTACGCCTGAAAAGTCGTTATTTTTAGCGGTTCCATTGCCCTATCTGTCATAAGATTACCTTTTTAGCCCTTCGATCGCCGAATACCCCCGGCGAATACACAAGTTTAATAAATAATTCGGATAACTGGGTATCTGCGACGATGGATTGCGTCGTATGCCGCTCAAGCAACAAAAACCGTACTAATGTTGCCGCACGAGTAATTCGCGAGCGAGCGCACGCAAAGGTGCTTTGCGTTCCTCTGCGACGGATACGCGGTCCAACGCCTCGAATGCGCGGACACTGAACGCGTTCATCGCCCGTTGCGCTTCTCGCAACACATTGAGCCGCTCGTAGACCTCCGTCACTTGGCGTACCTTTTCTTGCGAATCCATATCTTGAGTCGCCAGCAAGCTATTCAACAGCGCTTTGTCCGCACCCTGGGCCAGCTCGAGGGCCTTAATCAGGAGATAGGTTTTTTTATTAGCCAGGATATCTCCCCCCACTTGCTTACCCACCGCATTCGGGTCGCCAAAAACATCGAGGATGTCATCCTGCAATTGAAACGCGATGCCGACATACATGCCAAAGTCGCCAATGTGACGGACATCCGCGTCCGACGCGCCAACGGCAATGGCACCTAGCTCCGCAGCCCCGCCCAATAACACGGATGTTTTCATCCGGATCATTTCCACGTATTCGTCGATCGTCACGCGCGCACGCTTTTCGTAGTCCATGTCCAACTGCTGCCCTTCACAAACCTCCAACGTTACCCGGTTGAAGACATTGAGCAACGTCGGCAGCCGTGCGGGATCCGACTTTGCCAACTGGCTGTAAGCAACAAGTAAGGTCGTATCACCGGATAAGATTGCCGTATCGACACTCCATTTTTCGTGAACCGCTGGTTTGCCGCGTCGTAGCGGAGCCCCATCCAGTATATCGTCATGCATGAGAGTGGAGTTATGGAAAAGTTCCACGGCTAGGGCCGCAGGCATGGCGCGCTGGCAAGCTTCCTCGACATCGCCAAACAAGTCGGCAGCCAGCAGCGTCATCAACGGGCGGATGCGTTTGCCCCCCATGTCCAGTATGTATCGAATAGGTTCGTACAACGTCGGGGGAGTATCGGGGATGGCAAGCGTTTCTACCGCTTCGCGGATGCGCTCCTGCAAGATGGGAATGGGATACATGTATGGCTTTATTTTATTCGCTAAAAGTATGCAAACTTAGCCAAATACGGGATAAAATCCTACCGCCGGAGTTGCCGCGGGCCAGCTTTCCGCGGTTCAGCGAGGACGTACGCACGGGTAAAATCCGTGTTACTTTGGTCAAAATTTCCGTAGGTTTGTGTTCGAAAAAACAAGAAAGTGCAACTGCACAAAAAAACACAAAATCATTGGGTTACTTATCGAATAGTTTCCGTATTAACAAGTGAAGAAATATAGCAAGCCAACGACGGGATCCCCAGACGATACGGCGCTTTTGGCCGGCATACGTCGAGGTGACAGCCTGACTATCCAATCGTTATATGACGAGTATTTTCCGATGGTTTACCATCTGGTCGTCACCAATAACGGCGGAGAGGAAGAGGCAAAGGACATCTTCCAAGAGGCAGTGATGGTGTTGTACGACCGTGCGCAAGACCCCGAGTTCGGTCTGAGCAGCCGGTTAAAAACCTACCTGTACGCCGTTTGCCGCCGGTTGTGGCTTAAGCAGCTGGCGCAACAGAATCGCACCTTCACAGACGTGGCGGAATACGAAAACCGCCTTCCGGTGGAAGACGACCTGGAAAAGCACCAGAAGGAAGATGCGGATTTCGTACAGATGGATGATGCCCTAGCGCAATTGGGCGAACCGTGCAAGACAATCCTTCTGGATTTCTATATTTCGAACCTATCGATGCAGGAAATTTGCGACAAATTTGGCTACACCAATGCGGACAACGCCAAAAACCAAAAATATAAATGCCTGCAGCGATTAAAACGACTGTTTTTCACCGCTAACAAAGAGCGTAACGATCATGATGAGTGAGCACGATTTTTTAGACCTAGCAGACCGCTACTTACGAAATGAACTGACCGATGAACAGCGCACGGCGTTTGAGGCTTATTGCCAACAGCACCCCGATGAGGGAGTACGCCTAGAGGAGCACCGGCAATTTATAGCGCAGCTGGAAAAACACGCTCGTCGAGCGGAGTTCAAAGGCAAGCTGGACGACGCTATGCCGGCTCGCCTGCCCTTGCCTAGCCATACCGAAACGCCCATCCTGACGCTGTGGAACAGGTTTCGCATCAACGCGCTCATCGCGGCATCGGTAGCGGTGGTAGCCGTATTTTCCACATTGTGGGTGAGTGGCTATTATTCGGCCATCGATCAGACCACGTCTAACTTCAGCGCATTGCGGCGCGAGATGAACAGCGTAAAACAGAATGTGCATGCGCAAAACGCGGTAATTCGCAGTATCAATAACGAACAGGCTAACCAAAATTTTGCGCCGGGGCAGTTTGGTGCCACTGGCTTCGTGGTAGCGCCCGAAGGTTACGTGGTTACCAACTATCACGTCATCCGTGATGCGGATTCGGTGCATTTGTACCACGCCAACGGCGACACCTATCGCGCACAGGTGGTGTACACGGATCCCGGCACGGACATCGCCTTGCTACACATCAATGATACCGCATTCCGCAGGCTAAGGCAGACGCCTTACACCTTCAAGGAGGCCGACGCCGAGCTCGGCGAGGAGGTTTTCACGCTCGGATTCCCTAGGGACGAGCCGGTCTATGGGCAAGGCTATCTGAGTTCGCGGACGGGCTACCTCGGCGATACAACTGCTTACCAAATTTCCATCCCGCTTAACCCCGGAAACAGCGGCGGGCCACTACTCGACTATAACGGTAACGTTATCGGGATTATACGTGGTAAGCAAACTGGGTTGGACGGTGCCTCCTTCGCTATCAAGACAGATGCCCTTTTGCGCTGCATTGAAGCCATCCCGGCAGACTCTTTGGCGCATCCGCTCGTCTTGAATCGCAAAAACGCCTTGGCGACGCTCAGTCGTACCGAACAAGTAAAGCGTATTCAAGATTACGTCTTCATGGTAAAGACGTATTAAAATAAAACAGTGACTTCGTGAAACAAAAAAGGCGAGTGGCTACCCTGAGGGTGGCCACTCGCCTTTTATGCCATGTCCGCATCCTATATATTAGGCTGCGGCGTCGTACGCAGGTAGGGCTTGATGACTTTGTGCCCCTTAGGGAACCGCTCTGGAATTTCTTCCGTCGGGATGGCCGGCACGACAATCACGTCATCGCCATGGTTCCAATCTGCTGGCGTAGCTACGCTGTAATCCGCAGTCAACTGTAAGGAATCAATCACCCGCAAGATCTCCTGGAAGTTGCGCCCCGTTGAAGCGGGATAGGTCAGGGTAAGCTTAATTTTGCGATCCGGACCAATGATATACACAGACCTTACCGTTGCGGTGGCCGAGGCATTGGGGTGAATCATGCCGTATAGTTCCGAAACTTTTCGGTCCTCATCAGCAATCAGCGGAAAATTCACCTCCGTGTTTTGTGTTTCATTGATATCTTCAATCCAGCCAACGTGCTGATCCAACGGATCAACGCTCAGCGCAAGCACCTTAACACCACGCTTGTCAAACTCGCTTTTGAGCGAGGCGGTGCGGCCGAGCTCGGTCGTGCACACCGGTGTGTAGTCAGCCGGATGCGAAAACAGCAATGCCCAGCTACCCTCGGTGTATTCATAAAAATCAATATCGCCAATCGTCGTCTTGGCTTGGAAATTCGGGGCAGTATCCCCCAGTCTTAAACTCATATTACCTCCTATAACTGTTTATTATCAATAGCCTACAATATCTACAAAATTAATAGTTTTTAGCAAATACCAATCCATTTTTTTAATTACCATAAATTTTACTGTTCATTTCCAAAGGTTTACCTGTAACAATGTCGCACACGACACATCCAAAAACCACATGATAACATCTGAATACCGCAAGCGGCTGGAGATCGAACTGGGCTTTTGGAAGTATAAAATAACCAAAAAAGAGCCTATGGGAAACGTGCTGGCCAAAAACATCCAAACACGGCTAAACAACCTGATTCCCGAAAAGGTACATATCGCGATTACCGTCGCCATCGAGAAAATGATTAAGGCGATACTCTTTGGTGCCAAGTACACTTCTACGGCCAAGCGTTCGTACGCCAGCTTCCAAGTGCGCGAGGCGTACATCAAGACCTTGATCAGTAATTATCAGAAAACCGCATCCATCGAAGGGGCCATCACGGGGGCCGGCGGCATCCTTATGGGCATCGCAGATTTTCCGGCGCTGTTGGCCATCAAAATCAAAATGCTTTATGACATTGCGGCAACTTATGGCTACGATACGAGCGAATATAAGGAACGCCTCTTCATGCTAACGGCTTTCCAGCTGGCTTTTTCCAGCCATCAACACCGCCGCAAGGTATACGAACGCATCCTCAACTGGGAGGCATACGCCGATAGCCTGCCCGACAATATCGAACACTTTGACTGGCGGACCTTCCAGCAGGAGTATCGGGATTACATCGACCTAGCAAAGATGGCGCAACTTATCCCCATCATAGGCGCCGCTATCGGAGCCGTGGTGAATTACCGCCTACTGCGTCAGCTGGGGAGCACGACCATGAATTGCTACCGGGTAAGGATTTTGGGCGATTTAACGTCGCCCGCGCCATAACACGCTACATCCAGGGCTTGGTTGACGACTCCACCTGGTAGAGCCACCGGTCTACATACGCCCGTATTTGATCGAAATCACCAAAGCGAAAAACGAGCTTGCCGCTAGCTGTCCGAATACTGAGGTGGCCTACGTTCGCCCGTCGCTGCCAGCGATACTGCGTAGTGGCAATACTCTGGATTTTGTGGGGTTCGATGATGATGGTATGCACCTCCCAAATCCCATGTCGCTGGATAACGAAGTCGTCATTTACAAACAGCCGAGCGCGTCGGTAGCTCACCGCAATCGCTATAGCCGCCAGCACCCCATACACCAATGCAGACAGGAGCACGCCCCAATTTAAGCCCATAAAAAATGTGAAAACAGCAAATGCCAAAAAAGGAATTCCGATAAAAACGCTCGCCTCCATAACCCATTTGCGGTAATTGGGAACCAAGGCCGCTCCCTTTTCGGGAACGCGGCCGAGCACAAACCGCATGATGGCTTCACTTTCCGATGCGCTGCTCCCCGGTATTTGAATGTGAGAATTGACATTTTCCTGCTGCACGGCCGATGCCTGACGGATGGTCATCCAACGCAAGTCCATCTTGCGCTGGAAGTAGTTCGACACCAAAACGAGCATCTGCACTTTTTTTGGGTACAACAGTATGGTGCGGCTGTTAACCAAACCGTACGAAATACTCAGTCCCTTGGCTCCCCGGTGCACCGAAAAACCAAAGTAAGTAACCAGCGTGCGCACCAAATTGAATAGCACGGTGAGGAGCATGAGTGCACCTAAAAACATCGCCAGCACTTTCAGCACAAAAAAGGACCCTACGTACGCGTCAAAACGGTCACTGCTGCCCTCGTCTAACTGCAATACATCGCGGATATTGTTATATATACCTACGAAGAAAGCAAGAAGTATAAAAAAGCTCTCCACATACTTGGAAGTAATGCCCACCTTAAACAGGGTGGCAGGGCTGATGGAAACTAAGGGTGACCCTTCCGCATCGGCCCACGGAGCGAATTTCTCATCTGCGGCCGCTGGCGTGTCGTCCGTCGCTGCAAGGAGGCTAGCCTGCAGTGCCTTGGCCACGGGATAGGACACGGCTCGGATGCGCGCCTCGCTTTTGGAACTCCCGGCTGTTTCAATCTCCACGCCATACACCTGGGCCAACTTTTGCAAGAGGCTTTGGCTAATGTTTACCTGCTGGATTCGATCGAGTTGAAACGCCGTACGCTTTTTGGCCAGCACACCGCGCTGCAATACGAATTCGCCTCGCTCGCGATCGATATGAAAATAGAAATTGCGAAAAACCAAATAACCCGCGAGGCCAATTAGGCCTAAAACAGCCGCGACACCCAGCACCACGTACGCTACCGGCACATCAATGGGCTTGACAAAAAAATACAGCAGCAATACCCAGAAGGCCCTGCCAAAACGATAGGCCAAGTACCCTGCTTCAACAAATATCCCGATGGACGACTGGCGCTGCGGCGTATCGAAAAATCCGTATGGGGGTGTGCCGTCAGTCATTTTCCGATTCTCGTTGGACGTCTGACACCACCTTTTCCATCGGATGGATATTGCCCATGATAAAGGTTTTGATGCGTTCGGCTTCCGCTTTGGGCAGTCCTGAAATGACCATATTTGCTGACGAACCACCGGCGGTGAACAGTTGCAACTGGGCGAGCCCAAACCGCCGGGAAAGCACACCCTCATTAATCGATACGTGCTGTATTCGATTGAATGGTACAATCGTCGTGACCGTTGCCAACAAGCCCCTGCGGTAGATAACGTCACGCTCCCGCAACGCGTAGCCCCGTTTGCGGAATGCCGTTCGTCGTACCAGCAACTGCGCCAGCATAAACAGCAACCACGCGCCCAATACCCCAGCTGCCAGCAAAGCCGAACCTGCAGAAAACAGCACGAAAGAGCCGGCTCCCCCGATAATCAACGTGACGATGGCGATATTGATGACGATAACGTACCAATACGAGGGAGCTATGGGATGGATGGCCACCTCCTCGTAGCGAGGCAGGGCGTCCGGATTGATTGGGCCGTTGGTAAACTCCGTTTCCTTCATTTGCAATATTCCTAACCGAAGATACGCATAAACTGCGAGCGATCGCGTAGGGGCAGGAAAAATTCCCTGTGCCGGCCGCCCCCTCACCCCCGTGTGTTTCCAGCCCAAATCCGTATCTTTAGCGACCCATCGCACCGACAGCGGGCTAGAGCATGAATATGGAAAACTTTAAAAAGTACCTCACTCAGAACGGGTCCTTGACCAGTGAGCAGTTTGAGGCGCTACAACCGACCCTCACCATCAAACAATATGGCAAAGGACGGATATTAATGCGCCCTGGCGAGGTATGCAAGCATACTTTTTTTGTCGAATCGGGTCTGTTAAGAGCCTACACGATTAACGAATCGGGCAAAACGCATATCATCCAATTCGCACCGGAAAGCTGGATCATCAACGACCGCAGCAGCGCCTACTTCAATGAACCGACGGTACTGTTCGTTGACGCCATCGAGGACACGACAGCAATCTTGCTGGACAACAATTTTAGCTGCCAGCTTGCCGAAATCAGTCCAGCCTACCTGCAGAACAACGAGTTGGCTTTGCACAACCATATTCGCCACCAACAGATGCGCATCAACGCGTTGTTGGGTGCCTCGGCCGAAGAGCGTTATGTTGATTTTGTGCGGCAATACCCCGACCTCATGTTACGCGTGCCCCAATGGATGATCGCTTCCTACTTAGGTATCACGCCCGAAAGCCTTAGCCGTGTTCGCAAGGAGTTGGCCAGAAAACACGTAAAGAAATAAGCTACAGTTCAACCGACAACATGGATGCGCGTACTCGTGTTTACTTCTTATCATACGTCAACGGCAAAAAAAGCGCCATGGGTTACCTTTGCTTAACGTTTAAGAGAGGAACAAAATCATGGCAACAAAACACATCGAACGCGTAGTCGCACCCGCTCAGCCCCATTATGTAGGCAACGGCTTTCGGGTGCATAACTTCATTCCCAGACAAGGGTTTTCCATGCAGCGAATGGACCCATTCCTAGTCATGGACTACAACTCCAAATTCAAATTCGCCCCGTCGGCAAAGCCCCGAGGTGTCGGTGCCCACCCGCATAAGGGGTTTGAAACGGTAACGATTGCCTACCGAGGACGCATCGCGCACCACGACAGCATTGGCAGCAGCGGAGTAATTGACGAAGGCGGTGTACAATGGATGACGGCCGGAGCTGGCATTCTCCACAAAGAATATCATGAAGAGGAATTTAGCCGGACGGGAGGCGAATTTCAGATGGTACAACTGTGGGTGAATTTGCCCGCCAACGCGAAACACAGCCAGCCAAAATACCAAAACCTGAACGACCAGGACGTCAACCGGTTTCAACTGCCGGACGACGGTGGCTACGTGAAAGTGATTGCTGGGCAGTACGGTGATGTAGCGGGCTCCGCCTCTACGTTTTCGCCCGTGCATCTCTATGATATGCGGTTGAATGCCGGCGGAAAAGCGGTATTCGAGCTCCCCGCTCACTATACCGCCGCACTACTCGTCATCGAAGGATCCATCCGTGTAAACGGTGAGACGGACGTTCCCACAGATCATTTCGCCGTATTCGGCCGGCAAGGTGAATCCATTTCCATCGAAGCCTCCGAACAGGCGACGATCTTGGTACTGGGTGGTGAACCGCTCAACGAGCCCATCGCCGCGCAAGGCCCGTTTGTGATGAATACGCGCGAGGAGCTGGCCCAGGCCTACGAAGATTTTAACTTAGGACGCTTTGGATACCTGGAAGACTAACGCCTAACCCAGCGGCGCGTCGACCTCCGAGAGCTCGTCGCGACGCTCGCCGATTTGCTGGCGCCACATGGCGTAGTACAAGCCCTTGGCGTCCACAAGTTCATCATGGCTACCCTCTTCGGCGATGCGGCCTTTCTCCAGCACCACGATCCGGTCGGCGTGCATTACCGTGGAAAGGCGGTGGGCGATGAGTATAGTAATCTGCTCCTTACGTCCGGATATTTCCCTAACTGTCTGGGTGATGGTTTCCTCGGTAAGCGAATCCAAAGCGCTGGTCGCCTCGTCAAAAATCAGTAACCGGGGCTGTCGAATCAGGGCCCGTGCAATAGAAATACGTTGCTTTTCTCCACCCGACAGCTTCAGCCCGCCCTCGCCCAGCATGGTGTTGATACCTTTTTCGCTGCGGGCGAGCAGCGCGTCGCAACTCGCTTTGTGCAAGGCCTCCAGAATCTCCGTATCGGTCGCGTCAGGCTTAACGAAAGTAAGGTTGTCGCGTATGGTTCCCGCGAACAACTGCGTGTCTTGGGTGACAAAGCCGATCTGTCGGCGCATCTCGTTATATCGAATGGCTTCGGCACTGATCCCGTTGAAAAGAACCCGCCCCGATACCGGGCGGTATAGCCCCACGAGCAACTTAACCAACGTGGACTTCCCCGACCCCGAAGGACCTACAAACGCGACGGTCTCACCCGCGCGCACCTCGATCGAAATATCGTCTATGGCATTGTAAGTTGCCGTCCTATGGCGAAAGACGACGCGATCAAACACGATCTCGCTGAGCGGGCCCAGTTCCGTGGGATGCTCGGGGCGCTGCTCAATCGGTTTTTTCATGAGCTTGTCAAACATAGTCAACGACGATTCGGCCTCTCTATAGTGGATAATGATACTACCGACATCTTGTAGCGGCATGAAGATCGACGTTGAGATAAATTGCATGGCTATCAGCTCGCCCGGCGTCAGCACATCGCGAAAAATAAGCCACAATAGCGCAAAGAGCACCGACTGCCGCAGAAGATTGAGCGTCGTTCCCTGCAAAAACGCCAGGAATCGGACCTGGCGCGTTTTGAACATTTCTAAATCGAAAATAGCCTGGGTGTGCACCCGCATCCGCCGCACCTCTGGATAGGTAAGGCCGAGGCTTTTGACAAGCTCAATATTGCGAAGCGACTCCGTGATGATGCCCGACATCTGCGTGGTCTCCCGATTTATGCGACGTTGCACGGTCTTTATCTTTCGACTGAGGATGCTGGTAATGGACCCAATCACGACAAATCCGATGAGAAAAATGGGAATCATTGCCCAATGCTTGGTAACCGAATACCAAATCAAGAAGCCAAATCCCACGAGTGAGGAAAACAGGATATTGATAAACGAGCTAATGAAACGCTCGGTATCCGTTCGAACTTTCTGCAGTACAGCCAGCGTTTCGCCGCTGCGCTGTTCCTCATATTCCTGAAACGATAGGCGCAATGTCTGCTTTAGCCCATCATTGAAGATTTGCATCCCGAAACGCTGCACCGCCAGACGCATCACGTAGTCTTGGAACGCACGCGCCAGCCGGGCCAGAATAGCAATCGCCACCGCTACGCCCAACCAAAACAGCACACCGTTCACGAGCTCCTGCTGGCTGCGCCCGCCCGTGTTATTCGCATAGTCGTCGATAATCTTGCCGAAGATAATCGGGTCGATCATGCTGAGCAATTGAGCGGCTGCAGCCAGCACCAATGCGATGAAAATGTATTTTCGATGGGGGTATAAGTATTTCCAGAGTATCTTCATGCGTTTTCGTGCCGCACCTCCAAACGAGCCACGGTTATTGGGTTAAGACGAATCATGGCGGCAAAAGTTTAGTCCCGCACAGCGTGAACCACGATAAAGAGCCTAGTCAAACGCCGGACCATTGATGTACCCATCCAGCCAGCGCATACGCGCGTCTAAATAGGTTTTTAGAAAATTCGTGTAGTCCGGATACGTACTGCCAATGTACCAACTGAGGTGAATGCCCTGGTCGGATAGAATAGGCCAACGCTGGAAATTAAATCGTTGGCTGTGATCGAGTTTAGCGGCTTGTTGTTCTACATAGTCGATAATAGAAGCCATCTGCGCGCTTTTCACTTCGTTCCATCGTTCGCGGACGGCCTGCCTGAACGCCGGGTCCTCGGCTATGCGCCGTATCCACATCTTAGGGTCATGAGCGTCCTCAATCATGGACTTGTGCACCGCATCGCCTAATCGGTTATCGTTGTTAAATGCCAAATCAAAATCCCATACTGGGCCTACGTAAATTTTGGGGTCCGACGCGTTGCGCTTATACATCCTCATACTCCACCAAAGGTCCGGATTGCCCGTAATTTCGTTGGCTAGGTAATAGTTGACGAAGCTTTCCAGGTCGAAATATTGCTGGTAATTGTTATCGACACCACCAAAATCCTCGGAAAACAACGCTTCTTCGAATGCCCGGTAATGGTTCGTAATATACGAGCGCTGCTCGCTGCTAATGTCGTCTTCATCGGGGAATTTAATGGTAATCGGCATGCCGCGCGGCGTGAAAAAGTGCTCTGGCTCTTGGGAGGCATAGCCATCGGCCTCCAGAATAAACCCACCATTTTCTTCCTCAATGTTAACCCGGTCCGCGCCCTCCCGAATGTGTTCGGTCAGGTTGTAGTTGCCCAGGTACTCGCCGTTGAGAAAAAGGTCGACATACACCTGTCTTGGCGTGTATTCCACATCCAGCCGCCGACTGACTTCGAACGCGACGTCGTTACGCATGAGTGACCGGTCTGCATAGTTCGCCATTAGTGCCCAATGCCTGTTCGAAGGCATGCCTAGCAACGCGGCTCCCTCGTCCAACCGAAGCCGATAAGGCTTTTTCGGCATATGCCAAGTCGAGTTACCCCGCCCGCGAATCCCTAGTGTGCCCACATGCAAGGGTTGCTTCCCAAAACCACGGACAATCCGCATCTCGGCGTCTACGTAGTCTTCCTTGCTCGTAATAGGCGCACCACCCGTGGACACGTAGATGGCCGGCAAGCCCGTATCCGAAAACTTGACCGTATATTTCTTAAACGTTCCGTTAAATAACCGGACAGAATAGTCGACAAGCTGGGTGAAATCTTGCGAACTAACGCCACTCTCCTGAGCGACGCCGTTGACCACCACCTCTACACCTGATAACTGGAACTGTGGCCGCAACGCACTGATATCCGTGCCCGCCAACGTGTACGCATAGATGGTGTCCCCCACGATCTCGCCGCCGACGCTGTATTGGAGATCTGGGTTAAGCGCTTTGGGGAAAGAAAAGGCAATGAGCCCGTCGCCAGCTTCGCCATCCTCAACCTCATCTTTAACACAAGCCTGAAAGGCAAGAGTCATAAAACACAACAAGAAGGGAAAAAATCGAATACTAAGTGGTTTCATGTCAGTAAAAGTAACAGTTAATTAACGGATTGACGATACGCTGCATTGGTTTAACTTGCCTATTCTCTAGCAACAATCACACCGAACTTAACACCGCACAAAAACCGCCCCGTTCGCGAAGGGACTCCAAGCAGAAACCTCCGCATGGGCGCGTGGGCCAACACAGGCTTTCCCCGCGCTCGGCTCCCGCAGCATTCCGGCGAATCGAGTGGACAATCGCGAAGATTTTGTATTTTTACGGCCACGCAATCGCCAGCACGGACACCCCGTTCCGGTTGCGGACGTGATTTACTGATGACCGAGGATTTTACATGAGCGAAGAAATAAGCCCTACACCAGACGAAAACCAAGAGCCAATAATCGACGAAGGAGCAAACTCGAGGAATAGTCAAACCATCCCGCTATCCGGGCTTTACGAAAACTGGTTCCTGGATTACGCTTCGTACGTTATCCTTGATCGCGCCGTGCCTCACATCGACGACGGACTGAAGCCGGTGCAGCGGCGGATTCTCCACTCGCTGAAGGAAATGGACGATGGCCGATTTAATAAGGTGGCCAATGTCATCGGCAACACGATGAAGTATCACCCACACGGCGACGCATCAATCGGCGATGCCATGGTCCAAATCGGACAAAAGGATTTGCTGATCGACCGTCAGGGAAACTGGGGCGACCCCATCACGGGCGACTCAGCGGCAGCCCCGCGTTATATCGAGGGGCGGCTCTCAAAGTTTGCCAACGATGTCGTGTTTAACCCCGAAACGACCGAGTGGCAACTCAGCTACGATGGCCGGAACAAGGAACCCGTCACCCTACCTGTCAAGTTCCCCTTGCTGCTCGCCCAAGGAGCCGAAGGCATTGCCGTAGGCTTGGCGACCAAAATCATGCCTCACAATTTCGTCGAACTGCTCGACGGATCGATCGAAGTTTTGCGCGGCGGAAGACCGAACCTATTGCCGGACTTCCCGACAGGTGGCATGGCCGACTGCTCGGCCTACAACGAAGGCCAACGCGGCGGCAAAATCCGCGTACGGGCGAAAATCGAAGAACGCGACAAGAAAACGCTGGCTATCACGGAAATTCCATATGGAACTACCACCGGTAGTCTGATTGACAGCGTAATTGCTGCCAATGACAAAGGCAAAATAAAAATCAAGAAAATAGAGGACAACACGGCCCAGAACGTGGAGATTATCGTGCACCTGGCGCCAGGCATTTCTCCAGACGTCACGATCGACGCGCTCTACGCATTCACGGCGTGCGAAGTGTCCATCTCGCCGAATACGTGCGTGATCCAGAACGACAAGCCGCGCTTCATGAGCGTGAACGACGTACTGATCGAAAACACGAAAAACACGAAGGCACTCCTCAAGCGCGAGCTGGAAATCAAGCTCAACGAATTGCAGGAGCGGATTTTCTTTAGCACCCTACTTAAGATTTTCATCCGCGAAGGGATGTATAAGCACAAGGACTACGAAAATTCCGGTGATTTCGACACCGTGGTCAACGTATTGACCCAGCTCTTTACGCCCTTTTTCGAGCAGTTCTACCGCCCGATCACTGCCGATGATTATCGCAAGCTCATTGACAAGCCGATGAGCAGTATCACCCGCTTCGACCTCAAAAAGGTGGACGACCAGATTGCAGCGCTGGAGGCCGAAATCAAAACGGTGAAGCGCAATCTGCGCCAGCTAACGGATTATGCCATCGCGTGGTTTGAAAAATTGCGCGAGAAGTATGGCAAAGGGCGTGAGCGGAAGACCGAATTGCGCGTGTTCGACCGGGTCGAAGCTACGCAAGTAGCTCTGGCCAACGTCAAACTGTACGTCAACCGCGCCGACGGCTTTATAGGTACTGGCCTGCGAAAAGACGAATACGTCGGCGACTGTTCGGACATTGACGATATCATCAGTTTTCGTAGCGACGGCAAATGCATCGTCACCAAAGTGCAAGACAAGGTATTCGTAGGCAAAGACATTATTCACGTGGGCGTATTTAAGCGCAACGACGAAAGAACCGTGTATAACCTCATCTACCGAGACGGCAAGAGCGGCGTATCCTACGTAAAACGTTTCTCGATATTGGGTGTCACGCGCGACAAGGAATATGACCTAACTAAGGGCAACAAAGGGTCAAAAACCCTGTACTTCACCGCTAATCCCAATGGCGAAGCGGAAGTGGTAAACATCCAGTTAAAACCACATTCCAAATTGAGGAAGCTGCAGTTTGACCTGGACTTTGCGGACATCGCCATCAAAGGAAGGGGGTCGCAAGGAAATATCGTTACCAAATATCCCATCCGGAAAATCACGCTGAAAGCGAAAGGCGTATCTACGCTGGCGGGACGCAAAATCTGGTATGACGATGTCCTAAAACGCCTCAACGTGGATGAGCGTGGCCAATTCTTGGGCGAATTTGACGGTGAGGACAAAATCCTTACCCTCATGGCTGACGGCTCCTACGAGCTGACGAGTTTCGATCTGAGCAACCATTTCGACGACAAGATGATCCGCATCGAGAAATTCAATCCCGAGCAGGTATTTAATGTCGTCCATCGCGATGGCAAGTCCGGTGTCTATTACGTCAAACGATTCACGTTTGAAGACACCCCGATAGGCAAGCGCACCAGTATCCTCAATGAGGAACCCGGATCGAAACTCATCCTGGCAACGCGCGCCGCCGTACCGATGGTGCGCGTCGATGTGCTCAAAGGCAAAACGCAAATCCCCGAAACCCTCGAACTGAACCTCGCAGACATCGTGGACGTGAAGGGCATGAAAGCCCAAGGCAACCGCCTGACGCCCCATGAGGTCAAACAGGTAAGCCTATTGGCCGTGGAAGAGGACCTCCCGCCAGAAAGGACTGCCCAAGCCAACGGAGACGAAATGTCCCCCGAATCCGAATCCGGAGGAAACACCACCGCTGTCGCTTCGGCTAAGGAGACCCAGCGCGCAGCAGAGGCACCTATCGAAGCGAAAAACGCGAAAACACCTCAGAAGGTAGAAACGATAAATAGTGACGCCGAAAAGGCGCCCGCAAGCCCCACACCCGAAGACGCGACGCAGGAAGAAGCGGCCAAACCTCGCCAAAAAATCGACCTGGAAATCACGAATCCGGACGACATTAAACTGGACGACAAGGGTCAGCTAGGACTGTTCTGACAGTTGCTCGTCGCGCAGTGATATAAGTAGATAGATTACGTAAACGAGCATGGAGAAGAATGCGAAAATATACGTTGCCGGCCACCGCGGCATGGTAGGGGGCGCCATTCTGAGGCGCTTGCAACAAGCTGGGTACACGCGTCTCGTGCATCGCGATTCGTCCGAGCTGGACCTTCTGCGGCAGGACGCCGTGGAGTCATTTTTCGAATCTGAGCGGCCCGAATACGTATTTCTGGCGGCAGCAAAGGTGGGCGGTATCCTCGCCAATAACACTTACCGGGCAGATTTTCTCTACGAAAACCTGATGATCCAGAATAACGTCATCCACGCAGCGCACCAGCATGACGTTAAAAAGCTGTTGTTTTTAGGGAGCAGTTGCATCTATCCAAAATTGGCGCCGCAGCCCTTGCGTGAAGATGCCCTGCTGACGGGTCCGTTGGAACCCACGAATGAGCCCTACGCCATCGCGAAGATAGCCGGCATAAAATTATGCGAAGCCTACCGCGACCAGTACGCCCGAAATTTTATCAGTGTGATGCCCACTAACCTCTACGGCATTGGCGACAATTACCACCCAGCCAATTCGCACGTATTGCCCGCGCTTATCCGTCGTTTCCACGAAGCGAAAGAAACGGGGCAGCCCAACGTAACCGTATGGGGAAGCGGCAAACCGCGCCGGGAGTTCCTGTTTGCCGATGACGCCGCGGATGCCTGCTTGTTTTTGATGCAGAAATATGACGGAAGGCAGCTGGTAAATGTCGGCACTGGCGAGGACCTGACCATTGCGGAACTGGCTGAGATAATCAAGAAGATCGTGCAATATCCCGGCGAGATTGTATGGGATCACACCAAACCAGACGGCACCCCCCGCAAGCTCATGGACGTTTCAACCCTACGTGGTTTGGGTTGGAAACACAGCGTCGATCTCGAAGCGGGGATAGCCGCAGCGTATCAAGATTTTCTGAAAAATGTGCACCACCAACCATGAAAACAGCACTAATTACCGGCGTTAATGGCCAAGACGGAGCCTATTTAGCTGAATTGCTCTTGGAAAAGGGCTATATCGTGCACGGCATCAAACGACGTTCATCCCTCATCAACACCGAGCGCATAGACCACCTCTACCAAGAGCCGCATAGCGAACGTATCCGCTTCAAGCTGCATTACGGCGACATGACGGACAGCACCAACCTGATTCGGATTATCCAGGAAACACAGCCGGACGAGATTTATAACCTAGCGGCCATGAGCCACGTTAAAGTCAGCTTTGAAACCCCCGAATATACGGCGAACGCAGACGGTCTCGGCACCCTGCGTCTGTTGGAAGCGATCCGCATCCTAGGACTGGAGGGAAAGACGCGCATCTACCAGGCGTCCACGTCCGAGCTCTATGGACTCGTACAAGCCGTACCGCAGTCGGAGTCAACCCCTTTTTATCCCCGTAGCCCCTACGCCGTCGCCAAGCTTTATGCCTATTGGATCACGGTAAATTATCGTGAAGCCTACGGCATGTTTGCGTGCAATGGGATTCTGTTCAACCACGAGTCGCCCCTACGTGGAGAGACGTTCGTCACCCGCAAGATTACCCGTGCGGTGGCCGCCATCGCCTTGGGCCAGCAGGATAAGCTATACCTCGGCAACTTAGACGCACAGCGCGATTGGGGCCATGCCAAGGACTATGTTCGCGCCATGTGGCTGATCTTACAGCAGGATCGTCCGGAAGATTACGTCATCGCCACCGGAATAACTACAAGCGTACGCGATTTTGTGCGAATGGCCTTCGCGGAAGTGGGCATTACTTTGACATTCAAGGGCATCGGCGTCGAGGAAAAGGGCTATGTAAGCCATTGTGCCAATCCGGCTTACACCGTCGCGATCGGCAAGGAGGTCTTGGCGGTAGACCCTACGTACTTCCGACCCACCGAGGTAGACTTGCTCATCGGCGATGCGAGCAAAGCGAAAACCCAACTGGGCTGGGAACCCCAGTACACGCTCGAAACACTCTGTCGGGAAATGGTGGCAGCGGATTTAATTCGTGCGAAAGCGAAACTCCCTCCCACATCCGAGTAAGCTCAAAATATGGACAAATACTACTTCAAAAACGATTATAGCGAAGGCTGTCATCCGTCCATCCTAAAAGCGTTGACCGAAACGAACCTTACTCAGCAGGATGGTTATGGCGATGATACGTATTCCCAGGAAGCAAAGGCCTTCATCCGTTCCGCCGTTGACCAACCCGACGCTGCCGTCCATTTCGTGTCCGGCGGCACCCAGGCCAACCTGCTCATCGCCGCGGCGGCCCTTCGGCCCTACCAGTCGCTCATCGCGGCAGACACGGGACACGTTAGCGTACACGAAACGGGAGCCGTTGAGGCCACTGGCCACAAAATCGAAACGGTACCCTCCAGTGATGGGAAACTACATCCGGAAAACATCGCCCACTTGCTCAAGCAGTTCGGCGACGTTCACGCCACGCAGCCTAAGATGGTGTACATCTCCAATGCCACCGAGCTGGGCACACTTTACTCGAAGGCCGAACTAACCGCACTATCCGAATATTGTCGCGAAAATGACCTTTACCTGTTTATGGATGGTGCCCGCTTGCCTGTGGCCTTAACCGGTAGTGGCAACGACCTCAGCTTGGCGGACATCGCCCGCCTCGTCGACGTATTCTACATCGGTGGCACCAAAAACGGTGCCCTCCTTGGCGAAGCGATCGTGATTACCCATCGCAAAATCCAAGCGGGCTTTGCCTACCATATCAAGCAACGCGGTGCTATGCTCGCCAAAGGCAGGCTGCTCGGGTTGCAATTCCTGTGCTTGCTAGAGAACAATTTGATATTCGAAATGGCGCAGCACGCAAATACCCTGGCACGGAAAATCGCCAACAAAATCCACGCACTGGGCTTCCCCTTTCTCGTTGAGCCGGCCACAAACCAGCTGTTTCCCATCCTCCCCTATCGTGTGATCCGGCAGCTCGAAACGTCGTGTGCTTTTTACGTGTGGACCCCAATTGATGAAGAACGTGCGGCAATCCGGCTAGTGACGTCGTGGGCTACGGACGAACAGGCCTGCGATGCGTTTATCGAGCTGCTTCGTCAAGCTGCCCAACAAGAGGCTTAATTGACAGCCACGTTACATTTCCAGCCAAGTATTTGCGTATTTTTGCAGCCGTATGAAACAGCCAAAAAAAGCAATTCTGCTAATCAATCTCGGTACGCCCGACAATGCAACGGTGCCAGATGTGCGCCGTTACTTGGATGAGTTCCTGATGGACGGCCGTGTGATTGACATTCCTACCTTGCGCCGGGCCTTTGTCGTCAAGGGTATTATCGTACCCTTCCGGGCCGCTGCCTCGACCAAAATATATAAGGAAATCTGGGACGACCAGACCGGTTCGCCCCTGATGTATTACAGCATTCGCCAACAACAGCAATTGCAGGAATTGCTGGGAGATGAATACCACGTGGAATTGGCCATGCGCTACCAAAATCCCTCCATCGAATCAGCTCTGGAGAATCTCCGAAAGATGAAGGTTGACAGCATACGGATAATACCCCTCTTTCCGCAGTACGCATCTGCGACGAACGGGTCGGTAATCGACAAAGTGATGGATATCATGCGCAAATGGGAAACGTTTCCCGCGCTTTCCTTCGTCAACCAATTTTACGACGACGAGCTCATGCTTGAGGTATTCGCCGAAAACGCCCTCAAGCACGGACTTGAGAATTACGACCATTTCCTATTTAGCTACCACGGCTTGCCGGTCCGGCAACTGAAGCGTGTCGACCCGAATAAGACCCACGATTGCGAACGCGACGAATGCCGCGTACGGATTACCGAGGACAATAAATTTTGCTACCTAGCCCAGTCTTATGCCACCACTCGGTTACTTGCCGAACGTTTGGGCATCGCGCCGGAAAACTACACCGTCTGCTTCCAATCCAGATTGGGAAAGACACCGTGGATTCAACCGTATACAACTGACGTACTGAAAGATGTAGCCGCGAAAGGCAAAAAGCGCCTGCTCGTATTTTGCCCTGCTTTTGTTGCAGATTGCCTGGAGACCATCTATGAAATTGGCACAGAATATGCAGAAGAGTTTGCCGAACTAGGCGGTGAAAAGGTGCAGCTCGTCGAGAGCCTAAACGATCATCCCAAGTGGATTGAATCGCTTCGGCAAATGGCCCTCAAACATGTATAATTACATACCCGACTAGCCCATGGCGCTGAGGGATACCGTGCATATAGTCGGTTGCCGCCCGCGTCGCAAAATACACCCGGATTCGAAATGATTTATTGGACCGCGGCGCTTCTGCTGCTTATTGACTTCTACATTTATAAAGCCCTTCGTCAGACCTCCATCGGATGGGCGCAAGGCACTCGGTTTCCCAAGCTATGGTGGGGCTATAGCGCCCTTATCTTGGCGGGCGTGCTGGTGAGCATCTACGTCAACATCCCGCTGACCATACGGTCGATTATCCTCGTGGCATTTTTTCTGACCTTCACTACCAAATTCTTGTATTTGCTCATCCTCTTGATTGATGACCTGCGAAGGGGATCGATTTGGATGAAGCATCAGCTAATGCGTCGTGTAGCGAGGCCCTTCCCCGCTCCAGCTGACAACGAGACAGTTCAAGCCAGTCCGACCATATCCCGTTCTAAATTCATCACGCAAGCAGGAATACTTGTGGCTGCCGTACCCTTTATACCTTTGGGCTGGGGAATCGTGTCAGGGGCCTACAACTATCGCATCCATCGCCAAAAGCTCTACCTGCCCAATCTACCCAAGGCTTTTCATGGGATGACTATCGGTCAGTTATCCGACATTCACTCGGGCAGCTTTTATAATAAACGTGCCGTCTTGGGCGGCGTCGAAATGCTCCTTGGGGAAAAACCGGACATGGTGTTCTTTACGGGTGACTTGGTAAACCATTTAGCCAGCGAAATGCGGGACTACCAAGACATTTTCAGCAAGGTGCAAGCCCCACTTGGAGTTTATTCCGTATTGGGTAACCACGACTATGGCGACTACCATTTTGGATTTGAACCCTCGGAAGCTAAGTCCAAAAATCTCCGCGATATGATTGACACGCATCGGGTGATGGGATGGAACTTGCTGATGAATGCAAATCAGAAAATCCGCGTAGGTGCGGACGAAATCGGCATTGTCGGCGTCGAAAACTGGGGAACGGGGCGCTTTCCTCGGCACGGCAAACTGGACGAAGCACTTGAAGGCCTCCAAGAGGTTCCTGTCAAGTTGCTTTTGTCACACGACCCTTCCCATTGGCGAGCCGAAGTACTCGCTCGTCCGGACGTAGACGTCACATTTGCGGGACACACCCACGGCATGCAGTTCGGCATCCGCTCAGAGCATTTTCAGTGGAGCCCGGTACAATATATTTATCCAGAGTGGGCTGGCCTATACCGGGAAAAACACCAGCAGATTTACGTAAACACGGGCTTCGGATTTCTTGGCTATCCGGGCCGGGCGGGAATTCTGCCGGAAATCACCATTTTCGAACTGATTAGTGGTGAGCAACCGGCATAGGGTCAAGACCCACGCCGATTCCAGTAGATTTTCAAGTTGTGTGTACTTCGTCCTGCCGCGATGAGGTCTAACTTGCCGTCGCCGTCCAAATCGGCAGCCACGAGGTCTTCGCACGCCATCCCGTCGATATCAATCCAATACATGTCCCAAGCCTCCCAATACTGATTAAACGGGATGTACATCTTGATGCCGACCACCCCGTAGTTGTTTGGCGCCCGCCAACCCGCAACGACTTGGTCGCGCCCCAGCCCCAAAAAATCCGCGACGACCAACCCATGCCCTTCGGCCATGTTTTTTTCAAGCACCATGCGCTCGACCAGCTCGGGCACGAACAGGCTATCGCCCAATCTCGGTTTGTACAGCGTCACCATAGGGCCGTGGAGGGGCTCAATGCCCGCGATTACCTTGACGCCTCGGCTGCGGATATGGCCATGCCGCGCTTCGCTCATGGGCTGGTCGCGCACCAGCCAGTCCGCTCCACGGCTGCGCCATGCTCCTCGCCGGTACGTGAAGGCCTTGACGCCCTCCTCTCCGCTGATATAGATCGTTTCTCCATCCGCGTCCTCAAATACGTCGAGGTTATGGGTCCGGTGCATAGACTCGTCAATTACCCGATGTCGCCACCGGCCCTGGGGAGTGCCGTCAACCATTTCATACGCCAACACCTTCGCCCCCTTGCCCTTGCCGTCGACGTTTCCACGCCCATGCAGGGGCACGACAATGAGTTGGTAAGCGTCCTCACCCGCTTTGGCCCAGCGCATCCGATGCACCGTCGGTTCATGGTGCAGGGTGATGGGTGTCCAAGCCTGAGTAGGATCCTGGGGGCGCAAGAGGTAATGCACCGACCCAGACAGGGACGCATCAACGGTTTCTGATGGATTCCACCTTGCGCCCACAGCAACCTCTACCATCCCGTCGCCATCGATATCCCGCGCCGCAATGCAAACGTTGTCGTACTCCGTGAGATTTTCGACCATCACGAATCGCTTCCAGTCGCCGTTGCGATACCAGACGAATTGGTTCTTGTCGGCCAGCAAGATATCCGGCTTGCCGTCACCATCCACATCCCCTACCGCTAGGCCATAGCCGATCCCCACATCATCGTCGATGGTCTGCTCCTCAAAGGCCACATCGTAGTAAGCCAGCGGATTGCTAAGTAAGAAGAAGAGGGAAAGAACAATATTGAACATGGGGTAGTGGGCTACGTAAATCCCGAAACCGCGCCGTTGCGGCTCGCCTTTCGGACAGCAAGCTAAGAAAAAACACCGAAACGCAAAAAGCGAACACCTTTTACTTTTCGCTTCTTCCCGTACCGTCTCGGCCGAAACACCCACTCGGCACACACTGTCCAGGCGTATTTCGACACGCCGATTCCACAAAGCTCCTACGTTTGTCGCAACTAATGGTTAACTTTGTCAGTATTCCATGGAGACCAAAACAACATACTCATTACCTGGCGCATACTGCAATTCCCTGACGAATTATTCTCGGTTGCTAACGCGTGAAGTCAATATTGGCGGTGTGCCAATGGGCGGCAACAACCCCATTCGGGTACAAAGCATGACAACGCTGGACACCATGGATACGATGGGCTCCGTCGAGCAGACCATCCGGATGGTCGAGGCGGGCTGCGAATACGTACGGCTGACCGCGCCCAGCATCAAAGAAGCGGAGAACCTAGCTGAAATAAAGAAAGAACTCCGCAGAAGAGGTTACCAGGTACCTTTGGTCGCCGACATCCATTTTACGCCCAACGCTGCCGAAGTGGCGGCCCGGATTGTAGAAAAAGTGCGAGTCAACCCTGGTAACTACGCCGACAAGAAGAAATTCGACCAGCTCACTTACACGCCCGAAGCCTATCAAGCGGAACTGGATCGTATCTATAAGAAATTTGCCCCGTTAGTCAAGATATGCAAGGAATACGGGACCGCCATGCGGATCGGCACAAACCACGGATCACTTTCCGACCGCATCATGAGCCACTACGGCGATACGCCCGAAGGGATGGTCGAGTCAGCATTGGAATTTATCCGCATCTGCGAGGACCTGAACTATTACGACTTGGTGATTTCGATGAAGTCGAGCAATCCGCGCGTTATGGTGGCGGCTTATCGCTTGCTGGTGGAGAAAATGGCGGCCGAGGGCATGAACTATCCCCTGCACCTCGGGGTGACCGAAGCCGGCGACGGCGAAGATGGTCGCATCAAATCTGCCGTGGGTATTGGCACCTTGCTCGAAGACGGGATTGGCGATACCGTACGCGTATCGCTGACGGAAGAGCCTGAATACGAAGCTCCCGTGGCTATCGCACTTGTCAATCGCTACCAACAGCGGGCCGAAGCAATCCGCCAGCAAGAACCGCATATCATCCCCGAACCGGCCAGCAAACCCGCACCCTACGCATCGACTGAGGTCAACGCGTTTATCGGCGGCTCGTTAGTGCCGCGCGTCGTTGCAGATATTTCGCGCCGCAACCTTAAAGATCCTGCCACCCTATTTGACGTGGGCTATCGCTACGACCCGTTGCTAGACAAGTACCATATCAGCGACCAGTCCGTCGATTTCGTCTACCTAGCCGACCAGTTGCCTTCGTTTCAGATGCCTGGCAATATCAAGCAATTGTATGACTACACCACTTGGCTGCGATTAGCCGACAAGATGAATGCTCACCCGGTATTCTCCCTAGTCGAATTTGTAGACGCCACCGAAAAGGACCCGTCCATGAATTTGGTCCGAATCACGACCAAGAACTTAGATTCGGAAGCCTTCGGGCGCTTACCCCTCGACAAAACCGTTGTTTTTGTGCTCCAGACCGACGAAGTGCACGGCATGGCCGACCAACGCGCGTTCTTTATCGCCTGCAACGAGATTGGGTTGGAAAATCCGGTCATCCTCTATCGCCACTATCCAGCGGCAGAATTTTCAGGCCCGCTGGGGAACCTAATGGACCCCGAAGAGCCGGTATCCAAACTACAATTGCACGCCGCTACCGACATGGGCGGACTGCTAATCGAGGGCATGGGCAACGGCATTTGGATTGACGCACCGTCAATTACCACTGACAGACTAGTGCAAACATCCTTTGGGATCTTACAAGCTACGCGCTCCCGCATATCCAAAACCGAGTACATATCCTGTCCCAGCTGCGGGCGAACCCTGTTTGACCTACAGGAAACCACGCAGATGATCCGCAGCCGAACAAACCACCTGAAAGGGCTGAAAATCGGGATTATGGGGTGCATCGTGAACGGGCCCGGCGAAATGGCGGACGCCGACTACGGGTATGTCGGGTCCGGACCAGGAAAAATTACCCTCTACCGAGGGAAAGAGGTCGTAAAACGAAATGTAAACACCGCAAACGCGTTGGATGAGCTAATCGAAATCATACGCGAAGATGGGTTGTGGGTAGAGCCGACCGAGGATTAGCTGGGTCCAGTCATCAAAAACGGCCACCTCAGGCTGTTTTCTTGTCTTAGGCCAAGCACGGAAGCGTGTGAAGTTTCTATTTTGCCCCCTTAAACAACATAGAAACAGCCCCATGCTCGACCTGACGAAATCCATTTTCCAAGCGCAAATACGCCAGGAATTAATTCAACGAATCGAATCACTGAACGCGAACGATAAAGCAGACTGGGGTAAAATGAATGCATACCAGATGATCCTGCATTGCTCGCGTTGGGATGAGTGGGTACTCGGCGTACATCAACCGACCTACAGACAGGCCTTTATCGGTAAGCTCTTTGGCCGGATTGCCTTGCACCGCACCGTTCGGAATGACAAACCCCTGGACCGAAACGTGCCGACCTCCAGCTGGCTAAAAATTACGGAGACTGCTGGCGATTTCGATCAAGCCAAGAAAGAGTGGGTTTCACTAGTCAATGCATACGCGGCTTATTCCAACCCCGGATTCATCCATGATTTTTTCGGACGAATGACGCGCAAAGAAATCGGCATATTGGCATACAAACACACCGACCACCACCTGAGGCAATTTGGCGCATAACTGCCGTTAGGCCAAATGCAAATCCAAAAAAAGAAAGATTACAAAACGGATATCCGCTTCACGACCGTCTCTGCACCCGCTGCCACGCGGATAAAGTAGTAGCCTTTAGACAGTTTATTGTGCGTCTCGAATACGTGGCTTTGGTTGCCCGCGTCCAACTCCTGGCTAAGCAAGGTCATCACCTCATTGCCCAAAGCGTCCATCACCTTAATGGAAACTTCTGACTGCTTATCGAGGAGAAACGACAGGTTAATCTGGTCCGCTACCGGATTAGGAAATATCTTGACGTTGCTGATAAGCTTATCCTGAGCCCGGGATGTGCGTAGAGGGAAAAATTGCCTGAAAGGCGAGAAGATGGAACGCGACCCAGAACTGCGGGGATTCTCCTGCAGCGGCGTCACGACCGAAGAAGACATGCTGCGCGCGTAGACCTCTCCTACCTGGGTCGAAACCAAGGTAAGGACGAATATAGCGAGTAAAGCATTTTGTAAAACCTTCTTCATTCGTGTTAATTTTTTTAGGCGGCTAACATACACGCATCCGGAGCGTTTCGCATCGCGAATTGGATCTAGGTAGCATCTTCTCTAACAAAGATAGGGCATACCTCAAACAATTCCTACAAACGTTGTTAAAAAAAAGTGAGATTTTAACAATTTTTAACAGGATTCTCCGTTGCATGCACTGTGCTCCGAATAAATGCACGTATTCGGCACATGAATGTTACAGGAAAGTGCATTACCCAAACGTTCACCACGGTCGCCATCAAGCCCCCCACGCGCCCTATTACGCGACTGGAAGTTGGGGATGGATGTCCCCAAACACTTGGCTGTATACTGGGGCTAATACCGCGGCGTACTCCTCCAATTCCTGCCTGACTGCTTTCTCCTGATCCGGGGTTAAGTGCACCGGCCAAAGCCTACGGCAGATTTCGATCAACGCAAACACGATTTGCCCAAAGTTGCGATAGCTGCCTACGTACTGCGACCGCAAAAAACTATTGAAAAACCTAAAAAAAACGCCCGTATCCGTTACGCCACCGCGCGCCAGGAACTTGGCGATAGCGTCCTTATCTGCCGCGGCCAGTAGTTCGTAGAAAACACGCTCATGTACCCTACCATCGGCCAGAAGCAGGTGGTCGAGGAGGAGCTCCAACGCAATGTGAGAAAAAAATGAAGGCCGTATGGGTGTCGTCACTATAATAGGCGCTAGGCGCTCCTTCAACTCGTGGGTATGTTGATAGAAGAAATCGGTCATATGAAAAATCCGATCGGCTTCCATATGGCGTTCCCATCCAGCATAGATGCTTTGGATTTTGGGATGGTCCGTAAAACGCTCGGGGCGCTTTCGTGGGTGGATCTGACTTCCCCTGCGGGAATTTTTCAGTAGGTCGGGCAATACGCTGCCCACCACCAATTCTGGATTTCGGCTAAAGCGCTCGAAATAAAAATGTGATAGAAAATTCATACGCCACGTCTTGTTAAAAACGGCCCGCACCACTGCGTTTCTTCTGCCAATATAATGCAATTCATCAAGATTCCGGCCATAATCCACTATATTTGCACTCATTTTATTAGTCGAACTACAATGTTTTAGTATATGAACTTTATTGAGGAATTACGGTGGCGGGGAATGTTACAGGATATAATCCCTGGAACGGAAGAATTTTTGGCGAAGGGTCCTGCTGCGGGGTATATCGGATTCGACCCGACTGCTGACTCCCTGCATGTAGGCCATTTGACGCAAATCATGACCCTGATTCACTTCCAACGCGCAGGCCACAGGCCGGTGGCATTGGTAGGCGGTGCTACCGGGATGATCGGTGACCCCTCGTTCAAATCCGCGGAGCGAAATCTGCTAGATGAGGATACCTTGCGGCATAATGTGGCCTGTCTCGAAAAGCAACTCGCACGTTTCCTCGATTTTGGCAACGGAGCCAACGCGGCGACGATGGTCAACAATTACGATTGGTTCAAGGACATAAAATTCCTTGATTTCATCCGAGATGTGGGCAAGCTGATCACAGTTAACTACATGATGGCCAAGGATTCCGTCAAAAAGCGTTTGGAAGGTGAAAACGGACTGTCGTTTACGGAGTTTTCCTACCAACTGATCCAGGGTTACGACTTCTACCACCTATGGAAAAACCACGACTGCCGCGTGCAGATGGGCGGTTCGGACCAATGGGGCAATATCGTCACCGGTACGGAATTTATCCGCAGGCGCGAGGGCGGATCGGCCTTCGGCGCGACGACGCAATTGATTAAAAAGGCGGACGGCACCAAGTTCGGCAAGACCGAGAGCGGTGCAGTATGGTTAGCTGCCGACAAAACTTCACCCTACAAATTCTACCAGTTTTGGCTAAATGCTTCGGACGAAGACGCCAAAAATTGGATCAAAATTTTCACGCTGAAGAGCAAAGAGGATATCGACGGCTTGATTGCCGAGCACGACAAAGCGCCACACCTGCGCACCGTACAAAAAGCGTTGGCCAAGGACATCACCATCCGCACCCACTCAGAAGCCGATTACGAAACGGCGGTGAGCACCTCCGAATTTCTGTTTGGAAATGGCTCAGTGGACTTTCTCAAGCAACTATCGCACGAGGGTGTACTGGAGATTTTTGAGGGGGTGCCCCAATTCGACATTTTAAAAACCGAGCTGGAGAACGGTATCGACGTACTCGAACTGCTTGCGGTCGCCTCCTCGGTATTCCCTTCGAAGGGCGAAGCACGAAAAATGATCCAAGGTGGCGGAGTGGCCATCAACCGCGAAAAGGTAACCGATCCAACACTGACCGTATCGGCTAGCCAGCTGGTTAACGGCAGATACCTGGTCGTACAACGCGGCAAAAAGAACTATTTTCTAATCACTGCCAGCTAAACGCGGCACAGTGAACGAAAAACGGGGCGCGATGTCACATCACGCCCCGTTTTTCATTGCCCCGATCTTACCCGCTTCCCTACTCTTCGGTTGTCGGAGGGGGCGTGCGATAGGTCATCAGGCCATGGCCGAAAGCCAGCGACGGGTCGCCGTCGTCTTCAAGCATCCCCTTAGCCCATACCGTATATATCCCGCCGTCTTCCAACTCCAGCCCAAAGCTGTGGACAAAATCCCCGCCCTCGTGCAGTGAGATGTCGAAGGTGTACGCTTCGCCAGCATCCACTTCCACAAATCCGGAGTACTTCTTGAATTCTTTGTCACTACCAATAAGGGTTTGCGCGCCCCGGATGCCGAAGTCCAAGGATGGTGCGTCTGGGCTGAGGTTGATGAATCGGATCTTCGCCTTGCCGGATTCGGGTTCGCTCAGGTCATCGGAGGTGGCGATTAAGCCCAGCTCATCGTATCCTACGACATAAACCGTGTAAGCTTCACCGGGTGCCAGGTTGATGGCCCCTTGGGCTAGGGGCTGTGCGCCCGCATGCGCATCCTCGAATACGCGTACCCATCGTTGTCCGGGGAACGCATTGAAATACCCGAGCGTGTCGCCGTAAGCAAAGTCTGGGTTGTCCGGGCTGATACCATTCACCAGACGTTGATCAAGCCCCATGTCAAAGCCTTCAGAGGCGGGCGAGGCGTTCAGGAAAGCCAGCTTAGCGACTTGGATTTCGGTCGGCTCGCTGCCTTTGAGACACGAACCTAACGTCAACATGCCGATGCCTAGGAGGAGAAAAAGTGTTTTGAATTGATTTGCGTGTTTCATTGTTCTGTTTTTTTGTCAATCTTGAGTGGGCCATCGTCGCTACCGGCACGATGGAAGGAGTCATCCACTGCCGGCTCGGCCCAAGCCTGCTTCATAGTATCAAACGTATGGAAGAGCGAAAACGCGACAGGCGGTCTAACAATGCCGCCTTAAATATTTTGGGGGCATTCGTGCAAAATTGCGTAAGTTTGTGTCGAACAATAGCATCGTAATGTCGGCTAAAGGGAATTCTTTCAGAAGAAACGCCACCCACCAAGGGAAGAGGCAATCAGGGCCGGGAAATAGGCGGCCACAACGCCCAAGTACCGTTTCGACGTCGGAGGTAGCCGACAAAGTCGTTAAAATCGTCGGGCTGTTTCTTCTGATTCTATCCGTCTACTTCCTGATCGCGTTCACCTCTTATCTATTTACGTGGCAAGAGGATCAAAGCTACATATCGTCGGCCAATGGCGGATGGGACACCCTCTTCAAAACGCGCGAGGAAATCAGCTTGGAAAGCGCAGAACCTGTTGTGCACAACTGGATGGGTAAGCTGGGCGCCCTGCTGGCCCACCAATTTATTTATAAGTGGTTTGGGGTGGCCTCGTTCATTTTCATCGGTGTCCTTTTCGTCATCGGCTATCGCCTGCTGTTTAAGGTCAAGATATTTTCGGTGTGGAAGCTGTTGGCCTATGCCACCTTCGGTTTGGTGTTTTTGTCCGTGGCATTCGGCTTCATCCATGGCTTCGTTTCCCAATACCCACACTTTCTGGAAGGGGAGTTTGGCTACTGGAGCAACCGCCTTCTGGAAGCGCAGATCGGCACGCCCGGCGTGGGCGGGCTCTTGGTATTCGTGCTATTGACCGCGCTCATCATTATCTTCAATCTCGATTTCAAGTACACCCCCAAGGCCAAACCGGCCCCTCCCGAACCTGAGGAAACGGCCCCCGCAAACCGTGCGCGCGATGAAGAACGCTACTTGGAGGAATCCGAATACCGCGTGGATCCCGTCGAATTCAAGCTAAATAGCCAGAAAGAGGAAGAACCCCAGGAACGAATACCACAAGGGGTGCGCATATCGGAGGAACCCAAGCCCGAACTCACCGTTGAACCGATCGAGGTGGCGGAAAAACCCGTTGCTAGGAATGCAATCAAGCCGGTCGAAACCGAAGGGCCCGCCATGACCGTAGAAGCCGTCAAGGAAGAAAAGGAAGTAGACAAAGCTACGGAACTGGTGCAGGAGTTTGGGCAATACGACCCTAAACTCGAACTATCCGGATACCAATACCCAGGCCTCGACCTGCTCAACGACTACGGATCGGGCAAGATTACGATCAACAACCACGAACTCGAGGAGAATAAGGACAAGATCGTAGATACTTTAGGTAACTACAATATCGAAATCGATAAAATCAAGGCAACGATAGGCCCGACAGTAACCTTGTACGAGATTATTCCCAAACCCGGTGTGCGGATTTCACGCATCAAGAATTTGGAAGACGACATCGCGCTGAGCTTAGCGGCATTGGGTATCCGTATTATCGCTCCCATGCCCGGAAAGGGAACCATCGGCATCGAAGTGCCGAACAGCAATCCGGAAATGGTTTCCATGCGCTCGGTGTTGGCAACAGAGAAGTTCCAGCATACCGACATGGACCTCCCGATTGCCCTAGGGAAGACGATTTCGAATGAAGTGTACATTGCCGATTTATCCAAAATGCCCCACTTGCTGGTCGCCGGGGCTACTGGACAAGGAAAATCGGTCGGCATTAACGCCATCCTCACCTCCCTACTATACAAAAAGCACCCGGCAGAATTGAAGTTTGTGCTTGTCGACCCTAAGAAAGTCGAATTGTCGCTCTTCAAGAAAATCGAACGCCACTTCCTGGCGAAGCTGCCCGACGAGGAGGACGCGATCATCACGGACACGAAAAAGGTTATCAATACGCTCAACTCCCTGACCATCGAGATGGATGCGCGCTACGACTTGCTCAAAGACGCCCAAGTACGAAATATAAAGGAGTATAACGCGAAATTCATCAACCGGAGGCTCAATCCCGAAGAAGGACACCGCTTCTTACCGTTCATCGTGCTCATCGTGGACGAGTTTGCCGACCTGATGATGACCGCAGGCAAGGAAGTGGAAACACCCATAGCACGGCTAGCCCAGCTGGCCCGAGCCGTAGGGATCCATTTGGTCATCGCCACGCAACGTCCTTCCGTCAACATTATAACGGGTACGATCAAGGCCAACTTCCCTGCGCGCCTGGCGTTTCGGGTACTGTCGAAGATCGACTCCCGTACCATCCTAGATTCGGGGGGCGCCGACCAACTCATCGGGCGGGGTGATATGCTGCTGGCAACCGGCAGTGACCTGATACGAATCCAATGCGCTTTTGTAGACACACCGGAAGTCGATCTGGTGTCCGAGTTTATCGGTAGCCAACGCGGCTATCCTTCGGCATTGTTACTGCCCGAATACATAGACGAAAATGCCGAAGGCAGCTTATCGGATTTTGACAGCAGCGACCGGGACTCGATGTTTGAAGAAGCAGCTAGGCTTGTTGTCATGCACCAGCAGGGCTCGACATCGCTCATCCAGCGCAAGCTCAAATTGGGATACAACCGCGCAGGGCGCATCATTGACCAGTTGGAGGCTGCAGGCGTCGTAGGCCCGTTTGAAGGCAGCAAGGCTCGCGAGGTGCTTTATCCTGACGAATATTCATTGGAACAGTTTTTGGATAGTCTAAAGAAAGACTAAACATTAACACGATGAATATTCAATGGAAAACGATACCGCGCATCCTGTTGTTCGTGCTTCTCGTTAGCATTTCCCACCAGGTGACGATGGCCCAAAACGATGGGGCTGCCAAAACGCTACTCGATAGAGTTTCAAAAACATACGCAAGCTACCAGACGGTCCAGGCTGATTTCACGATCGTGGCTTCCCGAGGCAACCAGACCGCAGAGGCGTTTTCGGACCAAGGGACGTTGCTGATGCAGGCTGCCGCCAATAAATACCACATCAGCATGGCGGAACAAGACCTCATCAGCGATGGCAAATCGCAGTGGACAGTCTTAAAGGATGTGAAGGAAGTGCATGTATCCGAGGTGGATCACGCCAGCCAGGCTATCTCCCCAACCAACATATTCTCTTTTTTCGATTCGGGATACAAGTACGTGTCCGGGGCTGACGAACGCGAGGGCAACACCGCCCTGCATGTCGTCGAACTTTCGCCCGAGGATCCCCGCAAGTCGCAATACTTCAAAATCAAGTTGCGTATCAACCAGGGGGATAACCTCATCAGGGACGTCACGGTGTATGACAAGAACGGTACGCGGTACACCTATGAAATCAAGAATTTCAAGGCCAATCCCACTATTTCATCCGGTAAGTTCGCATTTAATCCCCAGCTATATCCGGGGATGGAGGTAATCGACTTACGCTAAGGCGAACCGATTCAGCGCATAAAAAAAGGCTTTGGTATTTTTCCAAAGCCTTTTTAGTTGAATTTCTTGTCACTATGCCCCACAGCTATAACCGGTTCGGTACAGTTTCGTTACCCGTTTCGCTACCCTGTAGGGCTTGGGCCATAATGGTACGTCCGCGATTGTAACCGTGTTGTTCGGGGTTTTCAATAATTGCCTTCATCGATATCAGCTTGTATACGTAAGCGTCAGTCTCTTTATTGATATGCAGATTGAAATAGTCCTCCTTTCCTTGGGCCTTTATCGTCTTAGCCAAGCGTCCCTCACCGACGTTATACGCCGCGGCGACCAGGGTCCAGTCACCAAACTCGCGATAGAGCGCTTTCAGGTATTTGGCGGCAGCCTGGGTAGATTTCTCCAGATCTTGGCGTTCGTCTACCACCTCGTCGACCCGTAAGCCGAAAGACCGCGCCGTGGCAGGCATAAACTGCCAATAGCCCGATGCGCCCTTATGGGATGATGTACCCTGCTCGAGGCCACTCTCCACCAACGGGATGTATTTAAAGTCTTCAGGAATGCCGTGCGCTTTAAGGATGGAGGCTATTTTGGGAAGTGAGCTCGCTGCCAGTCGGTGCAGTCGATAAGTGCCCGTGTTGTTGTAGGATAACGTTCGCAGGTGGCGACGCAGGGCGTTCTCAACACGCTCGTTGTCTACCGGCAACGTCTTGTTCACAAAACTCAGCGAAGCGAAATAGGAAGACCAGGCATTTTCCTCTTCTATCTCGGCCGCAGAGCCCTTCATCTCACTCACTATCCGCTCGGCTTTGCGCGCTTCCGTTACGATGTGTAGATCGTTCGATGCCGTGTTGTACGAGTACAATTTGGCCGCAGCCACCAGCATGAGAACAACACTGCTACACAGTAATTGTTTTTTTATCATTCAGTTCCTCTTCTGGTAAATTGGGCCATAAAAAAAAGCGGCGCAACCTACCTTGATTAGAAAGACGGAGGCAAAGGTAAAAAACATCAGCCTAACTTCCAAACAGTTACAAAAACCCAGTTGTTAAATTCAATTTTTTAACATATCTTAACAGGTTGTTTTCGAATATAAAATCAGGCTTAAAAATAATTTGACGGCATTTTTTGCCTACCTTTGCAGCTTGTCTTGCTTAAGTTAACAACGATCATGCCATTCAACGATAAAAGGAATAGTCGCGACGACAAATCCGGCAACCCCAGGCGCTCGACGCCTCCATCCTTCGCTAGCCGCAACAGCTATCGGGACGACAACAATTCTCGGTCAAACCGGCGCTCATCCAGCGGTAAACCATCTTTCTCACCCAACTCCGACAAGCCTTTCCGGGGGTCGCCCAAATGGCGCGAAGAGGGTACGGGCAATAATCGTTTTGTTGAACACGGCCGCGGCCAATTTCCGGACGACCGCCAGCGAGGCGATGACCGTCCGAGATTCGGTTCAGAACAGCGCGATAAAAGTAAAGGACGGCCTTTTGGAGCCGATCGCCCCAAGTTCTCGTCAGGCAGGCCCACTACTACGGGAGACAGGCCGTTTAATAAAGACAGCCGTAACCGGTTTGAAGGTGACGATCGCCGAAAGGCTTCGTTCCGCAAACGCAGCGCCAATACCGACAACCCCAAGTCGGGTACCGCGGAAGACCAAGGACTCATCCGGCTGAACCGGTATATCGCGAATGCAGGGATATGCTCACGTCGCAAAGCCGACGAGCTCATCGAAGCGGGAGTAATAACGGTCAATGGTTCGGTTGTCACCGAACTCGGAACTAAAGTGGATCCTGCGAAGGACGACGTACGCTATAACGGGGAACGCCTTCGTCGAGAAAAGCTCGTGTATGTACTGCTGAATAAGCCAAAAGATTATATCACAACCATGGACGACCCGCAGGAGCGGCGTACGGTCATGCATTTGGTTGCTAAAGCCTCACAAGAGCGTATCTACCCTGTAGGCCGCCTAGACCGAAATACGATGGGACTGCTCTTGATGACGAATGATGGAAACCTGGCCGAGAAATTGGCGCATCCCCGCAACAATATTAGTAAAATATACCACGTAGAGTTGAGCAGGAACCTGAGCCAGGGAGATTTGAATAAAATCGCTTTCGGTCTGGAACTGGAGGACGGCGTCATTAAACCCGATGACATCAGCTATGTGGCTGGTGGCAGCAAGCGCGAAATCGGTATCCAAATCCACAGTGGAAAGAACCGCATCGTACGACGTATCTTTGAACATCTGGGTTACGAGGTGATCAAGCTAGACCGTGTAGTCTACGCCCACCTGACCAAAAAGGACTTGCCCCGCGGTCGCTGGCGGTATCTGACGGACAAAGAAATCATCCAATTGAAACACTTCACGAAGTGATGGATAAACGCGTATTAGCCGTAAAAATCTTATTTTAGCATCATGACAGATCCTAAATCGCTTACCTCTGTAGCAGAATTCCACAAGACATTCAAACACCCGATATTGCTTACGCCCACAATTCCCGATGAGCAACGTTGCAAGCTGCGTGTATCGCTCATTGCGGAGGAATTGAAGGAACTGGAGGAGGCCATTGCTGCCAAAGACTTGGTAGAGGTAGCAGATGCCTTGTGTGATATCCAATATGTACTATCCGGTGCCGTGCTCGAGTTTGGGCTCGCCGAAAAATTCGCAACCTTATTTGATGAGGTTCAACGCTCCAATATGAGCAAGGCCTGCAAAACCGTAGAAGAGGCCGAAGCTACCGTCAAATTCTATTCGGAGGAGCGCAATACACCTTGCTTCTATGAGGAGCAAGACGGATTGTATCTGGTGTATCGCACGGTAGACCGCAAAACGTTGAAGTCGGTCGAATACTCCCCCGCCGATCTTAAAAGCATCTTAGAAAAATAAAGGACTGGAGGGAAACCCCGGCCCGGGGAAACCCATGGCGGTTAACCGGCGCTTGACACCGCAGTGGCGTACGCGCTGCCCTGCACGATATGGCGACGTTCGAGTTCTTTATCGATATAAGTCTGCACCGCAGATTTGCCCTTGCCCCAACGGGGTGCTATTAGCAATTCCAAATCAGCTAACCCGAATAGGCGTTGGACGACAATATCGGGGCGCAGTAACGGAATAAAGTCGCACAGGAAATCGGTATAGCTCTCCAAGGTGAATAGCTCGAAAGGCTCGCGCTTGTAGTGGACGCCCATAATCGATCCTTCGACGATATGGAGGTGGTGCAGCTTAATGAATTTTATCTGCGGGAAACGATTCACTTCATCGGCATAGCGCAGCATCATCGCTCGTGACTCCCAAGGGAAGCCGAAGATCGTATGGACACATACATCCACAGGACTGTCGCTCATCAGTGATAAGGCCGCTTCCAATTCCTCGTGCGAACAACCACGGTTTATCCGATTAAGGGTGTCGTTGTAGATTGACTCCATGCCCATCTCCAAATCCACATCGTAGCGAGCCGTATAGCTCTCCAACAACGCCACTTTCTCAAAATCGATACAATCCGGACGCGTGCCCACCGATAGCCCGACGACTTGGCCGGGTACGATACGTTCGGCCGCAGCAAGCGCTTCGTCATAAAGCGCCTTGAGGTAATGTGCGGGAGCATACGTGTTTGTATTGGGTTGGAAATAGATGATAAATCGTTCAGCGCCATAACCATTCACGGCGCGACGAATCCCCTCCTCTACCTGTTCTTCGATCGTAGGCAGTTTGCGAGCCGAATCGGGCGTAAATGAATCGACGTTGCAGTAGGTGCATCCACCGTATCCCTTACTCCCATCCCGATTGGGGCAGGTAAAGTGTCCATCGACGATTACCTTGAATACGCGCTTGCCGCCGTACTTCTCCCGCAGGTAGTTTCCGTATCGTTGGTAGGTGGGCCGTTCGTTCTCGAGTTGCATTGTCATAATCTCCGCAAAGATACGGGTTCGAGTCGAAACGCAGGTAAAGAGTTTTGAGACAGCGGCCTTCGCTGGCCCCCAATCCCATAAAAAAACCTGCCAGCAAAACATGCTGGCAGGTTAAATACATTATACGTGGGTGAGGTATTAATCCTCTTCCTTCGACGCCATCAGTTGATCGTATTCCTCTTGGGAGCCGACGATCAGGCGCTCGTACTTGCGCAAGCCTGTACCTGACGGAATCAAGTGTCCAACGATTACGTTTTCTTTCAAGCCCAACAAGTCGTCGCGCTTGCCGGCAATGGCTGCCTCGTTCAGCACCTTGGTAGTCTCCTGGAAGGATGCCGCTGAGATAAACGACTTGGTACCCAAGGACGCACGCGTAATACCTTGAAGTATTGGACTTGACGTTGCAGGAATTGCATCCCGCACCTCAACCAACTTCTGGTCGCGACGCTTCAGGTTAGAGTTCTCATCACGCAGCTTGCGCAGCGTAACGATCTGTCCGGCCTTAAGCTCGGTTGAGTCGCCTGGATCCACCACCACTTTCTTGTCGTAGATCTCGTCATTCTCTTCCATGAAGTCCCATTTGTTGACCGCGTCTTTCTCCAAGAAGCGCGTATCACCTGGATCCTCAATCTGGACCTTCTGCATCATCTGGTGCACGATGGTTTCGAAGTGCTTGTCGTTAATCTTCACCCCTTGCAGACGGTAAACCTCTTGGATACCGTTCACCAGGTATTCTTGTACCGCCGAGGGGCCTTTGATCGCCAAGATGTCCGCGGGCGAAATCGACCCGTCGGAAAGCGGCATGCCCGCCTTGACGAAGTCGTTGTCCTGTACCAGAATATGCTTGGATAACGGCACCAAGTATTTTTTGATCTGGCCATCGCGTGATTCGATGGACACCTCGCGGTTACCACGCTTCACACCACCCAGCGTTACCACGCCGTCAATTTCTGTAACTACTGCCGGATTTGACGGGTTCCGTGCTTCAAAGAGTTCGGTCACCCGTGGCAGACCACCCGTAATGTCTCGGGTTTTGCCCGTAGAGCGCGGGATCTTAGCCAGGATGACACCTTCTTTCACGGTAGCTTTGTCGTTGACCGAAACGTGGGCTCCAACCGGGATGTTATAGGTACGGATAACCGCGCCTTTCTTATCCAAGACCTTGATTGCAGGGTTCTTGGTTTTATCCCGCGTATCGATAATAACCTTTTCGCGGTGGCCGGTCTGTTCGTCCGACTCCTCACGATAGGTTACACCTTCGATAATCGCCTCAAACTCGATGGTGCCAGCGAATTCGGAAATAATCACGGCGTTGTAAGGGTCCCATGAGCAAATACGCTGTCCGCGGGTCACATTGTCGCCGTTCTTAACGTACAAGAACGATCCGTAAGGGATGTTGTTGGTCATCACCACCTTCTTGGACTCGGGATCGATAATACGTACCTCGCCAGAGCGTCCGAGAACGACTTGGTCTGGTCCGTCCTCGCCTTCGTGAGCTACCGAACGGATGTTCTCCAATTCGATGATACCATCAAACTTAGCCACAATCTGCGATTCGGCCGCGATGTTCGACGCGGTACCACCCACGTGGAACGTCCGAAGCGTCAGCTGTGTACCAGGCTCTCCGATGGACTGAGCTGCAATAACGCCGACAGCCTCGCCAGCTTGGACACGCTTGCCGGTCGCCAAGTTGCGTCCGTAACAAAGCGCACAGACGCCACGCTTGCTTTCGCACGTCAATACCGAGCGAATATCCAATCCTTCTACTGCAGAGCTCTCGATTTTATGTGCGATTTCCTCGTCAATGTCCTGATTAGCAGCCACGAGTAACTCGTTCGTTACGGGGTCATACACATCGTGCAGCGCTACCCGTCCCAAAATACGGTCGTAAAGTGGTTCGATAACGTCTTCGTTGTCCTTCAACGCGGTTGTATACACGCCACGCAGACCGCCGCAGTCCTCGTCAACGACGATCATGTCTTGTGCGACGTCATGCAAACGACGGGTCAGGTATCCAGCGTCAGCCGTCTTCAACGCCGTATCCGCCAAACCTTTACGTGCACCGTGCGTGGAGATAAAGTACTCCAGTACGGAGAGGCCTTCTTTAAAGTTAGAGAGAATCGGGTTCTCGATAATCTCGCCGCCCGACGTTCCTGACTTTTGAGGCTTAGCCATCAGTCCCCGCATGCCACACAGCTGGCGGATCTGCTCCTTTGATCCCCGCGCGCCTGAATCCAGCATCATGAACACAGGATTGAAGCCTTGGTTATCCGAGGAAAGGATTTCCATAACGTTCGCCGTGAGGCGGTTGTTGATACGAGTCCAAATGTCAATGATTTGGTTATAGCGCTCGTTATTGGTGATAAAGCCCATGTTATAGTTGCCCATCACCTCTTCCACTTCCTTCGTTGCTTGCTCGATCAATCCAGCTTTTGCATCTGGGATATTCAAGTCCTGCAGGTTAAACGAAAGCCCGCCGCTAAACGCGCTTTGGAATCCGAGGTCCTTAATATCGTCGAGGAACTGCGCCGCGCGCGCCATACCGGTTATCTTCACCACTTCGCCGATGATATCGCGCAAGGATTTCTTGGTCAACAGCTCATTGATGAAGCCCAGCTCCTCGGGTACGACTTGGTTGAACAAGACACGCCCCACGGTAGTATCGATGATCTGGTCTTCAAACTCCCCGGTTTTGGTACGGACGCGTGTGCGGACTTTGATAAAAGCGTGAAGGTCCAACCGGCGCTCGTTGTAGCCGATGATGACTTCCTCAGCCGAATAGAACACCATGTCTTGGCCTTTCATCACGCGTGTATCGTCCGTGCGTCGGCCTTTAGTCATGTAGTACAGTCCCAACACCATGTCTTGCGAAGGAACGGTAATAGGCGTTCCGTTTGCAGGGTTGAGGATGTTATGGGATGCCAACATCAAGATTTGGGCTTCCAGAATTGCCGCATTGCCCAAGGGCAAATGCACAGCCATCTGGTCACCGTCAAAGTCGGCGTTGAACGCTGTACACACCAACGGGTGCAACTGGATGGCCTTACCTTCTACCAGCGTAGGCTGGAAAGCTTGGATACCCAAACGGTGCAGTGTAGGCGCACGGTTAAGGAGTACCGGATGACCTTTCAGTACGTTTTCCAATATATCCCATACGACCGGATCTTTGCGGTCGACGATTTTCTTCGCGGATTTAACGGTCTTAACGATACCCCGCTCAATCATCTTGCGAATGATAAACGGCTTATAGAGCTCGGCCGCCATGTCTTTAGGCAAACCGCACTCGTGCAGTTTCAAGCTAGGTCCTACGACGATGACCGAACGTGCGGAATAGTCGACCCGCTTACCCAAGAGGTTTTGACGGAACCGCCCTTGCTTACCTTTGAGGATGTCGGAAAGTGACTTAAGCGCACGGTTGCCTTCCGTCTTCACGGCATTGACTTTCCGCGAGTTATCGAACAGCGAGTCTACTGCTTCCTGCAGCATCCTTTTCTCATTACGCAAAATCACCTCGGGCGCCTTAATTTCCATCAGGCGCTTCAAACGGTTGTTACGGATGATTACTCGACGATACAGGTCGTTGAGGTCAGACGTGGCAAAACGGCCACCTTCCAACGGAACCAACGGACGCAGCTCGGGCGGAATGATTGGAACGATCTTGACAATCATCCACTCCGGACGGTTTTCAATGCGATCGCGAGAACCCCGGAACGCTTCGACAACCTGCAAACGCTTGAGTGCTTCGTTCTTGCGTTGCTGCGAAGTTTCGTTGGCTGCTTGGTGGCGCAAGTCGTACGACAATTGGTCCAAATCCAAACGCTTCAGGAGCTCTTCGAGTGCCTCAGCCCCCATTTTAGCGATGAACTTCTGCGGGTCGTTGTCGTCAAGGAATTGGTTTTCCTTAGGAAGGGTATCCAGGATATCTAGGTATTCTTCCTCAGTCAGGAAGTCCATGTATTGAACACCATCCTCCTCCTTAACGCCTGGTTGTATAACTACATAGCGTTCGTAGTATATAATCATGTCCAGTCGCTTGGTAGGCAAGCCTAGCAAGTAACCAATTTTGTTCGGCAAGGAACGGAAGTACCAAATGTGGGCTACCGGCACAACAAGGCTGATGTGACCCATGCGCTCGCGGCGCACTTTCTTTTCAGTTACTTCTACCCCGCAACGGTCGCATACAATTCCTTTGTAGCGAATGCGCTTGTACTTGCCGCAATGGCACTCATAGTCCTTGACGGGACCGAAGATGCGTTCGCAGAACAAGCCATCACGCTCCGGCTTGTAGGTACGGTAGTTGATCGTCTCAGGTTTTACAACCTCACCGCTTGACCGTTCCAAAATCGTTTCGGGAGACGCCAAGCTGATGGTGATGGACGTAAAATTACTTTTGATTTTGTTATCTCTCTTGTAAGACATACTTATTGCAAGTTAAAGCGCTTGTCGGAAGAAGCGGCAGGAGCTCGAAACGGCTCGTGCCACGCCACCCTTGTGCTTATATAATCTAATGTGATATCTAATCCTAGTCCGCGAAGCTC
>CAYRGQ010000014.1:18609-66691 GCA_964423925.1 uncultured Sphingobacteriaceae bacterium | reverse complement strand
AAGCATACGGCAACAGGCTGGAAGCATATGGCAACAGGCTGGAAGCATACGGCAACAGGCTGGAAGCATATGGCAATAGCTTGAAAGCATACGGCAACAGGCTGGAAGCATATGGCAATAGGCTGGAAGCATATAGCAATAGGCTGCATGCATAGGGCAATCCGCCGGATGCATTTACCAAACTCTTGTTGTAGGATAGCAAATCAGCTGATTTTACACTGGAAGGTTTGTGATATTCTTCCGAGCGGAAGACTGCTTACTCAGCGATGAATCGGTGGGCCAAGCTCGGAAACGTTCTGTAAAAAGGACGAATGTTGATTTTTTCTTTGGGCCTTGCTGGGGTCGGCAAACTCACTGCTAATCTCTCCATACGCGATGGAAGGTGAATGTAGATGTAAATCTACAAACGAAAAAGTGCTGGGGCAAAGTTGCAATAATGCTCCAAGTAAATAGTCATCTTTATCGCAGAAAAACACAGAAGTATCTTATTATCTAAACATCTAACCAAATCAAAACTCTGCATGGCAAGCTTCACGGTTGGGCCTAAGTTGCGAATATTTTCGAGCTGTTATTTTATTAGGTGGAGGGGGAGAGGTTGACTGCTACAGGTTATTTCGCCACAAGAGTTGGATATGTCTTTTTGAAGGATACGATATATCGGTTTCGATAATGTTAACTAACCTTATTTATGTTATCAAAGGCTAAAGGGAAATTCGCATACTACGCAGGTCGGATCAGCGACTTGAAGTTGGCACGCACGCTTTTACTGGTTTGGAAAATAGAGACGAAGCGTACGATTTTGGTAATCACCATGATCATGTTTTCGACGGCGTTGCTCTACCTCTCCTTAACAACGCTCAAGGACTTAATCGACTTGGTTTCGGGATATGTACCGGGTTCTGCGGAGTATCAGCAGTTGATCATCAAGCAAGTTTTAATGGCAGGTGGAGCGATGGTAGCGCACTCCGTCATGGGTTCTATTTGCGATTTGACTTCCGAGGTGCAATCATCCATCGTATGCGAAAAAATCGACAATATGATCCATCGGCACACCGTCGATTTGGATATGGCCTACTACGAAGATCCCGAGTATTTTAATACACTAAAACTCGCCAAAGAAGCTGGTGGCGACCGCCCTAATGCCGTGCTCCTAGGTGTGATAAATATCTTGAGCGCCACTTTCAAGACGGTAGCTGCAGCCATGATTATTGTCAGCATCGATTGGCGTTTGTTGCCCTTGCTGGTATTGTTTGTTTTGCCAATGTTTTGGGTGCGAATTTATTTTTCTGAAAAGCAAAACGCCCTTCGCATCAGGAACACTCCTTTGGAGCGAAAGGCAGGATATTTCGGTCACTTAATCACCTCGGAAATAACCGCGCGCGAAATCCGGAGCTATAATCTGGGTGAGTATTTTAAAAATAAGTATTTCGCCATCCGAACGACCTTGGTAGGTGAGCGCTTGAAAATTAGCCGGCAGCGCACAGTAGCCGAATCGATTTTCAACGCGATTGCCAGTTTGGGTTTTTTTGCGTGCATCTATTTTATCACAATAGGGGTTGTCGAAGGCCGGGTTTCTGCAGGGGACGTGGGCATCTTCCTCGTGATTTTTCCAATGGTTTTCAGCTTCTTGTATTCGATCATATCGGGTATATCTGCCGTTTATTCCAATAGCTTGTATGTGAAATATATCTTCGATTTATTTGATTTGAAAAGCCAATTGGTCAATCCGGAAAATCCTGAACCGATTCCGGTAGATAATGAATCGCAGCTTATTGTTGACAACCTTAGCTTTGGCTATCCGCATCATCACCATTTGGTATTGAAGGAGGTGAGTCTTCGGGTACCCAGACGACAGATAATTGCGCTTGTGGGATTAAATGGCTCGGGTAAGTCCACGCTAATAAAGTTGCTTGCCAGGCTGTACGATCCGACAGCCGGTTCCATTCGCATAGATGATACGGACATACGCAACTTTTCGATTTCAGAATATAGACGACAAGTAGGCGTGGTATTCCAAGACTTCTGCAAATACAACGTGAGCGCTGCCGAAAACATCCGGTTAGGGGATATAGACCGGGCGGTCCATTGCGACGACGATATCGAGACGGCGGCAAAGCAGGCGGGTGCCCATGACTATATTAAGGAATTTGAGCATGGGTATGAAACGATGATGGGGAGGATTTTTGACGGCGGGCGCGAAGTGAGTATAGGTCAGTGGCAGAAGCTCGCAACTGCCCGGGTCTTCTATAGTCCCGCACAGTTTTTTGTTTTCGACGAGGCAACCAGTGCGCTAGATGCGCAGTCGGAGCATAAGTTGATCGATACGATCAAAGCAAACTTAGGCAATCGTGGGGCTCTGGTCATCAGTCATCGTTATTCGACGGTTAAACATGCGGATTATGTCTATGTGTTGTCAGAGGGACGCATCGTACAAGAGGGTAAACCTAATATACTGAGCAGTATAGATGGCGCTTACGCCGACCTATTCCGAATTGATATGCTGCAAGAAAACATCTGAAATTACCGATTTAACTGAATAAATGAGTAAAGGAACTATCGTTGTGGCTACTGCCATTATGGACGCTTGGGGTGGTAGCGAAGAATTATGGTCGAAAACCGCGTCAGTCTTACAGCAAGACGGGTATTCCATCGTGTTATGTAAACATCGTGTAGATGCAGATCACCCCAAAATAGCTAGGCATATAAAAGAAGGTGTTCAGCCTATAACAACGTCGCCTCGTAAACCATTCCTGGTGCGATTGTATTGGAAGATCGTTTTGAAGTTGTTCCGGATATTCCGAATAAATCCAAACAAGGGAAAGCCAGGATTTGCCTTGTCGTACGATGCCATAACCTTTAGGAACTACCTGAAAGTAAATCGTCCCAAGCTGGTGCTGATCTCACAAGGAATAAATTTCGATGGTTTGGGGTACGCCTATGCGTGTATGGATTTAGGTATTCCTTATACCATTGTTTCTCATAAAGCTGTTGATTTTTATTGGCCTCCTACGTACTATCGCAACGAGATGCGCGAAGTATTGCTGCGCGCCCAGCGTTGCTTTTTTGTGTCACAACACAATATGCGTCTGACTGAGGAGCAATTCGGTGTGCGATTTGACAATGGGGAAGTAGTGTTCAATCCAGTCAAACCCACGGAATACATTCCTTATCCCGAGAATAGTGATGTTTTTCGTTTATGCTGTATCGGTCGATTATTCGCGCTCGAAAAGGGACAGGATATGTTACTGCGTGTTTTAAGTCAGGATAAGTGGAAAAATAGGCCGATCCATGTTTCTATAATAGGTAGCGGTCCGGACGAGGAGGTTTTAAAGGAAATGGCGACGTTGCTTGATACCCCGAACGTTTCTTTTGCAGGTCAGGTCCACAACGTCTACGACCTCTGGGCGCATTCGCACGCGCTGATCATGCCCTCAAGAACGGAGGGCTTGCCACTCGTCATTGTGGAGGCGATGATGGCCGGCCGGCCGGTAATCACGACGGACGTAGGAGGAAACAAGGAGTTTCTAGAGGAAGGGGTGACCGGTTTTATTGGGTACGCGCACGACGAATCCTTAGACGAAACATTGGAGCGAGCTTGGCAAAATCGCGCTCGGTGGAAGGAAATGGGGGAGCGGGCTACGGTAGCAATACGCAAGACCGTACCGGCTTGCCCGGAGCGCATTTTTGCTGACAAATTAATTTCTTACGCAAATTGAAGCAAGATGGCGGGTCCTTTAGTTACGGTAATAATTCCTACGTATAATCGCGCAGAGAAAGTGGTCAACGCTATTGAAAGCGTCAATCGGCAAACTTATAAATCCATCCAATTGATCGTCGTCGACGATGGTTCTGTCGATCACACTGCCGAGTTACTGCGCCACAGAGAAGATCTGTTATACGTATATCAGGGAAATGAGGGGCAGGCCTCAGCTCGTAGTACCGGGCTTTTGCATGCAAAGGGTGATCTGGTTGCATCGTTAGACTCCGACGACTATTGGGAGCCCTTGTTTTTGGAAAAATGTGTTGCGGCGTTGCTCCGTACAAACTCGGATTTCGTGTTTGCTAACTGGAACCAAAAATCTGCTTACCACGAAGGATGGCAAGACTTTCTAACGTCAGATCCCTACTTAAGGCCGTTTCGCAAAAATGAAGTCGAAGGATGGTTTACGATAGAAGGTGCAGCGCTCCGACAGCTTTACTTGGTAGCGTGTCCGTCACCTTCCTCATCAACATTGCTGAGAAGATCCTCTATAGCAACGCCGTGGAACGAAAATCTCAACATCGGCGATGACTGGGGGCTTTATTTGGACATGATATTGACAAGGCCTTGCAAAGTGGCGTTTACGATGGAGCGATTATGGTACAAAGATGTTGACGGGCAAAACATATTCGATGGACGTAAACGCGCGGAAGTGGTGAAACTGCTGCTCATCGAGGATACCCAAGAAATTATGAATCGGTATTCAGATTATCTCTCGTCGAGCGAGAGGAAAATATTAGAGCGGCGATATGTGGAAGGGGTTGTAGAATTCAGCAAGCATATCCTGGTCCGGGATCGGGATGTGCAGTATGCTTATCATACCTTCAAGGAAGCGCTGTCAATCGACGCCCCATATAGTTTAATCACGGTGGTCAAACTACTCGGGGCTGCATTTAGTCATCGTTTTAATTCGCTGCGCGATCGGTTGGGGATGAGGCAAAGGCAGTTGATGGAAAGCAGCGTTTCATAGTCCTAACGAATCCAAGTAGCAATCATAGTGTTGTAAGATGAAACAGAAGGTCATGTTTTTTGTCAAATTGGTGCGGGGAACCGAATGGTGGGAATACAAGTTGGCCTTGTTCGCTGCGTTGGGATACGCTACGGCTGTGGTTGGGGGAGTACCCATTGCAGACGCAATTTGGCATATTCTGTTTTATATGTTGGCAACGGCGATTTCATTTACCTATGTCAGTTTGATTAATGATTTTACCGATTTAGAAGAAGACCGGGCCGTCGGAAAGAAAACCGGAATGTTAAGTTTGTCGCCGCGAATGCGCTGGGTGGCCCTAGGGACGTGTATCGCTCTTGGCGTCTACGTTGGATATTTAATGTGGCCAGATTCGCGTTCGGTTTTCTTTTTTGCATCAACATGGGTGGTGTTTACGTTGTATTCAGTACCGCCTTTCCGGTGGAAATCCAAGGGCATTTTGGGCGTTTTGTGCGATGCTACCGGTGTACACTTATTCCCGACCCTTTTGATGGTGTCAGGGGTTAGCCACGCATTAGGGATTACGCTGCAACCCTTTTGGTTTTTAACTCTAGCCATTTGGTCGTTGGCCTTTGGTGTAAGAGGTATTCTCTGGCATCAGGTCCTCGATCGAAAAAACGACATTCAAACGGGGATCAGTACGTTTGCAACTAAAATACCGATCCACTACCTCCGTCCAATCGCCATCGTACTTTTCGTTGTGGAAATGACCTGTTTCTTTGGCATGCTATCAATGATTAATTATCCGACGATGTGGGTTGCATTGCTGTGTTATTGCATATTAGTTGCGATTCGCTATACACGCTATAATAACGTACCGATCATTATGGTCACACCCGAAAATAGGAGTACCCAAGTACTCATGCTAGATTATTACCACGCTTTTTTCCCGGTTAGTCTTTTACTCATTGCCTCCTTAAGTCAGCCCTGGGTATGGTTGATTTTGCTAATCCATATCGGGTTATTTCCGGCGTCACTTATGCTGATATTGCGAGACTACTGGATGGCAATAGATGCATTATACCGTCAAATAAGATACTCGACCAAGTAGGCTCGAGCCGAGACTTCTTCCCCACGTGTTATAATTTAGCATCCGTCCAGTTTTAGCGCGGCTTTCATCGCGGGAGCGCCCGGTAATTAATTCGTGGTTTAGGAAATATTTGTCAACGATCATCCGCGTCGTCCGTCGTATTGCGCTTGACCCGCTGTCCTTTTGATTACGTATCAAATGTTTTCGAGCGCTACTATATACTAAGGCAAGCAATCGGGGACAATATAGTTGCTCACGCTGATGATGATCGCGATATGATCTGGCTAACCGAGATGCTTTTTTGCCGGATGTAAAAGGCAATCAAGTACGGATGGCCGGCGGCATGAATAGGCCTTTGCGGCATGATCTAAGGCCATATGTTCAGGGCAAGCACGATAAGTGTTATTGCATTGCAATCGGTTGAAATTCAATCCGTATATCTGTGGGATGACGCGTGGTCATTGGGATGCCAAAGGGGGGCATCCGAGACGGTTCCGGGCCATGTAGTGTAAAATCTACAACCGAAACAATAGTGCTCGAAACATCCCACATACTGGTAATTTACGGATATTTTTGTTTGGAAATGATTCGAGCTGGGGTAAATGAAAAAGCATCTATCGACCCAGACGGTTACTATAACCAAATTACTCGACATGTTCCTAATCGTACAAAGCACAATAGAATTATGCTAATGACACACATACGCACGTTTATGATTGGGCTCTTGTTGGTAGCCATGATATCGACACAGGCCCAGGAATCCATTATCGCCGAAATCGATCACGCTAAATTGGAGCGTATCGTAGCTCTAGCCATGGAGCACAACGCGCAGCGAAAAATCCTGGAAGTCACAGAAAAGTCTGCCAAATCAAATGTGACGCTATCCAGCCTTTCGTTTTTGAATGGTGTTAATGCCTCTTATTTCTATCGGCAGCGTGGGCGGGCGGTCGTTAGCGACCTAGATCCCTACTTGCTCAATGGTTTCCAGCTAGGCGTGGGTGTCAACCTTGCCTCGCTGATCGCAATGCCATCTCAGATCAGGCAGTCGAAGAGGCAGCTGGAGGTGGCACGATTACAGACTGAGGATTTCAACAGGACTTTGGCTAATGAGGTCAAAGCGAAGTATTACAATTATATCTTACTCAGCAGCGAGCTGAAAAATAGGACGATAGAAGTCCAGGATGTTCGCGCGCAGTTTGAACGAATTCAAAGCAGTTTCGAACTGGGGGAAATGGATTTAGATACCTATACGGCCGCTCGTTCCTCGCTCACCTCGGCCAATTCGGCTTTGATTAATACCGAAGTAGGCTTTCTAGTAGCTAAGGATGAGTTGGAGTCCCTTATAGGTGTACCGATCGAAAGTGTTAATTGAACAAGATATTAAACAATGATAAACTATAAAAAGCTACTTAGATATCTGCGGCGCTATTGGTGGCTGATTATACTCATTCCATCTCTTGCTGTAGTCACTACCTATTATTTCGTGCGAAATTTGCCCGATACGTATTCAGCGCAGGCTCACATTTCAACGGGTGTGTCGGAGGCAGCGCGGATGGGTACCTTGCAGGGAGTAAGCTATACGCAGTCGCGTCAATTGTATTCCAATATTATTGGAATGATGATGATGAAGCGGGTGGTTAATGCAGTGTCTTACAAATTAATACTCCACGATTTACTAGTGCCTGAGGAACGATTTCGACCGCTAAGTGGGATGCTGCAAGAAATGTCTGATGAGGAACGTCGCCGGGTCATCCAAGCCTTCCAAAGACTGCAAACCCGCCCATCCGACAGCCCTGAAAACGGAGTAGATGGTTTGCAATTGTATGATATTCTTGCTTCGATGGGATACGACTATGGAAGCGTATTGGGCAGCCTTAACGTCTTTCGGAACGGTGAAAGTGATTTTATTACCATTCGGGGTGTATCGGAGAACCCCCATCTATCCGCTTTTTTGGTGAATAATCTTGCCACCGCGTTCATCGACGATTACCAGAGTAATACGCGCGACAGTGATTTGCAGTCGGTAGCTACCCTTGATTCCCTGGTCAAGGAGAAAGAGCGTATAATGCAGGAGAAGAACGCTGCGTTGCGTGATTATCGAATCAGTAGCGGAATCCTGAGTTCTAGTACGCAATCCGGTGTGCTGTACTCTCAAATCGCCGCACTGGAGGCCAAGCGCTCGGATAAACTGGCCGAAATAGAGTCGATTCAGGGCACGATCGCTGCGATCAATGCACAATTGAGCGGCGCCGACGGCGGGACATCGACGGCTGAAATTTCGGGCTATCACAATGAAATTGTCTTGCTCGATCAGCAATTGGAATTAGCAAACAGGCGTTATATCGACAACAATTTCTCGCCCGCCGATAAGCGAGTCGTAGACTCGTTGCAACAACGAAGGAAGGCTATCGTTGCGTCGGCTGTGGTCAACGGTACCACTGCGGGCCCTGCGGTGAACAGACCCATGTTGCAACAGCAACTAGCGGAACTTAAGATTTCGTTAGCTATGGCTCGCAATAGTATTGGCGCTATTGAGTCCGATTTAGCTTCAGCGCGTGGCAGATACAGCGCTATGGTGCCTAAAGATGCGGGTTTGCAGAACTATGAGCGCGATGCCGAACTCGCGACCAACGCATACTTGGAAGCCTTGAATCGGTTTAATCAAGCAGGATACGTTTCCAGTGTTGAAACGCCTATGCGTATTGTCGAGCTCGGGGCACCAGGTGGCCCGATGCCATCAAAGAAATTAATTTATACCGGAATGTCAGGCATAGCTAGTCTGATGATTTGTCTGTTTGGCGTACTTGCGATGGGCTTGCTCGACCGTACTATTTCATCGCCAGAAGAGCTTGAATATGCCACAAAGCATAAAAACTTAGCGACATTAAGCCGGGTGGCCAGGAATGGCTCGCCTACCTCGATTCAGAAAATTTGGAAAGAGTCGACGACAAACGCCGCCTTTGCCAACTACCGAGACCAACTCCGGACCTTGCGGTTTGACTTGCAGCAAGAATTGCTCGCAAACAACTCCAAAATCATCGGGGTGACTGGGTTGACCAAACATGAGGGCAAATCCTTTGTGACCGGAAGCCTGGCCTATGCCTTCGCACTCACCGGCAAAAAGGTGTTGATTATAGGTGAGGATGTCAGCATATTGGTCAAGGAAGGGGAGAAGACGTCGGATGCCAGTGGCAAAAAGCAACCGGAAGAATCTCCGCAGGAGTTTGAGCGCTTTTTGATTGAGCGCGAAATTCAAGCCGAGGACTTGATCACGAATTTGCAGCGAAATGCGGAAAACACCTCGATATTGGAAGTGCAGGATCGTGATCAACTGATTGGAGGTTTTAATCTTTTAAAGGAGAAGTTTGATTTGATATTAATAGATATCGGCAGTTTTTCTAATATTAACCATGTCAAAGAATGGTTGATGTTTTCCCAGATCAGCATAGCCGTATTCGAATCAGGTCGAGCCTTGCCCCGCAACAACAAGGAATACCTGACACTCTTGAGTGATCACCCGGGATTTAAGGGATGGATACTCAATAAGGCGTAGTTCGGATGAAAACCATTTAAATCATTTTCGATATAATCGATGAACATTTCGTCTGGTACCCGAAGTAGAAATGCCCCCTTTAACATAGGTGTCATCGTGGTGATGGTACTTTTATGTTTGGGAGTCGCCTATTTTACTGCTCACTTTGGGGCTATATTGCCTATACTAATCATCGGGTTGGTTTGTGCAATAACCTACATATTAGTTGTTTACAGATATCCAAAAGTTGGATTTTGGTCGTATGTGATATACTGTTTTTTTGTCATTTTTCTATTGCGTCATTACGATTCCTTCAAGTTTGGAAACCTGACCGACATACTGCTGATTATCCCCTGGGCCGTGATGCTGCTCAAAGCGCAACAATACGATTGGTCCAGTATTAAAAATGACTACGTTTATCTGGTTGGAGTATGGGGAATTATCAACCTACTGCAAATAGTGAATCCTGAGGGAGCGAGTTTGATGGGCTGGCTACATGAGGTTCGATTCACGTTGCTGAATTGGCTCTTTATTGCACCGCTGGCCTTTATTTTATTAAACACCCGAAAGGACTTAAATCGATTCCTGGTCGTAATAATTGTACTGTCGGTCATTAGCACACTATACGGGGTCAAGCAACTTTTTATAGGCGTGTCGGCTGCAGAGGAAGCTTTTCTAGCAGAATCACCAACTCACCGGATATTTGGGCAATTGCGTGTTTTTTCGTTTTATAGCGATGCGGGGCAGTTTGGCGCGTCCCAGGCTCATATCGGTTTGATAGCCCTTATATTAGCATTGGGACCATTCAAGCCATGGATAAGAATCTCTTTGTTTATTGCAGCGGGTCTCCTACTCTACGGCATGTTAATCTCGGGTACGCGCGGAGCGCTATTTGCTTTAGTAAGTGGAGGGGTAGTGGCCCTACTATTGAGCAGGAAGTTTAAGATATTTCTTGTTGGATCTTTCTTTATGCTCTGTTTCGTCGGGTTTCTTAAATATACCACAATTGGGCAGAGTTATTACGAGATCCGGCGTTTGCGGTCAGCATTAAACCCCGAAGATGCTTCCCTAAACGTGCGGTTCGAAAATCAACAGCGATTGCGCGCCATATTAGCTGACAAGCCGTTCGGAGGCGGGGTAGGGGTTAGTGGGTCGAATGGTCTAATTTATAATTCCGATAAGGTTTTATCAACTATACCGCCAGACAGCTACTGGGTAAAAGTATGGGTGATGTATGGAATCGTAGGATTCACAATTTGGTTTGCGATCAATATGTTTATCATCGGCAAGTGTTGTGGGCTGGTTTGGAATATTCGGGACGAGGCGCTACGCGTCAAGCTAATTGCCCTGACGGCAGGCACGGTGGGAATTTTTGTCTGTAGTTATGGCAATGAAGTGATCAATGGCTATCCATCCTCGCTGATCGTGTATATGTCCTGGGGCTTAATTTTGAATTCAAGAAAATTCGATAGTGTAGGGATGGAGAAAACCGAATTAGGGTCAAGCTCGTAGGTGCTCATGGCCTTCTTTTTCCGTACCGCATATTGTGAACTTTAATTTTGACTGCCTATGCCTTTCGAGATCTTTTTGATACCAGGTTTAATTGCCTTGGGTTGGGGGTTTTTGGTCGGGACGAGATCAGGAAGTGGGAATGCTGATAAAAGTTAACTTCAATTATAGCCGTTTAAGATGGAGGGGAAAAATGTTGTTATCGTTGGCCAACAACCGTGGGATACCACGTTGGGCAGCAATTGTAAAGATATCGCGCGCGAAATCAGTAAGCGCAATCGAGTCCTTTACGTCAATACGCCGTTGGACCGTTATACTTCCATCTACAAAAGAAATAATCCACGGGTGAAATATCGTATGCGGGTGGTGGGTGGAAAAGAAGATGGACTTGTTCAGGTTACCGAGAACCTTTGGGTACTGTATCCGGATTGCATTGTTGAATCCGTCAATTGGATAGACCTTTGGGCCGTATTTAATACCATTAATCGCCTAAACAATAAACGGTTTGCGAAGGTGATTAAACGGTACCTCAAGAAATTGGATTTCGATCAGTTCATCCTGTTCAACGACAACGAGATCATGAAATGCTTTTATCTGAATGAGTACTTGGATCCAGCGGTCAGCGTCTATTATTCGCGCGATTTTATATTAGCGGCACCATACTGGAACAAACGCGCCGCGCAGCTTGAGCCGGAGTTAATCCGCAGAAATGATCTGTGTGTGGCGAACTCTGTGTATCTCACCAACTATTGCAAGCAATACAATCCAAGTTCCTATTATGTGGGTCAAGGATTTGACCAACGCCTATTTAGCTTATCGGAGTACGAATATCCTCGGGATCTTGAAGGCATTAGTGGGAAGATAGTCGGTTATGTGGGTGTACTGCATAGCAGCCGATTGGATATTGATGCTATGGTCCATATTGCCCGGTCGCTACCGGAATGGACGTTGGTTTTGGTGGGGCCTGAAGATGACGGATTTAGGCATAGTGAACTTCACCATATGCCTAATGTCGTGTTTGTTGGCATGAAGGACGGCAAGGAGCTCCCAAACTATATAAATGCGTTCCATGTTTGTATAAACCCACAATTTTTAACACCGTTGACGGTCGGAAACTATCCGCGGAAGATTGATGAATATCTTATTATGGGTAAACCTGTGGTCGCCCTGCAAACCCACGCGATGGACGCTTTCTCTGAAGTCGTTTATCTCGCCAAAACTAAGGAAGAATACGTAGGTCTAATCCGTCAGGCCTTGAATGAAGATTGTGAAGCGTTACGCGACCAGCGAATTGCTTTGGCGGCGACTCATTCATGGACTAATTCGGTAGCTGCAATTTATAAAGCCATTGAACAGACGGTCAATCATGGGGAGCTTAGTCGCAGCAATGACGATACTAAAGTAATGACATCCTAAATGATGAAATATATGAATCGAAGGAGGGCATTGATCATTATTTTTTCCGTAGTCATTCTGATAGTCGTGGGGAAATGGTGGTGGGGTAGGTTCCGCCCTGTAAATTATTCGCTATTGGAAGAAAAAAAATTGCTGATTGCGGAATTGGCGGACACGATAATTCCTCGAACACAAAGCCCCGGTGCAAACGATGCGAATGTCGCGAATTTTATTGTCGAGATGGTCCGGCGTGGCCTGTCGCGGCAAGAGGCTCGTACATTCTTGCTTGGTCTGGAAGCCGTTGAAGAATATTGCAAATCGCATTTCCAGGGGGACTTCGTAGGATGCTCGTTAGAGAATAGAACGCGAGCATTAAAGCACTTTGAGAATAGGGATCGCTGGATTAGCTCTGGCTTCATCAGAAAAGTCTGGAATAAATTACAGGGGAGGCCATTTTTTTTATTGCTACGAGAATTAACGGTGGTGGGATACTGTACATCGGAAGTAGGATGTACTCGCGCACTTGTGTACGATTATATACCCGAGAATTATTTACCCTGCGTGCCCTTGGAGGAAGGACAACGTGCGTGGGCGACGGTATAGGCGAAGTCAAGCAATGATTCAGTTCAGAAATATCAGCAGAAAGTGGTTCGATACGGTGCATTTAACCGTGGACCTTAAAGCACGCTCTGTGAAGGGGGGGGCCAGTACGGTCGTCGCTCAGTTCTTGTCGTTTGGTATGAGCATGCTTTCTACGGCCATCATGGCGCGGATGGTTGCGCCCGAAAGTTTCGGAGTGGTGGCCATGGTAACCGCGATAACAGGATTTCTAGCGATTTTTATGGACCTGGGCTTTTCTTCTGCAGTCATCCAAAATAAAAACGTCACCCAAAAGCAAGTAAGCACCTTGTTTTGGTTCAATATTTTAATCGGAGTTGGAATTGCTGGATTTATCGCGCTCATGGCACCGGTCATCGTAGCGTTCTACAATGAGCCGCGATTGTCGGGCATCACGTGGGCATATGCGGCAAGCATACTGATTAGCTGCATAGCTTTGCAACATAATGCCTTGCTGAAAAGGCAAATGAGATTTAAAACGATCTCAGGCATTACCATTTTTTCAACGGCAACGAGTATTTTAGTCGGGATAGGGATGGCGTGGGCAGGGTTTGATTATTGGGCTATTGTAGGAATTACCGTTTCATTTACCCTTGTGAATTGTGTAGCTACCTGGGCGTGTTGTGACTGGCGGCCCAGCTTGGTATTTGATTTGCCAAAAGTAAAAAAGCTTGTAAGTTTCGGCGTTGGAATCACCGGATTTGACTTTGTTAACTATTTCGCAAGAAACTTGGATAATATCCTTATCGGACGCTACATCGGGGCGGTAGCATTAGGACTTTATAGCAAGTCTTACCAGCTTTTGATGATTCCGATCACACAGTTGAGGGGACCGCTCAACACCGTGGCGATGCCGGCGCTTTCGGCTTTACAGGATCAGCCCGGAAGATATAGTGATTTTTATAGGCATTACGTCTTTTTATTGGCATTTTTCTCCATGCCACTCGTAGTCTTTTTGTTCGTATATGTTGACGAGGTCATTCTGCTCGTTTTGGGCGATCAGTGGATTGCCGCCGGCGTGATTTTTCAACTGCTTGCCGTGGCCGCGTTTATTCAGCCCGTGGGTGGCACGAGCGGGGTCGTACTGATTACGATGGGGCAGACAAGGAAGTACTTCGTTCTGGGCGTGGTGAATGCGATACTGACGGTGATCGGATATGCCATCGGAATTAGGTGGGGCGTCACTGGGGTGGCCATCTCTTACATCATTGTGAACTACGTCACGTTTGTGCCCGCACTCTATTGGGCGTTCAGGCAAACACCAGTGAAGCTATCTTCATTCTTGTCTGAAATATCTTACCCGATTGTTTTTTCAGGGGTAAGTGGTCTGATAAGTTATATGTTTAAGGATGCGTTTAGCCCTTATTGGCCTGACCTGTTGGTAGTGGCAGTTGGCTTCACTGTAGGTGCTGGTTCCTATATATCATTATGGTTTTTGTCTAGACAAACCATGCAGAAATTTAAGAGTGTTTTGAAAATTCGAGACATGCTTCGACAATAATAGAGTGTAACACGTGAACATGCCATACAACCCTTGGATTACAAAATGAGCCAACTAAATTTCGTTTTTTTTAGCTTACAGCGGATTTTAACGGATCGGGATTCGACTGCCACCAATATTGCCAAGGAATTGGCGAAGCAGCATAGGGTTCTCTATATAAATCCCCCTATCGACAGGCGAACCTTCTACTTCAAAAGATCTGACAAATTTGTCAACGACCATATTCGATTAATTCGTCAGCGCTCCGATAAAAGCGTAATGCGTATATCGGATAATATGTGGGTCTTGAATCCTACAACGTTGATTGAGTCTATCAATTGGATTCCCAATACCGATATTTTTTCATACTTCAACCTTCAAAACAACAAACGCTTGTCAGCTGAATATACGAGCGTATTAAAGAACTTGGGATTCGATCAGTTCATACTTATTAACGACAAGGATATTTACCGCTCCTTTCATATGAAAGAGCTGTTAAAACCCGCGCTTAACGTTTATTTAGACCGGGACTATATCGTTGCGATGCAATATTGGAAGAAGCATGGTTCTAAATTAGAACCCTTGCTAATGGGGAAATCCGATCTCGTATTGTGTAATTCGCCCGGGTTTACGGAGCGTGCGAAACGTTATAATCTGAATAGCTACTATATCGGAAATGGCTGCGATACCGCCCTTTTTGATTCCACCAAGCAATATGAATGCCCATCAGATTTAAAATCCCTGCAGTCTAAGCCGATAATCGGATACGTAGGGGCATTGGTGGCGTTCAGGTTAGATATAGGATTGTTACTCACCATCGCGCGTTCGCGACCGGAATGGAACCTCGTTTTGGTTGGTGGACAGGACGCAGTTTTTGCGCGCAGTGAATTGCACAAACTCCCCAACGTTTATTTTTTGGGGAAGAAAAACACGACCGATGTGCCGGCCTATTTGAGCCATTTTGATGTCTGCATCAATCCGCAGCTCGTCAACAGCATCACGATGGATAACTATCCATTGAAAATTGATGAATATCTGGCGATGGGCCGACCGGTTGTCGCGGTTCGTACCCAGCTCATGGAGCAAATATTTTTGCCCTATGTACGTTTAGCAGACAATAGCGCTGATTTTATCCACGAAATCGAAGAAAGTTTGCATGACTTGCAACCCGATCGAGTGAATGGTCGGGTAGCACTGGCGCGATCGCATAGCTGGGAAGTGGTGACAGCGAAGACATTGGAAATTGTTAAAGCGCATTTGGGGGGGCGGGTTGATACGGATAGCCCCATAGAAGCCTGGACAGACGATAACCCAGCCAAAGAAACGACGGAATAAGATAATTAAGCCGTATTTAGTGATATGTACATCAACGACTACATCGGAAAAAATCACGTTTACGACGCAATCGTAATCGGATCGGGCATCAGTGGGGGCTGGGCCGCCATGGAGTTGTGCAAGAAGGGATTGAAGACGCTTCTTCTCGACAGGGGGCGTAATGTGACGCATATTGACGACTACCCCACAGCCATGCTGCATCCCTGGGATTTCGATCTTCGTCTTTATAATTCTCAGGACGTGATAAGGGAGAACCCTATCCAAAGTCAAGGGTTTGATGCAGGAAATGAAATTTTCTATGCAAAAGATAAAGAGCAACCTTACATTCAACAGAAACCCTTTCAATGGTTTCGCGGCAATCAAGTGGGGGGTAGGTCGTTGGTTTGGGGCCGACAGTGTTATCGGCTGAGCGACTTGGATTTTGAAGCCAACCTTAAAGAGGGGGTGGCTGTGGATTGGCCAATCCGCTACCAGGATATTGCCCCTTGGTATAATTACGTAGAGCGGTATATAGGCGTGAGCGGTCGCCCGGAAGGTTTGCCACAACTTCCAGACGGGGAATTTTTACCACCGATGGAGTTAAATTGCATAGAACAGCACTTGGAACAAAGTGTAAAAGCAAGGTTTAATCGTACGCTCACTATTGCCCGTGTAGCCAATCTGACCCGAGGCTGGGAGGGCAGGGGGCCATGCCGCTACCGAAATCTGTGCTCGCGTGGTTGTCCTTACGGCGGTTATTTTAGTAGTAATAGCGCTACGATTCCACAAGCGATGGAAACCGGTAATTTGACAGTACGGCCTTTCTCACTTGTGACTGAAATTCTTTTTGACGACAGTTCTAATCGCGCATCCGGCGTTCGCATAGTTGACACCGAGACCCACGAAACGTTCGAATATTACAGTAAGGTTATCTTTTTAAATGCTTCCACGATCGCAACAGCGGCTATCTTGTTGAATTCTAAATCTTCTCGGTTCCTATACGGCTTGGGGAATGATAGTGGACAGGTAGGCCGAAACCTTATGGATCATCATTCTTCGGCTGGCGCGTCCGGTGTCCACGAAGGTTTTAAGGACGTCTATTATAAGGGGCGCCGCCCGTGTGGTTTCCTTGTTCCTCGATTCCGGAACCTAGGCGAGGAAAAGGACGTCAATTTCGCGCGAGGATATCAAATCCAAGGGACGGGTTTTCGGCTCAATTGGCAAAATAAAATGGGGTATTTGCCTGGATTTGGAGCAGATTTCAAGGATGAGCTCACATCGCCCGGACCGTGGTTTGTATGGATGGGGGGATGGGGCGAGTGTCTGCCTTATGCAGAAAACCGCGTAACGCTACATTCCGATAAACGTGATAAATGGGGAATGCCGGTTCCAGTCATCGGCTTTTCGTTCGGTGAAAACGAGCGAAGGATGCGGGAAGACATTTCCGATTGTTGTGCCGAAATGTTGCGTGAAGCGGGATTTACCAATATTGAAAAGTTCGACTACTCTAAAGTGGGCGGCAGCACAGTGCATGAAATGGGCACCGCGCGGATGGGGCATGACCCCGAAACCTCGGTATTGAATAAAGTCAATCAAATGCATGCGGTAAAGAATGTTTTTATTACCGACGGGAGCTGCATGACGTCGTCTTCCTGCCAAAACCCTTCACTGACTTATATGGCGTTGACGGCAAGGGCGTGTGATTATGCCGTTAATTTAATGAAACGAAATGAGCTTTAAGACAACTCATCGTGCTTGGCACTTATTAACTCTGGTAGTTATCGGTGGCTTTTAATTTATACAGACAACAGGATGTTATCGACTTGACTGGGGTAAGAAAAATACGTGGTTGAAATGGAAATGAAAGAGATACTCATGTACATTTGGTGGGCTTTTAACTTTTTTTTCATGCTGCACCTACTCATGCCGTTGTTTTTACAACTATTGAGGTGGTTTAGTAAGGAGGAAATTGAAAGTAAAATTGTGGTGCATCATCCAGCTAGGGATTATGCGATTATCGTTACTGCCTATCAACAGGTCGATCAGCTGCCCGCGGTGGTAAAGTCGATTCTAAATCTTAATTATGAAAACTTCCTAGTGTACATTGTTGCGGATAACTGTAATATCGAAAGACTGGCCTTCGATAGCGAAAAAGTAATTTTGCTGAGGCCAGGGGAAGTTTTGGCTAGTAATACCAAGTCACATTTCTATGCGATAAACCACTTTATGAGGCAGCATGAAGTGTTGACTATAATTGATAGCGACAACTTGGTGGACGGCGAATATCTCAACCAATTGAATTTGTTTTTCGACAAGGGATATAAGGCGGTACAAGGTGTACGCAAAGCAAAGAATTTAGATACGCGTTATGCGCGCTTAGACGAAGCAGGGGACATCTACTATCGGTATGTCGACCGGAAATTACTGTTCGAAGCAGGTTCCTCTGCTGCACTCTCGGGCTCAGGTATGGCGTTTTGTACCGACGTCTATAGGCAGTGTCTGGAAAGCTGGCAGGTCTCTGGTGCGGGCTTTGATAAAGTGCTGCAATATAGGCTCTTGAGTCGAGGTGAAAGGATTGCATTTGCGGAGTACGCAATAGTCTATGATGAAAAGACCTCTAGAAGCCCTCAATTAGTGAATCAACGATCACGTTGGATAAATACATGGTTTAGATTCGCATCCTTGGGCCTGAAATTGTCTATGGGCTCGGTGATCCGCCGCAACCTAAATCAGTTTTTATTCAGCCTGATGTTATTGCGTCCACCACTCTTTTTATTACTGGGTGGTGCAACGGTACTATCGGTGGTTAACCTTTTCATAAATCCTTTCCTTACATTCGCTTGGGGTTTTGCATTGGCCGTGTTTGTTGGCTATTTTATGGCCAGCCTGAAATATTTTAAAGCCGATCGAAAAGTCGTCACCGCCCTATGGGGAGCACCCAAATTTGTACTTCTGCAGTTGATTGCATTGTGGCGTGCGCGAAAAGCAAACCGGATCTCGGTGGCGACGGAACATTACTATAAAGGGGACAATGGCTAATCATATGTTAACAAATAGGGGGGCAAAAAAGCGAATTGGGATAGAAGTGCAACGATTATTTCGTCCGAAAAAACATGGGATGGAAGTGGTCGCGCTGGAATTGATACGTGAACTGCAGCAGGCTGATACAAACCACGAATATGTAGTGTTTGTGAAGCGAGATCAAGATCGGTGTGTATCGTCGCAGCCAAATATGCTCGTGAAAGAGTTGGGAGCATGGCCCTATCCATTGTGGGAGCAGGTTGTGTTTCCTATAGCAAGCCGTAGAATGCACTTGGATCTGCTACATTCCACTTGTAATACGTCTACTCTTTTTCCGCATGTTCCATTGGTTTTGACGTTGCACGACATCATTTACCTCGAAAAGCTTAACATGCGGGGTACAGCTTATCAGAACTTCGGTAATATTTATCGACGTACTGTCGTGCCCACGCTTATAAAAAGGGCTGATACTATCATTACGGTGTCGGAATTTGAAAAGCGCGCCATTGTCGAAAGGCTCAATGTCCCGGATGAAAAGGTCCGCGTCATTTACAATGCCATAAGTCATCGGTTTAACACAGATTATGAAAAAGGTCATGTAGAGGCGTTTAGGGCCAAGAAAGCATTGCCGAAGGATTTCATACTTTTTCTGGGAAATACCGCGCCTAAAAAGAATACACGAAATACAATCCAAGCCTATTTGCGCTATGTGAAAGGTGCTGATTCTGCACTACCGTTAGTTATCCTCGACTACGACCGGAATACGCTATGGGAATTTCTGCGTGAGGTAGGCGACGAGCAATACTTTGGTCAGTTCGTATTCCCTGGATATATTCCAGCGTCGGATATGCCCTTAGTTTATAACGCCGCTCGTTTATTTTTGTATCCGTCCCTTCGTGAAAGTTTTGGCCTACCCATTTTAGAAGCAATGGCCTGTGGTGCGCCTGTAATCACATCTAATACTTCATCGATGCCTGAGGTCGCGGGTGGCGCGGCGCATTTAGTCGATCCATTGGACATCGTTCAGATGGCTGAAGCAATTTCGGTGTTAGCCGGTAGCAATGAAAGGCAGGCGAACTTGATTGAAAGGGGGCTAAAGCGCGCGAAGAAGTTTACATGGAAGAATGCTGCCGAACAATTGATAGAGACCTACGATACCCATTTGACGTAAAATTCGTAGTGTTATTTTCGGTGAATGGACGTAAATTAGTAAATTGCTAAACAATATCTGGAAGCGTTTACTTGATTGAACGGCCTTAATGTTATTTCCCTAGCGTATAGCATGTGTGGCCGTTAAGATTAGGCATTAACCTTGGTGTCTATTTGGGGTAACTTAAGCCTAAGCCCCACCTTGATGTTTGAAACAATGCTGGGTGCCTGGTGAAAAATGCCGGCCTTTGATTTCCATACATGGTCAAATCTTTAACCGATGAAGAGTCATATATTCTATTTGCGATTTTCCCTTTGTCTCCTAATGGCTGGAATGAATTGCTCAAACTGTTCCAAAGAAAGAACCTCCAGAACCCACAACTTGACCTACGAGGAAAATGTCATAACCGAGGATCCCAAAACGCCCCTTCAGGTGGGAAGCATTCCATTTAGCAACATGTTAGGGGTTAATGGATTTGACTGGGAATATACAAATGGAACCACATTTAACTCGGAGAAATTTGAGTTGATCAAGGGCTTTACAGGATTTAGACAGTATCTTGATTGGGGACGAGTAGAAGAAAAGGAGGGCTTTTATCGCTTTAGTTACGACGAAATCTATTCGAAAAACAAAGAGCACGGTATCTTGTCTCTGCCATGCCTTCAGATAATAGCAGGGTGGTTTAGGGCGAAATATTATCCCGACGAATTTGATCCGAATAATGCATATGCCAGCCTACGAGATTACATAATGGTCCCAAAAGGTGCTAATAGGCTTGACCCTGCCTCATATGTTGATTTCGCAAAGCTTGGATTCCAATTTGCAGCTAGATATGGCAACAATAAAGACGTGGATCCCTCACTGGTAAGGGCCGTAACTTGGGGAGACAGACCAGACATAAAAATTGGTATGGGTACCTTGGAGTACATCGAATGTAGTAATGAACCAGACAAAAATTGGGCGGGGCCCAACGGACAGCAAACGCCGGAAGAGTATGCAGCCCAACTGTCTGCTTTTTATGACGGGCATATGGGGACGCTTGGGGAAGGTGTTGGTGTGAAAAGTGCAGATCCATCGATGAAGGTAGTAATGGCGGGTATTGCCTCGCCCGATGTCGAGTGGGTAAATCGTATGATCGCATGGTGTAAAGAAAATCGCGTTAAGGATGGGAGCTATACGCTATGTTTTGATGTTATTAATTATCATGAATATGCTGCTGTCCGAGAAGGTCAATACTGGAGCAATCCGGACTTGACGAAGAACCACGGTATCGCCCCAGAACTTTCCAGTGCAGGGAGGATAGCGACTGAATTCATCAATATGAGCAACGCCCAGGCCGGCGGGCTCGAGGTTTGGGTGACAGAATGTGGATATGACGTGAATGAGAAGAGCATCATGCGGGCGTTGCCAGTTGGGAAGAAATCAACGGTTGAAACGCAGGCCGACTGGATTTTGAGGACATCGTTACTCTATTCGCGAGTGGGCATAAGCAGAGTGTTCTTTTACATGCTGAACGATGTGAATAAGGAGAGTCCAACACAGTATAATTCATCCGGCTTGGTAGAATCCATGCGCCGACGACCAGCAGCCGATTTCCTATTGCAAGCCCGACAGCTAATGGGCGATTATTATTATAGTGGAACGATCAACAACGATCCCATTGTGGACGTTTACTCGTTGGATGACAAGAGAATTTACGTGTTAACGGTACCCGATCAAACGGCTAGGGAGGAAGACTATATCTTGGCGTTACCCGGCATATCTGAAGTAACGATCCACCACCCACAGGCAGGGTCAGACAACATGAGAGCGCAGCAGATGCGAATTACGGATGGCTCGCTCAAATTAAAGGTTACCGAAACTCCGGTATTTGTAGAGATAATCAATTGAGAGGGTAATGGACCTGTTTGTTTGCACAAACCACAAATTACAAGCGTAGCTTTCTGTGATGCAACACCTAATTAGTGGTGGTCAGAAACGCTTTGAAGAATCCCTTTATTGATATGAGTTGGGGAAGAGCCAGAACCAACAGGTTTTTAGGTCGGATAAGTCGAAGGAACTCGTATTTTTTTAACATGCGGAATACGGATACACGGGCCGCAAAAGGCAGGGTGGAAGCATTATAAACCGCTGGATTGAGAAAATACCCAATCAATTTGGCGATGATTGCGCTCACTTCGGGGGGCGCCTCGCGCGCATACTCAGACAGCTTTTTAGCAACGGTAAAATAGCCATTTATATTTTTCATGCTAAACTTGGACAGCATTGTAGAGCCAGCACGAACACGTCGATAAAAAAACTCCTGGTTGATATATCCCATACGCTGCGCTTTGAAAAAAAGGATGGCGGAAAATAACTCGTCTTCGTGAATGATCCCCGGATAGAAAGACAGCCCCGCCCGCTCGATCGTGGATTTTTTCGCGATGTATAAACACACCGAACAGCGATAGCTGTCCCGGCCGATCAGATAGTCAACTAGGGAACAGCCTGTAAAAACCTTGTTGTCGTCTATCGGCGGCCGCTCGTAGTCAAATGCGATACGGACATTCGCGTCATCTTGCTGGATGGATGCATTGAAAAACACAATTTCTAGCTGGTCCCTCACCAATCGTTCGTGACAAGTTGCGAACGTTGTGGGTGCGAGTCGGTCATCACTATCCATGAAATACACGTAGTCGCCTCCCGCTTTACTAAGCCCGTGATTGCGTGCTACTGACTGACCTTGGTTTTCCTGTGAGTAAACTGAAATCCTGCTGTCTTCACGTGCAAGTGAGTGGGCAATGGAAAGACTGTTGTCGGTCGATCCGTCGTCGATAATGATAATCTCAATATCGGTGTAAGTCTGTTCCATGATACTGCGCACAGCCTCTTCAAGATATGATTCGGTATTATATACTGGAATGACGACGCTGATACGGGGCATGGTTATAGTTTTCGGTATGGTAATAAATCTGGCACATCCGCGGGTTCTGTCTACAAACACGCTGGATTGTGATCCCACGTGCGGTGGTCCGGTGGTGTAACAAGGGCAAATATAGTAGTTGAAGCGTGAAAATCCTGATGCGCAGGCTACAAAAACAAGTCGTATAAAAGGTAAGCCAGGGGAATAGCGCTCGCGAGAGCTCTTTTTACCGGACGGCAGATGCCGAGGTGGATGATAGCATGGCGAACTTAGGCAAAGTTGCGCCGATCTGCTACATAAAAAAAACACACTTTGTGGAGTTTGGAAGTAAGCGGTGGATATACTCCATTCGCACTAAACGCCACAAAGTGTGTTTTATGTAGCAGGGACTGGCTACTTAAACGATACCGCTCCCTGTTTATCAGTATGCACCAATTCCTGATATTTTAGATTTGAAATCCGTTGTATTGTTGACTGCTTCGCCCTGTGATTTCGCGTAGTGATTGTTTTTTTGGTTCACGGGCGAGTCACTCATCTTGTTAATCATGTCTGTAATGGGGCGGTCGCTGAATAAATCGAATCCTAAATTATTCTGGTAGGTCAATGATCCACCGTGCAGTGGGTATAAGTCTAGTAGCTGCCCTGTCCAGTCCTTTGAGGTGTTCATCCTTCCGACGGTATTATTGTATACCGCAGCGTTAATGAAGGTTGTTTTTCCCGGTGCAAGATGACGTGCGAAGGTTTGAATTTCGAATGCACCGTATTTTCTTGAATTATAGCATACGTTGTGGTTAATCTCAACTGTTGCGGGTGAATTTCCACGTGAGTAAGCCCACATGCGGATGGCGTTTCCTTGATAGTTCGTTAGTTTGTTGTTGTTGAACTTACCGTTTCCGATCATGAAAAAAACGCCGTTATGGTTGTTGTTACTCTTGTTGATATTATTGACGGTGTTATGGTGCACATGGTAGTCCTCAACATTTCGAAATTCACACACGGTACCTGCGTCGGTATTGATAAATATATTGTGTGCAATTTCGACATCCTTAAACAGCCCCTTGTCGATGTTTTTGTTCTTATCTAAATCGCCGCCGAAGGAAATGCGACCTACATTGTCGAATTCACAATGCAAGATTTTAAGGCCTTCTGAGCGGGTCGTGGCGGACCCGGTGTAATCTTGGGTTTGGTTGGTACCTGACCCTCGAATACTGTAATAATTCTTGGAGTTCTTAAACTGCATATTTTGTATCACCACCCCGTTTATTTCTCCCACCATATCGATTGCAGTGTGCTGAAAATTTAGGAAAGCAAATCCATACTTGACGTTTGGATTCCCGTTTCCAGCAATAACAACATGGTTCAAATTTTCTGTTTTCAAACTGCCGGTTATTGTCACCGCATTGCTGTTACGAATGGTAATGGGTTGCCCCTTGGAGCCGCTCAGGTTACGGATAATAATGGTGTTGTATGTTCCGCCGGTAATGGTGATGATCGAGTTTTCCTTGAAATTGGTCTGTTGTCCATCAATAATTAGACTTCCACTTTGGTCCGGTCCTAAAACTAGCGGGGGAGCTTGTTCTCCGTTTTTTCCTGGGTTCGATCCAAGGTTTTCCGAGTCACCAAGCGGATTTTCGGATCCTCCTAGAGCCGGGTCATTAGGAGTGGGATCTTCGTCGCCTTTGCCGGGTTGTTGATTGTCGTTCTCGGATTCCTGAGTGCCGTCATCCGAAGATTCTGTGTCGGGATAAATGATTTCAACTTGATCTAATTCTCCTTCTTCACAGGATATTAATACTGGTGCTGCTAGTAGAAAAAGGCAAAACAGTTTGTTTCTCACGTTCATTGTTGTTTTTTAATGTCTACTTATTAATATGTGGTTTTAATGTCTTTATACGGTATTTGGAGCGTTTGTCAAGTGATGCTATGCTGTCTGCATGACACCATGGCTTTGCCAGGCCAAGCGTCGCTCCGTCTTTTTTTTTAGATTATGATGAGAAATTTTTTAATCAGGCACCTCGTAAGTAATGACCCGATAAGCAAACTGCCTTACACCGGCTTGATTTTGATTGCGACCGTAATACATCTTGATCTCCCGACCTCCTACTAGATCGCCGGTCTCACCAATCAGGTTAGGGTACCGTGCGGTTTCTTCATCGATATCCGTTATAGCAATCGGCCGCTCCCACGTAATGCCGTCTTTGCTTGACGACATGTATATCACTTCGTCCCAGCCCGCATACACCATCACCCAGCGATCCAAAAAGGTATTCCACATAACGGAAGGGTTTGCACCAGCACGTGACGAAAGTCCACCGATTTTATGGTCTGTTCCCCCAGTTTCAGTTTGCGGATTATTTCCGGTGATGGTAAAATCCTTACCATCCCACTTCCGCCAGGTGCCAGGTGCGCCGGCAGGGTCGTTTGAAACGGCCATGCTGATTTTGTAATCTTCGCCTTGTATGTAAGCCGAATAGTAGCAAATGAATTGTTTCCGTTGTTCGTTGTAGACTACACAGGCGTCTCCCAGTCCGCTCCAGCGCGGTTCGACAGGTTTCGTATAATTGACGGCAAGAATCTTTTCCCCCCTTGTCCAAGTAAGGCCATTATCTGACGAATAGGCAACGCCGATACTTTTATATGCTTGGAGGCTTCCCCATCCGCTTTCGGCATGGAAGAACCCAGCAAGCCGTCCATCCTGCAGGAGGTGTACACCGATAAACCACGCTCCTCCATCCGTAAAGCCGGGGATCGTATTGAACCCGGTACCAAATACTCGCGTGGATGGCTTGAGCTGATTAATGTGATCTTCAGGGAATGGTGTCCCCCCTTCCGTTCTAAAACTGTACTTCTCTCCCCAATAAAGGGCGAAACGACCAGTGTTGGCATCTTCGACTACGGATACTTTCCCGTCAGGCCAATAGCCCTGCATGTCGACGCCAGCTTGGTCAATTATCGATGGCCCAGTAACTGTAAAATCATTCCACTTGCCTATAACCGGTTGGGCAGGAGGGGCGGGTCGACCGCTTTCGTCGTCTTGGGGTATCTCCGCTTTGGGAGGAGTGACTTCGATCGGTCGGACTAGGACGTCTTGGTCGCAAGAACCCCAAATGATTGTAGTGAGGAGTAGGAAGAAAATTAAGTTAATTTTCACGTGCGGATTTTATATGTATCGTGCCAGTTCGCAGCTACTTTGTAGTAAAAACACTACAAAATAAAAGAAAAATCGGCTGAATACAAAATGAATTCTACTTTGGCGAAAATGTCCTTGTGTTTAGCTTAACATGAACGTTTTGTCGCATCAGTTTGGAGAGAGTACTCCATGCAACGACCGAACGTATTAAAGGGCGTTTTAAAGAGTGTCTTAGATGAGAATGCTTTATACTCCGCGGATCGTGATCACAGAAGCAACATACGGGGGGTGCTTAAATCTGTAATCGCATCGATTACGGCTCCCTTGTATGAAAGAATCCTGAGCTATTAGTTTTGTCAGGATGAGTGGTGCTTGTTAATATTTGACTCTTGAACAATATATAAGGGTCTTTTTAATACATTTCGATTTATGCGGCTGATGTATTCGCCTATGATGCCGACGGAAATTAACTGTACACCTCCAATGAACATCGAGCTGACAATTAAGGATGTCCAACCGGTAATTGTTTGGTTCAGTACAAAGTGTGAAAATATGGCGTAGAGAATAATAAAGAATGAAAAGCCAGATATGACAAACCCCAATCGAGTAACGAACGCCAATGGCTTGTCAGAGAAACTCGTAACGCCGTCCATGGCTAATTTCAGCATTTTACCTAAGGGGTAATTTGAGTGGCCGTGCAGCCGCTTGTCGCGGTCGAAAAAGACTGCCGCCTGCTTGAAGCCCAACCAAGCGATTTGGCCCCGTAGAAATTTGTTTTGCTCGGGCATTTCCCGCAGAAAGGATACGATTTTCTTGTCAATCAGCCTGAAATCCCCCGTATCTAGGGGGATGTCTATCGTTGTGAAATTCCGAAAAAGACGATAAAATAACTTGGCGGTCGTCTTTTTAAAATATGACTCCCCTTGCCGCGATCTCCGGCGGGCGTATACAACCTCAAATCCTTCCTTGTGCTTATTAAACATCTCAGGAATTAATTCGGGAGGGTCTTGCAGGTCACCATCTATAATGACGACAGCGTCTCCAGAGCAGTAGTCCAATCCCGCACTGACAGCTATTTGATGACCAAAATTTCGACTAAAATTGATGTAAAAAGCCTTGCGGTCTTGTGCGGTAATCGTCCTCAATTTTTCTGAAGACCTGTCCCTGCTACCATCGTTAACAAAAATTATTTCGTAATCGTCGGTGATTTGACACAGAGCCTTCGTAAGCCGTGCATGCAGTTGTTCAATTATTAGCTCTTCATTATAGATGGGTACAATGATGGATAGCTGCATAGATTCTAGTGTTGGGTTATCTTAAAATCAGTTAACTCAAACCAATCACAATGAACTTCATTTTCCCCTTTGTCAACTCGGAATTCCAAATTCTTGATGTTGGCTAAATTTATATGGAAGGCAGAGTCGTGATGATGGGTCAGATACGCTTTATCTTGCAGCTCGCCATCAGTAAAAATCGATAGAAAAACCTCAGCATCTCGATTGAGGTCACAAGTCTTACTCATTTCCTCCCTGTTTGCGAAGCCAGCATGGAAAGAGATGGTATAGGTCTTTGTATCATCTAGCCCAAATGAAACCGTGGATGGTGTCTCTTCACCTGGATTGATGTGTAGGCGACGCTCTCCGAACGTTATCTTACCATGACCGCCGCCGTGAATCGCCGCTTTAATGCGGGGCATGTATTCCTCTATCGTGTACATGTACGGGTAATCAGGATATTTTTTCCGGAAGAAATCACTGATTTCGGCCACTTCCTGGACGCCTAACGCTGATATTCTCCTCTTCAAATAGGCGGTGGTACCCTTATCTAGATTGTACTGCTTAATTGTCTCGTAGCGATGCTTAAGGGTGCCGTGGAGGATCTGTTCGTTGAGATAATATATGACTTGCTGATCTTCTTGGAGCAAATGCAGCTGGGCAGGTGTCGTGACGATCACATAATTGGCGAGGAACAGCTCAATTGGAAATCTGTCACGTTTATCGACGTGTTGGGTTTCCATTACGGCTGGCAACGCATATAGGTCTGGTAACTTTGAGTTTTTAATAATTTCGTCGCTTAGCACGTGTGAGCTTGCGAGTACATAGATCGAGTGGCCTTGTTTTTGGAGATTAGCAAGATCGCCCGTCATCCGATTAACTTCTGGAAGATCGTGCCTAACTCGTGCTCTTCCCCCGGAAGTGGAATACAGTTTGGAATCTGGGGAAAGCGGAGCGATGAATACCGAAATGTAGTTGAGTGCCAGTACACTTGCAAAAATGACGAGTGCCGGTATTTTAATTGGCGGTTTAGTAACTATTGCTCCAAGTAAATAGGACACACAGATCAGTGGTGCGAGAAGGTAGTAATGGTGCAAGGTTCCAAAATTGTTTATCCTTAGGAATAGGATTGCTATCAGTACCGTACTCGTCAGTAGGAATATCATTAACTTTTTCGAAACCGAATTGTACGTCAGTAATATTACTGCACCGACGATGGTAAGAATTGGAATTAACTTGCCATAAAAATAGATAACACTCGCGATTTGCTCTTGAAGTGTACTTTTTCTGTAAGCCGAATAGATGTCCTTGTAATCTTTTAATACAGACATTTCAAAGTACGGTCTGAATAAGAGTAGAACGATGCCGGCGACGACTATTCCGCTTATAGCTAAGTTGGTTAAGCTGGTTTGCAGGATGCGCGTGTTACGTAGAATTATGGCCCGGCTAAAATTGACTATAAATACAGCAGGGAAATAGGCTACAACCCAGAAAATATACCATCTGCGGGTAAAAAGGAGTAGGGTGAGCAACAGCCCGATAACCAATGCCGTCTTATAGTTTCTTTTTGCAAGAAAGTCCTGACTAACCAATATTTGCAACACCACAAAAATCGGTATTAGGCCAATCAAATCTAACATTCCAAATCGCATCGCAATTACTAAGGGCGTGAAAAGCAGGCAGGAAATAGGCAATCCAAGCTTAATCCATACGTTTTGGATTTGCACAGTTCTTAAAAACAGACTAGAAATGATCAGCGAAAGTGGAATTAGGTAAACGAGGTATATAGAGAATATGTAATTGGCGAAGGTAAGACCTAACACTTTATTCACTGGCGCTAGCATTAGGTTTGGCAACAGGTTGTATTCGTCATAGTTTATCGAATCATATAGGACGTGTAGTGCTGCGGCAGGGCGATCAAAGAATGTCTCGGAGAAAAAAATAGCCTTCTTCCAATAGCCTGCCAAATCCCAATAATATATAAAGCGCTCTTTCGATAGCATATTATGCAGAAACAGACCTGGTAGCAATAAAAAAACGGCGTAGAGCGACTTGAATACAAGTCCTTTTGACCAGAATACCGCTAACCACTGCTTGGCAGCTCGCGAGATAAAGATCAAGTACAATCCGATTATGACGACAGAAAAGATATACGCCATATTATCTAGGTTTAATAGGTTTAAGTTTCAGCGCAGAATTGTTGCTTCTTAGCCTGTCCCCGCCTTTGCTACGAAGTTCTTCCACGCCTTGGTTAAGGCTTCTTGAAGCCTCGATGCTGAATCCTTAATGTTCTGCGGAATAAACATCTCCGCATGTATACTGGATACGGGCATAATACTTAGTTGTCCCTTAATGAACGCCGACCAGCCATTTGTAGCGCTCAGTTGATCACTTGGAGAATTTACCTTGGGACTCTGAAATAATGTGGCGTCAACATGGCACGGCGTGGGCGTATACTTTCGCACCGCGAGAATGTAAATTAATTGTGTTCTAAATTTCCAGAAGTCCTCTGGAAACGAGTGCTTGTAATTTTCGCTTTTTGTTCTCGTTAGATACTTGATCAAATACTTATCAATCGCGTACATACGCAGGTACTTATAGGTTGTTTTGCGTCCATATTGGTAAAATGACTCTGCTAGAATTAAACGCCATAAATGAATGGTGCCAGCCAGGCTTCGATAGTTGTTTGTAGCATACGTATCAAATAATCCTAAGAAGTAAACTTGGCGTCCCATTTTCTTTAATTGGTTCACCATTTCGAATGCGATTAGTCCTCCAGAAGAGTAGCCAGCGATGGCATAAGGTCCGTCTGGTACGTGCCTTAACAACTCTGTGACATAGTGTGCGGCGATCTCCTCAATAGTTTCGGCCGGTGAACTCTTCCCACTGAGCCCCATCCCCTGTATGCCATATAGGGGCTGATCAGGATCAAGATGGGGAAGCGCTAGCCGGGCGTACATTACGTCAAGTAACGCTCCATGAACGATAAAAAGTGGAGGCTTACTCCCTGATTTTCGAATGGGGATGACACAATCCCATTGTAATGGTGCTACTTCTCCATCGACAACTTTTGCAAGTTTCTCAATCGTAACATGTTCAAACAGCGTTGCCAATGGTAATGAAACATGAAACTGTTGTCGTATTTGCCCCATGATGCGCACGGCAATGAGCGAGTGTCCACCGAGTTCAAAAAAGTCATCAACAATGCTTATTTCCTTATCTACCTTTAGGCACGAAGACCATATTCCGACTAATTTGGATTGGGTTTCCGTCTCAGGAGCGACGTATTCAGCGCGGGATTTCTCTGGAGGGGAGAAACTTTTTGCCAAACGCTTTTTGTCAGCTTTACCGTTTGCATTCAGCGGGATACTGTCTACTGTCACCCAATGTCTTGGGACCATGTATTCCGGCAAGACAGCGCGAAGCTGTTGAATTGAGCTTTCTTGATCAATGGGCACGCCAGCTCTGGGAACCACGAAGGCAACCAACTGTTTGTCATGTAACTCGTCTCCTATTGCGAGTACGGCGCAATGGTCGAACTTCTCGAGTTGGCTTATTTGGCTTTCGATTTCCGCTAATTCGATGCGGTTTCCTCTGATTTTAACCTGCTGATCGCTGCGGCCGAGATACTCGATTTCACCGTTTGGGAGCCAACGCACTACATCGCCTGTTTTGTACAGGCGCAAGGTTTTGTTTTCAGAAACCGTGATTTCAGAAAAGGAGTTTGCGGTGAGTTCAGGCTCTCCGAGATAGCCAGCGGCTAGCCCGACACCACCGATATACAGTTCGCCCGGTACGCCGATGGGGCAGTGCCCTAAGTTTTCATTGAGTACGTAAGTAGAGGAATTGGAGTACGGCTTTCCAATCGGGATTTCGCTTCCGTAAATCCGATCCTTTTCGGCAACGTGAAGAAGTTTGCCAATGGTAGTTTCCGTAGGACCATATTCGTTGATGACGATGCATTCCTTTCCGTTGAGTAGAAGCTCATTGACAATGCTTGCGGGCAGGCCTTCCCCGCCGAGCATCAGAATCTTTTTAGGTGCAATGTCAATGCCTAGCTTCGAGAAGTAATTCCAATGAGAGGGTACAATCTTGAGAAAGTCAATGTCATTTTCTGCAAAGTAGCGTCCAATGTAGTCCGGGTCGTTAAATGTATCCTTCCGGAAGAGATGAAGCCGCCCGCCATTAACAAGTGACCCATAGAGAATGGTATTGCCGAGGTCAGTGTAGATTGGCGACCCGAGAATATATTCTTTGCACTCGAGTACTGCCGGTACATGCTCGCATAGTCCAAAGTAATAGTCCACTAATGCCTCATGTTCGATCAATACGCCTTTCGGGTTGCCAGTAGATCCGGACGTGTAGATCACGTAGGCGCCGTCGCCAGGCGCTGGCCGTTCGGTAGGTTGTACTGCAGGGAAGGTCCATGCCACTAAGCTGGGCTCATCTATGATTATGTTGTTTTCTAATGATACAAGCTGGGTGAGGTTATTTGTCTCACTGTTTAGGATAGCCGTGTTTGCACCTGTTTTATTGACAATGTGACGCAGGCGCTCGGCGGGCAGTTCGGGGTCGATAGGGACGTAAGTAGCTCCCGATTTCCAAATGGCAAGAAATGCGATGACCATTTCAAGCGATGGCGTCACGCATAGTATTACCAAATCATTCCGTTTTACACCTCTCTCAAGCAGGTAATTTGCCAACTGATTGGATTTGTGGTCCAAGTCGCGATACGTCATTTCAATCCCCTCGTACCATAGGGCAGTAGCCGTCGGCAACTGCTGAGCCCGGTCGACGATGTAGTCGAGTAAGGTGGCGCCTTTGGGATATTCAAACGTATATTGTTCCAATTCTGGGAAGGGATGCGGAAGTGGGAGGCTTTTCCCAATTGATACGGAAGGCTTTGCGGTGACGGTATCGATCAATAGTGCCAGCTCTGCTCCCATTCTTGTGATGGTGTCGGGAGCAAATAACTGTTTGTTATAGGCCCAATGAATAGTAATCGAGTCGGTACTCTTCTCCAAATTGAAACTAGTGAATAGCTCAAAAGTTTGGCTGGTGCTGGGATTTGATGTACAAGTTGATTCCAGACCGTCGAATGTCGAAGATGGGCCACTGTCAGCCTGTATCGTCATAACGAATGGTACCAGCGGAATTTGTGCCCGATCACGTTGGATTTTTAAATGGCGAAGCAATTCACTGAACGTCAGTTGCTGGTTTTCGTAAGCCGCATAAATGCCATCTCTGCGTTCAGATAGGTATTGCGAGAACGTCAGCTCGGGGTTCACGTGAGTACGAAGCGGCAGAAGATTTACGCAATGCCCTACGAGATCGTCATAGCCAGATACATATTGGCCGGCAGTGGTTAGACCCAAAGTAATATCACGTTGCCCGGTTCGATGGTATAAAAAGACCTCCATGATGGCGGTTAAGGCTGCAGCCACACTCATCCCTGCGCCGGAAGCTAATTTTTGCAATTGAGACAGCGTACCGGTAGCCAAGCGTTGTTTCATCGATAGGCATTCATAGGTCCGCACCGGTGGCCGAGGAAAATCAATGGGCAAGTCTAGGGCGGTGTCGTAGTCCCGATGTTGGTCATACCAAAATTGCAGCGTCGATTGATAGGCGTCAGACCGTTCAAAATCCATATGCTCACGTGCAAATTCCGACAGTTGCGGTGCAGGCTCGAGTGCTGGTTGAACGGTATAGGCATGGGCATTATATAACGTTGCTAAATCACGAACCAAAACCCGCATTGCGATGCCATCGCATATGATGTGGTGGGTGATGATGGTGAGGCGATGGTCTTCTTCACTAAATTTGTGAAGGAAAGCCTTAAATAGGGGCGGACTATTGAGATCAAATTCCGTGCGCATTTGTGCATTTAGAAAGGCCTCATATCGCTGCAATTTTTGTGAATCGGAACTTTCAGAAATAAATGAAACCACTTGCAAGGACACATCACTTGCGGGCGATATGACTAACGACTCACTCTGGTCTTCGACCGAAGCACGCAACGCCTCGTGGCGTAATACGAGGCTTTGGATGGCTTTGCTTAGTGCGCTAATATCTAGATTACCACGTAGAGCTAACGTTACTGACACGTTGTAGGCTAAATTTGCCGCTGAATCACCCAACTGGCACGATAGCCAAATCTCTTTTTGAGGTGCAATCATCGGAATTCGATAATCCGCAGTATTTCCATGTTGGATTTTCGAAGCCGAATCCGGAGGGTATACCGAAGCCTCCATGCTTGCGTCAGCACTTTGGTCGATAGCCTTGGCAAAGTCCTCAAGAATCGGGTTGTTTAGTAACATCGACAAGGGCGCTTTTTTATGGCTGATGCGTCGAATAATCGTCAACGCCTTCATGGCTAAGAGCGAGTGTCCTCCGAGTTCGAAGAAGTTGTCATGTAAGGCGACGTTCGGCACGCCAAGTACTTGTGCCCAAGTCTCCGCTACCAACAACTGTGTTGGTGAATAGGCAGCACTTTTAATACTCGCCATTTCTGATGCGACCGGGTGAGGAAGCGCATTGCGATCTACTTTCTTATTGGGCGTGAGCGGTATCTGGTGTAGTTTTATCCACGCGTTAGGCACCATATGGGGAGGAAGGCTGCTCGCTAGCTCAGATCGCCATTTTGTGATCACTTCCTTAGAAAGAGTGTTTGACTTTTCGGTAGACTCGTCCTGTAAAACGTAGGCCACTAAAATTTGAATTCCTGCGTTGTCCTCTTTTACCGCGACCAAGCCTCTTTTAACCCCATCGAGACGGCCCAGATGATACTCAATTTCTCCCGGTTCGACTCTGTACCCCCGAATTTTTAGCTGTTCGTCGGCTCTACCCATATATTCGAGCAGGCCATCGCTATGTAGCTTTACCAGGTCGCCCGTCCGATAAAAGCGTTCTCCCTCCATGTCGACGAATTGGTGGGCGGTTGTTTCTGGCAGATTCAGATATCCGGGACTTAACTGATCTCCGCCGAGGTACAATTCTCCAATTTCGCCAATTTTGACCGACTTGCCTTCAGGGGTCAGTATACGTTGGACAATGCCGGGCAATGGACGCCCGATCGGAACTTGTGTCACTAGGTCTCCAGAATGAGGGTATCGATATTCGTGTGTGGAAATGGTTGACTCTGTAGGGCCATATTTATTGATGAAATCGACATGCGCGCTCCACGCCTGCGCTAATTTGGGGTTGCATCGCTCTCCAGCCGAGATAATTCGTTTAAGGGTGGGGTAACGTTGAACCGGGATAAATTCTAAAAAAGCAGGGGTGGCGTGGATGTGGGTGACAGCCTGCGTATTGATGAATGCGACAAATGCATCGCTATCCATCAAAACGTCCTGTACGGGAATGACGAGTGTTGCTCCATTGCAGAGCGCAAGAAAAATCTGCTCAACAGACGCATCGAAACTATAATTTGAAAACTGAAGGATACGATCTTCTGGGATAATCCCAAGAAAAGCCGACTGCTTTAGTATATAACGCGATAGTGCAAGGTGCTGGATCAAAACACCTTTAGGTGTGCCGGTGCTACCCGACGTATAGATCACATATGCCAGATCATGGGGTTCGGGTTTGAGCGGTATTTTTTGGGTCGCGTGTGTTTTGATGAGATTCTCGACAATAAGCACGTCGTTTATCTCATTTCTCAAGCTTAGTGCTTTCGTATAGAGGTCGTTCTGGGTGATTAAATATCGGGCCCGGGTGTCTGAAAGCATGTATTTGACCCGATTCTCTGGATATTTGACGTCTACAGGCACATAAACGCCACCAGCCTTTAAGACACCCAGAATCGCTGCAATCGTGTTGATCGACTTGTCAAGAAAGAGGGCAACATACTCACCTTTTGTTAGGCCTTTTTCAATAAGAGCGTAAGCTATATTATTTGACGCTATGTCGAGCTGCTCATAGGTAAAAGCGTAAGTTCCGTCTGTTACGGCGATAGACTGAGGGAAGGTAACTAATACTGTATTTATGAGATCCAATACCGTGGGATCCGATGGGCCGGTGTGACAACCCTCGGAGGGAGCTCGTTCATCCCTTCTCTGTTCAATCATTGTCCCCATTACTTTCTTAATTTTTGTCTTATAGCTTATTGGTTGAATGAAAGCTAAGTTAAACTGTCAAGGAGGTTATTCATTTGTTTATTAACTACATTAATTCCCGGCTTCATTTTATAGTGAATGGCTTGCTTTAAGGCTGTTTGCTTTTGTTCGGTGCAGCTCGCTGGCTACCCCTAGCGCCTTTTGGAGGGCTTTAGCTGTGCCCTCTACCTGACTAGGTTTGAACATGTTCACGTGAGATCCGGAAATGTGGATGGTCCGTAGGAGTTCGTTCGAGACGTATGCGGGCCATCCATTCGTGTCTCCGTATTTTTTCTCGTCTATGCTTTTGAATAGAAAAGTTTCGACTTTAAATGGAGCAAGCTGGTAATTTTTGTGGGCCACGAAATGTATTACTTGTGCTTCGAATTTTTGGTAATCAGACATAAACGCATTCAGCGTTTTCTTTTTACTTAGATAGTGGGCTATTCTAGTAGACACTTTAGCAAGGGCTGAATAAAGAACGAACAAAAAGGTCCGCATTTTTCCGTATTGAATGCCTGCTTCCTTTAAAAGTATGGTCCAGAAATCGATATTCGATCTGAGCCCATAACGTGGTGTCGGGGTGTAGGTGTCAAGCAAACCAACGAAGCATACGTCGAGTCCTTGATTTGTTAATTGTTTGGCCATTTCGAATGCAATAATACCACCTGAGGAATAGCCAGCCAATGCAATGGGGCCTCGGGGTGTGTAGGAGAGTACCTCTGACGAGTAGTGTGCGGCAATATCCTCGACCCGCTTGGCCGGTTTACTTTTTCCACTTAGGCCCATCCCTTGGATACCGTACAGTGGTTGGTCGGGGTCTAAATGAGGAAGAAGGTTTCTAACATATAATATATCCAGTAATGCCCCGTGGATGATGTACAAGGGTGGTTTGCTGCCCGCTGTTCGGATCGGGATCACGCAGTCCCACGACATGGGCTCAGCATTATTATCGATCACCCGCGCTAATTTTTCAATCGTGGAATGCTCAAACAGCGACGAAATCGGAAGCCGAGACCCCGTGGTTTTTTCGATTTCGAGCATGATTTTAACAGCAATGAGTGAATGACCACCTAGTTCGAAGAAATTTTGTGTTACGCTAATCTCGTCAATCTCCAAAAATCTTGACCAGATGTTGTGGATTATTTTTTCGGTTGCAGTCGACGGGGTTTTATGCGTCTCAGAACCGGGAGTTTCGGTGATAGTTGCTGGTTGAGGAAGCCTTTTCCTATCGATTTTTCCGTTGACTGAAAGAGGAAACCTATTCAGAGCAATATATCTTGTCGGGACCATATATTCCGGCAACTTGGCTTGCACGGCCTTTTTCCATTTTTTCAATTGGTGCTCGGGGAGTTCCAATTGTCGGATATCCTCGTCGTGCCTATTGCTTGCGGCGGTCGACCTTAGTTCACTTGAGGGCGGTTCGGGAAGAGCGTTCAAATCAAAGGGAATGAATACGGCTTCGATATTTCCGTCCGATCCATCGGTCGCCCAGCGGACGTGGGTCGTATAGCCGGCTTGTTGACCCAATGTCCATAAATCGGAGGGGTTGATACCCGAAGGCCCAACCGATTGCATCCGTTGTTTTAGTTCGCCAATAGTTACATCCCTATTCGCTTGGTTAATTAGCTGTAGTAACTCGAAATCACGACTCAACCGCCTATTGGGGATGTCCTTGACGGAGACAACTTGTCTGCCGTGACGTTGTAATTCTGAATGTATCCATTGTATGGAACTTGTTGAACTCCAGTATAACTCGACAGCATTAGGAGCTGTCTTTGGTGCAGAACTACCCACATAAAGCCAAATATCGTAATGGCATTTGGTTCCTTCATTAAGGTAGTTACCACCACGAATTTGAACATCTACGCTCGATATGGCCGGGATAACGGAGGGTAATTGGTAGAAAAATCCGGGATCAACGCTTAGTTCTTCTTCTTTCTTGATGCGTAATTCCGTAATCTGCCGAAACTCTTCTACGGTAGTATTGTCGTTGGTTATATCGAGCTGGTCGAGATAGAAATGCATCGATATAGCACCTTCGGTTTGCATATCTCCGATGTAGATACAACCCCCATCTTTCAACGCGTATGTGGCGTTTTCAATTACTTTTTGTAAGTATCGCAGGCTCGGGAAATACTGGGCGACGCCATGTAAAAAAACGAGGTCGTAGGCGTTCGGAGCGATACCGGAAAAATCATCTGCCAGTGCCGTATAGGCTTTAACATGCTGCCATTTCTCAGGATGGAGAGCCAATTTTTCGTTCAACTTGCTTATCGCCACCTCCGAGTAGTCAGTAGCCACATATTCTTCCACCTCGGCACCCATCGCTAAGAGAAGGTGCCCTCCTCCAGTTCCTAATTCGATGATTTTCTTTGCCTTTAGGGCCTTGATGCGCTTTAGTCCCTCATTCGTCCATTCGGCTCCTTGCTCTTCGATTTCACCGCTGTTGTAGTACTGTGAAATAATAGCAATGTCTAGGTTCTGTTCTTCTAAGGGTTTGTCTTCTTCACTTTTTATACCCAACTCGTACAGATCTTCCCATCGGTCTTTCCAACCTGTGGCGTCCTCTGCATCTGGCACGAGATAAGCAACAAGGGTTTTGTCACCTTTATGATCTTCGACGGCCATAACGACAGCGTCTTTAACACCCGATTGATTGATAAGTGCATGCTCAATTTCACCCAGTTCGATTCGGTGTCCGCGGATTTTTACTTGGTTGTCTATCCGGCCAAGGTATTGGATGTCACCGTCTTCATCAAACATACCGAGATCTCCCGTACGATACATAAGGGTGTTTGGGTCGGCCGAGAAGGGGTTGCTAATAAAATGGTAGCGCGTGAGTTCGGGCTGGTTGTAATATCCGGCACCCACGTTTGAGCCGGCAATATATATTTCTCCGGGGTGTCCCGGAGGGACTTGATTGCCGTATTGGTCTAGAATATAAATTTGCGTATTTGGGAGGGGTTTTCCCAATGTTATCGATAGCTCGTGCGATACGATTTTTTTCATCAGTACCATTACCGTCGTCTCCGTAGGTCCATAGCCGTTCCATAGGGAACTACACCGTTGTAAGAGCTGTTGGGCGAGTTTCGGACTCAATGCTTCGCCGGCGCTGATGGCCAACAAATTGAGTGGCTTATCCCACCCAATCGACAGAATCATTTCCCACGTAGAGGGTGTGGCTATCATCCAGCTGATGCGTTTTTCGATGATCAGCTCAAAAAGTAGGCGACCGTCCTTTGAAGTCTCTTCGTCTGCCAAAACGAGTTCACCTCCCAACATGAGTGGCAGGTAGAGTACCACGGCCATATCGAACGAAATGGGTGTGATAGCAAGCACTTTGTCCGAATCTTCTATACCAGGGCTTACTGCCATGCTCCTCAGAAAGTTGACGATGTTGCCATGCGTAATTTGCGCACCTTTGGGTTTTCCGGTCGATCCCGAGGTGTGAAGGATATAAATCAAATCGCCCCGGCTGATGGTTACGGAAGGTTTTTCCATACTCAATTGCGAATGGTTAGTAAGGAGGTCTTCTACATAGCATTCGCGAACTTTTTTCGTGTGTATGCCGGGATAGTCGTGGGATGTCAATAAGTAAGTGGCCTCCACTTCGTCAAGAATGGACGACACGCGGGCTATCGGATGACTAGGGTCGAATGGAAGGTAAATTGCTCCGGCTTTCATTACGGCCAGCAGCGCTACGATCAGGTTCTCCGAGCGTTTTAAAACTATTCCGATTTTGTCTCCTTTGCAGACTCCTTCCTGAATTAACGCGTGTGCAAACTGGTTGCTCCGTGTGTCGAGCTCGGTGTATGTGAGTTGTCGACTACCAAACGTTACCGCGATCCGGTCAGGGTGTTGTTTTGCAGTTCGCTCAAACAGTTCCACGAAACTTTGCTCGTCACCAAAATCTATGTGCGTTTCGTTCCACTTTTCGAGTTGCGTCCGCGTTTGGGAAGTGAGGATATTCAGCGAAGCGAGTCGCTGCGCGGGGGAATCGGCAATGCTATACAATAAGGCCTCAAACTCGCGTGTCATCCGCTCGATGCTGCTGCGTTTAAACAATTGCGTATTGTACGACCATTCCAAAACGAGTGAACCGTGTGCGCGCGTGACGTTCAAGAAGATTTCGAAGTTTTCATATCGCCGTGGGTTGAAAATGAGTTCGTGCGTCAAACCGTGGAATGACAGCTGTTCGCCCATGCTTATGTCGACATTAAAGACAAAAGGTGTCAAAGGGATTTGTGAACTGTCGCGGTCTACCTGTATTTTTTGCAGTAGTTTCCCCAGTGTCAGCTGTTGATGGTCGTAGGCATCCATGATTTCTCCCGCTCTGCGCCGGAGATAGTCGGCATACGGGACGTTTCCCGACGGTGTGCTTCTTATCGGCAACAGGTGTACGCAATGACCAACCAGGTTAGGGTGTCCCGATGCGAGTTGTCCAGATGCCGCAAGGCCGATGACGATGTCCTCTTGCGCCGACAGGCGATGCATGTAGGCTTCAAAAGCCGTCAGCAGGACGGTCACCAAACTCGCATTATGCGCTTTTCCCATCGAAGAGAGGCTTTCTACCAACGTTTTGTCGAGCAAAAAATCGACACGGTCGCTCTGGTAGGTGCGCTGCGGCGGCCGTGGGAAATCAATCGGTATTTCGATAGTGGAGTACGGTTTCGTGTATTGGCCGACCCAATAGTTCTCGGTCTGTTTGTATTCGTCGCTCGCGCCGAATTCCGTTAGGTAGTTGACATAGTCCGCGAAGCCAGTAGGGGCTTCCATATTGGGTTTAATGGATTGTGCATGAGCTGAATAAAGTGCTGCGAGGTCTTCGAGAATGATGCCAAACGACCACCCATCGCAGACTATATGATGCGCGGTTAACCGTACGTGGTGCTTATACTCGTCCAACTTAAATATAGCAGCTCTAAAAAGGGGGCCATCCTTCAAATTAAACGGCTTTTCGGCGTCGTCTGTTGCATATCTGTCGAGCCAAGTATTTTGTGCTGATTCCTCGTATTTAGATAGATCATCGATATGAAGGAGGAAGTTCGCGTCGGCATGGATACACATATTTTCACCGTCCGCGCTGATGGTAGACCGCAGCGCTTCGTGCCGCGTCACAACATCTTCCAGTGCCCGAGACATGGCGTCTAGTGAGAAAGCGCCCTGAAGTACCAAGGAGATGGATTCATTATAGGCGCAGTTGGCCTCCATGCCACCGATAAGGCAAGATGTCCAGATTTCCGTTTGCGATTCGGTGAGACGAACGGTTTTCTCAATTACACCTTGCGCAAATGGATCAAAATCAACTGAAATTAGGCGTGGGGTCGTTAAGGAGATTTCCATGGGAGGTTAATCAAAAGGCTAAAGTTGTACCTGCAGGTAGCGGCCTGCATTGTTTTCATCTTCTACAAACCAAGCAGGGTTCCCCTCGCTATCCTTTCCTAAACGGGCGTTCGGCACGGGAGGCTGCATGTTAGTCGCGTTTTTGGAAACGATCGCCGATCCGTTTTTGGTGGGGGCGGCCGCGGTGGGAATAAATCCAGCTTGGACCAGCTCTTCGACACTAGTCTCAAAGGCTTCGGCTATACGGGCAACATCTTCATCCGTGTGCACGGTGGTGAGAAAGCAAGGAAAACCATCCTGTATATGGATGCCCCGAAGGCGCATCGCGGTAAACAGCAATTCGCTGTAAGGGTATTCTTCGTGGTACTTGACTTTCCATAGCGATCCAAAGTGGGCGATGAACAACGGGGTACGGTATCGCTCACATACGCTATTCAGCCTATCGACCAATGTTTTTGTTCGTGCGTTGACAGTTTCCTGTAATTGGGGACCTTGCTCTTTCAGGTATTCCAATGATGCTAGCGTAGTAGCTAAAGCTAGGGGGTGCCGAACGAAGGTGCCTGCGAAGTAGGTAACGCCGGCTTCGGGAATAGAATCATCGCCATACTGCCAAAATCCGCCATCTAGTGCGTCCATATAGTGTTTTTTTCCGGCAATAATGCCGACTGATATACCGGCGCCGGCGACTTTACCGTATGTTGCAATGTCTGCTTTTATATTAAATAGCCCCTGCGCACCACGGGGGTGAAAACGGAATCCGGAAATGACTTCATCGAATATTAGGGTGGTCCCTGCCTGCTCAGTTACCGCACGCAATTCCCTAAGAAAATCGACAGGTACAAACTCGGGTCTCCGGCTTTGTATGGGTTCGACAAGAACGGCGGCGAGCTCGTTTGCCCGCTCTCGGATTATCCGCATCGACTCTTCGGTACCATAATCGAGGATGAGCATGTTTTGCACGGCTTCAGGAAGGATGCCGGGCGCCGCAGGATAAGTTTTTAGCTTTTTCGTTCCGCGGGCAATCACCTCGTCCATGATGCCGTGATACGAATTGGTGAACGCGACGATGGTCGACCGCCCCGTCACCGTACGAGCAATACGCATCGCACCGAGTACGGCTTCCGAACCTGTATTGCACAGCCCCACACGATCAAATCCTGTGAGCTCGCAAACCAGGTTGGCAACTGCTCCGGATTTCTCGTGCTGCGGGCCGATTTCGTATCCGTCCTCGATCTGTTCGATCAGCGCCTTTTTGATAAAATCGGGCTGATACCCCAGGAAATTTGAACCAAACCCGTTCAGTACATCGATGTATTCATTGCCATCAATATCCCATAAACGGCATCCCTTGGATCGATTGACGACAATGGAATAGACCATCTCCTTTGTTTCGGGCTTAAAGCCAGAAACTACCCGAGGGTCGGCCATGTGTGCACGGTGCTGCTGTGTGAACGATTTGCTTTTCCCGGTTTTCTCAGTGTATTGGTCAATTAGACGATTCAGATAAACGCGTTGGCTATCCGTTAGGGCTGAAATGTTTCTGTCGATGCGTGCCGTTGCGCCAAAGGGTTTTTTGAGTTCGGTCGCTTCGGCTGGGGTCAAACCGTTGGTGTGCGTCGGCTTTCCTAGCGAAGGTTCGGGGGATGGCGGAGACGTAAGCGGATTTGCCTGTTGTATCATCGATATCTGCTGGGATAGCAGGGCGATTTGTTGGGAAATGAGGTTAATTGCGTCAGATCCGCTTGGTAGCGGTTGGGTACGTGTATCGGCCTGAATGGCTACTGGAGGGGGCTGGATTGGTTGTGTGGACGCCGCGGGTTCGTTGAAGGCAGCGGCCGGAAGAGCGTTATCCAGGTATTCGGCCAGCGATTGGACGTTGTCATAAGTTTCACTAAGCCCCCTAAATGTCACGGGAACTCCAAACTCCCTCTTTAGGCGTAGCGAGACTTGGGTGAGCAACAGGGAGTCGAATCCTAACTCGATAAGGCTCGTGTTAGTGGCGGTCTGGTCTATTTCAATGCCCGAGGCATCGGCCAGCAATGTGACTAGTTTGTCAACAAGAAAATCTTTTCGATTCATATTAAGGGAAGTAGAATGTACGTCATGCGTTGGTGTGGTCGTTGACGACGTGCTAGTGCAATCCAGGACGGGTGCGAACGTCACGACGTTTTGAGATGCTGGTTTTGCAGGCAACCAATACCGTCGACGATCGAAAGCGTACGGGGGAAGTGCTACGAGTTTCCATTGTCCGGGATTAACAGTTTTCCAGTTAGGCTGGATACCGAGCGACCACACGTTTCCGACGGTTCCGTACAGGTGTTTGTGTTCGCCTGATTTCCGTAGCCCCTCGATGGTTCGGCGAGCAAAACTGTCGCCGTGCTGACGCGCCAATGTTGCCAGAACCGTACCAGGCCCGATTTCGAGGAATAACGGTGACAGCTCTTTTTCTAAAAACAACAAAGCATCAGAGAACCGAACAGTGGCTTGAACGTGCTGTACCCAGTAGGCAACGCTCGTTGCTTCCTCGTCGGTCAGCCACACACCGGTGACGGTTGATACGATAGGTTTATTGGGGATATGCAGTTGGATGTCCGCAAAAACATTAGCTAAGGGCTCCAGGATGGGTTCCATCATCTCGGAGTGGAAGGCGTGACTGGTTTCCAGTAGCTTGTTGGCAAGCTGTTGCTTGTCGAGTTGGGATTTAAAATCGCGTATAAGCGCGGTGTCGCCGGCCACGACGCACAGCGAAGGGGCATTTACTGCCGCCAGGTTGATTCCTTGAGGCAGCATCTGACGTATTTTTTCCGCATGGGCTCTGATCGAAAGCATGCTGCCCGAAGGTAGCGCTGTGATAAGCCGGCCGCGAGCGGCTACGAGCTTCAACGCGTCAGCCAGCGAAAAGACGCCGGCGAGGTGTGCCGCCACCAATTCACCAATACTGTGTCCAATAAACGCCGTCGGTGTGATACCCCAGCTTATCCACAACTTGGCCAGCGCATATTCGGTAACGAACAGCGCAGGTTGAGTATATTGAGTATTGGTTAAGCGCGCATTTGCATCATCGTCAGAAGCATCCGCATAAATCGTGTCGCGAATATCTTCTTGTAGTAATCCTTCTAACAATAATGCACAATCGTCGACCGCCTGGCGAAACACAGGTTCGTGCTCATACAACTCCTTTCCCATGTTTACATACTGCGATCCCTGCCCTGGAAACATAAACGCGATCATACCGCTGTGTTTACCAGCGATGCTCGGTTTTTTGGAGTTTGTCATCAAGGCGCTGCGAAGCCCATCGATATCGCTGGCCACGTAAGCCTGGCGGTATTCAAAACCCTGTCGACGCTCTTGTAACGTATAAGCAATCTCGCCTATATTGCATGAGGGATTTCGGTCCAAGTACGCCACCAGGTTCTGTACGTAACGTTCCAAGGATTTTTCGCTTCGGGCCGAAAGTGTAGCGATATGCCAGTGCGACCCTCGTCTGGCCGCGGTTTGTTCCGCTACTGGGTTTGCCGCATGAGGTTCGTGCGCATTTACGATCACGTGCACGTTGGTGCCGCCCACACCGAAGGAACTTACGCCGGCTATCCATTTGCCCTCACGGGGCTCCCAGTCCGCTAATTTATCGTTTACGACAAAGGGGCTGTTGACGAAATTAATATTCGGGTTAGGGCTTTTGAAATTGATTGATGGTACTAGTTTTCGATAGTGCAGCGACAAGGCTGTCTTAATCAGGCCCGCCACACCTGCTGCATGGGTAAGATGGCCAAGGTTGCTTTTGATGGAACCAATTTTGCAATATTGATTTTCTAATTGTGGACCGAAAGCAAGTTTAAGGCCTTCGATTTCGATCGGGTCCCCCAATGGGGTAGCCGTGCCATGCGTCTCGATATAGGAAATGTCAGCCGGATTTACGCGAGCATCGTCTATAGCCATGCGGATACAATTGGCCTGTCCTGTTGCGCTTGGTGCCGTGAAACTTGCTTTCCCGCCCCCATCATTGCTCACGCCTACACCCCTAATTACAGCGAATATTGTGTCGCCATCAAGCTCAGCCTGCTTCTTGCTTTTGAGTACCACAACGGCCGCACCGTCTGAAAACAAGGTGCCCTGGGCATTATCGTCGAAAGGTCGGCAATGTCCGTCCTTGCTCAACATCGCACCTTCCTCGTAGATATGTCCACTGTGTATAGGGCTCGTGATCGATGCCGCGCCAGCCAACGCAATTTCACATTGCCCCCGTCGTATGCTGTCTACCGCCTGTGCAACCGCTAGCAACGAGGTAGAGCATGCCGAAAGCACGGTGACCGCCGGCCCCTTTAAGTCCAAGTGATATGCGGTTTTTGTGGCGATATAGTCTTTGTCGCTTGCTGTCAAAACTTGCATGCCACCCGCTTGTTCAACCGCAGCGGGATTGGCCAATACGTTGTTGGCGAAGTAGGTGTTGTTTGCGCAACCGGCATAGACGCCGATACGACCTTCAAATTTCTGGGGAACGTACCCCGCATTTTCGAGGGCTTCCCATGATATCTCCAAGAAGACTCGATGCTGGGGATCCATCAGTTCGGCTTGCCTGGCATTGATGCCGAAAAACGAAGCGTCAAAATCTGTTGCGTTATCAATGATCCCTCTAGCGGGAACGTAATCGGGCGAGAGCCGTTCTGCAAGCGGAATCGAAGGGTCTAATTCTTCCTCCTCGAAAAAGCGGATGCATTCTTTCCCATTTGCCAGGTTTTCCCACAACTCTTCCGGCGTGTTCGCACCCGGAAAGCGTCCGGCCATACCAATTATCGCCACATCATCGTTTAACTGCCCAACGTTGCCGCCCGAAGCGTGATTGACCTTTGGGAATGGCTGTTGACCTCCGTCAATAAAGTGTGCAAGGTCTTTTAGTACCGGATACTGGTATAACTTGATAACAGCTAGTTCGACATGCTTGCGCCGGAGTTCGGTCGTCATTTTCTGCGCTAATAGGGAATTGCCCCCAAGCTCAAAGAAGTTGTCGTCTCTACCCACGCGGTCCAGTTGCAGAAGTGTTTTCCATATACCGGCTAGCAATATTTCGGTCTTGTGCTGGGCCGCGACGTACGTGGTTGACGACTGTTGGGACGAACCTGGTGACGGCAACGCTTTCTTGTCGACTTTGCCATTGCTCGTCAGGGGAATCATATCCACCTCGATCAGCACCCGGGGTACCATGTAGTCAGGCAGGCGGCTACGGAGGAATCCAAGGACGGCATCTTTTTCAATCTCTTTCGTTGCTACGTAATACCCGATAAGCTGAGTGTCCTCATTTTCTCGTTGTTGCGCCACAACAACCCCATGCTGGACCTCAGGTAATTGTTGCAAGGTGTGCTCGATTTCACCGAGCTCAATACGGAATCCACGAATTTTTACCTGGTTGTCGATACGGCCTAGATAGGTTAACGTTCCGTCTGCAGACATTTTAACGAGGTCACCTGTTCGGTACAGCCGTGCATCAGGACGATCCGAAAATGGATCGTCGATGAATCTGGTATGGGTCAGTTCTGGCAAATTAAGGTACCCGCGCGCTAAGCCATCGCCGCCTACAAATAATTCGCCTTCCGTATCAGCAGGGAGTTTTTCCAAGCCTTCATTTAAGACATAGGCATACAAGGTCGGAATCGGAACACCGATGACACTAGTTGTCGCATGGAGATGACTCTCCATTATCTCCTGATAGGTAACGTGAACCGTGGTCTCGGTTATTCCGTACATGTTAATCAGTCGGCAAGTGGGATAGGACGCGCGCCAAGGTTTTAGTTTAGCGGGGTTCAGGGCCTCTCCTCCGAAGATTAGATATCGCGTCTGTAAGGGCAGTGGCGAAGCTAATGACTCCAGATGATCCTGTAGCACATAAAATGCCGAGGGGGTTTGATTGAGAATCGTGACGCCCTCGCTGTGAAGCAACTGGGCGAAAAGATTGGCATCCTGAGCGGTGTGCTTTGGCACGATAACGACACGCCCCCCGAAAAGAAGCGCACCATACATTTCCCATACAGAAAAATCGAAACAGAACGAATGAAACATTGTCCACACGTCGCGTTCGTTGAAATCGAATAGCGGCTGGTCGTTAAAAAATAAGCGGACGACGTTTCGGTGGGTGATCATTACCCCTTTAGGCCGGCCCGTAGAGCCTGATGTATAGATAATATACGCTAAATTATCGCTTCCCAATCGGCAGGAAAGATCTGGGCAAGATTTGTCTAGATTGTCGTAAAGTGCCGTTTCTTGAAGATTGATAATTTTAAATGGCTTAGGGGTAATTCCGGAAGTATCGGTGAGCCGGTCTAAGGATAAAGTAGAGCCAAGTACGATTTGTGCTTGAATGTCTGTTAGCACGTACGCTATACGGTCTTTTGGATAGTCAGGATCGATTGGGACATACGCCCCTCCAGCTTTCATGATTCCCAAAATGCCGATAATCATGTCCAGTGAACGTTCTAGGCAGATCCCGACGAGTGTCTCAGTTTGAACGCCCTGCGCCAGAAGATAATGTGCGAGTTGGCTGGACTGCTCGTCCAGCGCCCGGTAAGTCAATCGTTTATCGCCAATCATAACGGCAATGGCGTCCGGCGTTTTACGGGCTTGCTCGCAAAACAAATCTACGATCGTGTGGTTGTAGGCGCTATTCATCTTCTGTATTTGTAGTCATTAACGATGACACCATGCACTTACCGATTATCGCTGGTTTGGCCGCCACTTGCCACCGGGCAATCGTAGGTCTGCAGCGTGGGGTTACCGGATAGTATTCAAAGGTATATGCAATGCGGCTATCGGTTAATTTAACTAATCGCTACCTATGCATTCCACTTTCCATAGGTCTTTGATATCGGTGTATGGAGCGTAGTTGTAGCGTTACCGAGAACAAATCTAGCATTGTTTTAAAGCGGCTAATAGGCTTGGCGCTGAATAGTTTTCCTTTGTAGTATTTGTGCTACACCTCCTTAACGCGCTTAAATAACGTCGCGTAAGCGTTTCAATAGGCTTTGGCACGGGGAGTGAATAATCCGTGAGAGGAACGTGTTCGGGCTACCCCAATTTGATTTTTACGAAGGTTGCGGAGAGAGTTTATCGCCCTCTTAGGGTTAGTAAAACACGTGTGGCGAATCGATTTTTCCTTTATCAACCAATTTCGTTAGGATTTTAGGAAAGTAGATACGGATAAACAATTTGAACCACAGACGTTTGTTGAGTTTCATGTTGATGGCAAGCCGTTCGGTCAGGTACTCCCGGCTTAAGTAGGCGTCCCACTTGGTCCGAATGTAGGCCAGCATCTTATCGTACGTTTCGCTAGTGTACTGTCTGACCATCGAGTTTTCGGTAATCCGGTAGGAGAAGAGAGGCTTCTGAAGGTAAAAAAACTTACCCCCGCTAAAAGCGATCGCCAGCCATAAATCCCAGTCTTCAAAACCTAGATGGTTTAAGTTGGTGTCGTATCCGCCAGCCCGTTCCCACGCCTCCTTTCTAAACACCGCACCGGCGTGCAGGTAATTCCAAAGCATAAGGCGCTGTA
>CAYRGQ010000014.1:0-18509 GCA_964423925.1 uncultured Sphingobacteriaceae bacterium | reverse complement strand
TTTTCATGGAGTGCAGTTGATACTTAGTCGGTTGGCTTGTTGTCGCTGTACGACCCCAACCATCCTGCCTAAAAATGCGCGCGTCAATACGTTAGTCTGGAAGCGAAAGTAAGAAAATAAGTTTAATCCTTTGCGTGCGTATTTTTTAGCTAAGCGAATAGAGAAACAGTTGCTGAAAGGGACCGTGTATTCGGCAAGAAGCAGTTTGGTCTGGAGGGAAGCAGCCCGGGTGTAACATCCTACTTCTCAGAGCTTATTTCCTGCCCATTATGATGGGCGCGATATCGCCGGACCCTGTGTAGCAGATAATCTACAAAAGTTTAAAGAGCAGGATATCCTGAGAATAAATCGCTAACGAATTACATAGCTTTGCTCCGACACGACTATGAAACATTAACTACACCTTGCTCAACCTTGCCTTATGCTTTTTAACACCCTAGACTTCGCTATCTTCTTGCCGATAGTCTTTGTACTGTACTGGTTTGTGCTTAATAAGAACATCCGAATACAGAACATACTGATTGTAGTGGCGAGTTACGTGTTCTATAGCTTTTGGGACTGGCGTTTTTTGGGGCTAATCATATTTAGTACGGCTTCCGATTATCTGTTAGCCCTTTGGATAGATAAGCAAAAGGAGGCACGGCACCGGAAATATCTCCTGTGGCTAAGCATACTGGTAAACATTGGATTCCTGGGCTTTTTTAAGTATTATAATTTTTTCATTGATAGTTTTGTATCCGCGTTTTCCATATTGGGGCGGGAGGTAAATGCCAACTCACTAAATATCATCTTACCGGTCGGTATCAGCTTTTACACCTTCCAAACGCTGAGCTATACAGTCGACGTATATAACCGAAAGCTGAAAGCCACCACCGATTACATTGCGTTTTCGGCCTTTGTGAGTTTTTTTCCCCAGCTCGTTGCCGGCCCAATCGAGCGGGCAACCAACTTTCTCAAGCAATTTCACGTCAAACGAGTATTTGACTATGCGCTTGCTGTAGACGGCATGCGTCAGATTCTGTGGGGTTTGGTGAAAAAGGTACTTATCGCTGATAATTGCGCAATCTATGTCAACCAGATATTTAATAATTCGGCAGATCATTCCGGTAGCACGTTGCTTTTGGGATTGTTCTTGTTCACGATTCAGATATACGGCGATTTTTCTGGTTATTCTGATATTGCCATTGGCACGGCAAGGTTGTTCGGTTTCAGTTTAAAGCAAAATTTCGCTTTTCCCTTCTTTTCGCGGGACATGGCCGAGTTTTGGCGCCGGTGGCACATTTCGTTATCGACTTGGTTCAGGGATTACCTGACGCTCGCCATGCGGCAAAAAGGAAAGCTCACCATGTGGCGAAAGATTCGTAACACGATGGTTATTTTCCTGGTGAGTGGCTTTTGGCATGGAGCGAGTTGGAAATTTGTGGTATGGGGTGGCGTGCACGGGTTATTGATTATCCCGATCATCCTGCTGGGTAAAGGTAGCAATAATCTCGGAACGGTAGCGCATGGGCGCATATGGCCGAATGCGAAGGAGGTCTATCAAATGGGGATTACCTTTTTTTTGGTGTCTGTATCTGGGGTATTCTTCCGTGCCAATAGTGTGGAGCACGCATTGTCCTACTTGAAAGGTGTATTCTCGGCCTCGCTACTTAGTCGGCCGGAACTAGTGCCCAGCACGCTGATTGTCGCCATCCTCGTCTTTTTTGGGATTGAGTGGACAGCGCGTGAAAAACAGCATGCGTTGGAAGGATTCGGCCTGGGGTGGAACCGGCCTTTCCGACATGCGTTTTACTACGCTCTATTTGTTCTAGTAGTTTGGCTTTCATTTACTGCAGTACCGCAAGACTTTATTTATTTCCAATTTTAAGATGAGAACGTTTTTAACAAAAATCGCTCGTTTTACGCTGATTGGTGTAATTCCTTTTATAGTAGCGATCGGATTATATGTCGCATTAGATCCATTTCGGGTGGTCAGGACTTACGATCCAATTTTTGAGATTAACGGGGAAGGAGGTGTCACGCTAAACAGAAATCACGTGGGTACCGTCACGTTGCTAAGCAATTATGATGACCGGGAATACGATTCGTTTATTTTTGGCAATTCCCGGTCGTTCGTTTATGCGGTGTCAGATTGGCGCCCTCATCTTACGGAAGCCAAAAACTGTTTCCACTACAATGCACCGAATGAGACATTATATGGGATCACAAAGAAGATTGAATTTCTTGACAAAAGGGGACTAACGCTCAGGAACGTATTGCTAGTTATCGATTCGGAAACGTTGAGCAGACCCAACCATATGAATTCAGGACACTTATTTATTTTGCCTCCTCAAGTCGTCGATAATGAGAATATAATTGAATTTCACCTTTCTTTTTTACGGGCGTTTTTTCAGCCTCAATTTTTGCTTGCCTATGCGGATTATAAATTATCCGGGAAAGTGAAGCCCTATATGACAAAGGATATGCTGCTAAACCTGTCTCGGCAAAGCTATGACGCGTCCTCTAATGAATTGCGGATGGATTACTACGAGGAACAAATTAAACGGGAGGAATACTTTACACCTGCCCGAATGGAAGTTTTCTACGAGCGTGATACGGTTGAAACTTTTTATCCCCGAGCTATTGCCGAGAGCCAAAAAAGCCAATTGGAAACAATTATAAAGATATTTGAAAAGCATGGAACAAATTATCGTATTGTTGTCAGTCCCTCTTACGACCAAAAGAGAATGGACGCTGACGATCTCGAATCTCTGTACGATTTATTCGGTTCTCATAATGTGTTCGACTACTCTGGCAGAAACCATTTTACGGAAGACTATCGTAATTTCTACGAAAATGTTCATTATCGTGCGCCCGTAGCGAGGGATATTATGAAGGAGATATATCGGTCACGTGAGCAAGAGCCGCGAACGACGCAACTAGCCAATACCGTAATACTCGAATAGGGCGCTGCTCGGCTCTTACTGACGTATCTGAAAACAGGATGCGACTATATTTTGGAGTCGGTACCTACACCAAATACTCAAACAACGTCTTATCGTTATTGATTTCCTTAAAATCAAAGCTATTGCTACGCATTCTCCCCAGCAGGGCTTGGTAGTCGCTGGCGTTTTTCAACTCGATACCGACGAGGGCGGGGCCATGTTCGCGTTGTGTCTTTTTTATAAATTCGAAGCGGGTGATGTCGTCGTGCGGGCCTAACACTTCCGTTACGAAGAGTTTAAGCGCGCCGGGGCGCTGCGGAAACCGCACAATAAAATAGTGTTTTAACCCTTCGTAGAGCAGCGAGAGCTCCTTGATTTCGCCCATGCGGTCGATGTCGTTATTTCCGCCACTGACGATGCATACCACGTTTTTCCCTTTGATATCCTCCCGATAGAAATCCAATGCTGCCACGGCCAGGGCGCCAGCGGGTTCGGCCACGATGGCGTCCTTGTTGTATAATTCGAGGATGGTGGTGCAAACCTTCCCTTCCGGGATGAGGCGCACGTCGTCCAGGAGGGTGCTGCAAAACAGGTAATTCAGATCGCCGATACGCTTTACGGCAGCCCCGTCCACAAAGCGATTAATATTGTCGAGGGCGATGGGCTTACCGTGCTTGATGGCTGTTTTAAGCGAAGGAGCACCTTCGGGCTCTACGCCGAACAGCTTGACGTCAGGCTTTGCCTGGCGCAGGTAATGGCCCGTGCCCGCGGCTAATCCGCCGCCACCCACCGGAATGATCGCTACGTCCACGTCCGGGAGGTCTTCCAATATCTCCACACCTACGGTGCCTTGCCCTTCGATGATGTCTAGGTCGTCGAAGGGCGGGATAAAGGTCATGTCGTGCCGTTGGGTATATTCAAGCGCGGCAGCTTGACAGTCATCAAAGGTATCGCCCACCAACACAATCTCAATGTGGCCATTTCCAAACATTTCAGTTTGGGACACCTTCTGCCGCGGGGTAGGTTCGGGCATAAAGATCACGCCCTTGATGCCCAGGTTTTTGCAGGAGAACGCGACACCTTGGGCATGGTTGCCCGCGCTGGCACATACGACGCCTTTTGCACGTTGAGCGTCGCTGAGATTGCAAATTTTGTTAAACGCACCGCGCAGTTTGTATGAGCGTACCACCTGCAGGTCTTCGCGCTTGAGGTAAATATGAGCGCCGTACCGTTCGGACAGTTGCGGATTGTATTGCAGCTGCGTGCGGTTCACGACATCTTTTATCCGTTCGCGAGCGGCAACCGGATCGATCTTATGTGGAAATATTTCGGGCATTGTACGTTTTGATGGTTCGACTCTGAGTCGTTCTTGATTGTCCGTTGCTGCGGGAAGTGTTGCCGCTGCTCATGGTTTCGCTAGCCGTTGGCAAGTTGGATCAAGTCGTCGTCCGTAATGTCTTTTTTCGAGTCCGCTAGGTCGAGAAAACGCTTATAGACATCGTTGAGCTTTTCCTTGTCGAAGCTGAATCCGAGACGTTCTAAATGGAACTTCAAGGCATGGCGTCCGCTCCTGGCGGTCAGGATGATGTCCGCTTCTTCTAGCCCCACGTCCTCGGGCTTGATGATTTCGTAGTTTTCGCGGTGCTTGAGAAAGCCGTCTTGGTGGATGCCAGAGCTGTGCGCAAAGGCATTGCGGCCTACGATCGCCTTGTTAGGTTGCACGGGCATGTTCATCATCTCGCTTACCTTGCGGCTGATATGCGTAAACAGTTTGCTGTTGATGTTCGTAGAGAGTCCGTTAAATCGCTTTTGATGAACTTTTAAGATCATCGCAACCTCCTCGAGGGAGGTGTTGCCCGCACGTTCGCCAATTCCGTTGATGGTGCATTCTACCTGTCGTGCTCCGTTTTGTATGGCCGCGATGGAGTTGGCGGTGGCCAACCCGAGATCGTTGTGGCAGTGCGTGGAGATAATTGCTTGGTCTATGTTCTTGACATTTTCCTTCAGGAAACGGATTTTCTCACCATATTGGTCGGGCAGACAGTACCCATTGGTGTCGGGGATGTTGACGACCGTGGCGCCGGCAGCAATGACCGCTTCGACCATTTTAGCCAGGTATTCGATGTCAGCCCGCCCGGCGTCCTCGGCATAGAACTCCACATCTTCGACGTATTTTTTTGCCCACTTGACGGCTTCCACGCCGCGCTCGAGGATTTCTTCTCGGGTACTGTTAAACTTGTATTGGATGTGCATATCCGACGACCCTATTCCGGTGTGGATACGGGGTCTTTTGGCGTGTTTCAGCGCGTCAGCGGCCACGTCTATATCGTTTTTGTTGGCGCGGGTCAAGGCACAGATGATCACGTCGTCGACAGCTTTAGACAATTCAACCACGCTCTGGAAATCGCCCGGGCTGGATACCGGAAACCCTGCCTCGATAACGTCTACGCCCAGCTTTTCCAGATCCTTGGCAATCTCGATTTTCTCGGGTGTGGTCAATTGGCATCCGGGTACCTGCTCGCCGTCACGCAGTGTCGTGTCAAAGATATACAAGTGGTTGGGATCGTGCAACATAGTTATTTCTTTTACGTATTGGAATAAATAAGGTTAGACTGGTTTCTGATCTAAGGAGTGGCTAGACTGCGCTACGAATTGCAAGACCATTTGGCCCATTTCGTTTGTCCCTAAGACTTTCGTGGGGTCGGTGCTGGCATCCGCGATGTCGCCTGTTCGGTATCCGGCTTTTAGGGTGTCGGCTACGGCTTGCGTCACTTGCTTGGCTTCGTCGTGAAGGCCGAAACTGATATCCAGCATGAGTGCCGCCGAAAGAATCGACGCGAGGGGGTTGGCCTTGTTCTGCCCCGCAATGTCGTGTGCCGACCCATGTATGGGCTCGAAAAAGCCCGTTCCGTCGCCGATGGACGCAGAAGCCAGCATGCCCATGGATCCCGCAATTTGCGATGCTTCGTCGGTTAGGATGTCACCAAAAAGGTTGGCGGTAAGCACTACGTCAAACTTCTTGGGGTTTTTGACCAGCTGCATAGCTGCATTGTCGATAAACATGTGTTCCGTCTCAACGTCCGGATAACGTTTCGCGATTTCCTGCACCACTTCCCGCCATAGGCGGGACGTTTCCAGTACGTTAGCTTTGTCCACGGAGCAAAGCTTACCACGCCGCGTACGCGCCGCCTCAAAGGCCTTAATAGAAATTCGCTCGACCTCATAGCGGTGGTAATTCATTAAGTCTGACGCAAAGTTGCCGTTTTCAGCGCGCTTTTTCTCGCCGAAATATACATCACCGGTGAGTTCGCGAAAAAAGAGGATATCGGTGCCACGAAGTACTTCCGGCTTAAGGCTTGACGCGTCCAACAGTTCGTCAAAAAGCAAAATAGGGCGGAGGTTTGCATATAAACCGAGCTCCTTGCGGATTTTTAACAAGCCCTGTTCGGGCCGAACTTTGGCTGAAGGGTCGTTATCGTATTTCTGGTGGCCAATCGCACCGAAGAGGATGGCATCGCTTTCCTTTGCTTTCGCCAGCGTCTCCTCGGGTAGGGGAGAGCCCGTTGCCTCGATCGCCGCATGGCCCATAATGCCTTCGTCGAACGAGAACTGATGGCCATTTGCCTCGGCTACGTGCTCTAATACGGCTTTTCCCCACTGGGTGACTTCCTGCCCAATGCCGTCTCCGGGGATCACTAATATATTCTTTTTCATGCTGCGTATGTTCAATTACTGCTTATCCGATGTCTCTAGGATAAGCGCTTCCCTTCCGGTATGACCGGATTCGTGTAAATGTTCTGTCTTTATTACGTGGCCGTGTTCCAGTAGGATGCGCTTTTCGATGCCGTGCGGAAGCTGACTTTCGTAATGGCCAACGTAAATTAGGGTTTTGCCGTGCTGGCACAGTTCGTCCACCACGTCGTTGAAATATTGGGTCTGCTGTTTGTCAAGTCCTTGGCAAGGCTCGTCTAAGACCAACAGTGGCGGGTTTTTAATGATCGTGCGGGCCAATAGGGCGAGACGCTGCTTGCCCAGCGGCAACGTATGTAGTAGATCGTTTTTAACGTCGCTTAGGTCAAAAAATGCCAACAACTCTTCGATTTGCCGCTTTTCCTGCGAGGTTACATCGATAAACCAGCCAATACTATCGTAGAATCCCGACGCGACGGTATGCCATACGGTGGCGTGCTGGTCGAAATACCAGTGCATTTCGGGCGAAATCATGCCAATTTTTTCCTTGATGTCCCATATGCTTTCGCCAGTACCGCGCTTGTTGCCAAAAAGCGTAATGTCATGGCCGTAGGCTTGCGGATGATCGGCATTTATCAGGCTGAGCAATGTAGACTTGCCGGATCCGTTCGGACCCTGCAGCACCCATTTTTCACCCGCTTTTACCTCCCATGAGACGCCGTTTAGCACCGTTTTCTCTCCATAGCGAACGTACACGTCGCGAAGCCGTACCACGATTTCGCTTTCGACAGTCGGTTGGGTACACAGAAAATCCGGCAATGGCTTCTTTGTCCGCCTGTAATCTCGGCTGAAGGAAGATGGACTTGCCACCTCGGTCAGTTGACCATCTCGGAGCTCCGCGTAGCGATTGACGGCTTTGGGGAGCTGCGGGTCGTTGCTGATTAAGATTAAATGCAACCCTTCATTTGCCAATGCATCCAAGCATGTATTCAACGCCTGTCGCGATGCGGTGTCGAGTCCCGTATACGGCTCGTCGAGGATTAGCAATTGGGGGCGGTACCACATCGCTTTAACCAATTGCAATTTCTTATGCTCGCCGCTCGACAATTCTATTAATTGGGAATCTAGTTGCTGGCTGAAGCCCATCGCGTCTAGCAAGGGGAGAACCTCCGAGAAAGGACGATTTTCCTTCACGCCAAAGTGGGCTAGTTCTGCCCGAACGGTCAAGGTGTCCTGGCCTTGGTGTCTGTTGTACCGTTGCTGGTAGTAAAAATTGCGGTCACCTTCCAAATTCGCAAACTGATACCAATTCGGCACGTATAAGGTGGCCGGTTTCAGCGAGGTGTGTTCGGCGTATGTGATTTGAATATGGCCCTGGCTCGGATGATGGCCGGCAATGGCCTTGGCCAAGGTACTCTTGCCGGTACCACTTTTACCGCCGATGACCCAGTGCGATCCACGTGTATATGACCAAGAGAACTCGTCCAGAACGGTCTTGTTACCGTACCGAACAGTCAGTTGATCGATATGGACGAACGTGCTAGACATAGCTAAACGGTCGGTTCCGCTCGAACTCCTCGATTTGTTCTTTATGACTGATAATGAAATCAATATCGTCGTAACCGTTAATCAGGCACGATTTCTTGTAGGGGTTGATTTCAAATTCGAATGATTCGCCCGTATCGCTAATCGTAACCGTTTGCGCCTCAAGATTCACCACGAGCTCGGCTTCGGGATTGGCAAACACGACGCTAAATATCTTCTCCAAAAACTCGTCGGTCACTTGCACGGGCAACACGCCATTGTTAAGTGCGTTTCCTTTGAAGATGTCCGCAAAAAACGAACTGATGACCACGTCAAATCCGTAGTCTTGGATTGCCCATGCGGCGTGTTCGCGGGATGACCCGCAACCGAAGTTCTTACCGGCGACTAGTATCTTTCCCGAGAAGGTGGGGTCGTTCAGGACAAAGTCCGCTTTGGGGTGGTTATTGGCGTCGAAACGCCAATCGCGAAAAAGGTTCTCGCCGAAGCCCTCGCGGGTCGTCGCCTTCAGGAACCGAGCAGGAATAATCTGGTCGGTGTCGATATTTTCGATGGGTAGAGGCACTACCCGCGAAGCCAATGTTTTAAATTTTTTCATTTTTCAAAGTGAAACGTTAAAATTAAAAAATCAAAAAAGCCGCTGTCTATACTTGGAAACACGTACGTTCGTCAGCTTTTGATTTTTACTTTTACCTTTTTACTTTCCCTTTTTTTAATTTAACATCTCCCTCACGTCCATCACCTTGCCGGTGATTGCTGCGGCTGCCGCCGTCAGCGGACTCACCAACATGGTACGGGCATTCGGGCCTTGGCGGCCTTCAAAGTTGCGGTTGGATGTAGATACGCAATATTTTCCGGCGGGGATTTTATCCTCATTCATTCCCAAACAGGCAGAACATCCTGGCTCGCGAAGCAAGAAGCCAGCTTCTTCGAAAACTTTGTGGATGCCCTCTTCCTTTGCTTGTGCCTCTACCTGCTTGGAGCCGGGTACCACCCACACTTCCACGCCTTCGGCCTTGCGTTTTCCTTTTACGAATGCCGCTACTTGGCGCAAATCCTCGATACGGGAGTTCGTGCAACTTCCGATAAATACGTAATCGACCGGTTTGTTTAAAATCGCTTCGCCGCCTTCAAAGCCCATGTAGTCCAATGCCTTTTGGAACGAAGGCCTTTCGCTTTCCGGTTGGGTAGCCGTGGCCGGAATCCGTTCCGTCACCCCGATTCCCATGCCAGGGTTCGTGCCGTAGGTAATCATGGGCTGGATGTCAGCAGCGTCAAAAGTGAGTACGGAATCGAATTCGGCGTCCTCATCTGAATACAGCGTTTTCCAGTACGCCAGTGCCTCTTCCCACTTTGCGCCTGTCGGCGCAAACTTGCGGCCTTTGATATAATCGAATGTGGTTTGGTCTGGTGCGATGAGACCGCCACGGGCACCCATTTCAATGCTCATGTTACAGATCGTCATGCGCCCTTCCATACTGAGCGACTGGATGGCTGATCCGGCGTACTCCACGAAGTAGCCTGTGCCACCCGCAGCCGATATTTTCGAAATGATGTAGAGGATGATGTCTTTCGCGCCGACACCTTTGCCCAGTTCTCCGTTTACCTCGATTTTCATCGTTTTGGGCTTCTGCTGTAGCAAGCACTGCGTAGCAAAGACCTGCTCGACCTGCGAGGTGCCTATTCCGAATGCGATGGCACCGAATGCACCGTGTGTGGAGGTGTGGCTGTCGCCGCAAACCATCGTTTTCCCGGGCAGGGTAATCCCCAGTTCGGGGCCGATGACATGCACGATACCCTGGTAGGGGTGTCCCAAACCATACAATTCGATGCCAAACTCCTCCGTGTTTTTCGTAAGCATGTCTACTTGGTACCTCGATAACTCTTCCCGGATGGGAAGGTGCTGGTTTAGCGTCGGTACGTTGTGGTCGGCAGTAGCTACGGTCTGTTGGGGCCTGAACACCGGAAGCCCGCGCTTGCGAAGTCCATCGAAAGCTTGCGGAGAGGTCACCTCATGGATCAGGTGCGTGTCGATATAGAGAATGTCCGGGAAACCTTCCTGGCGCTTGACCACGTGCGCATCCCAAATCTTCTCAACTAATGTTTTTCCCATTTGTCTACTTCGTGTTTAGTTTGTGTCTAATCGCCGGGGGCGTAATAACGTGTTGCCAATACGTCCTCCGTTGTGCTATCAAAATTACGGAAATTCCCATAAACTTTCGTTCTCTCCGCGTAGCGGAACATGGGCAATGCTCACGATATCGAATGAATCGTCATTGCAAACCGTCCAGGACGGTTTGCAATGACAATTACGGAACGCTTGTCCGTAGTGCCCTGCGGGTTTAAACCGTTTTGATGGCTTTCATCGCCGTCATGGCTTTGCGAAGCTCACGACCTACGATTTCCACGGGATGGTTGCGCAACTTTTCGTTAATGGCAACCAGCGTTACGTTGTCTACTGAGTTGTCCTTGCCTTCGTTGTAGTTGCGTCCGACTACGTCCGTATCGATCTTGGACATAAAGTCTGCCAACAACGGCTTGCAGGCCTGGTCAAACAAGTAACAGCCGTATTCCGCCGTATCCGAAATCACACGGTTCATTTCGAATAGTTTCTTACGGGCGATGGTATTCGCAATAAGGGGTGTCTCGTGCAACGATTCGTAGTAAGCGCTTTCGGCTTTAATGCCGGCTTCGACCATGGTTTCGAACGCCAACTCGACGCCTGCACGTACAAAGGCGGACATGAGTAAATAGTTGTCGAAATACTCTTGTTCCGTGATTTTAACATCGCTAGCGGGTGTTTTCTCGAAAGCGGTCTCACCCGTTTCGGCGCGCCACTTCAACAGGTTTGCATCGCCATTTGCCCAGTCTTCCATCATCGTCCGGCTAAATTCGCCCGACATGATATCGTCTTGGTGCTTTTGGAATAGGGGACGCATGATGTCCTTTAATTCTTCGGACAATTCGTAGGCTTTGATTTTGGCCGGATTGCTCAAGCGGTCCAACATGCCACTGACGCCACCGTGCTTCAAGGCTTCGGTAATCACCTCGACGCCGTACTGTACGAGCTTAGAGGCATAGCCAGGATCTATGCCGTTTGCTACCATCTTGTCGAATGACAGGATAGAACCGGTCTGCAACAAGCCGCACAGAATGGTTTGCTCGCCCATCAGGTCGGATTTAACCTCGGCCACGAAGGACGAAAGCAATACGCCCGCGCGGTGGCCGCCCGTGCCTACGCAGTAAGCCTTAGCAATCTCCAACCCGATGCCTTGGGGGTCGTTTTCTGGATGCACAGCGATGAGGGTAGGTACGCCAAAACCACGGAGGTATTCAGCCCGAACTTCCGAGCCAGGGCACTTAGGCGCCACCATGATAACCGTGATGTCTTTGCGAATCTGCATGCCTTCCTCCACGATATTGAAACCGTGCGAGTAGGATAGGGTAGCCCCCTGTTTGATTAGCGGCTGGATGGTGTTAACGACCGCTGTGTGTTGCTTGTCTGGCGTGAGGTTGATAACCAAATCAGCGTTAGGAATCAGTTCCTCGAATGTGCCTACCGAGAAGTTGTTGTCTGTCGCATTTTTCCAGGAATCCCTTTTTTGTTCAATAGCTTCCTTGCGCAGCGCATACGAGACGTCCAGTCCACTGTCGCGAAGGTTTAGTCCTTGGTTCAGACCCTGGGCGCCACAGCCGACGATGACGATCTTTTTTCCTTTTAGTGCATTGACGCCATCCTTGAATTCGGATGAATCCATCAGTTTAGCCTGTCCTAGCTGGTTCAGCTGCTCCCGAAGGGGTAAGGTATTAAAGTAATTTGCCATTGTTTCTGATTATTTTTTTTATTGTTATTTACTGATTTTTAATGATCTTTTTTTGCGCCATGGCGTATCCATAGTGTAGATTGTCGTGCCCTGCCGTGGTAGCCAATAGCTCTTCGAAATTATCGATCGATGTGCCATAGGTAGCGGTGTCAAAAGGCTGCATGGCAGCGAATAGACCCCTGCGATAATCGCTTTCCAGTTGCCGAATCGTTGAAATCGCCTGTTCGCGCAACTCGTTGGCTTCCTCCGCGCCCACGGTGTAGGTGGGCTTGGTCCCCTTTTGGTAGGCCGCTACATAAGGAATTGCATCGCTGTCTGCCCAAATGCCGGTGCGCACGTAGCACAGGATGGGGGTACTCACCACGATATGGCCGAAATTCCAAATTATATTGTTGTTGAACCCCGCTGGAATTTCGTTGATTTCTTCTACGGACAACTCATCCAATAAGCGGGCGAACGCCATGCGCGAGTCGATGATGAATTTGAATGTCTTATCCATGCGCTACATGGTGAATACTTTGTCCTGTTTATCCAGAAACATGTTCTCGACCACCTCGGTAGCGGGCTCGGCTTCCTCAAATTCCTTGAGTTTCTTGTGGAAGCCTTCGCTGTCCTTGATAATCGCGATGCGCGCGCTGCGCACGAATTCGATCAAACCGTATTCCGTGAGTGCGTCCGTCAGCTTGTCGATTTCCTCACGATGACCCGCCGTTTCGAATACCGTGTAATCGTTGCGGATGACCACGGCTGTCGCGCCAAACTGACGCAATAGCCGCTCGACGGGCGCTTTTTCGGTGACGATAGCCGTCGGTACTTTGTATAGCGCCTGCTCCTGCCATATCACCTCATCATTGGTGTTATAGTAGGCCTTCAGCACCTCTACCTGCTTCTCGATTTGGCGGCAAAGCTTGCGAACCACATCTTCCGTTTCATGGATGACAATCGTAAACCGGTGAATGCCTTCCGCCTCTGACGGCGAGGTGTTCAAACTCTCGATATTGATTTTCCGCTTCGTGAAAATCGTGGAAATACGCCCAATCATACCGATCGAGTTTTCCGTGTACAAGGTGATGGTATATTCTTGTTTTTCCATTTTTTAAAAAAATGAGGAAGTTAGAAGTCAGAAGTCAGAAAAGTCCGACTGCTATTGTGCTTTACTCCTAACAATGATTGCCACTAATATGCTTATTAACTCGTCTATTTCTTTTAAGAGCACAGGTATATATACATTATCAGGTTCCAGTGTTTCCAGTATTAGGCGAAGCCAGTATTCCGTGTCTTTCGCATAATTAATGCGATAATATGGAATTTCAAAAAGTCATTTTTTGATGACCCAGCTTCACCTTCCGTGATATTGGCTCCAATAGAAGCTGCACTCCGCACTGTCTGTTCAAAAAGAGAATGAAATACACGATCATATTTCGCATCTTTTACAAATAAGATAATCTGTTTAGAGAATTCAAAAGAACGCTCTTTAATATCGTATATCTTTCCCTCCGTAGACACTTCTAACTTCTAACTTCTAACCTCTGACTTCTGACTTACTTTAACCTTATCTCAGACACGCTGCTTCCTTGCGGCACCATGGGGAATACGTTATTTTCCTTGCCTACCATAACCTCCAGTAGGTAGGATCCGTCGTGGTTGAGCATTTCCTCGAGGGCGTTTCGGAGGTCGGCCCGCTGGGTTACGCGCTTGCCTGGGATGCTGTATCCTTGTGCTACGGTTACATAATCGGGACTGGTGATATTTACAAAGGAGTAACGCTTATCGTGAAACAGTTGCTGCCATTGGCGAACCATGCCCAAAAATTCGTTATTGAGGATGAGTATCTTCACTTTGGCGCCAAATTGCATGATCGTGCCCAGCTCTTGGATGTTCATCTGGATGCCGCCGTCGCCGATAACAGCCACGACCGTGCGGTCCGGGGCTCCGTACCACGCGCCAATAGCGGCGGGCAGACCGAAGCCCATAGTACCCAAACCGCCCGAAGTGACGTTGCTTCTCGACTTGTTAAACTTGGCGTAACGACAGGTCACCATTTGGTGTTGTCCGACGTCGGTAACCATTATCGCATCCCCGTGGGTCAATTCATTGATGTTACGGATCACTTCACCCATGGTAAGCGTGTCACTGCTCGGGTTGAGTTCGTCCTGGATCACTTCGCGGATTTCCTCTCGTTCGAGTTCTCGGAAGCGCCCTAACCAGGCTTCGTGTCGTTTTTCCTCAACCAGCCGTGTCAGCATAGGCAACGTGTCCTTGCAATCGCCCCATACCGGAACGGTTGATTTTACGTTTTTGTCAATCTCCGCCGGGTCTACGTCCATATGGATGACTTTTGCCTGCTTGGCGTATTTATCGAGTCGGCCGGTGACGCGATCGTCAAAGCGCATGCCGATGGCGATCAACACGTCACATTCGTTCGTCAGTACGTTGGGCGCGTAGTTGCCGTGCATTCCCAGCATACCCACGTGGAGCGGATGGTCGGTCTCCAGCGCACCCAATGCCATAACGGTTGCTGCCGCAGGGATGCCCGTTTTTTCGATAAACGCTTTGAATTCGGCTTCTGCGCCACCCAAGATGACACCCTGCCCGAATAGGATGAAGGGCTTCTTGGCTTGGTTGATCAGTTCCGCTGCTTGTGTAACGTATTCTGGCCGAATGATGGGGGTAGGGCGGTAGCTACGGATATGCGTACAGGGTTTATACCCCTCGTAGTTGAATAGCTGGATTTGCGCGTTTTTAGTAATATCGATGAGTACGGGCCCAGGACGGCCAGTTTTGGCCACATAAAATGCTTTGGCCAACGCCGTAGGGATTTCGTTTGCGTCCGTTACTTGGTAATTCCACTTGGTGACGGGCGTGGTGATGTTCATGACATCAGTCTCTTGAAATGCATCGGTACCCAAAAGATGGGCGAATACTTGGCCAGTGATGCAGACCAGCGGCGTGCTGTCGATCATGGCGTCCGCTAGGCCAGTGACCAGGTTAGTCGCACCAGGTCCGCTGGTGGCAAAGACTACGCCCACGCGACCTGATGTACGGGCAAAGCCCTGAGCCGCATGGATGCCTCCCTGTTCGTGTCGGACCAAGATATGCTTGAGCTTATCCATATAATCGTACAACGCATCGTAAATCGGCATGATGGCTCCTCCTGGGTAGCCGAATACTGTGTCCACGCCTTCGGCAAGCAGTGCCTCGAGGACAGCTTGAGAACCACTGATTTCGATGCTGTTTGCCGGTGTCGCTATATCCTGTCGGGAAGCCTCTTTCGTGATTTCGACCGTGTTCATATCATTTCGTTTTTAAGGGTGTTCGTTGTTCGTTGTATGCTTAAACCACCGATTTATTCATCCGTTACGCAACCAGATGCTGCGTCGGAGACGGTTTTGGCGTATTTGTACAAGACGCCTTTCGTTACTTTTAGCGCGGGTTGTTGCCATTTGCGGCGGCGCTCTGCAATCACATCGTCGCTTACCAGCAAGTTGATGGTGTTGTTAACTGCATCGATGACGATGACATCGTCATCCTCCACTAAACCGATAAGACCTCCGTCGTGCGCTTCGGGCGTAATGTGACCGACGACGAAACCGTGTGTGCCACCACTAAACCGACCGTCAGTAATCAAGGCTACACTTTTTCCGAGACCGGCACCGATAATGGCCGATGTGGGCTTGAGCATTTCGGGCATGCCGGGAGCGCCTTTGGGGCCTTCGTTTTTAATAACTACTACATCGCCGGGTTTCACACGGCCCGAAGAAATGCCGGCTATAAGGTCTTTCTCGCCGTCAAATACGCGGGCCGGACCTTCAAAGCGTTCGCCTTCCTTGCCCGAAATCTTAGCGACACTACCTTTTTCGGCCAAGTTTCCGTAAAGGATTTGCAGGTGCCCTGTGGCTTTGATGGGGTTATCCAGCGGCTGTATGATGGGCTGGTCGAGGTCGATGATTGAGGTGACGTCCGCCAGGTTTTCGGCAACGGTTTGCCCTGTCACGGTTAGGCAGTCGCCATGCAGTAGCCCCTCGTCAAGCAGGTAACGCATTACCGCGGGCACGCCACCGTATTTGTGCAGGTCTTGCATCAGGTACCGGCCGCTAGGCTTAAAGTCCGCAAGCACTGGAGTTGAATCGCTCATGCGCTGGAAATCATCCTGCGTGATGTCGATTCCCACGCTTTTTCCGATTGCAATGAAGTGCAATACCGCGTTGGTACTTCCGCCTAATACGATAATCACGCGTAGGGCATTTTCGAAAGCTTCACGCGTCATGATATCCGAGGGTTTGATGTCCCTTTCGAGTAGAATGCGGATATATTTTCCGGCCTCGTGACATTCACGCTTCTTTTCTTCGCTCACCGCTGGGTTTGACGAAGAGTAGGGGAGGCTCATGCCGAGCGCTTCAATCGCCGAGGCCATGGTGTTGGCCGTGTACATCCCACCGCAGGCCCCGGCGCCGGGGCAAGTGTGCTTGACAATGCCCAGAAAGTCTTCGTCGCTCAAATTACCGGCGATCTTTTGCCCCAGTGCTTCGAAAGCCGAGACAATATTCAATTCCTGCCCTTGGTAGTAGCCCGGTGCAATGGTGCCTCCGTACACCATGATTGAAGGCCGATTGAGTCGGCCCATGGCCATTACGCTTCCGGGCATATTTTTGTCGCATCCCGGAATGGCAATCAATCCGTCATAGTACTGGCCTCCGCAGATCGCCTCGATGCTGTCGGCGATGATGTCGCGGCTAACGAGCGAATAGCGCATCCCGTCCGTACCATTGCTCATGCCGTCGCTGACGCCAATGGTGTTGAAGACTAATCCCACCAAGTCGTTGTCCCATACGCCTTCCTTCACCAGTTTCGCCAGGTCGTTGAGGTGCATGTTACAGGTGTTGCCATCGTAGCCCATGCTGGCGATGCCCACCTGGGCTTTGTTCATGTCCTCGTCGGTCAGCCCGATGCCGTAGAGCATGGCTTGAGCGGCGGGCTGGGTTTTGTCTTGGGTAAAGACCTTGCTGTACTTGTTAAGTTCTTGTTGTTTGGTTTGCATGTTATATGATAACGTCAAAGTTTAGTTGTTCAAGCGTAAGGCTTTTGTATGCGCGTTGTATTGAGCTGCCCAGGCTGTCTTGCCAGTCCAAAGGCAAGGTCCGGTCGTCGACGGATGCGATACCGATGATGCCCGTGGCGGTTCCCGTCAAGAAGGCACTGTCGGCCCCTGCCAACTCCGCTGGCGTAATGGGCTTTTCTTTCGCCTCGATGTGCAGGTAATGGGCCAGGTCGAATACGGTTTGCCGCGTAATTCCTTCGAGGATGGCACCGGGAGGCGGCGTGTACAGCACGCCGTCCTTTTCGATGAAGATATTGTTGCTGGACGCTTGGGCAATATTTCCCGACAGGTCGGTCAAGATCGCTTCGTCGTATCCGCGAGACACCGCTTCGTTGGTCGCGTAGATGGAGGCCACGTACTGACCCGATATTTTGGTGTTCACGGGCAACGAATGGGGATTGGGTCTTTGGTAGGGTGAAAGGGTAACACGGACCAAATCCGAACCGAGGAAGGGACCCCATTCCCAGGCTAAAATGATGATGTTCGATGGCGCACCGCTTGTCAGGAACATATTATGCCCCGTGGTCACCAACGTGCGGATATAGGCGGCGCTCAGGTTGTTTTTGCGCAACAACTGATAAGCGGCTTCGACAAGCACGCTTTCTGACCACGGGAAGTCGATGCCGATGCGGCGGCATGACGTACCCAACCGCTCGATGTGCTGCTTGGCCTTAAAGATCCGCGTGCCGTTATGCGTGGCATAAGCGCGCATGCCGTCAATCACGCCATAGCCATAATGGAGTGACTGCCCAAAAAGGTCGACGCCGGCCTCGTTCGCTTTGACGAAGTCGCCGTTATAATAGACCCATGTATTATGATTATAGTACATCATGCCCGTTGTTGCAAAAAGATGGTTGGATTCGGCCGCCTGCCACTACGTTTTCAGTGATGTGGGGCGTGCGCAGACCTGCCATTTTTTGACTTCTTTAAAATAGGCCTATTGTATAAGATTGGCAATACTCTTTGGCGTATTTTTACAATCAGAACTTTTGGAAGGTAAGGTTGAGAATATGTAGATGATAAGTTGGTTTGAAAACGGAGAAAAGAATTAAATTCGGTTATGGATGTACTAAAACCGAATTCGGTATTCGGTTCATAAACTGAACAACACGTCGACTGAGGGCAAATTCTGCGTGAAATCGCAAAAATGCTTAGGCAAGTTGAAAAAAGAAAGCCCCAACCGCGGTTGCGGCTGGGGCTCGTGTCTTTGCGAGTCGACGAGTCCGTCTATCGTTCGATCAGCCCTTCGGCTAACACGGTAATGTTGTTGTCCGATACTTCGACGACGCCGCCTACGATATGCAGGATTTCCTCGTCCTTCCCTTTGCGAATGATGACTTTACCGTCATCCAGCGTCGATACGATAGGGGCGTGGTTTTCCAGCACTTCAAACGAGCCAGCAGATCCAGGCACGGTGACCGAAGTAACCTC
>CAYRGQ010000013.1:64803-68876 GCA_964423925.1 uncultured Sphingobacteriaceae bacterium | reverse complement strand
GCCGGGCCACGCTTGCGGTCCGATTCCTTGTGACATGCAAAACATCCCGAATAAGACATCAGTACCCGTCCGCGCTCCAGCTCGTCAGGCGATGGGACTACATCTGCTTCTCCGGCCAGCCTTTCGATGGTCGGGGCTGGGCTCGGCACCCTGGAGGATTCCTCCGAACCTGGGTCAACGGCGCAACCGACCACGACGCCGACAACCACTATCCACGGCATGTGACGCAAAAAGCAAAAAGCAGAGGTGCTGCTGGCCATACTGGTTTCGTTATGCCCGCATGCGCGCGGAGCAGGGACGCTACAGGAAATCGATGGTTCGTGCGTCTTCGCTATAAAAATACGACTTCTTACCAGAATAGCACGACACACAAATAAACCCCAAAAAAAAAGCCCCAAGTTTCCTTGGAGCTTTTGAGGTTGCAGGCTTACGCCTGCATGTGCCGGATCCTTATCGCACTAAGGTCCCCCAGAAACTGATCTCCGCCATCAGCATACGTGGAGGCTGAGTAGAATTAAAGTGTTCGAGGCTCCGGAATCGGATATATCGTACCGCTACGTCGGGATCTACCCCCGGGCTAGGCACAAACTCGAAGTCAAGCCCGCTATCCGAAAGCGCGATATCTTCGGGCGTTGGCGGCTGCCAAGGCACCGCGGTACCGTTACCCGATGGCTGCACGCACTCAAACTTGCCTAGCAGTGTCCAGCTATCGTCCAAGCTGCCGTCCGAATTAGGATTGACAGACCCGTAGATTTCAAACACCCGTGGGTGACCCCGGGTCCAACGATCGTCGTTGTTGTTGCGTGGCCAAAGCTTCATCTTACTCAACTTGGCTTGTACGCCCAGGTCCCACGTAAAGGTCGCGGGCAAGGTCAACGGATCCTCGGAGTGCATAAAATTGGTCGTATTGCCGTCCCAGAAGTGGCGCAACGGAAAGCTACCATTTATGCCTGCGTCGCCCGGCAGGGGCCATTCGGCCCAGCTGCCTTTTGGAAGTTGCAGCTCTGGATCGATTACGCGTTCTACCGTCGCAGCTTGAAATAAATCGATAGCTAACGTATCCGGCTTGTGCGTCGTGCTGTAAGATAAAGGCACGCCCAAGTTAAAGGAAGGGAGTACCGTCTCGATATCAGTCGGGTCGACCTTCGTAAGCTGGCTATCTCCATTCACATCCGTCCAGGTGACGTCGATGCCGACTTCGGTATCGTCGACCGTGCCCCAATTAAGGGTTAGATCGCGCCCGTCATAAAACGTGCTTTTCAACAATCGGTTGCTTAATAGACCCCGGTAGTTGTCTCCGTACACCGTTCCCAATACCTCAATGGGGATAGATTCGTTGCCTTCATCATCGTAAGTATGAATCATGAACGAATAGGTGTTTTCATCAATCGGATCAATCGTATAGCTCACCGTATCGACATCTGCTGGCACGTCAAACTCCACTGAATCAGTATAGTTATTCCAGAATATTCGAGCCTTCTTCACCCGAGGGTCCGTGCCCCGCAACCAGCTGAGCTTTATGCGATTTGCGCCAGAATACGTCACCGCTTCCTGAGCCGGCCCCGGATAGACCAAGCCATTAGGGACGACGAAATCCTCATAAATATCCGACTGGCTATCGCATGAAGATAATCCTAAGACTGCTCCTATAAGGATTGCATATATTGCATTCTTCATCATTAATGCTATTAATTATGTTAGTTTTAATCAATTAGTTCTCCCCAGAAACTCAACTCCGAGATATGCACAGTAGAGAAGGACGCATTGGCGTATGTGTTAATTGTCCTAAACCTTATGTACCTAATCGGAGTGTAGGGACTGGGAGCGAAATCACTTGCTGAAAACTCGAACTCAATCCCTTCATCCGCAAAAGCGATATCCTCTTGGGTGATTTGCGGGCCGGGTCCGGAAGGCTTCACACTCTCAAACCGGCCCAATGGGATCCAGCTATCGTCGAGTTCGCCCGTCGGATTCGGAGATACCGAACCCCAGATCTCGAACACTTTCGCGTGCCCGCGCTTCCAGCGGTCATCCGCATGCTTGCGCGGATAGTATTTCAAACGACTGAGTTTGACCGTTCGGCCTAAGTCCCATGTGATATTATGCGGAAGAACTTGGGTTTCGATACCATGGAAACCGTCGACACCATAATCTTCGTCCCAGATACGCGTAGTCGGATAACCGGCATTGACAGGCTGGATGTCGCCTGGGAGCGTATAAGCATTCCACGTCGACTTAGGAATATACTCCTCAAACCAGGGTGTTACTGCTGCCGACACCGTATCCGAATAGTTGCCCCACCGATCGCGGATATACATCGAGAACTCTTGCTCTTCTGGATCCAAACCATCGACTCCCCGATAATTGAAAGTACCTTTTGCTGACGAAGTGTAATACGTAATCAACTCACTCAGGTACCCCTGATTTCCCGTGTCAGCCAACAATACAATTGCCAAATTGGCTTGTTCAGGGTTCTCAAAGTCGATGGCTACTCCACCGAATGTTCCGCGGAAGGATTTAGATGCTAATTGTACAGGTGCAACAGTAGGGTTAATCTGTACCACAAATGGCTCAGACTCTTTCTCATTTCTACCTACTGAGTACAATTTAACGTCGTAGAGGTTGGGTTCTCCAAAGCCTTCAATGACTAACGAGTCCTTATAATAGGAAGACTTTGTCTCGCGCACCACACCGGGTTTGATCTCGTACTCGGCACGGACATAAAGCAAGTTGCGATCTGTGGGCAAGGTGTACCTAATCACGGCTCCACCTGGTCTGTTTTCCACCGCCACATCCGTCACCTGACCGGGGGCAGGGGCGCCTTCGTCGACAAAATCAACGCGGGTATCTTCCTTGCAGCTAGCCAACAAGACAGACAGTAATATGAAATAAAAAATTCTATTAATCATTATGCAATCATTTAGTTGTTACCACCCTATGTTCTGCACGAGGTTCGGGTTCACCTCAATATCACTGGTTCTAATCGGCCAGAAATAATCGCGAACGCCAAATTTCTGCTCGAGCAAGAGCTGGGGCCGATACATCATCCGGTTAACCTCTTCTTCGGTACCGTCTATGGTAGACACCAGCATATTCCAACCCTTAAGCGGGGTATGATATTCGTTAGGCGCAGTTTTCCAACGCCTAATATCCCAAAAGCGATGTCCTTCGAAGGAAAGCTCGATTAAGCGCTCGGTTTGAATGATCTCACGCATACCAGCTTTGGTCGCATACTTTGCCCGGCTGGTGTAGGTATCCCACGACTCCTTAACGCCTTTCAATCCGGCTCTCGCACGCACCTCGTCGACGTATTGGAATAGTTCGGAACTATTCGCTCCGTCCGGACCTTCCACTTCGTTTATGGCTTCTGCATACAGCAGGTACAGATCACTTAATCGCATGATCGGCCACGCATAGCTCGGTGAGGAAATGTTGTTGATGGCATTGACTTGGGCCTCATAGGGGATAAACTTTTTAGGAATATAACCTGTCCAGTTACCTTGCCCCTCCGTACCGTCCGTTTCGCCCACTTTGAAGCCTAAGTAACGCAACGAATTTGCATCCCGATCGTTATATTGTCCTGCACCAAACCAGATACCGCCGTCGAAACCTACCCAGGCATAGAAGCGAGGCTCACGGTCAAAGTGCATATCAATCGTGGTCCGCCCTTGACGAATGTAGAGTCTGTCTTCCGCTTGGGCGGTGCGTAGGTTATACAAGTCGCCCATCTCGCGCGTGATGTCCTCGTCCAACGGCACGCCGTTTTCGGTATAGAACATCTCGGCAATCTTGATCGGCATTCCTAGCCATTTGCACAAGTCATTACTGTTGATGTAATCCCTATTAAGCTTAGGCATGGATGCGTGGATCATCCCACCACTCGAAGGGATGGAAATCATCTGCGTGTTTGCCCAGATCACCTCCCGGTTGTTGCGCAGGTTGAAGGCGTTGCGGAGTGTGATGTTTAAAACGGTCGTATCATTATATCGGTTGGCCGCATCATCAAACTCGTACAACATGATACCTGCTTCGTGGCAGATATCGATCGCCTCCTTAGCGGCCAACATCGCGGC
>CAYRGQ010000013.1:0-64703 GCA_964423925.1 uncultured Sphingobacteriaceae bacterium | reverse complement strand
TCTACGATGTAGTCGAAACACTCATCTACAGGCGCCCGCTCTACTTTCACCTCAAATACATCGGCGTCTACTGGCATATTTTCGCGCACAATAGGCACAGGCCCGTACATCTGCACCAGACTAAAATGGTAGTATGCTTTCAGTACTTTAGCTTCAGCAATCCACTGTTCGCGCTCCCAAGCTGGAAGGTCAGGCACCAAATGTGCGTTTTCCAAAAACGTATTGCACACGCGGATCGCTTCATACATAGAGCCCCATCTTCCGAGCACTGGATTAGCCGCATTTTGCAGACCGTCGCTGATATCAAGACCGGCAAGTGAAAAACGATTGGAAAAGTGGGTCGTTCTCCTCGTCCAGATATCGTCTCCTCCTAAGGTGGTAGGATCGCCAGATCCGCCGTTTTTCGGCATGTATGAGTATGCGGTTGCCAAATACTTCCGGGCTTGCGTCCTTGAATTGAACGCCATGTCCAGAGTAGCAATACCGTCGGGCACCACGTCGAGCCAATTGTTGCAGGCCGTGAAGCTCATTAACGCGGCAAATATTAAGATTCTAAATTTTTTCATATAGCTTTATACTTTACTAGTTGAAGGCAAAATTCAACCCCAGGTTAAAGACTCGCTGGTTGGGGTAACCCAATCCATTACCCGCCATTTCCACGTCCCACATTTTAAACTTGCTGAAATTCAGCAGATTCGTGCCACTGAGATAGAACCGAAGATTGTTCATCTTTATTCTCTCAGTGAACCTATTGGGCACGGTATAGCCAAGTTCCATTTGTTTGACGCGCAGGAAGCTGCCATCGCGCATAAACCAGGTGCTGGTCGGTGTATTGTTCGTGTTGTGTTCCGGGCTCAATCGTGGCCACAGGGCATACACGTTTTGGTTATCCTCAGACCAGTAACTGTCGGCGTAGGCCTGGGGAACCTGGGCATCACCTATGAACGGAGCCGTGGAGTATGGATTGATCCAAAACGACTGCCGAGCTGCTCCTTGGAAGAACACGGAGAAGTCGAAACCTTTGAAACCGGAGGAAAATCCGAATCCGTAGATGATTTCAGGCACCGTCGGGTGACCGATGGGTACTTGGTCGGCTTCGGTGATCCGGCCATCGCGGTTCACGTCCAGGTACTTGATATCGCCTCCACCGTACTCGTAGTTGCCTACGTACTGTGGCGGCGAGGCCGCTGCTTCGGCATCATCCACAAAAAGGCGCTCGGCGATGTAACCCCGCGCTTGGTTTAACGAGAGACCTACGTGAGAACGCCAAGGTTCGTTGTATTCGGGTTCCTCGAATACGTCGTATCTGCTGGTCGCGTACGTGAAGTTCGCCCGCGCGGAGAACCACAACCCTTGTGTCCAGCTCTTCTGGTACTCCAGCATCATATCGACACCTTTGCCGGATGCTTCGCCCACGTTAGCCCGAGGTACCGCCGTCAATCCCATGGTATTAGGAATGCTCGAGCGCGTCATCAAGATGTTGTCACGTTTCTCCGTAAAATACTCGGCCACCATGCTCAACTCGTTCCACAAGCCCAACTCAAGTGCGAAGTTCTGCTTGTAGGATTTTTCCCAAGAAATGTATGGGTTGGCGTAGCGGTTGATGGTGATACCGTTATACCGGGTATTATATTCTGTTCCGAATATCGCAGCCCGGCCCGCATTATCCATGTCCACCTCGGAAAGGTAGAAGAATCTGTCTGCGGCCGTACCGATCTGATCATTTCCGATCAACCCGTACGAGTACCGCAACTTCAGGTTGTTGACTACCGGCCTCAAGTCCTCCCAAAACGACTCGTTAGAGATGAGCCATGCCGCACCAGCGGATGGGAAAAAGCCGAAACGGTTATTCTTGTCAAAACGCTCGCTACCATTGTACCCGAAGTTAAATTCGGCAAAGTAGCGCGTATCGTAGGAGTACGTCGCACGTCCGGACAAGCCCACGTTACGCGAAGGGAGCGACAATTGTAGTGAACCCGCGTTGGCCGTCAAGGTTTCCCGAGCTTGGAATACTAACAAGCTGCTGAGGTTGTGCCGGCCGAAATCCCGAGCGTAGTTCAGCGCTCCTTCAAAGTAAAAAGAAGAATACTGTTCCCGCTCACCTGGGAGCTCACCGTATCCTAAATACTCCGTACCAATCTGGGTCTCCATCAATTTATAGTCTCCCGTCAACCGGTTATAGCGGCTGATTTCATGGTAGAATGGATTATAGGATCGGTTTACGGCAAATTGAGACAGACGGCTAATATTAAGCATACTGCGTCCTGAAAGTCCTTGCGTGATGAAGTCAAGGTCTTGCTTCAGTTCTACTTGAGCCAGGATTTGCGAGCGCGACTTTTCTTTGTAGCCACGCACCATTTCGGCATACGGGTTAATCCGACTGTTGTTGAAGTTGCCGAAAAGGATATGGTTGGCGTATTGGAAGTCATCGTCTGCCGGATAGTATGCTGGGAACAACACTGGATTGGAGTGCACCATCAGGTTGTACATGTCTGCACCGCCGCGTAGCGGGCCCCTGTACTCTTCGAAGTTGGCACTCAGCCGCACGATCAGTTCGGTCGTATTAGTCAGATCGATGTTCACATTCGAACGCAAATCGTAGTTGTTGATCGCAATGTTGTTATTGAAGTTATTTCGTTGGTCGACGTTCAGGATGCCATTGTCGCGGTTAAAGGAACCCGCAACGTAGTAGCGCGCCACTCCGCCACCGCCACTAACGTTGACGTTGCTACGCTGGTTCATCGTGAAGTCTTTAAATAGCATCTTCTTCCAGTCGTTGGCAGGGTAAATGAGCGGATATCGTCCTTGCTCCGTCATCTCTATCTTTTCCTGCGAATAAAGGATGATACCCAGCGGGTCGCGGGTGAGCACGGCCTCGTTGTGCATTTTCATGTAGGTGATCGGATCCGCTATATCGACAGTCTGTGTAGGCGCGGACATCGAGTTTTCGAAGCGGAATGAAAATTTAGCCGGGCCCTCTTTACCTTGTTTGGTCGTAACTAAGATAACGCCGTTGGCGCCCCGTGCACCGTACAATGCCGTGGCGGTCGCATCCTTCAGGATCGAGAAACTTTGGATATCATCCGGACGTAGACGCGCCAAATCATTGGGGGTCAACTCGATACCATCGATAAGGATAAGCGGATTGGTATTAGTACCAAAGGTGGTGATACCCCGCACGAAGAAGTCTGCGTTGTCCTGCCCCGGCTCGCCACTGCGCTGATAGGCAATGACGCCCGCTGCCTGTCCCGCTAAGGCTTGTGTAAGGTTACTTGAGGGAACCTTCAGGTTGTCAGGGTTTATCGAGGTAACCGAGCCGACTACCTCGTTTCGCTTTTGCGTGCCGAATCCGACGACAACGACATCATCAAGAACCGACGAGGCGATCTCTAAAACAATGTCTATTTCGCGTCTGGTGCCTACTTCCACCTCCAAGGTGTGGTAGCCCACCATTGAAACTACTAACGTCGAATTCTCGGGCACTTGCAATACGTAGCGTCCATTCTGGTCGGTGCTCGTGACAAGATTTGCACGGTCTTTAACGGCGACGGTCGCACCCAACAAGGGTACGCCAGCGGTATCAGCCACCGTTCCCTCCACCACGAATGATTGCTGCAGGCTACCGTTGGAAATGCCCTCGCGTTCCGCTCCAACAACGTTGGTCGCGCGCGCCTGGAACGCAGCAAGCACGACAAAACATGCCGTGATTATTGAATACAGTAGAAAACTAGAGACAGGGGGTGGGTATAACTTTCTCCCCACAAAAGAAAAGATTTGCATAATTTTGGTTTCGTTTAGTTATATAACATATAACCTAATGTTGATTACAAAGCTATATTCAGGTGTTATTAGACTGGATAGCTCAGACCACGCCGGTTGCCGCCGGTGTGGTTTCTCCAGACATATTCGGTAAAATCTCTAGGTCATACGATATTCCTCCTTCCTCGGTTACGCATTGGATTTTATGTCAATTTGGCTAGGCTGCGAGTCGCTCCGTCGCCCTCTTGGCTTCCGGGGTGACTAACGCGCCGTTATCGGCTTCGGTGATAGATTTGCAATCACGTTTATACCCTCCGTTCCGGACCTGCCGGAAGACGTTCTGCTTTCAACCGGCAAAAATTAGGCGCGCGCACTAAAAAGCGCTTGTGGCTTGCCTAGCTGTTTACACCCATTGTTTCACAATATGTTGTCCGTTGCGACGGTTTATTAACTTTCGGTCAGTTTAAAACGTTTCAGCGTGCAGAAATCACTCCGCATCCATTTTCTACTACAATTTTAGCTAAAGGGGCCGAAATAACTATCCTGTCGCATCCTGTTAACGGGCTGCACACCGACTAGGGAGAGAAAAGAAAGTACGGCGTATCACGTATTTACAACGATTTCCCTACGCCCCTTTCTCCATTTAAAATTGAGGAGTGCCGCTTGGCGAGGTTCATGACATGCGCTAACATGCTGGTAAATTTGTCTAACACCCGATACATGGGACAAAACACATACGGTATTTCGAAGGCGGTAGTCATTTTCCTCGCAGCGGTACTGGCTAGCACCGCACGGTCGATGCACAAAACCAGCGTATAGCCGTGAAGCGAGGTGGGCTTTGCAGTTCCCTTGTGGAGGCAACGATTCAATGAGGGCAACGTCGATAAGTGAGCTTCACATAGCCGATCCGATTCGGCAGAAACCGCGTAATGTAGATCTCATGGCAGATCAATGACTTGCCAAACAAAAAAGCCCCGGTAAAAACCAGGGCTTTCAACTTGTAGCGGAGACGGGAGTTGAACCCGTGACCTCAGGGTTATGAATCCTGCGCTCTAACCATCTGAGCTACCCCGCCGAAAAATCGTTTGCAAATATAGTTTATTTTCCTTTTCTTTAGAAAAAAAAGCAAGGAAACTAGCTATAGTTTTCACGCTTTTTCCCTAACTGTTTTAGACCGAGCGACAAATGGCCGAAAAAATAGAGAAAATTAAGTTTAACATCGAGTACGAAATCAACTCTTCCCCCAAAATACTGTATGAATTCCTGCATGAGCCTAACGCGCTGTCGCAGTGGTTTGCCGATGAGGTAAACTTTCGGGAAGGCATTTATGAATTTGTATGGGATGATGAAACCCGCACGGCCAAGCTCATGTCTGCCCGCGACAATAAACTGGTGAAATATAAGTGGCTGGATGACGAGCCCTATCATTTTGAGATGGAAATTATCCAGGACGAACTCACCAATGATGTCGCACTCATGGTCACTGATTTTGCCGGTTCGGATAATCTGGAGGACCGCAAACTGATCTGGGACAACCAGATTGCGTATCTGCAAAGTGTACTAGGTGCATAAATTTTCGTAATTTTGCCTCACATGGGAGCCATCCAGCGGCTAGCATCGCCAGCGTGCGACACTGTTGCGCGTGGCGCGGCATCCCACACCTTAGCACAAGGCAACAACGGCAGATGAAAAAGATACACCTTCTTATTCTGAAATCCTTCATCAGGCCTTTCATCGTCACGTTCCTCATCGTGATGTTTGTCTTGCTCATGCTTTTCCTATTTAAGTATATCGACGACCTGATTGGAAAAGGCTTCGAATGGTACGTCATCCTCGAGTTGCTCTGCTATGCAGCCGCCACCAACGTGGCCATGGCATTGCCGCTTTCCATGCTGCTATCCGCCATTATGACGTTTGGCAACCTGGGCGAGAGCTATGAGCTGGTGGCCATTAAGGCAGCGGGCGTATCATTGCGCAAGGCGATGATGCCCCTCTTTGTCCTGGTGGCAATTTTTAGCGGAGGCGCGTTTCTGTTCAGCGATTACATCATGCCTATTGCCAACCTCAAAATGGGATCCTTGCTGTACGACGTGCGTACCAAGAAAGCGGACTTTCTCATCAAACCCGGCATATTCAACAACACCATCCCAGGTTATTCCATCCGCGCCAAAAACAAGAGTGACGACGGCACCATCTTGTACGACCTGATGATCTACGACATGCAGGGCACCAATACGGCTTCCAAGGTTCTGCTGGCCAAAGAGGGCTACATGTACAATTCGGCCGACAACAACTACATGATCCTCAAGCTGCGGGATGGCGTGCAATACGAGGACGCACGTACCAAGGATGCCAAAGTCTATGATCCTCGCCAACAGTTTACCCGCTTCTATTTCGAAGAAACCGAACGCAAGTTCAACATGGAGACCTTCCAGATGCGACGTACGGATGAGGAGCTTTTCAAAAGCCACCACGCCATGCTTAATCTGCGGCAGCTGAAACATTATACGGATTCAAACAGACAACAAATGGATAGCCTGCGGCAGACGATCTTTCGCGACGTGCAATCCTACTACCATTATTTTGGCCAGTATTACAAACTGCCCGATACCGCCACGGCGGTGACCGCACAACCCTTGGCCTACACGACCGACATCACGCAGCTCGTTGATTCAGGACATGTCACTACGGCGATGAATAACGCCCTAAACAACGTACGCTACATCAAGGACGTAGTGTCGACCAAGGATGTAGACGACGCGTTTTATCGCGACCGAGACGTGCGCTACAATATCGAGTTCCAACGCAAGTTCACCTTGGCGGCCAGTTGCTTGCTCCTCTTTGCTATCGGCGCACCCTTAGGAGCGATTATCCGCAAGGGTGGTTTGGGCTTGCCGGTGGTCATGGCCATTATCTTTTTCCTCATCTACCACATCATCTCTACCGTGGCCGAAAAATCCGCGCGCGAGGGTTCGATGGAACCGTTTGTGGGCATGTGGCTCGCGATTATCATCCTCACTCCCCTCGCCATATTCCTGGCTTATAAAGCGACAACAGACTCGGCATTGTTCGACATCGACCAATACCGCATCAAGCTTAACAAAGCGTGGGAATGGGTGAAAAACAAAACCTCACGCCAATCTAAGCGCCGGCAAGCCGCCTAAATCTTGCACAGAGCTGTTAGTTTTCTCCATTTAATAACCGTAAATTTGCAAGAGTAAAACGGAGCGAATGGAAAAGGGCATTAAATTGGATACGATTGAAGAAGCCATTGCCGACATCAAGGCAGGGAAAGTGATTATTGTGGTGGACGATGAGGATCGCGAGAATGAAGGCGACTTCGTGACCGCCGCCCGAAATGCCACGCCCGAAGTGATCAACTTTATGGCTACCCACGGTCGAGGCCTGGTATGTGCCCCCCTTACCGAGGAGCGCTGCCGGGAACTGGATCTCGGCCTAATGGTGGGCAATAACACCGCTGCCTACGAAACCAACTTCACGGTCTCCGTCGACTTGCAGGGATATGGCTGTACTACCGGTATTTCCGCATCTGACAGATCCAAGACGATTAAGGCACTGATTGACCCCGCTATCCGGCCAGAAGAGTTCGGGCGGCCAGGCCACATTTTCCCCCTCATCGCCAAAGATGGCGGGGTGCTTCGCCGTGCCGGCCACACCGAGGCCACGGTGGATCTAGCGCGCCTAGCCGGTATGGAGCCCGCGGGGGTACTCGTCGAGATTCTTAAAGAAGACGGCGAAATGGCTCGCCTCCCCGACCTGATCGAAGTGGCGAAGCGCTTTGACCTCAAGATTATTTCCATTAAGGACCTCATCGAGTTCCGCCTGGCCAAGGATTCGCTCATCCAGCGCGAGGTTTCGGTCGATATGCCCACTGCCTGGGGTGATTTCACGCTGACAGCCTATACCCAAAAGATAACGGGCGAGCAGCACCTAGCACTCACCAAGGGCACGTGGGAAACCCACGAACCCATCTTGGTGCGGGTGCATTCCTCGTGCGTCACGGGCGATATTTTCGGGTCTTGCCGTTGCGACTGCGGACCACAGCTGCACCGCGCCATGGAAATGATCGAAGAGGCCGGCAAAGGTGTGATTGTTTACATGAACCAAGAAGGACGAGGCATCGGCTTGGTCAACAAACTCCACGCGTACAAGCTGCAGGAAACTGGGCTGGATACGGTAGATGCAAACATCGAGCTCGGATTCAAACCCGACTATCGCGATTACGGCATCGGCGCCCAGATCCTGCGGGATCTCAACGTGACGAAGATGCGCCTCATGAGCAATAACCCGACAAAGCGGGCAGGCCTCGTGGGATACGGGATCGAGGTGGTGGAAAACGTCCCCATCGAAATCGCCAGCAATCCCCACAACGAACGCTACCTGCGGACGAAACGCGACCGCATGGGCCACATCCTGCGGGAAATATAAGCCCCTACCCACGATTAGTTATCCCCCTGCCCCCTAGCGCCATGATTCATGGCGCCTGCTCCAGCTATGGAACTTGCGGAGTGCGACCCGCATTTACCTATAGGCCGTCTCGCCGCCCAACAACAGTCGTTGCAACGAAATTACATATATAAAACAGAATATCATTCAGGCAACTGTATAAAATATCGAATAATATTCGTATATTTGCATGCTTTTGAAACAGAGGCATTTTACGCATATAGGCTTATTAGACCATGGCAAAGAAAGAGTACAATTTAGACCAGGTGGACTATCACGTTCTACGCTTACTTCAAGAGAATGCGCGCATCAACAATGCCGATATAGCGCGCGAATTGGGCATGGCTCCCTCGGCGATTTTGGAGCGAGTTAAGAAGCTGGAACAGAAAGAAGTAATCATACAATATACCGCGAAAGTTAACCCTGCGGCGGTGGACCAACGGCTTTTGTCATTTATTTTCATTCGTTCGACCGACGGTATCGGATCGATAGCGACGGGCGAGGCCCTGGCCGCTATCCCCGAAGTACAGGAAGTGCATGACATCGCCGGCGATGACGGCTATTTGGTGAAGGTGCGCACGGCCGATTCCGCGGCACTGGTCGACCTGATGCGCAACACGTTCAGCAAGATACCGAACATCATTTCCACCCGCACCACGATCGTACTGGATACATTCAAGGAAAAACAACAGGTGGTTATTCCCACCGACAACGAATAAGTAGAAAACCATTTTGACTATGACAAGACATACGACAAAAAAAACACCGCTTCTCATGGTATTGCTCGCATTCGCCATCGTGTATGTCGTATGGGGCTCTACCTACTTTTTTATCCACAAAGCGCTAGCCGGATTCACGCCTTTCATGCTAGGTGCCACGCGGTTTACCGTGGCCGGCTTGCTGATGCTGGGCTGGTGCTGGTATAAGGGGTTTGACATTTTTAACTGGAAGGCCATTGGCCACGCCAGCGTTACAGGCTTGCTGCTACTCTTTATTGATACGGGCATCATCATATGGGTGGAGCAGTTCATGACCTCTGGCCTGGTGGCCATCATGGCAGCTTCGGCGGCCATCTGGTTTATTATTCTGGATAAGCCCAAATGGAGGGAGAACTTCACCAGCGTACCGACCGTTTCGGGTCTTTTCATGGGCTTTTTGGGTGTCGTGATGCTTTTTGGCGAACAAATAGCCACAGCGGCCGATGAAGTCCAACGCAGTTCAAACATCCTGGGCATGTTGCTGCTCGTATTGGGGGCGATCGCGTGGACAGCGGGCTCGCTTTATTCCAAATACTTCGGCGCGCGCGAAGAGGAGCAGGCCAAGACCCCAGTCTGGGTCGGCACCGCATGGCAAATCCTCATTGCGGGAATAGCCTTCACCCTTACCGCCGTGCTCAACGGTGAAATGGCCGCGTTTTCCTGGCGAGAAGTACCGGCAGAAGCGTGGTGGTCCATCGCGTACTTGGTGGTATTCGGATCCATTATTGCGTACAGCGCCTACATCTGGCTCCTGGCAAACCGTCCCGCAACCCAGGTGAGCACCTATGCGTATGTCAATCCCATCGTAGCCGTGATGCTGAGTTTTTTCCTTACCGACGAAGTGATTACTGGCGTACAGATTACCGGATTGGTCATCATCCTTATCAGTGTATTATTCATCAACTGGAACTCCTACGCCAAGACATCGCCTGATAACAAATTGAAAAAACGGGTACGGGTCAGACTTAAGCCATCCACGCCCAACCGTGTTTCGGCGACGACCTCGGTTGAAACTCCCAGACTATTACACGAAAGCGAATAGACCGCATCTAATTTAACGAGCAATTGTTTCTGAAATTGACGCGGGTTGACTAGTTTTACCTCGCAAATCAAAAGCCCTCGACGCGTAGTCGCGGCCGCTTTTCACTTGATGCAACGAATATCGGATTGGCATATGCGCAAACCCCTTCATTTTCGGATTGGCCTCGTGGCACTTGCCGGCACCATAGCATGGAGCGGTTGTGCACGCATCTTCACGCCGACGCCCGAGCCCACCTATCAGCAATACCAGATAGATGATGCAATCGAGGCCGATTCCTCGATCATCGCCTACTACGCCCCATATAAGCAACAGCTCGAGGCCGAGATGAACCGCGTCGTAGGGCGCACGCAGGTGGCCCTGACCAAGCCTGGAAACGTGCCCGAAACCTTGCTGGGGAATTTCTTTACCGACGCGCTACTGGAAGAAGGCAAGCGTCTCGAACCACGCGCGCAACTTTCGTTTGGAACGAAGGGAGGGCTTCGCCGCGAATTGAGCGAAGGCGATCTGACTATCGGCGACCTGTTTGAGCTAATGCCCTTCGAAAACGAAATGGTCGTGCTCGAACTCTCGGCCGGCCATATCGAAAGGCTCGCGCAGTTTATCGCAGCCAGCAATGGGCAGCCCGTAGCCGGACTGACACTTGCCATCCGAAACGGTCGGCCACACGATATCCGCATAGAAGGGGCGCCCGTGCACCCAGACTCAACGTATTTTCTCGTCACCTATGATTACCTCGCCAACGGTGGGGACAACCTCCGCGGGTTGGACAATCCGGTCAGTCGCCAGGACTTGGGCAAAAAAGTACGAGAGTCCCTCATCGATTATGTAGCCCGACATACGGAAAATAACAAAACAATCCATGCACAACTCGAAGGAAGAATTACAAGCGATCAATAGGCGGACGTTTCTCCGCCAGGCGAGCGTACTCGCTTCCGCGGGTGCCGTGGGCTGGCCGTTGGCGTCGTTTGGCTCAGAAGACGTAAAACTAACCATTCTCCACACCAACGACGTGCACAGCCGTATCGAGCCTTTCCCGATGGATGGCTCGCGCAACGAAGGACGGGGCGGCGTGGCGCGCCGAGCGGCGCTGATCGACCGTATCCGTCGCGAAGAGCGGAACGTACTGTTACTAGACGCCGGCGACATGGTGCAGGGGACGCCGTACTTCAACCTGTTTAACGGCAAGCTGGAAATGGAATTAATGGGTAAGATGGGTTACGACGCGGCTACCTTCGGCAACCATGAGTTTGACAACGGACTCTCGGGGCTGGAGTACGCCATGTCGCACGCCAACTTTCCCTTCCTTATCGCCAATTACGATTTCAGCGACACCATCCTGCAGGGCAAAACCAAACCGTACGCCATTTTTCGCAAGCAAGGTGTCCGCATCGGCGTATTTGGACTAGGCATTGAGCTTGCGGGACTGGTAGATCCAAACCATTATCAAGACATACGGTATGCAGATCCGGTTTCGGTCGCAAACGAAATCGCGAGCCGTTTGCGTTTTGACTACAAATGCAGCATGGTCATCTGTCTTTCGCATTTAGGATACAAATACCAAAACGAGCCCAAGGTATCCGACGTATTGCTAGCGAGCCAGACGCGCCATATCGACTTGATTATCGGCGGCCATACCCACACCTTTTTAGCCCAGCCTGATCAAGTAGCCAATCTTGACGGCAAGCCCACGGTGATTAACCAGGTGGGTTTTGGCGGCATAAACTTGGGCAGGCTGGATTACGCCTTCAACCGTCGTTCAGGGCGCACGCGGCTTATACAGGCCGCTTCGATTCCGGTGTCGGGGCAAGCACCTTTTGTATAACTTCCCTAGTAGCGGACCACTTGACCGGTAGGTATGTGATCGGTCTTGCTTTTTCGAGCCATCCCATGAAAGTCTTTCTCCGGCTTTATATCAACACCTATCGCGGGTTATCACCCGCCGCGTGGATGCTTGCCTTGGTCATGTTAGTCAACCGGACGGGCGCGATGGCACTTCCGTTTCTGGGTGTTTACATGACAAATGCCTTAGGCTTCGGCATCCGGGATGTAGGCATCGTACTCGCTGCCTTCGGGATTGGTGCCGTTATCGGGTCGTGGTTAGGCGGCTGGCTTACTGACCGCTTCGGCAATTTCAGCATACAATCCATCAGTTTGTTGCTGTCTATCCCCCTTTTCCTCCTCATCCCCCTGTTTACCACGGTCACGTCCCTAGCCATTACCATTGCCATATTGAGCGTGGTTACGGAATCATTTCGTCCCGCCAATTCCGTATCGGTAGCACGCTATGCCAAACCCGAAAATCTAACTAAAGCGTTTTCGCTGAACCGAATGGCTATCAATCTCGGTTTCTCGGTTGGCCCCGCTATGGGAGGATTGCTTGCCAGCATTTCCTACCAATGGATTTTCTATGGCAATGCCCTGGGCTGCCTGATGGCCGCTGTTATTTTCATCGCCTATTTCTACAACCGGCAAGAAAACCCGAAACGGACGCGTGCGCAACACGATGAGCCGACTGAAACGGCGCCGCCGCTTTCGCCCTATCGCGATAGGCGCTACCTCAGTTTCAGCGTACTATGCTTCGCGTATGCCATGTGCTTTTTCCAATTGCTGAGTACGCTGCCGCTGTTTTACCAAAAAGCCCACCTGATGAATGAGAAACAGGTAGGGTACATCTTAGGATTCAGCGGACTTATCGTCGTACTTTTCGAGATGCTGCTGGTACACCTCGCCGAGCGCCGACTGACCTATGCCAGTAGCATCGCCCTAGGCATCATGCTGTGCGGGGCGTCCTTTGCCCTCTTGCCGCTCGCACCGGGTCTATTCATGCTGTACCTGTCCATTTTCCTCCTCAGTATTTCCGAGATATTCGCCATGCCTTTCATGGCCTCGGTAGCAATCAAGCGATCGACCTATCGCACGCAAGGCGCTTACATGGGCCTGAATGCGCTAGCTTTTTCAGCAGCCCACGTTTTCTCGCCCTTTATAGGCACAACGGTAGCTGATGTATGGGGGTTTTCGACGCTCTGGTGGGGAACGGCGGCGCTCCTGGGCGCCACATCGGTCGCGTCATATTACATTGTGAAGCGACTGTAAACGAGGACGCCAACATTTTTTGGCACGAACTTCGTAACTTTGGCTTCTATGAACCTCCTTCACCATCTGCTCAAAACTCTCAGTTTCTTAACGCTCACTTTGGTGCTTGCATACCCAGCCCATGCCCAACCCACACCGGGCAAAGAAGAAATAATCATCAAGCTGCCCGCGGACTACCGCTGGAAACAGAGTCGCGTGCGGAAAGACACCAAATCAATCCGCGAGTCGGTGTACAACGTTACCGGACGCACCGCAGCCAGTTCAACGGTTAAATCGGTACGGATAACCACGATCGACCGGCGCTACTACCCCATTAGCTCGGCCTCCGCTCCCACCGACAAGTTGAATTACCTACGGACGACCTGCCCCGAGGCCAACCTAACTATACTGGATCGCAAAATGGTAGACACCCGCTCCAGCGTACTCTTCAGTATACAAGCTGAAGTGGATGGCTACTGTGGCGAAACCGTCTTCCTCAGCTACGCGATAGAAGGCCCAACGGCTTACCATACAATCGAATTAGCAATTGACAAAACGGACTCGATAACGGAAGATATCTCCCAGTGGTCCACGATTTTGCTCGGTGCAACGATACAATAAGTCTCGCATCCACCAATACTGGCTTAACTTTTGCAGTGCACCCCGCGTAAACACATAGACATCATGAAGATCAATTTTACCAAAACCGGAGTTGCCCTTGCACTTGCGTTGTGCTCCTCTGCCAGCCTGTATGCGCAAACTTCCCCCGTTAATCCGGTCAAGACATTCGCCCCCGAGACGGACTACAACACCTGGTCCATCGGTGTGCATTTGGGTACGCTTAACCAGTCGAACCTTATCGGCATACGCCGTCAGTTTGACAAAGTCGAGCACCGCTTGGGATATGGCGCCTACATCAAAAAACAATTGCTACCCGGCTTTGGCGTGCAGCTCGATTATTTAGGCGGCAAAGTAGCAGGTTCCTATAAAGACAACGACAATTCGTTCGAAACCAGCCTACCGTGGTCCGTAGCGCTTTCCGGCAACGTAACCCTGGCCAATATTAACTGGCGCCAGCATCACGGCGTGGTGAAGCCCTACCTAACCGCGGGACTTGGCGTTATGGGATTCGAGGCTTCGTCGGACATTAACGGCACGGTGACAAACCGGGATGCTGAAGCCAAAATGTTCATCCCTGGAGGATTGGGATTGAAGTTCGCCGTGGCGCCCAACATGCTACTCGACTTGGGCTATACGATGAGATTGGTCCAGTCCAGCAACTTCGATGCCGCTGGTGGAGGATCGAAAGATCTCTTCTCCTATGCCCACATCGGTATGGAATTCGCGTTAGGAGACAAAACCAAGCCGTTTTTAGCCAACAGCAATCCCGTCAGCACGCTGTATGACGAGCTGCTGGAACAGCACGCCCTAATCGAAGCGCAAAACGAAACGATTACCCGGCAAAGTGCTGAAAACAGTGCTGTGAGGGACGAGCTTGCCAAACTGAATGCCGACCTTGCGGATGACGACGGTGATGGCGTAGCCAACCGCTTTGACCAATGTCCTGGTACACCCCAAGGCACTAAGGTAGATGGTGCGGGCTGTGCCCTACCGGAGGTGAAAGAGCCTATCATCCAGAAGATCGTAGTAACGGAAGAAGATCGCCGGGTGGTCGACGAAGCGATCCAGAACCTGGAGTTTGACTTGGGCAAGGCTACGATTCGCCCTACGTCGCATAACAGCTTGAATAAAGTCGCCGCGTTGCTCATCGAGAAAAACTTCAGCTTGAAGTTGGCGGGGCACACAGACAACACGGGCTCGATGCAGACGAATATGCGGCTTTCGAAAGAACGTGCCGAAGCGGTCAAGGCCTACTTGGTGAGCAAAGGTGCTAATCCTACGCGTATCGAAGCCACGGGATATGGACCAACGCAGCCGATTGCCGACAACAATACGGCAGCCGGGCGCCAGCAAAATCGTCGGGTAGAGTTCACCCTTTACTAGTCGAATCACGACATAAACTAAACAGCCCCCCTGCTTTTCGAACCAGGGGGGCTGTTTGTTTTCAACCTTCAGCGAAGTGACTTGCTATATAGCTTTTGTCTTGCCGGCTAGCCAGCGCTGCTCATCCTCGGATAGGTGCGGTGCGAGACGTTCGAACACAGTCGCGTGGTATGCGTTTAGCCATTCGATATGCCGAGGATCAAGCAGGGATTTGTCTACCAATGCCGTGTCGATATAGCAGAGCGTTAATGTTTCAAAATCCAGGAACGTACCGAACTGGTTTTCCGTTACTATCCTGCTCAACACCAGGTTTTCGATGCGAATGCCGTACTCCCCTTCTCGGTACAGCCCCGGCTCAATCGACGTGACCATGCCGGGCTCGATGGTGACGTTGACGTTGGCGGCGTTGAACACATGGGGGCCTTCATGCACGTTTAGGAAGAACCCGATCCCGTGTCCCGTTCCGTGACCGTAGTTGCGCAGGTGTTCCCACAGAGGCCTTCGGGTGATGGCATCGATTTGATAACCTTTGGTGCCGTAGGTAAAGGCAGTTGCACTGCCTTCGATCATAGCTTTCAGCACCAGCGTATAGTCCGTGCGTTGGGCCTCAGTTATGTTGCCGAGCGAAACCACACGGGTAATGTCCGTCGTGCCCGTCGTGTACTGCCCCCCCGAGTCTACGAGCATCAAACCGTCGGCTTCCAATGTTGCGTGGCTTTCGGGCGTCGCCATGTAGTGTGGCAAAGCGCCGTTGGCTTTATAACCGGCAATTGTGGTAAAGCTTTCGCCCAGGAAGCCTTCTCCCCTAGCCCGGATATCCCTCAGTTTAGCGGCCAACGACAGCTCGGTAATACGTTCAGACCCAACGCCCTCTTCCAACCACTTAAAAAAGCGTGTCATTGCCACCCCGTCCTTCACCATCGTCACCCGAATATGGGCGAGTTCGATGTCATTCTTCACCGCCTTATAATTCGTTGAGGGATTAATATCTTCAACCACGGCCACCGATTTGGGCACCGCATCATACAGGGCGTAGCAAGTGCGCCGCGGGTCGATCAGCACGCTCGTGCCGGCGGACAAGTTCGCTAAGGCTTCTTCCACTCCTCCGTACGGTGCTATGAACACGCCTGACTCGCTTAAACGTTTTCGGTCGCCTTCGGACAATTTTTGTTTGTCAATGTAAAGGCTGACGCGGTCGGCTTCAAACAGGATGAACGCCAGCACTACCGGATTGCACGGGACGTCGCTACCCCGGAGATTCAACAGCCACGCTACATCATCAAGCGAGGAAACCAAATGGGCCTGCACACCCTTGCGCGCCATTTCATCGCGCACGCGTTGGAGCTTCGACGTAGCTGACGCGCCCGTCGTCGATTCGTCAATGAGGTAAGCCGGCGCAGTGGGCAGCCCGGGACGGTGGTCCCACAGCCCCTCCAACAGATCGATATCGCCGCGAACCGTCATGCCTTTGGGCAGCAAAGTGTTTAACACGGTTTGGGCGATGCCGACAGAAGCCAATTTACCGTCAAAGGCCACGGTTGATCCCGCAGGCAGTGCACTCGCAAGCCAATCGACATATTCGGCGGCACCCTGCACCTTTAACTTCATCAGTACGAAGCCACTCCCTGCGAGCTGTTCGGTGGCCTGCACAAAATAACGCCCGTCCGTCCACAGGCCCGCGAAAGTCTGCGTAATGACCAACGTGCCCGCAGACCCCGTAAAGCCCGAGGCCCAAGCAATGCATTTATAACGCTCGGGCAAATATTCGCTGATATGGGGATCGGAAGACGGAATGATATAGGCATCAAGGCCTTGGGCTTGCATCGCTAGGCGCAGTTTTTCCAGTTTTTGGGGATGTGTCATGTCAAGTACGTTTTTCTGGGTGCAAGATAGAAAAATGACGTGACATGCCGTAGGACGCGTTGGGCCGATTCGTCGCCCGCTACACTTGCCACTCCGTCGATTTTTCCGATATTTGGGTACTGAGGACCAATACGTTTCTGCCATGCATGCTTTCCGTTACCAGCGTTCTATTTTCGTGTCTATTTGCCTGCTTATAGGGGTCAATGTTTCGGCGCAGTCGTTGGCTACACGCTTGGAATCCGCCTACCACACCTTCGAAACGCACGAAAGCTTGGCTCACGGCATGACGTCGTTGACGGTACTCCACGCCGAGACAGGGGAAGTTTTGTTTGCCAAAAACGAACAAATCGGCCTGGCTACCGCATCCACGCTAAAAAACATCACGGCGGCCACCGCGTACCACGTGCTCGGCCCCACGCATACGTTTGCCACTGAACTATACTATACCGGCACTATCGGGGACGACGGCGTATTGCACGGTGACTTAATCATCAAAGGTACAGGCGATCCTACGTTGGGGAGCGATCGCTATCCCAATACGCTCGACGAGAATATTATCCAAGATTGGTTAGCTGCCATCCGGGCGGCGGGCATTGGCTCGATTGACGGACGCGTCATTGGCAATGACCAATATTACGGCGGGATGACGGCTCCGCGTGGATGGCCATGGCAAGATTTAGGAAATTACTATGGCGCGGGAGTATCGGCACTTAACTGGCAGGAGAACGCTGTGGGCATCGATTTCAACGTAGGCCGTCGAGTGGGCGATCCCACGACCATTCGCCGTACTACCTCCGACATCTCCTACTTGGAATTGGCCAATGAAACGACGACGGGGCCGGCCGGAAGTGGCGACAACGTATACGCCTTTGCCGCACCATACTCCACCCGCATTTACCTGCGCGGCACCCACGGTATCGACCTCCGAAAGACCATTCGCATAGCGCTGCCCGATGCAGCCTACCATGCCGCTTACCAATTGCACCATGCGCTCGGCGCTGCCGGCATGGCGCCAACAGCCGCGCCCACCACCGCACATATGTTGCGACCGGCCTCCGTAGACGTGCCCGACACCGGCACCAGTCTGCATACGCACCATTCCCCACCCTTAGCGGAGATTGTCTATTGGTTTAACCAAAAAAGCATCAACCTCTACGGGGAAGCGTTGCTGGAGGCCTCAGCTAAAACGGCTGGCGACGACGCGGACGGGGCTACATTTATACGGGACTTTTGGGTGGAAAAACTCCAACTCGCTCCCGGTGAATTGCGCATACAGGACGGGTCCGGCCTGTCGCCGGGCAATCGGGTGACGACACGGGCGATGGCGCGAATACTAGCATCCGTGCGGCACGAACCGTGGTTCGCCAGCTTTCACGAAAGCCTTCCGACCATCAATGGAATGACCATGAAGAGTGGCACCATCGGCGGTGTCTTAGGCTATGCTGGCTACCATACGGCGACCGATGGCACGCCCCTCGTTTTCGCCTTGCTCGTCAACAATTACCAAGGTCCCGCGCAAGCCATGCGCAACCGGATGTTCCGCTTGCTGGACACCTTGAAACAATGAGCGCGGCACCCTGTCGCCTCGAAACGACAAACAAGCTAAATTCCGTCAACATATACCCACATTTTTTATTTATCTTTCGGGCACTCCCCTCATGTTGGGGCACTAATCAGAAAAGAATCATACCTTTGCAACATCGGTACCAAGAATAGAACCTGTATTGGGAGCATATCAAAAATGAGCAAAAGGAATCAAAAGCAAGAAGCCCTAAACTACCACGCATCAGGAAGGCCAGGAAAAATTGCAGTAGTGCCGACCAAGCCCACCAACTCGCAGCGAGACCTATCGCTGGCCTATTCTCCGGGCGTTGCCGAACCCTGCCTACGAATCGCCGAAAACGTCAATGACGTTTACAAATACACCGCCAAAGGCAACCTCGTCGGGGTAATCAGCAACGGTACAGCCGTTCTGGGATTGGGAGACATTGGTCCGGAGGCCGGCAAGCCGGTCATGGAAGGTAAGGGATTGCTTTTCAAGATATTTGCAGACATCGACGTATTCGACATCGAGATTAACGCCACTGAGGTGGACGAAATCGTAAGGATCGTCAAGGCCTTGGAACCCACCTTCGGTGGCATCAACCTCGAAGACATCAAGGCTCCCGAGTGCTTTGAGATCGAACGCCGCCTCAAGGAAGAGATGAAAATTCCGGTCATGCATGACGACCAGCATGGTACGGCCATTATTTCGGGCGCGGCATTGATCAATGCCTGCGAGTTGCAGAAAAAGAAAATCGACAAAGTCAAAATCGTGGTGATGGGCGCTGGCGCAGCCGCCATTTCTTGCACCAAGATGTATATCGCGCTGGGCGCCAAGAAAGAAAATGTGATTATGATCGACCGTTTGGGTTGTATCCGCGCTGACCGCCCAAACCTGGACGCCTCCAAAGCCGAATTTGCTACCACGGCCGACGTAAGGACCCTCGAGGATTCGATAAAAGGCGCAGACATATTCATCGGATTGTCAGGTGCCGACGTGCTCACGCCCGAAATGCTGAAGAGTATGGCCAAGAACCCGATCGTTTTTGCCATGGCTAACCCCGATCCAGAGATCGCCTACCCGTTGGCCATGAAAACGCGGAAGGACATCATCATGGCAACGGGGCGTTCGGATTATCCTAACCAAGTCAATAACGTAATTGGCTTCCCCTTTATTTTTCGCGGCGCATTGGACGTGCGGGCCACGGCCATCAACGAGCCAATGAAAATTGCAGCCGTGAACGCGATCGCCCAATTGGCAAAAAAGCCGGTACCCGAGTCCGTAAACCAAGCATACGACACCAATAACTTGAAGTTTGGCCCAGAATACATCATTCCTAAGCCTACGGATCCCCGCCTCATTACGGAAGTGGCCCCAGCAGTAGCCCGTGCGGCTATGGAGTCTGGCGTGGCCCGCTTTCCCATCGAGGATTGGGATACATACGTCGAGGAACTGCGGCAGCGCTTGGGCGAAGATGACCGAATCATGCGCGAGCTGAGCGAGGTAGCCCGGGCAAACCCCAAAAAGGTCGTCTTTACCGAGGCGGACAACTTCAAGACACTCCGCGCAGCCCAAATTGTGCGGGACGAGGGCATCGCGACACCCATCCTATTGGGAAAGCGCGTGCTTATCGAAAAGCTTATCCACGACAACTTACTGGAACTTACTGACGTCGAAATTATCGACCCCGCTGAGGAAGTGGGCACCGATAGGCACGCACGATACGCAGACCTACTTTACAAAAAACGGCAACGTCGTGGGGTCACGCTTCGCGATGCGCATAAGTTGCTGCTGGACCGCAACTATTTTGGCTCTTGTATGGTAGAGTTTGGCGAGGCCGACACGCTGATATCGGGAATGACTAAAAACTACGCAACCAGTATTCGTCCGGCATTGCACGTCATCGGCACCCAACCCGGAAGCCGCCTGGCGGGCATGTATATGATGCTCACCTCCAAAGGCCCGGTTTTCTTTGGCGACACCACCGTCAATGCGGACCCGACCGTAGAGGAACTCGTGGACATCACGTTGCTGCTACACGACGCCGTCCAGAAATTCGGCATCAAGCCGCGCATTGCGATGCTGTCGTACACGAACTTCGGTTCGACGGAAGGCAATGTACCGTCAAAAGTGCAGCAAGCCGTAGCCATCTTACACCAGAAACATCCCCATGTGGTAGTCGACGGCGAAATGCAGGCTAACTTCGCGATGAACAGCGAACTGCTGAAAGCCAACTTCCCTTTTAGCACGCTAAATGGTAGCCCGGCGAATACATTAATATTCCCCAACTTGGAATCGGGCAACATCGCCTACAAGTTATTGCAGGAAATCGGCAATGCGGAAGCGGTAGGCCCTATTCTCTTGGGTATGAACAAGCCTATCCACGTGCTGCAGTTGGACGCGTCCGTCCGGGAAATCGTCGACATGACGACCATTGCGGTCGTGGATGCGATATCCAAGTCTAGAACAAACCCGGCTGGCAAGAAAGGTAAGAAGTAAGCGAACGTTTTAAGGAGGGCCAGAGGACATGTACGAATATTTGAATGGAAAACTGGTGCAAAAGCACCCCACCCACGTTGTATTGGACGTGGGCGGCGTAGGGTATTTCCTCCACATATCCCTGCACACGTATTCGCAAATCAAAGATAACGAGCAGTGCAGGCTATTCGTGAGCTTCCAAGTAAAGGAAGACTCGCACACGTTGTACGGTTTTTCAGAAGAAGGCGAGCGACGGCTGTTTGAGCACTTGATTTCCGTATCGGGGATCGGACCCAGCACGGGCCGGATGATTTTGTCTTCGCTGGCTCCGGACGACGTGCGGGCCGCCATCGCCAATGGCAACGTACCCTTACTGAAAAGTATCAAGGGAATAGGCCCCAAGACCGCACAGCGCTTGGTACTGGAACTGCAAGACAAGTTGAAAAAACAAGGGCCTGACGCACTCACGTCCACTCCGCTTCGACAAAGCGTGCCGGACGAGGCCCTAAGTGCTTTGGTCATGCTAGGATTCCAGCGACAGCAAGCGGAGAAAGCGTTGAACGCGGTTGTACAAGCCCAGCCCGAAAGTACGGTCGAAACATTAATCAAGGAAGCGCTAAAACGCTTATAGATAGCGTGCGTCCGTTGCGATTAATTGGACTCAAATTTGTTATGGAACGGAAAAATACTAAGCAATAGTAATCAGGCAGCCAATATCGTTGAAAACACAGTACTTTTTTGCCTACCTACTCTTCTTTCTGACGTTCCCGGCGTGGATTCCTTCTGCTGCCGGACAGGAGTCTGCTGCGGGTAGCGGAAGGGATAGCGTCAAGCTACGTTACCCCGTTTCGGACCGCCCATTCTTGAATCTGTATCCACGCCCGCAGGGTATCGGGCTGGGTGATCCTTCCAACATTACCCGCGAAATCGTCTTTGACCCTGAAACTAAGCAATACATCATTCGGGAAAGAGTGGGCGAGCGCCTGTACCGTCCCCCCCAATATTTGACCATTGGCGAATTTGGCCGCTACCAAGACTCCCTGCTGAAACGCGATTACTGGCGTACCCTGTCTGACCGCGAAATGCAAGCCGCGCGAAGTGACCGCTTTATTCCCACCATCTACATCCAGAGCGAAGCGTTCGAACGGCTGTTCGGCGGCAATACGATTGACATCATTCCACGAGGGAGTGCCGACATCTCCATCATGGGCCAGCACAACCGCAATGACAATCCCATGTTTAACGAGCGGCAGCGGCGGCAGTGGGGATTTGACTTTGACCAACGCATCCAGATGAACGTGACCGGCCAGATCGGTGACCGTCTGCGCTTGACTACAAACTACAATACCGAGGCCCACTTTGATTTCGAAAACCAAATCCGGCTGGATTACGTAGGCAAGGATGACGACATCGTGCAGCGTGTGGAACTTGGCAATGTCAACCTCCCCCTAAACACGACGCTCATCAACGGCACGCAGTCGCTGTTCGGTCTGAAAACGCAATTGCAATTTGGCCGTCTCAATGTGACCGGTATCTTTTCGCAACAACGTTCGCAACAACGCGAAATCGTAATCCGAAACGGTGCGCAAGAAAGCGAGTTTGAACTGCGTGCCGACGACTATGAAGACAACCAACACTATTTCCTTTCCCAGTATTTCCGGGATAACTTCAATCGGGCCCTTGCTTTGGCACCGATTATCTCGACGGATATCAACATCACGCAAATCGAGGTGTGGGTGAGCAACCGCAACAATTCGTTTGAAGATGCACGCGACATCTTGGCCTTGATGGACTTGGGTGAGCAGAACCCGTACAACCCCATAATCACCCGAGGCGCTTCCGCCCTACCGTCCACGGGCTTGCCCGGCGAGCCCGCCGGCCTGCAATCCAACAACCTGATGGAGCTACTGGGCAACGACGCTCGGCTTACGTCATCAAACTTTATACAGACGTTGTTCCAATCGTCAGGAGGAAACGATAACTACGCGAAGTTGACCTACGCCCGCAAACTGCGCGAGGGGGCCGAATATACGGTCAACCGGCGGCTAGGCTTCATCTCGCTCAATATGCCGCTCAATGGCGACCAAGTATTGGCTGTGGCGTACCGCTATACCGCCAATGGACGGGAATATCAAGTGGGTGAATTTTCGACGGATATCCCCGTGACGCCTTCCCAACCTCAAGTGCTCTATACCAAATTGCTGAAAAACGAAGTGTTAAAGCCCAACCTGCCCATTTGGGATTTGATGATGAAAAACATCTATTCCATCGGCGCATACGGCATCGGCCAGCATAATTTCAGGTTCAATATTTACCGCGTTGAGGATGAATCGGGCGTAGAACGGCCCGTGATGGCCGAGGGTCAAAACACGCAAAACAAACTTTGGATTCAGCTCACCGGACTCGACCGGCTTAACCCGCAGCAGTCCCAACAGCCCGATGGATTCTTCGACTTCCTGCCGGGAATCACTATCGATCCCGACCGTGGGCGGATCATGTTTCCCGTAGTCGAGCCATTCGGGGGGGACCTAGCGCGCCAGTTCATTGCGGCGTCCGAACAGGAATTAATTAATAAATATACCTACCAAGCGCTTTATGACTCGACCAAAGTGCTTGCGCAGCAGTACTTCCCCAACCAGAACCGCTACTTAATCAAGGGTAGCTACGAGTCTGAAGTAGGTACTGAGTTTCAGTTGGGAGCCATCAACGTGCCGCGTGGATCGGTCCAAGTGTTTGCGGGACCTGCGCCCTTGCAGGAGGGTGTAGACTTCATGGTGGACTACGACATCGGTCGCCTACGCATCATCAACGAAGCCCTGCTCATGTCTGGTCAGCCCATCCGCATTAAAATGGAGAACAACCAGCTTTTTGGCCTGCAGCAGCGCACAGTCATGGGAACCCGGCTGGATTATGAGGTGAACCAAAACCTACGCTTGGGCGGCACGCTGATGAACCTGACGGAGCGCCCGCTAACGCAGAAAGTAAACATCGGCGAAGAACCGATTTCCAATACCATGTGGGGGCTTGACCTATCATACAGCAGCGCCTCGCGCTGGCTCACCCGTATGGTCGACAAAATTCCGTTTATCGATACCCAAGAAGAATCGTCGATTTCCTTCTACGGGGAATTTGCACAATTGCGACCAGGACACCCGCGGGCGTTGAACTTTGCGGGCTCCAATACCGGTGTCTCCTACATCGACGACTTCGAAAACAGCCGAAGCTTTATCGACCTGAAAGGAGCCTACGGCTGGCAGATATCCGGCACGCCTCAATTGTTCCCCGAGGCCCAGCTACACAACGACCTACAGTACGGGTTCAACCGGGCCCGGTTCGCATTCTACAACATCGATCCGGTGTTTTATCGAAACATCAGCATCACGCCGACCAACATGTCGGCCCAAGAACTTTCGCAGCACCGCGTTCGGGAAGTAATGGAACAGGAAGTGTTCCCTTACCGCGAGCCAACGACCGGCTTGCCCATGTACCTTTCGACGCTAGACTTGGCCTTCTATCCGACCATACGCGGACCCTACAACTTTACGACAACTGGCGTAAACCCCGACGGTACGCTCAGCAACCCCGAAAGCCGCTGGGGTGGCATGTTCCGCCGAATCGACGCGCCCGATTTCGAGGCACAAAACATCGAATTCATCGAGATATGGATGATGGATCCCTTCCTCACCAACCCCAATTCAACGGGTGGCGACCTCTATTTCAACTTGGGAAGCATCAGCGAAGACGTCCTCAAAGACGGGCGCAAGGCGATGGAAAATGGCATGTCCCCGTCCGGCGACCTGTCACAAATCGATGAAACCAACTGGGGACGCGTTCCTCGGCATCAGCCCGTTATCCAAGCATTTGACAATGACCCCATCGCTCGAGCCCTGCAGGATATCGGACTCGATGGCCTAAACGACGACGACGAACGCAACTTCCATCAGTCGTTTCTCAACCAGATGCGCGGCATCCTGACGCCCGAAGCATTCCAAACCCTCCAGGACGACCCCTCTGGCGATAACTTCCAATACTTCCGCAGCCCGGACTTAGAAGAAGAACGCGCGGGAATCCTGAAACGCTACCAACGCTTCAACGGCACCGAGGGCAATTCCCAGATCCCCGACCGTACGCTGAACGATTTCGGCGTTGAAACGGCGTCCTCGACGTTGCTGCCCGACGGGGAAGACATCAACCGCGACAACAACATGAACGAGGTTGACGAGTACTACGAATACCGAATTTCGTTGCGTCCGCAAGACATGGAGGTGGGCCGCAACTTCATTACGGACATGCATACCGCGGAAGTTCAGTTGCGCAACGACCGCGTAGACCAAGTAAAATGGTACCAATTCCGGATTCCGCTCAGCGAATTCGAGGGGCGCGTGGGCGACATTCAGGACTTCAAGTCTATCCGATTCATGCGCATGTTTATGACCAATTTTGCCGATACTGCCGTAGTACGGATGGCACAATTGCAACTTGTCCGCGGGGAATGGCGGCGCTACAATGCCGAAAACAACACCAATAAAGTCATCGCGGATCCGAGCATGGGCAACGTTACGCTGGATAACTCCACCTTGGAGGTGGCGACGGTCAACATCGAACAAAACGGGAACCGGCCGACTATACCCTACGTGGTGCCTCCGGGTATCGACCGGCAGCTCGACTGGGGCAATATGAACACCAATGTGCAGCTTAACGAGCAAGCCCTCTCCCTCGACGTGCAAAACCTGCGCGACGGTTACGGCCGCGCGGCCTACCGCACGGCGACCAATGACTTCCGCGCTTATGGTCGTATACAGATGTTCGTCCATGCCGAGGGCCCGTTTCTCGAGGATGGCGATTTCAGGGCATTCCTGCGGGTAGGCACAGACGACCAACACCACTATTATCAATACGACATTCCGCTGAAGGTAACAGTGGGACCGACACAAGATCCCGAGGCAATTTGGCCGGCAGAAAACCGCATGAATATCCGAATCGGTTTATTCCAGGAGGCTAAAGAAGCGCGAGACAGGGCGGTACTAGACGGACAACCCTGGCCCATCCACATTCCCTATACCTTTTTTGACGGCGAGAATCGAGTCACCATCCTGGGTCAACCGGACATCAGCAAGGTACGTTTCTACATGCTTGGCGTCATGAACCCGCTACGGGGCTCGGAGGTGTCGAACTCAAGGGACGATGGGCTGGATAAATCGGGGCTGTTCTGGTTCAACGAACTTCGGCTGACGGATTTCGACGACCGTGGAGGCTGGGGTGCGATGGCCCGTATCGACGCCAAACTCGCGGATTTTGCCAACGTGGCCATTTCGGGCAGCAAAACGACGATAGGCTTTGGCTCCATGGAACAGCGCATAGGCGAGCGAAGCCGGATGGACGACACCTACTTTGACATCGTGACAAATGCCGAACTAGGTAAGTTTTTCCCGAGCGACTACGGCGTACGAATCCCGCTGTTTTTCAGCTACACGAACCAACGCGGCACACCGGAATATAATCCGCTGAAACCCGATATCGAGCTGAACAGCGCCTTGGCCAACCTCAACCGCAACCAACGGGATTCCCTATTGCGGGTGACGCAGGAATATTCTACAAGGCGCAGTTTCAACCTTACGAACGTGCGTAAGATTCGGACGAATATCGAAAAACCGGTTCGCCCGTGGAATATCGAAAACTTCAGCGCTACCTATGCGTTTTCGGAGTTATACCGACGGGACCACCTGACGGAATCGGCGATACAACGCAATTACCGTGGGGCCCTCGACTATACGTTTGCCAATAATAACGAAACGTATATTGAACCGCTCAAGAACATCTTCAAAAAGAACTACCAAGCGCTATTGCGTGATTTCAACTTTAATCTGGTACCCTCGCTCCTGCAATTCAGGCTGGATGTGCACCGCATTTATAACGAAAACACACTACGCGAGAATTCGCCCGACAACTACTTGCCCCAAATGGGCACGTTGTACAACAAGAATTTCATGATGAACCGTATATACGGCATTAGCTGGAACCTGACCAAATCCCTCAAGTTGGATTTCAACGCCACCAACTATGCGATCATCGATGAACCCTACGGACGTTTGGACGGGCTGCAGCGCGATACGCTGTGGGAAAACTTCTTTAGGCTGGGCCGTACCACGGACTATAACCATATGATGAACTTGACGTACGCTGTTCCGATTGACAAAATCCCGGGCCTCGATTGGGTACGGACGGACGTCCGCTACGGCACACAGTTTAACTGGCAAACGGAGCCCATGCTGTCGATGATGAACCCTGATTTCTCGCTGGGCAACAACATCCAAAACTCACGCACGATACAGCTTAATCCACAAGCCAACCTTGTGGGGTTATATAACAAGATTGGGTTCTTCCGAAACAATACGCGACCCGATTCCGAAGGTGGGCTTGCCTTCCTTGCGCGCCTGCTGTCCAGTGTCAAGAACATCAATAGCAGCTACACGCGGGTGGACAATACCTTCCTCCCGGGTTACTTGCCGAAAACGAACTTGATGGGCTACGACTTTGACCACAATGCTCCGGGCTGGGGCTTCATCTTCGGTAGCCAGCGAGATATCCGAGCACGCGCCGCAGCCAACAATTGGATTACGACCGACACGCTGCAGACCCAATTGTACATGACATCGCATACCGAGGACATTTCCGTGCAGGCCAACGTGGAGCCCACTCCCGGCCTGATGATCCAGCTGTCGGCAAACCGTATCGATAATAAGAACTACACGGCCAACTTCCATTATTCGACGACGATCGACGGCTTCGAGAGCACTACGCCCATGACAACCGGAAACTACAGTATTTCCTACTTCACGTTGGGTACGGCATTTAAGGACCACCAAACGCTGTTCCGCCAGTTTGAGGAAAACCGACGGACCATTTCTACTCGCTTAGGACGTTTAAATCCCAACTCGAATGGCCAAACTGAGGGCTATTCCGATGGCTATGCCCGCACGGCCCAGGACGTCGTAGTCAATGCGTTTTTGGCGTCGTACCGCGGCAAGGACGCGAATACGTTTAAGATGGGTAGTTTCCCGCGCATACCGGTTCCCAACTGGCGAATCTCATATTCCGGCCTTTCAAATCTGCCCATCTTCGAGGACTTAATCACCTCGTTGACGCTGACCCACGGCTACAACAACCGCTACACCATCAACAGCTATAACTCGCTCATCCGCTACCAGGAGACCAATGGCGCACCATCCGAGCGCGATATCAACGACAACTTCCTGCCCGAATTCCAATTCCAGCAGGTATCGATTTTCGAACAATTCGCTCCGCTCCTGGGTATCGATGCACGATTTAAGAATAACTTGACGGCTAATGCGGAGTACCGCCGCGCGCGCACGCTGAACCTAAGCCTGCAGAACAGCCAGCTGGCCATGCTGAACGACCAGTCATTTGTGTTGGGGATGGGATACCGTGCCACGGGTTTCCGAATGCCGTTTGGCTGGCTTAGCGGGCTACGGATGAACAACGACCTGAACTTCCGCCTCGATGTCTCGCTGAACGACTTGAAGACCTTGGTCTACCGCTCAGATATTAACGAATCCGAAGTGTCTGCGGGTAACCGGAGCATTTCGTATCGTCCTTCGGTCGATTATGTTATCAACCAGCGGTTTAACATCCGTTTGTTTTTCGACAGCAACTCGGTACGGCCGTATACGTCACAGACCTTCGCAACTTCGTACATGAACTTCGGGTTTAATTTGCGGGTGATGCTGCAGTAGGGTGTGCTGGCAGGTTATGGAAAAAGAGTACGTTGTGCATCCATGTTATATGATGACCAACTTATATTTCCGTTTTGCCGCCTTCGCGATTTTTAGCTTTCTATCGGTTTGCTCAACCCAAACGTACGGGCAGTCCGACTCGCTCCTGGCGTCGATCGCCCAGCAGGTAAATGCACAGTTAAGCGGGAGCAATAACCGTGGCCAGCGCGACGTGATTTGGCTGTCCAAGGAAGACGATAGCGTTCGCATGACTTCTCACGGCCATACGTACACCTCACTCGAAATACTGAAACCGATATTCAACAAATCCATCGATAGCCTTTTGGAAGATGAGCGGTACTGGCTTTGGATTTACTATGACAAATATTCAGACCGCGTGTTTACAGCTTTCAGCAAGCTTGCTAAAGAGCCCGAAGGTTCTTTTCCTAATTACTCGAATGCCCCCCCCGAGCCGAATTTTGGAATGGGAACGCTCCTCGATATCATCCACAAGGATATGCGCCGCCATCGTCCTCTCATTGATAGCTTGTGGCGCCATCATAACCTATTAAAACCCATCGAATTCGTCATCGATACAACGGCTACGGTAACTTTAACGGGAGAAAACCCCCTTCTGGATAAACTAGACAGTGTACGCCGGCTGAAATGGGAACCAGCCATTTATCATGCCCACCCCATGAATACGCTGGTCGGTGTTCGCCCCAGCAGGTCAGTTATCTGGTCCGAAAATGAGTTACCATGGTCTGCATACCGGCACGAAACAGAAATCTATTACACCAATATATTACCCCGAAAATACAAAGACAGTTGGGTATGCTTTGAAAAAATGGAAATGGGCACTCAAAAACCGTCAAGGGGAAGGCTGTTGGTATCCTTCGTGTTCAACCCGATAACCCAACAACTGGAAAGCCCGATTGTCCATCGCGGGTCAGCCGAAGAAATACATTCATTTATCGAATGGCTTAAGCAACAGCATTGGCCTACCCGAATGTTTTACTGGAAACAGTACCCTGAGGCTACCCGGTCTTTTTTTTATGTGGAATAAAAGCTTGGCAATAACAGATGTCCAAAGCGATTCCTCCGACCTGTTGTCACTGACCGCCCCCTTTCGCCATAGAAAATTACCCCTACTGCGTCACCATCATTGGTGCGGCCATTACAGCTCCTGCCCTCCCAAGTAATCATCCCTTTGTCAGCAAAATCCAACGTGATTAACTGCGTATCCGGCGTTTCCCAATCGTCTTTATAACAATAGCGACCACCACTGGACGAGACCTGCACCGGATAGTCGACTTGCATGCCCCAACGCGCCAGGTCGACCATGTGCGTTCCGTTGTTTAACGCTTCTCCGGTACCCCAATGCCAGAACCAATGCCAGTTGTAGTGAACGACATTGTCTTGGAACGGCCGGCGTGGCGCTGGGCCTTGCCACAAGTCGAAATCCAACCAGTCTGGCACGGCCACGGCCCGCCCTTTCCCGATGGAAGGACGGTTGTTGGCATACCATGCCTTTGCGAAATATACCTTCCCTATTAGCCCCGCATGTATCTCACGGATCGCTTGCTGCACTGCGGGCCACGATCGGCGTTGATTTCCCATTTGGATGACATTGCCATACTTCCGCTGTGCAGCAAGTAGCCACTCGCCTTCGCGAGGATTATGACTACCTGGTTTTTCCAGGTACACGTGCTTGCCTGCCTGAGAAGCCATAATGGCGGCAGGTGCGTGCCAATGATCTGGCGTAGCGATGACAAGTGCGTCTACATCTTGGTCAGCCAGGGCGTCTCTAAAGTCTGCGAGGGATTGGGGTTTCGTGGTTTGGATTTTCGCTACACGCGCCGTACACCGGCCTAATGCCCGGGCGTCCACGTCGCAAACGGATGTTACCGTACATTTTGGTTGTGAAGCGAAGTTTGTGGCCAACGCCAATCCGCGGGCATTTACCCCCATAACCGAAACGTGGACACGTTCGTTGGCTCCCAAAATGCGGCTGTAGCTCCTGGCGCTGAAGCCTGGCAACACACCGCCCACGGACAATGCGGCCATGCCTATCGAAGTCTTTTTAATAAATTCACGACGCGTATCTTTGTTGGATGGGCGCATAAGTAGGTTTCGTAAGTCGGTTAGAACCAGTATGGATAAGGTGAAAGTAAGGAATTATTTGCTTATTCAACCGTAAAGTTCAACACTATAGCACAAAATTGAGGCAAAAACAAACGTCATCCCTTAGAAAACCAACTTTTGACTCGTATATTTACCTTCTATCAAAGCCCAATTCGTAACCTTTAAACGCTAAGATTTACTGCCGGCGTATGCGCGGCCTTCTGATCGAATTAGTTTGCCGTTATGTTTAGAAAAAGCACGCTCATCCTGGCCGCATTCGTCGCCGCTATTTTTTTTGCTACTTGCCACTTAGACCGAGGCTCCGAACCCGTCAGCCGACAGACCCTGATCGAAGAGGCCCCTGTGTTAACGCCAGAGCAATTCATCGCGCACACCCATCTGGAAGATGGTTTTGAACTGCAACTCGTCGCTTCCGAACCGCACATAGTCGCGCCGATTGCCATGGTCTTTGACGAGCGGAATCGTATATGGGCGGTGGAAATGACGAGTTATATGACGGATATCGATGGGTCGGAAGAAGCTCTCCCCACGGGCAAAATCGTGATATTAGCCGACCCGGATAACGACGGGCATTACGACCGCCGAACGGTATTCTTGGATTCGCTGGTGTTGCCTCGGGCCTTGGCGCTCGTAGAGAACGGCCTATTGGTCGTCGAGCCACCCAACCTTTGGTACTATGGAATAGCCGATGACAAGCCCACTACCAAAACGCTTGTCGACAGTGCATACACCTCCGGAGGCAATCTGGAGCACATGGCAAACGGATTGTTCAGGGGTATGGATAACTGGTTCTACAATGCGGCATCCAACAAACGATACCGGAAAAAAGGTGATACGTGGCTAATCGAGACGACGCATGCCCGTGGCCAATGGGGGCTAACCCAGGATGACCTCGGCAGGCTGCTCTACAACAACAATTCGCAAAACCTGCTTGGCGATCACTACCTTCCCGGCGTAGGCGGCAGAAATCCAAACATTGCCCGAATCCCCGGCTTCAATGAGCGTATCGTGGCCGACAACCGGACATTTCCGAGGAGACCCACCCCCGGCGTCAACCGAGGTTATCAGGCCAATGTGCTCGATGACAGCCTTCGCCTTACGAACCTCACAGCTGCCTGCGGTCCGCTTGTATATCGCGACACGCTTTTCGGAGACGCCTACTATCAAAATGCGTTCGTCGCGGAACCCGCCGCGCACCTTATCAAACGCAATATCCTCCATTTCGATGGCCATGCCATCACAGGAATGTTAGCGTACGAGGGAAGGGAATTTTTGGCTAGCGATGATGAGCGTTTCCGTCCGGTGAGTCTATATAACGGACCAGACGGCGCCCTGTATATCGTGGATATGTATCGGGGGATCATCCAGCACAAACTTTTCCTAACCCAATACCTCAAAGACGAAATCAACGAACGCGAACTCGAAAATCACCTGAATTACGGCCGTATCTACAAAGTAGTGCCAACCGGGCATCGCCACGATAAAAACCGCCTTGCTTTCCCCACTGACGCGCCTGCGTTGGTAGACCGACTCGCGAGTCCCCTGAGCTGGGAACGGGAGAAGGCCCAGCAACTATTGGTTGACCGGCAGCTGAATGAGGCGCTTCCGCTATTGCGAACACGGCTGAAGGAAAGCACCTCCCTAGTTGAACGCATCCATTGCCTATGGACGATGGAAGGGCTAGGCGTACTGCACGCGGATATCCTCCTGGAAATATTGGAAGCGCGTGCCGAGCCTTTCCTCGTAGCCCATGCGCTGGCCGCCATGGACGCTGTGCTGAGCCCGCAAAACGCAGCTAGCTTTTTCAACGTCATGACGACCTTGGCCGAAGACAGATTCTTCGCGCCGTACGTCGCCTTTCAGCTTCACCTATTCGATGGCGTCGACCCGGCGCTTTCGCAAGCGCTGATACAAACTCTGGTGCAAGCACACCCCGACTCGGAGGACGTCGCGTTGGCCATCCTCACTAATAAGTACAATGAGGAAGAAGCGTTTCTCACCAGCCTCTCAGGCGTGCTCAATATACGAAATACGAGCCTGGCGAAGCAGGCGACAAGCCTCGTCGACCGCATCCGAGATGTCAAGGAAAACACCCACGATATCGAATTCCGTAGGAAATACGCTCGCGGAATCGGCGTATTTAGGTCTACCTGCCAATCCTGCCATGGCGAGGACGGCCAAGGGCTGGAATTCCTGGCGCCTCCGTTGGCAAATTCGGAATGGGTGACGGGCGATAAAGACGTGCTAATCGCGATTGTGCTCTACGGGATGACGGGACCCGTGACCGTTGGCGGTAAAGTGTACACCGTGCCCGAGGTCGCCGGCGAAATGCCAGGAATCATCCATAACCGGGATCTCGTGGAGGCGGATGTCGCATTAATGCTAAGCTACATCCGAAATTCGTGGGGCAATGAAGCACCAGACATCACCCTAGATGACGTCAAGCGGGTAAAGGCAACGTTTACCGACCGCCAACAGCCCTTCACGGAAGTAGAGCTCATTGCTCTTTCGAAAACAAGGGACGCCGACTGACGGTAGCGCATGACCCTTACAGTGCCGGGCGATTTGACAGGGTATCGAGCGCATTATTGACACTACCGCATGCTAACAAGATGCGTTTTGCTTCCTCATAATTGTCGAGCCCGGCCATTGCCATCAACATCCGCACCGCCCTATCCGTTATCTTGTCGTTGATCAAGGCCACGTGCACCATGCAATTATCTTTCACGCGCCCCAACTGAATCATGGTGGTGGTGCTGATGATATCAAACACCATTTTTTGGGCGGTACCGCATTTCATCCGGGTGCTGCCCGTAATAAATTCTGGCCCAGTAATCATTTCAACCGGAAAATCGACCAACGCTGCGATCGGCGAACCAGGATTGCTGACGATACAGCCCATCGTCAGACCGGCTTCCCTCCCGCGCCGCAACGCTTCCAGCACGAACGGCGTCGTACCGCTGGCAGAAATACCAATCAACATATCCTTCTTGTTCACCCCCGCATTGATCAGCCTGTCCCAGGCGTCTTCCCGATCGTCCTCCTTCGCCTCAAGCGCTTCTACCAGCCGATCGACACCACCCGCCAGTACCACGTTAAAGATGCCCCGCGGTATACCAAATGTAGTCGGCAGCTCAATGATGTCTAACACCGCAAGGCGTCCCCCACTGCCAGCACCGACGTAGAATACGCGCCCTCCCTGTTTGATCGTTTCTACGACCGCCGCAATGAGCGGATTAAGCATGGGCAGCGCGGCTTTGACCACTTTAGCCACGCGCGCATCTTCTTCGTTGATCAGGGATGTAATCTCAGCGATGGATTTTTCTTCCAAATGCCGATGTGGCGAAGGACCTTCCGTAATACGAGTATCCATGGCAAGCGTTGTAAGGATTATGATTAATAATTTGCGCGAACACACCGCGACCCAAGCGTGAAGAAGACGATAGTCCAGCGCGACGGCAGGACTGAGCTAGACCGCTTTTAATTCATTGGCGTATCGCTGTATCTTCCTGATCGCCTCCGCGATCTGCTCCATGTTCTCGTGCGTCCCCAAGAGCATGTCTTGGGTGAACCAAACTCCTTGCTCTTCCGTAATCAGATCATTTTGTGGAAAGTGGTTTTGCTTCAGCCACTGGTTCATCTTCCTTTTCCCGTATATCTTCAAGTAGTGCCGATTAGCGGCCAAGCTTTTTACATACGCCCCTTTATTCATGGAGGTATAGCCTGATGAGCAGGGAATCCCTTCGGCTTCGAGTGCGTTCATAAATTGTGCTCTGCTCAATCCATCAAACTGCGTCTTGAGATACCTGAACATATACAAGTGGTAGGCCGAACGGTCGGTACCTTCGTATAGCTTTGCGGGTTCGATGCCGGGGATGTCGTTTAGTAATTCCGTGAGATAGGTAGCATTGTCGTGCCGGATGCGGGCCTGCGCTTCAAGGCGGGTCAACTGCGCAAGTAACAACCCACTCTGGAATTCCGTGAGCCGCAGATTGCTCGCCCGCGTTCCCGCCCCGGTTCCGTACGACGTTCCCGTGCCTCCCTGACCTTGGTTGTGGAAGGCATAGCACAGCTGGGCGAAGTGTTCGTCGTTCGTGGTCACCGCACCGCCCTCCGCACAGTTCAGGTTTTTGGAGGACTGGAAACTAAAGGCTCCGGCCAAGCCGAAAGAACCGACTTTTTTGCCCCGCCACTCAGCCAAATGGGCTTGGCATGCGTCCTCGATAATGGGCAAATTGGTGGCTCGACCAATCTCCATGAGCTTGTCGATGTCGGCAGGCGAGCCGCCCATGTGCACTGGTATGATGGCCTTGGTATTCCGCGTTACAACAGACTCGACCTTCCCGGCATCAATCTGGAACGTTTCAGGGTCCGTATCGACAAACACCGGCAATGCGTAGTTCAATACAATCACATTGTAGGTGGCGATGAAGGTGTAGATGGGCATAATGATTTCATCTTCCGGTCCGATATCCAAGGCACCCAATATAGTGGTCAGAGCCCCCGTGCCGCTGGACACGCCCAGACTATGACCAACACCCAGCAACCTCGCGTAGGCGGCTTCAAAATCGGCCGTCACATTTCCGTCTAAACGTCCCCATTTACTACTTTTTAAGATGGAAAGCAGCGTCTGTTCTTCGCGCCTGTCGTAGACCGGCCATGGCGCGAAGCTATCCCGATAAGCTTTTGGCCCACCGAGAATGGCTGGCTTACTGCTGGGCTGTGTCGCAATGCTGAATTTGGGCAATCCGCCTAGCGCCATACCAGATCCCAATACACCCATGTGCTGGATGAAGTTCCTACGGTTTAAAAAGTATCCCATACGCTTTAGGTTGATAAGGTGACACGTGGCCAGGCACTCTTTTTTCCAGTCTACAACCACCAACAAAATAAAATACGCTCCTTAGAGTCCGGGCATTTTTAGGTTTATATCAGCCAATATCCGCAAAAGCCCGCACAATTCCAACAAATACCAAAAAGTGCTAACTCGGGCACTGCATCCCGCACAGCGTAAGCCCAATATTTTCCCCATCTTTGCGTGCGTTATTATGCATACAGGAATGGACAAAAGCGCAACGAAAGGATTTGCGCTCGCAATTACTGCTGCCGTGCTATGGGGTGTCTCCGGCACCTTGGGGCAATTTCTTTTCCAGCAACGTAACGTTAGCGTCGAGTGGCTCATCACAATCCGTATGTCCGTTTCAGGGTTTTTGCTGTTGACACTCGCTAGTATTCGCGACATAGATAGCGTGCTAGCGGTTTGGCGGAACAAACAAGACGCCATGCAGCTAATGATTTTCAGCATCGCAGGCATGCTTGCCGTACAGTATACCTACTTCGCCGCGATCAAGCATTCCAACGCAGCAACGGCTACCGTACTCCAATATGCCGGACCGATCCTGATCCCGGTATACTTAGCCATTCGCCACCGGCGCCTGCCGAAGCCACTGGAATTGATGGCCATAGCCCTTGCCGTGACGGGAACCTTCCTGCTGGTGACACACGGCGACATTCGTACGCTCGCCGTCTCTCAGCCTGCCCTGCTTTTCGGGTTAGCCTCAGCAGTCGCACTAGCCGTATATACGGTGCAGCCCGCGGGTCTGCTAGCCAAATATCGTTCTCTGGTGGTGGTCGGCTGGGGAATGTTATGCGGAGGAATAGCCTGCTGGTTCGTCCGACCACCTTGGGAAGTTACCGGCCAGTGGGACGTTTACACATACGTTTACACCGTACTGATTGTCGTTTTCGGCACGCTCATCCCTTTCTCGCTGTACCTGACGGCTGTCAAGCTTATTGGCGGACAAAAAACAAGCTTGCTGGCGTCGGCTGAGCCCCTCTCCGCAACCTTGCTGGCCGTCTATTGGCTGGGCGTACCCTTTTTAGCCTTAGACTGGATCGGCAGCCTCTGCATCATTTCCACAATCTTCCTACTGGGCATAGCGGGCAGCCCACGATCCAATCGGCGCATACAACGCCACCGCAAAAGCAACTAAAAAACAAAAACCCGGAGTCCTCATCAGGATCCGGGTTTCACTTATTTTTTTCCGAACACGCTTCGAACCTATCGCTCGTTCTTCAACTCTTTGAGGCGATCTTCCGTTCTTTTCGCCGCATCTTTAACCTCGTCAGCTACTTTCTTCGAGGCGCTTTCTATATCCGAAGCCACGGCCTTGGATGCGTCTTTAACATCCTCCTTAACCTGTTTAACACCGTCAGCAGCTTGGCGTACGGTAGTGCGTACTTCCGACTCCGCTTCTTTCGCATTGGCTTCCACGCGATCCTTGGCGGCTTCCAAGCTATCGCGAAGCGTATCTAAATGATGGTCATGGTCATGATGATGATCGTGGTCATGATCGTGATCATGGTCGTGGTGATCGTGATGGTCATGTTCCGAATCATTCGAAGTTGAACCGCCACATGCTGCAAATGCCAATGCACCTACAAACAGTGATACCCAAGCTATTTTTTTCATATTTTCTTGTCTTTGAGTATCTATTCTTCAAAATTTATACCACAATGCGAGCCGTATGACAAAAAAGGCTATCGCGGATAGACCGTACCCTGAGCGGCGGCCAACGTATTTTTGAGCAGACCGACAATCGTCATCAATCCCACGCCACCGGGCACCGGGGTAATCCACGACGCCTTCTCGGACACCGGACCGAAGTCCACATCTCCATAAAGTTTGTAACCCGATTTGGTCACCGTGCTCAACTCGCGGTTAATGCCCACGTCAATAACGATAGCCCCTTCCCTGACCATATCCGCGGTGACGAAATTCTTCTTCCCGATGGCAGCGACCACCAAATCAGCGCGTAACACTTCTTGCTTCAGGTCCTTCGTGCGACTGTGCGTCAAGGTGACGGTACAATTGCCCGGCGTCGTATTACGAGCCAGCAGGATGCTCATGGGGCTTCCGACGATATTGCTACGCCCTACGACGACGGCATGCATGCCCGTAATGTCGATGTTGTAGTACTCGAGCATCAGCAAGATGCCGTACGGTGTGGCGGGAATAAAACAAGGCAAATTGCGCTGCATACGACCTAGGTTCACCGGATGGAATCCGTCCACGTCCTTGCGGTAGTCAATGGCCTCGGTAATACGGTCCGGATCGATATGTTTAGGCAAGGGCAACTGGACAATCAGCCCGTCCACGTCGGGATCTTGGTTCAACTCCTCGATTTTGGCTATAAGTTCTGCTTCGGAGACCGTATCGTCATAGCGCACGGTCGTCGACTTAAAATGCACAAGTTCGCAATTGCGCATCTTGCTCGCGACATAGGTTTCGCTGCCACCGTCGTTGCCGACTAATATGGCTACCAAATGAGGCTTACGGCCGCGTTCTTCAAAAAATTTCAGGGCATCCCGGGCGATCTCTTCCTTAACAGCCGCCGATACCAGTTTACCGTCGAGTATATTCATGAATGATGGATGATAGGTATTTACAATCTACGAGTTGACATACGTATCTGCACTAATCCCTCGCAGGGCTAGTCTAGCTTTAGCACGGCCATAAACGCCGATTGTGGAATTTCCACGTTGCCGACTTGACGCATACGCTTCTTACCCTTCTTCTGCTTTTCGAGCAGCTTGCGCTTACGCGAAATATCACCTCCGTAGCACTTGGCTGTCACGTCCTTGCGGAGCGCGCGTATATTTTCGCGTGCGATGATCTTCGCACCGATCGATGCCTGAATAGCAATTTCGAATTGTTGCCTCGGCAGTAGTTCCTTCAATTTCTCACAGATTTTCTTGCCAAAATCGTAAGAATTGCTTCGGTGGATAAGCGACGATAGCGCATCGACAGGCTCGCCGTTTAGCCGGATATCCAGCTTGACCAGGTCGGACTGGCGATAGCCGATCTGATGGTAATCAAAGGATGCATACCCCTTAGATATGGTCTTCAGTTTGTCGTAGAAGTCGAAAACGATTTCGCCCATTGGCATTTCAAAGGTCAACTCCACGCGATCTGCGGTCAAATACGACTGATTGATAATCACACCGCGCTTCTGGATACAGAGCGACATGACAGCGCCCGTAAACTCGGCCTTGGTGATGATATTCGCCTTGATGTACGGTTCTTCGACGTAGTCCAGTTTACTGGGATCGGGCAGATCAGAGGGATTGTGCACGATGATTTGCTGCCCGCCCTTTGCCAAGTACGCTTTGTAAGACACGTTGGGTACCGTGGTAATCACCGTCATGTCGAACTCGCGCTCCAATCGTTCCTGGATGATCTCCATGTGTAACATGCCGAGGAAGCCACAACGGAAACCGAAGCCGAGCGCGGCGGACGATTCCGGCTCGAAGACCAATGATGCGTCATTGAGCTGTAGACGGTGCATACTCTCACGCAACTCTTCATAGTCTTCCGTATCCACGGGGTAGATACCCGCAAAAACCATGGGCTTGACCTCTTCAAACCCTTTGATGGCTTCCTTCGTGGGACGCGAGACGTGCGTAATGGTATCCCCTACCTTCACCTCGCGCGCTTCCTTAATGCCCGAAATGATATAGCCCACGTCGCCTGTGCGGATCACATCCTTGGCTACCTGATTGAGCTTTAGCGTGCCAATCTCGTCAGCGGTGTACTCCTTGCCAGTGGCGACGAACTTCACCTTGTCCCCTTTGCGGATTTCACCATTTTCGACCTTGAAATAAGCCATGATACCGCGAAACGAGTTAAACACCGAATCGAAAATCAGCGCCTGCAGTGGCGCTTCCGGATCGCCAACAGGTGGAGGAACCCGCTCTACAATCGCATTCAGGATGTCATGCACCCCGAGACCCGTCTTGCCGGAGGCGGGGATAATATCTTCCCGTTTCCCACCGATCAATTCAATAATTTGGTCTTTTACCTCTTCGGGCATGGCACCCGGCAAATCCATCTTATTAAGCACCGGAATGATTTCCAGGTCGTGTTCCAACGCCAAGTATAAGTTCGAAATCGTTTGGGCCTGTATGCCTTGCGAAGCATCCACAATGAGCAGCGCACCTTCACAGGCGGCAATGGAGCGCGACACTTCATACGAAAAGTCGACGTGGCCCGGCGTGTCGATAAGGTTAAACACGTATTCCTGCCCGTCTTTAACGTAGTTCATCTGGATGGCGTGGCTCTTTATCGTAATCCCCCGCTCACGTTCCAAATCCATGTTATCCAGGAGCTGCGCCTGGGCCTCACGCTGCGTAATCGTATTGGTGTATTCCAACAGTCGATCGGCTAACGTGCTTTTCCCGTGGTCGATGTGCGCGATAATGCAAAAATTGCGGATATGCTTCATATTGAATAGTCAACTTCAATCGACAAAGATAAATTTTTGACACGACATTTATGGGTTTTCATTACGCGAGAGACGTTAGAAACCAGAAAAACTACGGCACGGCCTTGGGCGGCGGGCGCCCGGACGGAAAGCCGCGGCCACGGCCCCAAGCAACAAAAAAACCACCTGGTTGTAGAAACAGGTGGTTTAGCACGGTCACCCCTATCGGGGCGCTTCCTTATTTCTTGTCTGTGCCTTTTGTTGTTCCTCCAGGTCGGGCTATAGAGCCACGCATGTCGGTATCGGCTTGGATGTTTTGCAACTTGTAGTAGTCCATCACGCCTAGGTTGCCGGCACGGAAGGCCTCCGCTAAGGCCAACGGCACTTGCGATTCCGCCTCAATTACCTTAGCACGTGCTTCCTGCGCTTTGGAACGCATCTCCTGCTCCGACGCTACCGCCATGGCGCGTCGCTCTTCCGCACGTGCATTAGCCACTTTCAAGTCCGCCTCGGCCTGGTCGGTCTGCAGCTTCGCGCCCACGTTCTCGCCAATGTTCATGTCCGCGATATCGATAGAAAGGATTTCGAAAGCCGTACCGCTATCCAGCCCGCGCGAAAGCACAGCCTTAGAGATCCGATCGGGCTTCTCCAGTACTTCTTTGTGGTTAGTCGACGACCCGATGGTGGACACGATGCCTTCGCCCACTCGGGCTAATACCGTTTCTTCGCCGGCACCACCTACCAACTGGTTGATATTGGCACGCACCGTCACCCGTGCCCGCGCGATAAGCTGGATGCCGTCTTTCGCCACGGCCGATACCGGCGGTGTATTGATCACACGTGGGTTCACGGACAGCTGCACCGCGTCAAACACGTCACGCCCGGCCAAATCGATTGCCGTAGCAAGTTTAAAATCCAGTGGAATATTGGCCTTATCGGCTGATATAAGCGCCTTGATAACATTATTGACATTTCCGCCAGCCAGATAGTGTGTCTCAATCTCATTGGATGTAATGTTGAGGCCGGCTTTTGTGGAGGTAATCATTGCGTTTGTCACCAGCGACGGCGACACCTTTCGCAACCGCATCAGCACGAGGTTTAACAGATTGATCCGGACACCTGACAACTGCGCCGTAAACCAAAGGTTTACAGGGAGAATGTACAGTAAGAGGAAAAAAGCGACGATTGCGCCGACGATAAACAAAATGGGGGTCAATTGCGGATCCATAAAATTAAAGTGCTGTTGAGTTTATGCTACTTATGCTAATGCGGCCTAAATATAGGATTTATATGCCGCCCGCCCAAAAGCTTACGGCAAATTAAATGCGCGGAAGGCCGACTTGCGCCGCGCGCATGGATAGCGCTGGCACCCCCGCCAATGACTGCTCCACCGGATCTCCCGTCGGTACAGCCAGCAAAAAACAGGGGAGTCGCTATTCCCCTCCAATCCCCACGGATAACGAAGCTTTTGCGTACCTTTGCAAGTGAGGCAAAAAACCATATATTTCCGTCCTACAGCGCCAAAATAGGAATTCAGGCACCAAAAAAGGCACACTGTTTTTCGGACCACTACCACACATGAATCACGCGCGGACCATTCAGGAGTTTCTTTATGGCAAATATTTCGCCGATGGCGTGCGTATTTCCATAGGCATGGTCATCCCAGCGGTCGTATTTTCCTATTTGGGCAATGTGCATATCGGCGTCACCATTTCTACCGGTGCCATGGTCATCGCATTGTCTGACACCCACGGCCCCACCAACCACCGCCGAAACGGGATGCTGGTATGCGCTGCGGTGGCCGTGCTGAGCGCGGTGTTCACCAACCTCGTGGATCAGTCTGACATTTTGCTGGGCAGCGTCATCGTCTTGCTTAGTTTCCTCTTCGCCATGATGGCGGTATTCGGCGACCGCGCGGCGGGCATCGGAGCCATGGGGACGCTCGTAATGGTGCTCAACATTGACGATACCGTCAGCGGTCCGCTGGAGACCCTCGAATATATCGGCCACTTACTAACTGGCTGCGCGTGGTACATGTTACTTAGCCTGGGCCTCACACGCGTACGCCCCTACCGCCTTGCACAACAGGAATTGGCAGAATCGATCAAGCACATTGCCGCCTACATCCGCATAAAGGCCAACTTCTACGCGCTTGATGAAGATGTCGACAAGAACTACCTGGCGCTGATCGACCAGCAAGTGCAGGCCCACGAACACAAGGAAATGGTGCGCGAAATGCTGTTCAGAAGCAAGAAAAGCGTGAGGGATACGACCCAGATCGGCCGCATACTCATTCTCGTATTCACAGACATGGTGGATCTGTTCGAACAGGGCATGGCCACCCATCACGACTACGACTCCATCCGAAAAAAATACGGGCACACGGGTATATTGCGAATTTTCAACTTAACGATAAAGCGCTTGGCTAACGAGTTGGACAACATTGGCTACCACCTCAACAGTAACCGTAGACCCAAGCCCCTCTATCAGCTGGAACAGGACCTGGATAGAATCCGGGGAGCGATCGAAAAAATCGAAACGGAAGAAGGCCTATCGACCTTGCCGCTCAAACGTATCCTGGTCAACATTCGTGCGATCACCAAACGCATAAACAACGTATACGCGTACTTCAACTTGACATCGACGGACACGCCCTACGTCGACGCATCGGATTACAACCGCTTTGTCAGTACGCACGACATCGACATCAAATCGTTTCGCAACAACTTGACGCTCCAGTCCAACACGTTCCGCCATGCCCTGCGGATGGCCCTCGTCATGGGGCTGGGCTACCTCATCTCCCTGTACGTCACCACGGGCGAACACGGCTACTGGATTCTGCTTACCATCATGGTCATCCTCAAGCCGGGGTACAGCATGACGAAACAGCGCAATTTCCAGCGTTTGGCGGGCACGATTATCGGCGGTATCACGGGCGTCCTGATTTTGATACTCGTGAAACACGAGATTGCTTTGTTCGCCATTCTCTTGGCGTTCATGGTGGCGACCTATAGTTTTATCCGAATCAACTACATCGTGGCAGTCATGTTTATGACGCCCTTTATTCTCATTCTATTCAATTTTATGGGTATCAACACCATGTTGGTAGCACAAGAACGCATTCTTGACACAATTATCGGTTCCGTATTGGCCTTTGGGTCGAGTTATGTGCTTCTACCCACTTGGGAAAGCAGCCAAATGCACGACAATATGCGCAAACTACTCATCGCCAACTACAACTACCTCGGGCAAGCCCTGCGCATCATGGCCGGCGAAACGATTCCCGTGCTCGAATACAAACTGGCCCGCAAGGACGTGTACGTGAGTTCGGCCAACATGGGTGCATCGTTCAGACGGATGATGACAGAACCGAAAAGCAAGCAGGTGCATGCATCAGACATGAACCGCTTCGTGGTGTTCAACCACATTCTCTCCTCCTATTCGGTTGCGCTGCTCACGGCGGTCGTCCAGACCGCCCCGAACGCCATCAGCCCAGACCATATTCGCAGAACCCGCCACATCCTCTCCCAGCTTGCCTTGGCCATCCGTAGCCTGCCCGCCGGAGCGGCGGACTCGGCATTTACCGAATTGTCCGTTCGCATTGAGCAAGAAGCGGGACCGAACGATTCCGAAGACGGCGTAGCCATCAATGACCAGCTCGACTTCTTGTTGCGCATCGCGTCCGATATCCAAAAGGTGATCCAACGCATGACGGACGCTGCCACACCTGACCCCGCGCAGGAGCCCGCTGCCTAACAGGCTCAACCACGCGACGCTCACGGACAGTCCTCCCCGTCCGTCCCCGTCTGGCTTGCTTTTGCGTGCCGGGGATTGTAACTTTGTAAGCTATGAATAATTCGTCCTCCCTGCCCTATGATGTGCTGATAATCGGAGGTGGCCCAATAGGCCTGGCGTGCGGCATTCAGGCCGCCAAAGCCGGACTTTCCTATGTAATCGTCGAAAAAGGGTGCTTGGTGAACTCCCTCTACCATTATCCGCAGACCATGACATTCTTCTCGACTTCCGAACGGCTGGAGATTGGGAATGTCCCCTTCGTGTCGACGAATCCCAAGCCCAAGCGCGCCGAAGCCCTGGAATATTATCGCCGCGTGCACCAGCAATTCGACCTACACACCCGCCTTTTTGAAGAAGTCCTGAGCGTGGAGCGGCACGACGTTGTTTTTGCCGTAACAACAAGCAAGACGAGCTACCAAGCGCGCCACGTCGTTGTCGCTACCGGCTTTTATGACGAGCCCTGCCTGCTGGGTATTCCGGGCGAAGGCCTCCCCAAGGTCAGCCACTACTACCAGGATCCGCATTACTATGCTACCCAACAGGTGGTGGTGGTCGGTGCAAGCAACTCGTCAATAGACGCCGCATTGGAAACCTTTCGGAAAGGTGCGAAGGTGACCTTGGTGGTACGGGGGGAGAGCATCGGTCCACGCGTCAAATATTGGGTCCGTCCAGATATCGAGAATCGGATTGCGGCGGGCGAAATAAAGGTATATTACCGTAGCAACCTCACCGCCATTCGCGAATACGAGGTGGACATTCATACTCCAAAGGGAGATATCACCTTGCCAAACGACTTTGTATTGGCCCTGACGGGCTACCAGCCGGATTTTGGATTCCTGAAGCGCATTGGTATAGAGCTCGCGGAGGACGCCGCACGCGTGCCCACCCATAACCCTGACACCATGGAGAGCAATATACCTGGCCTATACCTAGCCGGTGTCGTTTGTGGAGGCTTGAATACGCATTTGTGGTTCATTGAGAATTCGCGCATACACGCCGAACAGATTATTGCGCATATCCGCTCTAAGCAATCGGCCTAACGCCCCGCGGCCAAGCCATTAAGCAGGATCACGACAAGCTTCTTCTGCAGAACGAGAATTCGGTCGAATTCCTCCTGTGTTGGAAAAAATTCGATTTGCGACAACTGTAGCACAGCGTAGCGCATCCCGACAATTGCATAGAAGAACATGTTGGAGGTTTCGTCCAGGTTCTCCATGTGTAGCTTACCGCTTTCCGCTCCCTTCGACAAAACCCGGCGGATAATGTCTAGCTCCTGCATCCGCGCACGCGTGATGACTTCCTGTATGGTTTGGGGAAACTCATTGCCATACTCCTTTAGCCCCTCCAAGAGCTTATAATGCTTCGTGAGGAACGCTATTCGCGTATCCAGCACGTATTCCATGGCCCGATACGGGTCGGCGCCCAGACGCCCTTCGACTACCTTATTAATCTCCGCGGACACTTGGTTCGTGACGTGGTCAAACACCGCGGCAAACAGACTATTGCGGTCCGTGTAATAGTAATAGAGCGAAGCTTTAGAAATCGCCAGGTCGCTGGCAATCTCTGCCATCGTCGTTTTTGCCACACCGAAATGGGAAAACCTGTATATCGCCGCATCCAAAATTTCCTGTCGTTTGCGTTCCGCTTTTGCCATCGCTATTTTTGTTAATTATGCCGTACCTATCACACCAATCCGCTATCTTTGACCTAGCACTACTTATATGCTAATATACTAGTTATTCCGCAAAACTCTCAAAATGCCCAGTATTTCCATGGCCCTAACGTTCGAAAACGATTTCCAACTGCAAGGTTACAATACCTTCGGCGTGGCGGCACGCGCATCCGCGTACGTCAGCGTCCAGTCGGAGGCGGCACTACACGAGTTGCACCGCAGCGGAGCGTTTTCGCGCGGACCGTTTTTGGTTCTGGGAGGAGGCAGCAATATTCTCTTTACCCGAGATTTTGAAGGTTTAGTCGTGCATATGAAGATCCCTGGCATTGCGCACACTATCCAAGGCGACGCGGTCATTGTCACGGCGGGTGCCGGCGTAGTCTGGAACGATTTGGTGTGGTATTGCGTAGGCCACGGTTTTGCGGGAATCGAAAACATGGCACTCATTCCCGGAAGCGTTGGCGCCGCACCCATCCAAAATATTGGTGCTTATGGAACGGAATTAATGGACATCTTCCACGAATGTCGTGTATTTAATACCCAAAGTGGGGAAATTTCAACCTTTGACAAGGCGGCCTGCTCATTTTCCTACCGCGACAGCATTTTTAAACAATCTGCCGAGCGTGGCAAACACATCATTACCGAGGTGTCCCTTTTGCTTTCGCGGGTTCCTCGGGTCAACACGTCCTATGGCGCCATCCAAGCGGAATTGGCCGCTAGGGGCATCACAACGCCGACTATACAGGATATGGCCGAGGTGGTGTCTGCCATTCGGGTCAGTAAATTACCCGACCCATCCACCATCGGAAACTCCGGATCTTTTTTCAAAAACCCGGTCGTTAGTGTCCAATATTTTGAACGGATAAAGGAAAAACATCCGGACATCGTGTGGTTTCCTGTTGACAGCGAAAAAATTAAAATTGCAGCTGGCTGGCTCATCGAACGTTGCGGATGGAAGGGTAAACAAATTGGCAGTACAGGCACGTGGAAAAATCAAGCGCTCGTCCTGGTCAACCACGGAAAGGCTTCTGGATCAGAAGTTTATGATCTTTCCGAGAGAATTATTGAAGACGTACACCAGCGATTTGGTGTAAAATTGGAGCGCGAAGTTAACATTATCTAATTGTCAACATTGGGGGGCAAAACGTGCCAACCGTCTGGCGTTCGGGCAGGAGCGCGCGGGAGCTTTAGCACGATACTTGTAGTTACCCTACTACGAATTTAACCCACCGTGGGGGCGGTTTGTACATTACTTACCGAATAAACCGACTCACGACTATATTGTTTCACTCGTTTTGGGGCGAATGTCGCAAAACTCTTAAACCGTAAAGAGATGACAAAACTTGAATTCAACACACTAGTCGTTCAACACACCGAATCATTACGTGTTTATGCCCTCCACTTCACTCGAGACCATGACGATGCTCAAGATCTCGTACAAGACACCATCGTCAAAGCCGTCACTTACTTTGGCAAATTCAAAGAAGGCACCAATCTGAAGGGCTGGTTGTACACCATCATGAAGAACACCTTCATCAACAATTATCGGCGTTTTGTCAAAACCAGCTCTTTGGTGACCAAATCTGACGAAATATCCAGCGCAAACCTTGCTCACAGTGCTACCCGAAACGAGGGGGAAAGTAAATTCGTCATGGAAGACATCACCCGAGCCATGGATGAGCTTTCGGAAGAGTACTGCGTTCCCTTTAGCATGTATTACGAGGGGTACAAATACCATGAAATATCGGAACATTTGGAAATTCCGATCGGCACGGTAAAAACGCGAATCCATGTTGCGCGTAAACTAATGAAGCGATCACTCCATACGTATAAAAACGCTCGTCGGTAATCTTTTCGGTGGCCACGGCATGGAGAATGGCGTTCCGGTGTTTACGCATGCTCAACTGGCACTGCGCAACGGACAGGATAAGGAAGAAGTTTGGATCGCGTACAAAGGGGACATCTACGATGTCTCCGAGAGTCGCCTTTGGCGACGCGGGCAGCACTATGAACATTGGGCAGGACAGGACTTGACCGACGAATTGCCCGACGCTCCCCACACCGATCAGGTATTCTCACGCTTTCCCAAAGTGGGTATGCTTCGCTAAACTCGCCCAGTGAGCTGGAAACGAGGTCGCACCGCCGTAGTACGCTGACTCGGGAACCAGCACCTATCCCTTAATCTCGAATCGGCTCAAAGTGGCTAAACGTGCGATCCGCCGGCTGATATCCCGCTTATTGAGTTCTTGGAGGCGCTCCGTACCAAACTTCTCTACGCAAAAGGAAGCCAATGCCGATCCGAAAATCACCGCGTTTTTCATGTTATTGAAATTGATTGTCCCGATACTGGCCAGGTAACCAATAAATCCGCCTGCGAACGTATCGCCGGCTCCCGTAGGGTCAAAAACATCGGCCAAGGGCAGGGCTGGAGCCGAAAATATCTTTCCATTGCCAAAGAGCAACGCACCGTGCTCACCTTTCTTGATAATGAGATACTTGGGCCCCATCGCGATGATTTTTTCCGCCGCGCGCACCAATGCGTACTCGCCGGATAGCTGCCGGGCTTCCTCGTCGTTGATCGTCAGGACGTCGACTTTCTTCAAGACCTTCTGCAAATCGGGCATGGCCACGTCCATCCAAAAGTTCATCGTGTCCATCACCACCAGTTTGGGCTTCGTCGTTAAGCGTTCCAGCGTTTTGAGCTGCACATCCGGCGAAAGGTTAGCGAGCAACACGTATTTGCTGCCTTGGTAACTATCTGGTACAATCGGGTCAAAGGTACCCAGCACATTCAGCTCGGTCACGAGGGTATCCCGACTGTTCATATCGTTGTGGTATTTGCCCGACCAGAAGAACGACTTCTCGTTTTCCTTTACTTGGACACCCTCGATATCAATCTTGCGGGAGCGTAATATATTCAGGTTATCTTCGCCAAAATCGTCTCCTACGACGCCGATGAGTTTAACATCATTGTACAAATACGATGCTGCCAAGCTTGCAAACGTGCCAGCGCCACCTACAATCTTATCTGTCTTCCCGAAGGGTGTCTCAATAGCATCGAATGCTACGGAACCGATAATTACTAAACTCATCTTTTTTTAACTACTAAACTGAATAACTCGTATTGGGACCCGCTGCGTGTCAGTGCCCGCGCAAAAATACGGCTTTGGGTACGCTAGACAAAATAAAATCAAGGAATTAAACAGAAAGGCGGAATGTGGACGTTAACGCGAAAAAATGCGCGTGCTGTAGGTTAGCGCTTCCTGCCAAGCGTCCATATCATACCCTGTCTCAAATCCCTGTTCGGCGCACAGGTCTAACAAGGTTTCGGTGGCGATATTTCCCGTCAGCGTGTTCGAGGCCATAGGGCAACCGCCGAATCCACGCAATGCCGTATCGAAACGGTCACAACCGGCATCCAATGCGGCCTGCAGTTTTTCTCGACTGCCGTCAGGTGTGCTATGCAGATGGAGGCCCAGCTCAAACGTTGGAAGCTCCCTTTTCAGGAAAGGAAAAAGCGACGCTATCTGCTGAGCCGTCGACGTTCCTACCGTATCGGCCAGCGCAAAATGGGCCACGCCTATTGCCGCCAGGCGCTGCGCGTAGTCGGCTACAATCGCTGGGCTCCATGGATCGCCATAGGGATTGCCAAAACCCATGGACAAATACACCAACGGTGTTTTGCCGGAGGCTCGGCAAATGCCGACGATCTCGCGTACTGTGTCCAGGGATTTCTGCCGCGTGCTGTTGGTATTGCGAAGTTGAAAGGTTTCGGATACCGAAAACGGAAAGCCTAGGATAGCCACGTTATCCTGTGCGGCGGCCACGGTGGCCCCCCGCACGTTGGCAATGATGGCCAGTAAGCTGGTAGCCGCTTTGGCAAAGTCTATCTGCGCCAAAACGCTGGCCGTATCCTGCATTTGGGGTACCGCCTTTGCCGACACAAAGCTGCCACAATCGAGGCGGTCAAATCCTACCCGCAGCAGCCTGTTGATATAGGCGACTTTCTCCTCGGTGGGAATAAACGCTTGGATGCCTTGCATGGCGTCCCTCGGACATTCGGTGATACGAACCATATCGCATCAATAGATCTCAAAGGTGTATGGAATCCGTGCCTGAATGCCGCTTTGTGAGGTCGCCGACTTCACCTGTTCGTAAATACGGAAATGCTCTTTCAGCTCGCGCTTCGCAAACCACGTGCTGAGCCGTTCGGCAGACGAGCCAAACAGATTCTCAAAGGGCTGTTTGATCGAAGGATAGTTGATGAGGCGATATTCCTCCAGTCGGGCCATCTCCGCAGCTGCCTTGATCGATTCGTCCAAGCTGGCGAGCCGGTCGACGAGCCCTATTTCGAGCGCTTGTTCGCCCGTCCACACGCGGCCCTGCCCGATGCTGTCGACTTGCGCCGGCGAAATGCCCCGACCATCGGCCACGCGCTTCACAAAGGTTTCGTAAACGCGATTGACGCTGCGCTGCAGGATCGCCTGCTCCTCGGCCGTGAGCGGTCGGTCTATACTCATCAAGAAATCGGCATGTTCGCCGGTCTTGACCTCATCAAAGGAAATACCGAGCTTGTCATTCATCAATCCCTGCATATTCGGGACCAACCCAAACACGCCGATGGACCCTGTAATCGTATTAGCCTGAGCGAAAATGGAGTCCGCCGCAGCCGCAATGTAATAGCCGCCCGAGGCCGCTACATCGCCCATACTCACTACGATTGGTTTCTCTTGACGCGTCAGTTCAACTTCGCGCCAAATGACGTCCGACGCCAAAGCACTGCCGCCCGGGGAGTTGACACGTAGGACCACTGCTTTGACGCGATCATCCTTGCGCACGCGGCGTAACTCGCGCGAAATACGGTCAGACCCGATCTGCGAGTCGGACCCTTCACCCATGATGATATCCCCTACGGCATATACCACGGCAACCCGATCGCGTGACGAAGACTTGGTGGGCGCAGGCTTGTATTTGGTTAGGCTTATCGTACGAATGTCGCGATCGCCCTCCATCTCCAAACGTGTGCGCAGCTCGTCGAGCAGTTCGTCCTTGTACTTGAGGGCATCCACCAGCTTCGCGTTCACGGCATCTTGGGCCGTCTCAACGCGCATCTCATCCGCAATCGCAAACAGGGTATCCTGAGGTATGCCGCGGCTTGCCGCGATGTCAGCTAAAAAATTGTCGTATATGCTCCCTACAAACGATTGGACTTGCTCCCGGTTTTCGTCGCTCATGCCATCGAGAATGAAAGGTTCGACGGCGCTTTTGTAGGTCCCTACCTTTACTACCTGCATATCAATGCCAAGCTTTTCCAAGGCTCGCTTAAAGAACACCACCTGCGATACCAATCCGTTAAACAGCATCTCGCCCTCGGGATTGAGATAAACTTCGTCGGCCACCGACGCGAGAAAATACGCGCGTTGGGAATAGCCGTCGCTATAGGCAACGATAAATTTGCCCGACTCTTCCTTAAAAGCCAGCAATTCATCGCGAATTTCTTGCAGTGTGGCAAAACTGGCGGAAACTGACGAAAGGTCGAGGTAAATGCCTTCAATCCGATCGTCCGTAGCCGCGGCACGCAGTCGGTGAATGATGTCATCAAGCCCCAACGACGCGGTAGAGCTAAAGCCGGGTACGTCGAGCCCCTCAAGCGGATTTGGGATGGTGCGCTCCGTTATCTCATGGTTGAGCGTAACGTGCAAAACCGAATTTTGCAACACCGTCACTTCGGATTCCTTGCCGAGGGTGCTAACCGCGACAACGAGTACAATAAACCACAGGATGGTCAGTAGCACCACACCTGTAATCGTTGCCAAGACATACTTAAAAAAACTCTTCATATTCGTATGATTACGTATAATATTAATTCCCCGCGTTAACCGCACAGCGGCATGCTCGATGCTCGTATGGTATAATTAGGACTTAATGACCGTCGCTAAGTTACAATCCTGCTCCAGTGCCTCGCCTATTTTTCGGTAAATATGGTAAAAAACGAACAAATGCAACACACCTGATGGTGGTTGCATTTTTCTGAGGAAACAAATCGGGGAATCGGACGCTACTTTTCGTCTTCGACAGTGACGGTGTCCAGCGCCTCAAACGGAGAGTTATTGCTGACGAACTCCGGCACAATCTCTTTCATTTTCTTCACGATCCCGCTGCTGTTTTTGCGCATATTGAGGGCAATGAGCTCGTTGATCATTTTCTTCGATTGCTTAACGTCCCAGTCCGTCACGCGGGCAATGCTGATTTTACTATGATGTGTTGGCAACACCGTCTCAGTGTCATTCAGTAGCTCTTCATAGAGTTTTTCGCCGCTGCGCAATCCCGTGTAGACAATCTCGATATCCTTGCCGGGCTTCAATCCCGCGAGTTGGATCATCTTCGTCGCCAAATCCACGATTTTGACTGGCTTACCCATATCGAAGACATAGATTTCCCCACCCTTGCCCATGGTACCCGCCTCCAGTACGAGCTGTACGGCCTCGGGGATGGTCATGAAATAGCGAGTGATTTCAGGATGCGTAACGGTAATCGGTCCGCCTTTTTCTATCTGCGCGCGGAAACGCGGAATAACTGACCCGTTTGAGCCCAACACATTGCCGAAACGCGTAGTGATGAAGCGTGTGCCCTTGACCTCTGCCAGGTCGCCTGCCGGATTCGAAAAACGGAATGTCTGTTCCTTGTCCAGCGATTGCGTATATATTTCCGCAATCCGCTTCGACGCACCCATGACGTTGGTCGGATTGACGGCTTTGTCGGTCGAGATCATTACGAATTTCTTGACGCCAAAGAGCACCGCCAGATCGGCGATGTTCTTCGTGCCTTCCACGTTCGTGCTGACGGCCTCACCCGGATTGCGCTCCATCATGGGGACGTGTTTGTACGCCGCAGCGTGGAACACCAGCTCCGGACGGAAATCGTTGAACACGCGATGCATGCGCTCTAGGTTACGAATATCGGCAATTACTACATTCACATTAGACGCCGGGAATTTCTCTTCGATTTCGAGCTGGATATCATGCATGGGCGATTCCGCCTGATCGCACAGCACCAGCATTTGCGGCTCATATTTGAGCACTTGGCGGACGATTTCTGACCCTATGGAGCCCGCCGCACCGGTGATGAGGATCCGCTTGCCGCAGAGGTCGTCACAAATATGGGCGTTGTTGATGCGGATGGGTGGACGTTCAAGTAAATCTTCAATCCGCAGATTTTTAATCTGCTGCTTCTTGAGACGGCCTGATACCCATTCGGTAGCGGGTGGCACCGTCAGTACCTTGATGCCTACGCGCAGGCAACGCTCTACGATCAACTTCTTATCCTTGTGACCCATGTACTCCTTCACCAGAATGAGCTTATCGATGGCATACTTCTCCTTCAGCATCGCCAAGTCCTTGATATGGTAGACCCGCTTGCGCTCGATATAACTGTTAAGTTTACCGCGATGGGTGTCGATAAAGCCCACGATGACAAAGCGCGACTCCGTGCTGCTCTCGAGTGCTTGCTTCGCCATCACGGCATTTTGATCCGAGCCGTAAATCAGTACCTTCACCGTATCCACGTCGCGCACCTTGCGCATAACGGTGAAATAAATATTCTTGACCGCTATCCTCAGCATAATCAGGAGCGAGGTCGCTATAAAGAAATTGACCAGCAGAATCGTCGTGAAGTTAGGCGCAAGCACGCCCAGTGCAGGCTTCAGCACCAAGTGTGCTCCCAGCGCGTAAGCTATTGTGGTCAGCAACATGGCCGAAAAAATCTTCAGCATGTCCCGGGTGTCTGAATAGCGGATCAGTCCGGTATGGATGCGCATCGTATAGAAAACCACCATAGCGATAAGCGCATACAGTCCTGTATAATAGAACAGATGGCCGCGGACGATTGCCGGAAAATTAAACTGTTGTGCGATGAAGTATGCGAAGGTGAATGACCATGCGATGATTAACAAGTCGAGTAACAGGATAGCCCATCTAGGTACGGTTTTGAAGCGGAGTATCAGACTTTTCATAGTGATTATTTAAGTTCATACAGACGCAGCGACGACCACCATTGCCTCACAATTGATGATCATGCTATAACCCCGCTATAAACCAACTCCTACTGTACGAATAAATTGCTCATACAACGGTGCAATAACCCTGCCATAATTAATACGTGTACGGCCTAATAAGTTTTCATAGTAGATGGGAACAAGAATACTAAAAAAAGGTAATCCCGGCAATACCTTTAAGTTAGTATCGACGGGATTATGGTATGGACGCCCGAGGCGTAATGAGGTGTTAGCCGTTTGACAGAGCTGCCGCGCCGCTGACAATTTCGGTCAATTCGGTCGTAATGGCCGCTTGGCGTGCTTGGTTATACGACAGCTTGAGCTCTTTCAGCAATTCGCCGGCGTTTTCGGTTGCTTTGTCCATGGCCGTCATACGTGCTCCATGTTCGGAGGCGTGCGAGTCCAGTACGGCTTTATACAATTGTGTTTTGATGGCTTTCGGGATAAGCTCCTCCACGATTTTCTCCTTGGATGGCTCAATGATATAATCCACTTCGCTGGGCGCGTCGGCTACATCGGTATCCGGCACTAAAGGCAACAGCTGTTCACTGCGCAGGAACTGCACCGCCGCGTTCTTGAACTGGGTGTATACTACTTCCACGCGGTCGTACTCCCCTGATGCGTACCCCTTCATGATCGACTCGGTGATTTTGGAAGTGTGCTCGAAATCCAGGTTTTGATACAGTTCGTTGTTGTTTCCGATGACATTAAACTGCCGGCGAGCAAAGAAATCGTGACCTTTCTTACCGATGGCCACAATACTCACATTTCCGGCACGGTGTTGTTCCTCGTACTTGGTCTGGATCAATTGGTTAGCCTTCTTAATCACGTTCGTGTTAAATGCACCGGCCAATCCACGGTTCGAAGACACAACAATCACCAGCACCTTATTGGGCTTGCGTTCCACGACATAGGGCGACGAACCCTCCTCTACTGAAGCCGAAACGTTCGCCAATATTTCCCGCAGTTTATCCGCATAGGGACGAAGCTGCACAATCGCGTTAGTCGCCCGCTTCAACTTAGCAGCAGAAACCATTTTCATGGCTTTGGTAATCTGCTGCGTAGAGGTGACAGACACTATTCTATTCCGTACTTCCTTTAAGTTTGCCATATCTTAGATATAAGACTTGAAGCAAGAAGATGCGCGGATAACGCACGCTTCAGACTATAAGTCCATTGCCTCCAGTCCCAGTATTTAATATTTTCCAGATAGCTCCTTCGCTACCTTCTCCAATACGTCAGTCAGTTCATCAGAGAACTTGCCCTCTTTTAGCGCTTGCAGCACTTCAGGGTGACGTTGTTCCAACTGCTGTACGTATTCCGCCTCGAACTCCCGCACCTTTTCGACAGGCACCCGGCGCAACAAACCCTTTACTCCGGCGTAGATTATCGCGACTTGCTTTTCAACGGGCACGGGCGAAAACTGGCCTTGTTTCAAGATTTCGACGTTCCGTACGCCTTTATCCAACACGGACTTCGTAGCCGCGTCAAGGTCAGATCCAAACTTCGAAAACGCTTCCAATTCGCGGTACTGCGCTTGGTCGAGCTTCAACGTACCAGCTACTTTCTTCATGGATTTAATCTGTGCGTTACCACCCACGCGGGACACGGAGATTCCCACGTTAATAGCGGGACGGACCCCTGCGTTAAACAGGTTAGACTCCAAGAAAATCTGCCCGTCGGTAATCGAAATCACGTTCGTGGGGATATAGGCCGATACGTCGCCAGCTTGGGTTTCGATGATCGGCAACGCAGTGAGTGAACCTCCTCCTTTTACAAGGTGCTTGATGGACTCAGGCAGGTCGTTCATGTTCTTCGCGATATCGTCAGACGCGTTGATCTTTGCGGCACGCTCTAGCAGGCGGCTGTGTAGGTAAAACACGTCACCTGGATACGCCTCGCGGCCCGGTGGGCGACGAAGCAGCAGGGACACCTCCCGGTACGCTACGGCTTGTTTTGACAAGTCATCATAAATAATCAATGCAGGGCGTCCGGTATCGCGGAAAAACTCACCAATAGCGGCACCCGCCATCGGGGCGTAAAACTGCATGGGTGCTGGGTCAGCCGCAGACGCGCTTACGACGATGGTGTACGGCATTGCACCGTTCTCCTCGAGAGTACGCACGATATTCGCCACTGTAGAAGCCTTTTGGCCTACTGCCACGTAGATACAGAACACAGGCTTACCTGCTTCATAAAATTCCTTTTGGTTGATGATCGTATCGATACAAACGGCAGTCTTACCCGTTTGGCGGTCGCCGATCACCAACTCACGCTGGCCACGGCCAATGGGGATCATGGCGTCAATAGCCTTAATACCCGTCTGCAACGGCTCCGTTACCGGCTGGCGATAGATAACACCCGGCGCCTTCCGCTCGATCGGCATTTCGTACACTTCGCCTGTGATGGGGCCCTTGCCATCGATAGGCTGGCCTAGCGTGTTTACTACACGGCCCAGCATGCCTTCGCCTACTTTGATGGACGCAATGCGGCTGGTACGTTTCACCGTATCGCCTTCTTTGATCTCATCCGAAGAACCGAGCAATACCACGCCTACGTTGTCTTCTTCCAAGTTCAGGACGATGCCCTGTAGTCCGTTTTCAAATTCGACCAACTCACCTGACTGTACTTTCGTCAAGCCGTAGATGCGAGCGATACCGTCGCCGATTTGCAATACCGTACCGACTTCCTCTAGTTCGGCGGCTGATTTGAAGCCCGACAACTGCTCTCTTAAAATCGCCGATACTTCGTCTGGTCTTACCTCTATCATTCTGTTTCTATATTAAAGGTTATGCTATTATTCACACGCTTTCCGCTAGCCGGAGGTGTTTAAATCACTGTTTGCGTAAAATGCCTTTCGAGCTTGGCCAGTTTGCCCGCAATGCTCGCATCAATTTGCCGATCGCCCACTTTGACCACGAAACCTGCAATCAGACTTTCATCAATCTTGTTCGTCAAAACCACCTCAGCCGCACCGATTTCAGTTGCGATGGTTTTCGTCAACGCATCCATGCTGGCGGGCGACAGTGCCGCAGCGGAAGTAACGGTCGCGTGCACGATGCCTTTCAATTCGTCATACTCACGGACGAATTCCTTAGCGGTGGCGTACAGGATATTCGACCGTCCTTTGCGCACCAGTATCCGCAGGAACTCCATGATCGAAGGATGAATCTTGTCGGCAAACAACCCGTTCAAGATATTCGTTTTCATATCTTGTTTGATAATCGGGTTTTTCAGTACAGCCTGCAATTCCTTGTTCTGGCGAAGCACCGCGATAAATTGCTCCATGTCCTTCTTGACCGTCTCCAAATCCGTTTGTTCCTGGGAGAGGTCAATCAGTGCTTTCGCGTATCGTGATGCTACTTTAAATTCTGACATAGTATTTCTCGCTTACCGTTAAAGGTGGCTACTAGTTTAACTTGACGTCCTTCAGCAATTCAGCTACCAGCGCTTCCTGCTTACCCTGATCGGCAAACTCGCGCTCGAGTACTTTCTTGGCAATATCAATCGACAAGCTGGACACCTGGTTCTTCACTTCGGCCAGCGCCCGGTTTTTTTGGTCCTCGATCTCCCTACGGGCTTGATCGATGAGCTTGGCACCTTCGGCCTGTGCCTGTTCTTTGGCATCAGCCACGATTTGGTCCTTCAGCACTTTGGCCTCTTTTAGGATTGCGTCGCGCTCTACGCGGGCTTCCTTAAGCAACTGTTCGTTCTCGTTGGTCAGCCGTGCCATTTCGTCGCGGGCCTTTTCTGCAGAGGCCAATGCGTCCTCGATGGAACGTTCGCGCTCGTGAATAGATTTCAGTACGGGCTTCCAAGCAAACTTGGCCAAGATGAACAGCAACGTCAGGAACGCAATGCTGTGCCAAACAACTAAACCGACTTCAGGAATAAGTAAATCCATATATGTATTATTATAACGTCTTCGTTGTACTACTTAAAAGTCATTGGAATAAGAAAGGAATCACCAACCGGCAATCCCGCATTGGGATTCCTCTCGTTCAATAGTTCTGGCTTGTCCCGATTAGGAGATCATGGCCACTACCACCGCGAACAGCGCAACCGCCTCAATAAAGGCAGCCGCGATCAGCATGGCAGTCTGGATTTTTGAAGCGGCCTCTGGCTGACGGGCGATACCCTCCATTGCCTTGCCACCTACCTGACCGATACCATAACCAGCACCGATGGCGGCTAAACCTGCTCCAATAGCAGCTAATGAAATTGGTTCCATTTTAATTTAATTTATATAGTTAACAGTTATTGTTCATTAATGATGTTCTTCCACTGCCATGCCGATAAACAGCGCGGAGAGGATAGTAAAGATAAACGCCTGGATAAAGGCTACCAGCAATTCAATCAAGCCAATAAATACGGCGAAGAATATTGATACCGGCGCTACGGCCATCGAATTAAAGATAAAGATCAGGCAAATCAGCGACAGCACCAGGATGTGGCCGGCCGTGATGTTGGCAAACAAACGAATGGCCAGTGCCGCGGGCTTGGTAAACATACCGAAGATCTCCACCGGAATCATCAACGGCTTCAACCACCAAGGCACCGGCGGGTTAAAGATATGGCCCCAGTAGTACTTGTTTCCTTTAACGGTCGTAATAACGAATGTAATAGCCGCCAGCACAACGGTCACCGCAATGTTTCCCGTGACGTTGGCACTGCCTGGGAAGAATGGCACCAAGCCCAGCATATTATTAAACCAGATGAAGAAAAACACGGTCAACAAGTAAGGCATGTACGGCTCGTACTTATGTCCCAAGTTGGGCTTTGCGATCTCGTCGCGAACAAACAGGATAAGCGGCTCAATGAAAGACTGCAAGCCCGCTGGCGCCATCCCTTTGCGCTTGCGGTAGCTGCTGGCCACACTCAGGAATATCCAAAGCAATGCCACCACCGACAGCAGGATGGTAAACACGTTTTTAGTAATCGAAAAATCCAGCGGGCGCGCATTTGCCACGGATCCGCTTTCATCATATTGTACATAATGCCCGTTGTCGGCCACCTCGGACGCATAATAGAGCTTGCCGTGGTAGCGGGTGATGCGTTGGCCATTCTTCTCAATCACGCGAGATCCATCGTCCACTCGTTGGAATTCACGAGAGCTAAACGTCACCAAGCCGTTTTCCGTCCACAAAATAACAGGCAAATACAGACCCTTCCAGCTGTCGCCAGAACCCCAGAACGTAAACTCGTGCGCATCGGCAATGTGGTGGAAGATGAAACCCTTAATGTCAAACTCCTTTTCTTCGCTTGCGTCAGTTGCGGCGGGAGCCGCCATGGCTTGGGGCGCTAAGGGAGAAAAAGTAGTCAAAAAAGCAAAAATTACGGCTATGCTGATTTTTTTTAAATCGAAAAAGCGCTCAGATTTCATCTATCCCCAATTTTTTGTGTCTTTTTTTGGTCGCGCAAGTTACGCAACAAACAGGTAACTTCAAAGACGGTGAACAATAAATATATTGAAAAAAAGTTTATGGCCGTAATCAGCTTAGTATCAGGGAATTTCATTATCAAGACGGTGATCAACACCAACGACAGCATCATCTTGATAAAAATGCCACCCATCATGCTATAAATGGACAATTCCCCCCCTCTCCGGATACCCAAATCACTCACGACATAGGCGACTAACGTCAGAAAAAACAGTGCGAGAAACAAGGCCCAAAAATGGGGCGACAGAATTTCTTCCGGTGCTACCGCCCGCTCCAATCCCAGTGCCGCCGCCGCCAACAAAACGGCAAACAAATGGTAAAGCACAAGGAATCTGGATAACTTCAAGGGACGTAGCGATTAAATGCGGTGCAAAGGTACGGGTTTGAAACGGTTTAGGCAATAGCTATTGCGCGCACCTCATTACGTCTGGCGCTGGCGCTCCACCTCCTTGAGCCCGATACGGATGTCGGTGTAGGTGTAGGAGTCGTCCAAAAGAGCCTTAATGCGGGCGCTCGACGCACCGGGGTGCTGGCGCAGGAGCGCGATAACGGCATTTAGACGCGGAGCCGGCAAGAGTTCCGTGGCATCCACGCCCTGCCCGATGAACTCAACCAGATGGCCCAGGATGGTACCGGGCTTCAGGGCGCGCAGCGTGGCGATCTCATCAATCGATTTGCCGGACTTATATAATTCGAGGGTGACACGTCGCGTATCGCCCCGTTGCTGTTTGTCGGGTTTGCCCGTGAGGTAGTCAAGCGATATGACTTCCTGAGGTGCGGCAGTCGCCAAGTCCAACACAGCGCCGACGTCGGTGTCCTGGGCGAGCTTCTCGGTTACCAGCAGACTATGCTGCAGCTGCTGGCGCTTGCGCATGAAGTCGATTAGCAGCGACTTCAACTCCTCCACGTATTTTTTAGTACGGGGTTTAATCGCCCACGCCGCGATGTGAGTTTCCAGGGGCTGTATCAGCTGCTCTTCAATCCGCGGGAGGAACCATGCCACGGCTTTGTCCGTACGCTCGTGCACCTTCTCGAAATCGACCCGATCGTTGGCATTTAGGAGCGTTTTCAGCTGTATCATGAATTTAGTGGCCACTTCCCGTTGCGCCTCGCATGCCAGACTCAATACGCGAATCAACTGTTCGGCGTCTTCCTTGTCGGCAATGTTGCGCCCATTAATCGATTCACGCATCTTCGCGGAAGCTTCAGCCAGCCCCCTCCATTCGAAGCTCTGCATCAGGGTATGTCCCAAGTAGCGTTGCTGGGCGGCCCGCAGCATTCCCGGTACCTCCTCATCGGCGAGTGTAGCATTCGAAAACGCCACGACGCGGGGATCGGTATGGATACTATGTGGCGTTATCCGGGAGCGCAGCACCAACCCTTCCAACCGGCGCAATCGGCTAAGGGCCACATACACCTGTCCCGCCGCGAAGGAGGCACCCGCGTCGATGATGGCCCGATCAAAGGTCAGACCCTGGCTTTTGTGGATGGTGATCGCCCACGCCAAGCGCAAAGGGAATTGCGAGAAGGACCCGAGTACCTCCTCCTTAATCTTATCCTGCGGCTTGTCGTAGCTATATCGGATGTTCTCCCAAAGCTCCCGCTTGACCTCGACATCGTCCGAACCGTCCGGAAACTCGACAATGAGTTGCTCTCCCTTGCCCTCGATATGCTTAACAAAGCCGATTTTCCCATTATAGAAGCGACGCTGCTCCCCCGAGTCGTTGCGCACGAACATCACCTGCGCCCCCAGCTTGAGCGAGAACGATGCCTCTACAGGATACATGCTTTCCGGAAAGTCACGGCTTACTTCGGCTTTCAGCACATGGGTCTTCCCGGCCAACCCCTCGAGCGCTTGGCGGTTAATGGCGTCGGCCCGGTGATTATGGGAAGTCAGCGTAATGTAGGGTTCCTCCTTTCCCGGCACAAAATCCGGCTGATAGTAGGCGTTCAGTTGCGCCAGCATGTCGGTATCACAGGCGTTGTGGCGAATGGCGTTGAGAAGGTCAATAAAGCGTGGCTCTTGTTGCCGGTAGACGTGTTTTAACTCCAACAGGATGGGCGGATGCTCCCGCAATACTTTCGCGTCGAAAAAGAACGGTGTCGGATAATGGGGTTCCATAATGCGCCATTCGGTATCCCGCACCACGGGCGGGAGCTGGTACATATCGCCGATAAACAACACTTGCAGCCCGCCGAAGGGACGGGCATCGCGCCGCGCCACGCGCAATATGGCATCGATGGCGTCGAGCGTATCGGCCCGCAGCATCGACACTTCGTCGATGATGAGCAAATCCAATTCGCGCAGTAGCTGCCGGCGTGCCTGCGTCAGGCGCACCGTACCCAAGAGCCTACTTCGATTATATACGTTATGGTCGGATTCATCCCAATTCAACTGGTACTCTTCCACGTAGGTGCCAAAGGGCAACTGGAAAAGGGAATGCAGTGTCGTACCGCCCGCGTTCATGGCCGCCACGCCCGTGGGTGCCGCCACGGCCATCTTCTTGTGGGAGTGCTGCCGAATGTACCGCAGGAAGGTCGTCTTGCCCGTACCAGCCTTTCCGGTGAGGAAAATGTGCTGGTCGCTATGGTTCACAAACGACACAGCATGGGCAAAGGCAGTATTTTTAGTGTCGAGCGTTTCCATTGTGCATATATTTCATCCCCATCCAGCCAGCCGGCCGGCCATTGGCACAAACTTATACAAACCGACCGCAATACACAACGCGCGGCGTCGAATTCCACGCTATTCCGTGGATTTCCGATGGAAATGCGACTTCCAAACATTTGCACTTCCGATTTTTTTTACCGAACATTAGGGGATGACAACACATACAGAAAAACCTATACGCGTACTCGTCGTAGGCTGCGGCAATATGGGTGCCTCGCACGCTATGGCTTACCATTTAAATGAAGGATTTGAGATTTGCGGCCTGGTGTCGCGCGGACAGACCAAGGAAACACTCAATGCACAACTGGGTGGCCAATACCCCCTTTACGATGACTACGGACAGGCACTGGTAGCGTCGAAGCCCGACGCGGTATGCATTTCAACCTACCCCGACACGCATGAGCCCTACACCATCCAAGCCTTCGAGTCAGGATGCCACGTATTTTTGGAAAAGCCGGTTGCCGACACGGTAGAAGGCGCCCTTCGCGTGGCCGATGCAGCGAAGCGCCATGGCAAGAAACTGGTCGTCGGATACATCCTACGCTACCACCCGTCTTGGCAAAAGTTTGTAGACTTGAGCGGGCAGCTGGGAAAACCCCTGGTCATGCGAATGAACCTCAACCAACAAAGCCAAGGGCGCATGTGGGACGTACACCGCAACCTGATGGGCAGCCTCAGCCCCATCGTCGACTGCGGGGTGCATTATATAGACGTGATGTGCCAGATGACGGGCAGCAAACCCATACAGGTGAACGCAATCGGCGCAAGGCTTACAGACGACATCCCGGCCGACAACTACAACTACGGGCAGCTGCAACTCCGCTTTGAGGATGGATCGGTGGGATGGTACGAGGCCGCTTGGGGGCCCATGGTGAGCGAAACTGCCTTCTTTATCAAAGACGTCTTCGGGCCCAAGGGCTCACTGTCCATCGTGGCGCGTGATGCCAGCAAGGAAGGCCAATCGGACAACGTGGCCGCCCATACGCAGACCGAATCCCTGCGGCTGCACCATGCCGATATCGACGCCGACAACCGCTTTACCAAACCCGACGAATGGATCGACTTGAATGACGAACCCGACCATCAGGAGCTGTGTAACCGCGAACAGGCGTTTTTCCTGCGTGCCATCCGCGAGGATCTGGACCTGACGGACCTGACGCAACATGCTGTCGACAGCCTGCGCATCGCCATTGCCTGCGATGAATCGGTTAAAACCGGGCAACCCGTCATGCTGTAGCGCGGCTATCCGGATGTAGGGTGGACGCCGCTGGAGCAGAAAGCCTAGTGTGCCAGCCAGACCGTTTCGCCCGTCTCGGCGGAACGCATCGCCGCATCGAGAATCTCGACTGCCACCACATTCACGGGGAGTCCATACTGGTCGAATTCGTCCAGCACCAACCGCCCCCTCACGACCGCAGCTAACACGGAAAATGGATTATCGAAAGGTGCATCGCGCGCAGCGAGGCGCCTTTCTTCTTCCTGCCCACCACGTATCCGTTGGCGTAAGGTATTTGCGTCCGGCGCTGTAGCGTAGCCCAGCGTTCCGTATACCTCCATGTCCTTTCTAGAAAACGGCCAGTTCCACGAACCTTGGATAATACATTGGGCGGCGGGGTATTGGAGAATAATAGTCGCTTCGTCGTCCACCTCCCGATAGATATGCGGCTTGTTTTGCTGCACGACCGCCGTTACCGACACAGGCCGCTCGCCCGCCATCAGCCAGGTCATCAAGTTGGCACCATAGCATCCGAAATCGACAAGCGCCCCTGCCCCATTCTTCTCGGGATCGGTCAGGATTTCCAAAAACTCGGGACTTACGCCGATTTCCTTAGGTCCATCGTGCCCGTCATTGACCAGCACCTTCCGAATTTCGCCGAGGCGACCTTCGTCCAGCAAAGCTTTAACCTGTTCGTTGCTCGCATACCACGACGTCTCGAAATTGGTGAGCACATGAGTACCGTGCGCAGCGGCGAGTTCTTGAATTTCCTCGGCATCGGCCACCGTCGTCGCTAACGGCTTTTCGACCATCACGTCAATACCGAGCGGCGCACAGGCGCGAACCACGTCCACATGCTCACTAATCGCCCCGAAGGCAGCCACCGCTTCCGGTTTCACCTCGACGAGCATCCGTCTTAAATCGCTAAAGAACAATGAGCGATCAAGGCCATAACGATCGGCATAACGATCGACGAGCTCGGCATTGGTTTCGTAAATCCCCACCAGCTCAACGTCATCCTTCGCCATTCCGTTGAACACCCAGTCGACGTGGCCGTGCGTCAAGCCCGCTACGGCCATTTTCACAGGCGATTGCGCATGAATGGAAAGTGTAATTAGTAAGTTGATTGCTAGGAATAATGTGAGGCTCTTCTTCATGGCAGGGATTGGTTAACGATCTATATCAGCTAAAATAGCCATTCTTACGGACACAAACCAACTCACGGGCGGTGGTAAATATCCGAACGGGAGCCGACGGTCGTTCCAGAAAGTATCTGTAAGCATTCGAAATGTCGGGAATTTGCATATGGGGGGAAAATATTTTATTTTGCAAAAAACCAATTACGGGTACGGGGAAATCCTCGCCGTGAACCGAAATGTTGCCGAGCCGTTGTTTCACTCTATGTTTTTGGATATTCCGTCCTTTTATAAGCATGCTCCACCGCGCTGGATGCTACGAGCATGGAATAAAAAAAGCCCCCTGATTATGGACAAGGGGCACTCCAAATGTTTTATTCGCTTATTGCCAGTTTGTATTATGGGGCTCATGAAACATTTAGTAGAAATAAAAAAGCCCCGAAGATAGTCGAGGCGCTAAATGTTTTCACAACGGAATAATCCTTATTGTGATTTGCTTTCACAAGCAAAGATAACATCTAAACTGATTTGCGCAATACGGGAAACCGTAATTTGATGAGTTTTTTCGACTTAACTTTATCGCGATAACCAA
>CAYRGQ010000012.1:2703-68953 GCA_964423925.1 uncultured Sphingobacteriaceae bacterium | reverse complement strand
TGACGGAAACGCCTAATTCTTTAGCAATGTCGCTAATCAGTATTTTTTTCTTCATTCGGTTTATTTTCGCCCTATTAAGCTCGATATCTCCGGCACCGAAACTTCAGGCGGCGGCTAAAAATAGACCGAATTTAGCAACAATCCAAATATACTTTAGCTTAGCCACCCGTTGCACTGGAGCTTGCCGAAAACCTGGCTCGCAACACCGAATGATTTTTTCCTAAAAGTCAACAATGCCCAAAATAAAAAGTAGTTTTACATCAGAAAACATAAACTTCAATAACGTATGGTGCGCGCGACACGAATGGTCTTTTGCTTGTCAGGCATTTTGTTTTTTACTGGTATTTTTTCATCCTGGGCACAAGAGCGCTTGGTCCGGTTTGTGGACCCATTCATTGGCACAGGCGGCCACGGCCATACATTTCCAGGTGCCACGGTGCCGTTTGGCATGGTGCAGCTTAGCCCAGACAACGGTCGATCGGGGTGGGACTGGAGCAGTGGCTACCATTATAGCGACAGCCTGATAGCCGGATTCAGCCACATGCACCTAAGCGGTACCGGGATTGGCGATTGGCTAGACATCTCCGTTATGCCACTGGTCGCGCCGCTCGATGAACACAGCGAACCCCACCGTGCGCGCTTTAGCCACGACAACGAAGGCGCCGCGCCCGGCTATTACCACGTCCGGTTAGACAACGGCATACAGGTGCAGCTCACCGCCACCGCTCGCGTGGGCTTCCATCGTTATACGTTCCCTGCAGGCAGCATGCCCACGGTACACTTTGACCTGCAGTTCCACACCAATTGGGATTCGCCTACCGAGACGCACATCTCCGTACTCAACGACAGTACGATCGTCGGGTATCGATATTCCACCGGGTGGGCCAAGGTACAACGTGTATATTTCGCCGCGCAAGTGTCTCGTGCGTTCGGACGCGCAATCCTTAGCGATGGGGAAACCACATCCGACATGATTGATATGGTAACGACGTACGACCAAGGCCGCGGCACCAGTGCTCAACTCATATTTGAGGACCTGGCGGCAGACGAGCAACTGGACCTGCGCGTCGCCCTTTCCATGACAGGTATCGACCAAGCAATCAGGGCGCTGGAGCAATCCGACAGCACCAGCTTTGACGAAGTGCGCCAACAGGCCGCTGGTCTGTGGGAAAAGGAACTGCAAAAGGTGACCATACAGACCAACGATGAACGTCTTAAGCGGATCTTCTACTCAGCGCTCTACCATACGGCCATAGCGCCCAACTTGTTCTCGGACGAAGACGGCACGTACAAGAACCACCACGGCGATGTCAGGCAAACACCCGGAGGCGGCCAACGCTACACCGTTTTTTCGCTTTGGGACACCTTCCGGGCGCTGAAGCCGCTCTACACCATCACACAGGAAGAACGCTATACAGACATCCTAAACAGCATGTTGGCGTTCTATGACGAAAACGGCCTATTGCCGGTCTGGGACCTCAGCACTTGGGAAACGAATACGATGACCGGATACCATGCCATCCCGGTACTGGCAGATGCCATCCTGAAGGACTGGCCCGGGCTCGACGCCGAACGCGCCTACGGGGCAATGCTACGCAGCGCCCACCAGGATATTCGCGGCGTGCCTGCCTACATCGAATATGGGTACCTGCCCCAGGACATCGCGGGCGGCAGCGTTACCATCACGCTGGAATACGCCTTTGACGACTACTGCATTGCCCAAGTGGCCAAAAAACTAGGGAAAACGGCGGATTACGAAACATTTATGCGCAGGGCATCGGGATATGTGCACCTGTTTGACCCCGAAACGGGCTTCATGCGTGCCAAGAACACGGACGGCGGGTTTGTAGAACCCTTTGATCCATTTTGGTCGGAACACGATCTTGACAAAAGCCACTACATCGAAGGCAACGCGTGGCAGCACTCGTTCTTTGTTCCGCACGACGTACGGGGATTGGCCGCGCTTTTTCCGGATAAAAACGGCTTAAGCAAGAAGCTGGACGAGCTCTTCGCCGCCAGTTCGCATACAACGGGTGATCATGTATCCCCGGATATCAGCGGCTTCATCGGCCAGTACGCGCACGGAAACGAGCCTAGCCACCAAATCGCCTACATGTACACTCACATTGGCGAAGCCTGGAAAACGCAAGAGAAAGTACGGGCTATCGTCGACTCCATGTACCACGATCGTCCGGATGGCTACGCGGGTAACGAGGACGTGGGCCAAATGAGTGCCTGGGCCGTATGGTCCATTGCGGGGCTGTACCCAGTAAGCCCCGTGGGCGGCGAATATGTATTTGGCAGTCCCATGGTTGATGAAGTAACTTTTGAAATGGCGTTCGGGAAGCCATTTACCATCAAGGCGCTCAACAACAGCAAGCAGAATCGCTATATCCAATCCGTCACGCTCAACGGGGAGCCCCATCACAACACGTACATTTCGCATGCGGATATGCAGGCGGGCGGCACGCTGGTATTCACCATGGGGCCTAAGCCGAACAAGCGCTTCGGACAGAAGCCTGACACCTGGCCGCGGTCCATGGTAGACGAAACGTCGCGCGCGACTCCCTAGAAGCGGATAAAACTCTCTATTTGCTCGTTGGTGAACCGGACGGTATCCTGCTGGAAAAGGTCGTCGTGTTCGTTGAGCTCTTGGCGAATGTTGGGGATGTGTATGCGAAGCGGCAACACATGCAGCCGGACGTAGTGGCACACGCCCGTGAAATGGTCTATGCCCCGGATGTTGCCATACTTGCCGGTAGAGTGCCCCACCAGTGCCGCTTTTTTCTCGAAGAAGCTGTCCGGAAACTGACAAGCGTCCACAAAGGTTTTCAAAATACCCGGGAAACTGCCGTTGTACTCGGGAATCACGAAGACGAATTTCTCGGTGCTGCTCACCCGCGCCTGGATAGGCTCAAACGCCTCGCTCCGCTTGCCATACATGTCTGCCGTGATAAAGTTCTCGGGCAAATCACAAAGCGAAAATATATCCGCAGCAACATCTCTGGCCAACAGTTGTCGCTGGTAATATTTCGCTAGCTTAAGGGAGTTGCTATTGGGGCGGTTTGTTCCGGCAATAATCGTAATCATGTCGTCGGGTTTGTCAAAATGGGACATCGCAAAAAGCGGGCTGCGCTAAGCATCATCCCACTTAAAATTGCTATCTTAGCGCCTTGTATCGTACTGGTGTGAAAACGTGCGAAAATAGGCATTTATCCCTACTATTTAAAGGGAGCGATACAATCTCCGACAGTGGCACGACGTTTTATGGTAGATTATAACAGACAAATGACATGCCGGCAATGTGTAGCGGGCGATCGCACGGCTGCTCGGCGGAAGACTTTTTAGGAAAGCGAATGGGTAAGATAATAGCAATAGCCAACCAAAAAGGGGGCGTCGGCAAAACGACATCCTCCATTAACCTCGCGGCCAGCCTGGCCGTATTGGAACACCGCACCTTGTTGGTCGATGCGGACCCGCAGGCGAACTCCACATCGGGGATCGGCTTTGACCCGCGCACCATCAAATCGAGCATCTACGAATGCTTGATCAACGGCCTCGATGCACGGGATGCGATACAGCAAACCGAGACACCCAACCTAGACTTACTGCCAGCCCACATCGACCTTGTGGGTGCTGAAATCGAAATGATCAACCTGCACGAGCGTGAGTTTAAGATGCGCAAGGTGCTGGATCAGGTTAAGGACGAGTACGACTTCATCATCATCGATTGCTCGCCCTCGCTGGGGCTCATCACTATCAACGCCCTGTCGGCGGCCAACTCCGTGATTATTCCGGTGCAGTGCGAATACTTTGCGCTGGAGGGGCTAGGCAAACTACTCAATACGATTAAAATCGTGCAAAACCGCCTCAACACGCAGTTGGAGATCGAAGGGATCCTGCTGACCATGTATGATGTGCGGCTACGCCTATCAAACCAAGTGGTGGACGAGGTTCGCTCGCACTTCGACGACTTGGTGTTTGACACCATCATCCAACGCAATACCCGCCTCAGTGAGGCTCCTAGCTTCGGAATTTCGGTCATCATGCACGATGCCAATTGCAAGGGCGCCATCAACTACCTGAACCTGGCGCGCGAGGTATTGCAAAAGAATGGTCTTTTAGACGTAGAAACAGAAAAGGTAAGCGTTTGACGATATGGCTGCACAACAACGAAAGATCGGATTGGGCAAAGGGCTGGGCGCCCTGGTGAACGATTCCGAAGAAGTGAAGAAAGATACTCCAGGGAACCCCGTTGGCGACTCACCCGCACCGCAGACATGGAAGAGCGGCGTGGGCACGATCCCTATTTCGAAAATTAAAACTAACCCTTATCAGCCGCGTACGGATTTCGACGAGGAAGCCTTGAAAGAGCTTTCCGAATCGATCATGTTACAAGGTTTGATCCAGCCCATCACGGTCAGGAGCAACGGCGACAGCACCTATCAGCTCATCAGCGGCGAACGTCGATTTCGGGCGTCCAAAATGGCCGGACTGACGGAAATTCCAGCGTACGTTCGCACCGCCAACGACCAGCAAATGCTGGAAATGGCCTTAATCGAAAACATCCAACGCGAAAACCTAAACGCAATCGAAGTAGCCTTGAGCTTTCAGCGGATGATCGATGAATGCGGGCTTAAGCAAGAGCAATTAGGGGAGCGCGTGAGCAAAAACCGCACGACGGTGACCAACTACCTCCGCCTGCTCAAATTGCCTCCTGTCATCCAAGCGGCCATCCGCGACGGCCAACTGAGCATGGGCCATGCGCGCGCCATCGTTGGGCTTAACGAAGTGGATAAGCAATTGTACGTATTTCGCGAAATCGTCAAGAAAGGCTTATCCGTACGGAAGACTGAAGAATTGACCAAAGCCCTGCAGAACGACAACCTACGCAAGACCGCTACAAACCGGCATTCAGGAGCGCTGTCCTTCCAATACCAAAAGATTGAAGACGACCTCGCTTCGCGATTTTCCTCGCGCGTAAAACTTAAAGTGTCCGCTAAAAAAGGGACGGGCGCCATCGAAATCCCTTTCCATTCCGAGGAGGATCTCAATCGGATATTGGAATTACTCGATTGGTAATGAAGAGGCTCGTCACTGCCCTGCTATCACTATGGTGCCTATACGGGTTCCCGGCCAATGCGCAAACCAGTGACCTGCCACGCGACACCATCCCCGCCGTGGCGGACAGCCTAACGGTGCGGCAGGACACCACGCAGGAAGAGACGAGGCGCCAGCGCCGCGCGCGGGAACGCCAGGAGCGCGAGGCTGAAGAGGAAATCGTCTTCAAAGATTCGACCCGTTTGGCCATCGAAGCACACACCCGCAGAGCCTGGAGGCGGTCGGCAATCGTCCCCGGATGGGGCCAATATACCAATGGTGGCCTATGGTGGATTAAAGTTCCGGTCATCTACGGGGGCTATGTGACGGCGGGACTCGTATTTGAATTCAACCACCGCTATTATAAGGAAATCCTGGATGAAGTGCAGTTTCGGATGGACAATAACGACGCCGTTCTAAACCCACTATATCAGAACTACAACACCCAAAGCCTCATCAATGCGAAAGATTTTTACCGGCGAAACCGGGATTTGACGGTACTTGTGACCATCGGGTGGCATGCGCTCAACGCGATCGAGGCCTACGTGGATTCCATGCTTAAAAACCGATGGAGCATTAGCGACGACCTATCCTTTAACGTGTCGCCCACCCTACTACCAACTCAGCCCCAAGCTTTTTCATACAACGCCTATCGTCCAGGCTTCAAAGTAACCTTTAACATCCATTAGACGTGGCTAAGGGGTTGTTCAGTGCCCTTTCCTCAATATTTATGATCCGCTCATGCTCCCATTCCGCGCAGAAAAACTGATTCCAGTTTCCACATTTTATACTATGTTTGTATGTCGGTAGGCTACACGGCCATTCCGTCATCATCAAGAGAAAAAATCGACAACCCGAAAGTCATGAAGATCATTCTACTCGGCTACGGCAAAATGGGCCAGCTGATCGAAAAGTTTGCCCTCAAGCGCGGCCATGAAATCCATTTGGTGGTCGACGAGCACAACCGACCATCGCTTTCTGCCCAAGACGTGGAGCATGCGGATGTGGCGATCGACTTTAGTACACCCGACGCAGCACTCGACAACATCAATTTTTGTTTTGACGCAGGCCTACCCTTAGTCGTGGGCACGACGGGTTGGTACGAGCATCTGGACGACATCCGCGAGATGTACGAAAACAGTAACAACACCTTGCTATATGGGTCTAACTTCAGTATCGGGGTCAACGTGCTGTTCCACGTCAACAGGCTATTGGCCAAAGCTATGGCTCCGCACAGGCAGTATGAGGTTCAGGTGGAGGAAATCCACCATACGCACAAGCTCGATGCGCCAAGCGGCACGGCCATCACGATTGCCGAAGGCATTATCGACGAACTGGGAACGAAGACGTCGTGGATTAATAACCTGATTGGCGACGGCGAGGAATCTATTCCCAAGGCTGAAGAACTGCTCATCGAGAGCCATCGGATCGACGACGTGCCTGGCACGCACACCGTACTATACAGTTCGGAGGTGGACCAGATCGAATTAAAGCACACGGCGCATAGCCGTGCGGGATTCGCGCTAGGAGCCATCATGGCTGCCGAGTGGCTACAAGGCAAAACCGGGTTTTACCAGGTAACGGAAATTTTTGATTTTGACTAAGCCGGGGCTTTTTTAGGATAAATTTTAACTTTGCGCGCATTTGCCGCACATGTACCGGACAGCTCGGGCAACTGGCCTAATCCGGACAGAAACGACTTGAACAGATGGGATATATAATTTTTGCCCTATTACTCGCGGCCGTACACTTCGGCCTTTGGAAATTATTCGTGAAGGCTGGCAGGCAAGGATGGGAAAGCCTCATTCCCATATACCGGGAATTTGTGATTGCCAAGCTGGTGGGTCGGCCCCAGTGGTGGGTAGCGCTCCTGTTAATACCATTAGTCAATATCTTCGTATTTTTTGGCTTATACCTCGACTTGGTGAAGAGCTTTGGCAAGCGTCGGTTCTGGGAATATGCCGCGACCATCCTCGTGCCATTCATCATCCTACCCGTATGGGGCAATGACCCGGCCGTCGTCTACTTGGGCCAATCGGCATCGCCCGAATTCAAACAGAAATACCCGTATAAAAAGTCGGTCACGCGGGAATGGGCTGATGCTATCGTATTTGCGGTAGTAGCCGCCACGCTAATTCGGGGTTTTCTGATCGAGGCCTACGTCATTCCTTCGGGTTCCATGGAGAAAAGCCTCCTAGTAGGCGATTTTCTGTTCGTCAGCAAGGTCAACTACGGTCCTCGGGTGCCCATGACGCCCGTTGCGTTTCCGTTTGCACACCATTCTATGCCCCTAACGGGTACGAAGGCCTACTGGGAAGGCATTAAGGTGGATTATAAGCGGTTGCCCGGATTCCAAGAGATCAAGCGCGACGACGTGGTGGTGTTCAACTACCCCATGGAAGCGGACGAGCCCTACAATCGGCCTGTAGACAAGCGCGAGAATTATATAAAGCGCGCCATTGGCATCCCAGGCGACACGCTAGTCATTCGCGATGCCGAAGTCATCGTCAACGGCAGCCCAGGAGTTAATCCGCCGCAAAAGCAGATGGATTACTTCGTTTATACGGACGGGACGGCCCTTAATCCGCAACGTTTGCACGACATGCGCATCGAATGGGGCTCGTTTCCGGGAGCGCCGTATTACCACCTCTTCATGACCGAAGAACAGCGTAAGGAAGTCGAAAGCTGGCCTATCGTTACCAAGGTGGAACCCCGCCTATTCGCAGCCGATACACCCGACGCGTCTACATTCCCGAAAAGCAACTTACACCCCTGGAACATCGACAACATGGGTCCCATCATTGTGCCCAAAAAAGGCTGGACAGTGAGTTTGGATAGCCTGACGTTCCCGATGTACGAACGCGCCATCAGCGTATACGAAGGCAATGACGTGGAGCTACGCGCAGATGGCTACTACATCAATGGCTCCAAAGCCGAAACATACACCTTTGGGATGGATTACTACTGGATGATGGGCGATAACCGCCACAACTCACTCGACTCCCGTGAGTGGGGCTTCGTACCAGAAGACCATATCGTGGGCAAAGCCCTATTCGTGTGGCTCAGCTGGGACAAAGACGGTTCCTTCCTCAGCAAAATCCGGTGGAACCGGATATTTATGGGAATTAAATAAGGTCGTTAGGTAATATAGGCGCCCCCAGTCGCCAAGTCACTGCAAGCGCGAACAAGCTACTTTAGCAACGCCCGGTATTGGGCAATGGTCTGCTCCAAGCCCAGATAAAGAGCGTCTGAAATCAAGGCATGGCCAATGCTCACCTCCAACAAATTGGGGATATGCCGATTAAAATAGGCAAGGTTCTGCAAATCCAAGTCATGTCCGGCATTGAGGCCCAATCCTACTTCCGCAGCCTTGAGTGCCGCGGCAAAATAGGGCGCCACAGCACGCTCCGGGTCTTTGGGATAGCCTAGTGCATAAGCCTCCGTATATAACTCGATGCGGTCCGTACCGGTCTTCGCGGCGGCTGCGACCATAACGGGATCAGGATCCACAAAAATGGAAACGCGAATGCCTGCCGACTTGAAAACGGCACACATCTCCTGCAGATAGGCTTGGTGCTTGATGGTGTCCCAGCCGTGGTTAGAGGTGATCTGACCGGGCTCGTCCGGGACAAGTGTCACCTGTGCCGGCCGTGTATCCAAGACCAGATTGACGAACTTGTCTTCCCGGCAGTTACCCTCGATATTGAGCTCAGTCTTTATGGCTGCCTTCAAATCATAAACGTCTTGATAGCGGACATGCCGTTCGTCAGGCCTGGGATGCACGGTAATCCCTTGGGCGCCATAGCGCTCGCATGCCAACGCGGCTTGCAGTACATTTGGGTTGTCCCCGCCCCTCGAGTTTCTGAGGGTTGCGATCTTGTTAATATTCACCGAGAGTCGTGCCATGTTTCCTGTAGTGTAGTTGCAAGCCACAAATGTACTAAACACATGCCAAAGCATGAAGCCGTGCCAGATACCATTTTAATATGCTAAAAATGCCGCCGACCTCAGGTCATGTTCCGTACGCATTTTTGTGCCAATCCTGATAACATTAGCAATATTTTCATAAATTGCGTACCACATGGAAGGCCTAGATATCAGCTTTTTTAATATCCGCTTGCTGGATGTAATCGACATCATGCTTGTCGCCGTCATCCTGTATTACATCTACGGCCTCGTGCGGGGAACGATCGCGTTAAACATTTTCCTAGCCCTCGCTGTGATTTTTTTGGTGTCGCGGCTTGCTCAGGAGCTGCAGATGGACCTGCTCGCGCCGATATTGAGCGGATTTTTTAGCATCGGCCCGTTGGCGTTGGTCGTTATCTTCCAGCAGGAAATCCGACGATTTCTCATCCATTTAGGGCGCAATATTTCGATGCGGCGGCGCAAGTATCTCTTTTCGGTATTCGTAAGCAAAAAAACACGCGAACGGGACAATCGGTCCCACCTCAAGCCCATTATCGACGCGTGCCGGAGCATGTCGAAATCGCACACGGGCGCCCTCCTCGTTTTTTCAAAGTATTTCGACGAAGACTATTATCAGAGCAGCGGCGAGTATATCGATGCCCAGGTCTCTAAGCGCTTGCTAGAGACTATATTTCAAAAAAACAGCCCCCTGCATGACGGAGCCGTGGTTATCGTAGACTTCAAAATCAAAACGGCCAGCAGCGTACTTCCGCTGTCGGACAGCGAGGATCTGCCCCTTCACTTTGGCCTTAGGCACCGTGCAGCCATCGGCGTCACCGAGGTGAGCGATGCCGTCGCAGTTATTGTATCCGAAGAGACGGGCCAGATTTCCTTTGCCAAAAACGGCAACGTCAACATGAACATCACGCACGAGGAACTGGAAGAGTTGCTGAACGACGAAGTATAAAAAAAAGTGGCCCGATCTCGGACCACTTCCTGATTTTTTGCCTTTTCGCTTATCGTTTGCTTGCCTGCTCGAGTACCTCGCCGTTTAGTTTTACGTATTCCGAGTTGCCAGCTGCCTTCGCAATTTCGACGCCGCGCATAGCCGTAGCGGCTGCGCCTGCCTTGTCACCCGCTTTCAATTGGATGCGAGCCTTCCAATATTTGATATGAGGGGCTTTGTCGTTTGCCTTTTCGGCTTCGTTCACCCATTCCAAGGCTTTATTGATATCCTTGTCGTTGTTATAATAATACTGGGCAGCGGGAAAATAGGGCTTCTTCTCCCCTTTCATCGCTTCGTCGATGGACGCCATAATGGCGGCATCCTGATCCACTGTCACGTCGAAACCGACTTTGGTGTTCTCCCAAGCGATGTTGATGCGGAGGCTGTTTGTAGTCACGTCTGAGAAGTCGATCGTGAACGTCTCCACGGCCTCAGACAAGGTCGTGGGCGTAACCGTAAAACGCAACTGATCCTCGTCTTCGCTATAGCTGTACGAACCCCACTGTTGGCTGTTCTTGCTGAGGATAATCGTCCATTCGTTTTTATTGGGGATGGTCAGTATCCCATAGGTTCCTGCGGGCACTTCCTGTCCTGCGATGGTCACGCTCTCGGCAAACGTGATAGCGGACACATTATTGGCTCCGGTGCGCCAAACTTCGCCATAAGGCACTAGACCGCCGAAAACTTTTCGCCCCCGCATGCTGGGTCGGCTGTATGTCAACTGTACGTCGTTAATACCCAAACCTTGCGTCACCTTTTGGGCACTGCTGGCCGCGGGGAGTTTAATCTGGGCTACGGAATCAGGGCCCACCGCGACAATCAACAAAGTGATCAACGCGACATAAAATACGTTTCGTTTCATAATTCTGGAAAATTAAAAATAGGTCATTGAATTATTTCGTATGCTTTATCACAACGCCCCAAAGCAATGAGCTATAGGCAACGCGCTACGCTAAACAAAGTTACAAAAAGTTAGGTATAGATCGGGGGATTTATGACCGTATCTCGTCGGTGCTTCGGCTTCAGACACGCTGGGAAGACCTGCATCAATATCGTGACAAATTCGTGTGTTATTTTTTTCAAAACCGACACAATTATCCACCAAAAACAACGTTTTAAAGGTGTAATTACGACTACCGCCTTGCGGAGCCGATACAAAGGAAAAGCACCATTCGCCATTACGGCTGGGAGCTTTCGATTTCCACAAAGATTTTTGTTTCACCAAGACCTGTTTTCCTGCACTCGACCAGTAGTGCAGGAAAAACAGGCGCAATGTGTGCGAAAACTGTCACCTCCGAGTTCGTCTGCCTTAGAAACTGTTGAGTACGCTCTTGGCATGGTTGACAGCCGTAGCCGCCTCCTGGCTTTTTAAGGAATCCAAGGAAAACAGTCCGATCACGTCGCGCAACCGAGATAGGTCATCTTCCCTACCCGCTTGCTCAAGTTGTCGGCTGATGATTTGGAACTTCTCATAGTCTTGTATGCCCTCGCGGAGCCGCTCGAATCGCACGGACGTTCGTGCTCCAGGATAGACCAAATACGTGTCGCCACCCGGCCATGTCCCATAACGGCTGTCCCACAGTGGCCGTTCGTTCCAGCTATTGTACGCCCAGCGCAAATATCCCCCGTAGCCTTTATGCAGGGCATGCCAAGCCAACCAAGTGGCTTCAGCATAGGGTGAGGAGGTGAACGTATTGGGGCTAGGCTCCACGCAGCAGGTGTAGAACGTGGTCATGTGACCCAACTCGTCGCGTCGGCGGAGTGTTTCTTCGTCCATCGATTCGGGCGAGGTTATGCTGAAGTCGACCAGTTCCTCGGCAAGTTCGGGATGATACGACCCTGCTAGTGAAACCTTGAAATCCGGATCCGCCTCCTTCACAATGGCAATGGCCTGCTGCATGGCCTCCAAGGGTCGTTCGTCCATCGCGATGGTCGTAATGTCCCACCACCCCTTCGCTTTGAGGTGGCGCGAGAAATCCGTCAACATAGGCAACCAGTGGTCGCGGTATTCCGGTGTCCCGGGCTCGGCGACGAGCACCGTGTCCGCCCCGAGGGATTCGTCGTGGTAATAAAACTTGAGATTCCACGGGATCATACTGTAGCAATTGATCCCCTTATCGACACCCAAATTCATCATGTATTCGACCCAACGGTCAAAATTCGAAAAATCATATACCCATGTGCCATCACTTCGTTTCGTCCATTTCACCATGCTGGAGTACACGTCATAGGTTTGGCTGTTCCAAGGGTCGTGTATGATACTCGCCGTAATGACCTTCTGACCTGCGTCGGCCAAGCGCCTCATATAAGGACGCATCGCCCGGAAGTGATCGCCGCTCCACGGCCGCACCTGGTAGTATCGGGCCACCGCAAAGGGGTTTTGCCATAGGTCGAGGTGATAGGTCCATTCGGTGGGCGCAGGCAAGGTGTGTGGCAACACCTCAATCTGAAACGGAAGCGTGGCTTGGCGTTCCTTCGTAGAGGCCGGCCGCGAGGACTCCACGATCAGCTCGCCTTCGTAGACGCCAGGGACCGCATCCGGGGGAATCGAAATGCTTAACCAGATGGGACGGTTGTTTCGCGCGGCGATGTCCAGGTATTGGGAATTATCGATCACGTCAGCCACAATGGAGGTATCCAGACCGCCTGGTATACCGCATCCACTAGCGAGCTCGCCCAGATGGTCCGTCAAAACGTAGCGTATATATTCGGCCCTGATATGCTGAGACGCAATCTCGTTACCTTCGTCGTCCACCACCTTGGAAACGGACAGTCTGACGCCTCGGAGCGGTTCGGCGGTCCACAGCAGAGCCTGCGTATGAACACGCTCGCCCCGCCAGCCAATAGCCCGCCAATGGGCGTTGAGTTGTTTGGGATTCGGCGGCGCCGTTCGCCGATAACTTACGTCCACCGACCCGAAACTCAAGTTAAAGCCGGGAGGCACTGCATCCCATACCGAATCGGGCGGCATATGCGGATCGTCGGGCTCAACGTATTGAATCGTTTTGGTGTCCGCCGCTTGTTGCCGGCTTTCGTTCGCACAACTCGCTCCCATGAGTACGAGAAAAAACGTGATCATCACCTGGCGTGCCCTGAAGTAGTCCATCGTCGATAAGTTCATAAAATGTTCTGTTGCGGGACTACGTCAGCCCATTGTATCCGTAGAGAGCGACAGGGTTGGGTTATCCTCCCGATAGGATCCGTCGCCGAAATCCCCTGCCCCAAGATAAAAACATCCCCGCTAATACGCAACGCATTTTGAAGCAGACCTTCCCTTTTCTCGGTCCGCACAGCGCCTGTTTTAACAAAAAAGGCACGCGATTCGTTGTCCGCGTGCCTCGAAAATCGATGGGTCGGCCCCACGCTATGCTTTACCGACTTTGTGTCCTTTAAGGCCGTAGTACAGGATAAACAAATAGCAAGGCAAGGCGATCCAATAGGCTTGTGTCGTACCTACCGAATCGGCCAGCTGCCCATATACCAATGGCAATACCGCGCCTCCGGCAATACCCATCACCAAAAGACCTGACGCTGCACTGGTAAATTTGCCCACGCCTTTAAGCGCGAGTGGCCAGATGGCCGGCCATACCAAAGAATTGGCAAGTCCGAGCAAGCCCACGAACACCAACGAAAGCATGCCGTCCGTTGAAACAATACCTACGGTGAGAACAATGCCGAGCACGGCACACCCCTTTAACGCCGTCTCTTGGGAGAACAGTTTCGGGATGGCGAAGATGCCGATGATGTAGCCCGCTACCATGGCCACCATGGTAAAACTGGTAAAAAACTTGGCTGTCGCCAGTGGTACGCCCAAAGACGCACCGTAGGCGATGATCGTATCGCCGGCAATCACCTCTACGCCCACATAAAAGAACAACGCGACGAAGCCCAGCAATACATGCGGAAACGCGAAAACACTACTCTTGCGAGACGAGACGGATTCGTGATCCGCGGTCTCCTCTTCGTCTCCCTTCACCTCGGGCAGACGGGAGTTCGCCACCCAAAATGCCAGTACCAACAGGGCAACTACGATGCCGATATACGGGTTAACCACTTGCATGGCCACTTGGTCTAGGGCTAGGGAGTACTCCTCTGGGCTTAGGGAACTCACTTGCTGGGAAATCTTGTCAGCCTCGTCCAGATTGAGGAACAACCCCAAAATAATAGGAGCTGAAGCCCCCGCGAGTTTGTTGCAGATTCCCATAATGGAAATCCGGCGAGCGGCCGTCTCCACTGGACCTAAAATTGTGATGTAGGGGTTAGATGCTGTTTGCAGGATCGCCAATCCGCCCCCCATGACAAACAAGCCAATCAAGAACAGCAAATACGTACGCATCATCGCTGCGGGGATAAACAAAAGCGCCCCGACTGCCATAATGCCTAATGCAACCCCCATACCTTTCTTAAACCCAAACTTGTTGAGCACCCACGTCGAAACGGGGGCCATCACTAAGTAAGCAATGTAAAAGGCGAAAGTAACAAGGTAGGACTGCACCTCGGTCAGTTCGCAAGCAATTCGCAGATAAGGAATAAGCAGGGAGTTTAACCAGGTGACAAACCCGAAGATAAAAAACAAGGCGCCAATAATGATCATGGGGCCCACCGTCGACTGACGGTTTTCAGATAGACTAGGTGTCATGCAATAACGGTTAATTAGTATAGACAAGCGTTCACGCAAGGGATTTTGACGAGCAGTATGGCCATGCCGCCCGTCCCCTAAAACGCATCCACAATGGTACTAAAATTATCTATAGAATGCCCAAAAAACTTCATGCAATCGATTGATTTAAAATATCAGTGTTTTTTTTGATGGCGCGTACGGATTGGCGGCAAACGCGCGCGCGAAATAATACGGCACATAAAATAGGCGACGATCCACGGAGAATGGTCGCCGCCTAAACCTAAACCGTATCACAAGGCCTATGTAGCCTTCATGACAAAGTATTAACACCCTGAAGCTTTAAATTGTTTGTGTATTTAACTTTTCGGAACAATGGCTACGGTGAGCCGGCTGACGCAGCTCAGTTTGCTGCGTTTGTCGAAAATCCGGATGTCCCACACGTGGGTTTTACGTCCTAGGTGAATGGGTGAGCACACCCCCGTGACGTACCCGTCCTTGACAGGACGAATATGGTTAGCGTTTACCTCGAGACCCACACCAACATAATCGCCTAACCCGATGACCAGATTGGAGGCAATGCTTCCCAACGACTCGGCGAGCACTACGGAGGCTCCGCCGTGCAGAATACCAAAAGGTTGGCGGGTACGTTCGTCGACAGGCATCGTCGCCGACAGACTGTCGGCGGAAATCTCCGTAAAACGGATGCCTAACCCAACGACCATATTCTGTACGAACATGGCATTCAGCTCATCGACAGAAACGGCTTCTTTCCAAATCATAGGGTGCGCGCTACATCAATCAAATACCGGTCGCGGATAATGTGCCGATGATACGTAAGGTGTCCGGCAATGATATACAAGAAGGCCCGAACGCTCACTAGGCGTTCGCCAGCCATCCCTCTGCGGCTCAGCTCCTGCTCATTGAATCGTTCGAAAAGCGCCAAATTCGACTTTCGCACCAGAACGAACTCTTCGGCCAAACTTTTTAGCGAGCGTTCGTTAAACCGGCCTGCAGCCACGAAGTCCTCCTCGTTGAAGCTATGCAACGCTTTGGTGTCATTGCGCGCAAAACGCAACGCACGATAAGCCATGATCCGCTCGGTGTCGATGACATGGCCTAGGACTTCCTTCACGGTCCATTTGCCCTCGGCGTAGGCGTACTCCGCCTTGCCAGGTGGCACCGATGCGATAAATTCAGGAAAAGACTCCACTTGATCAGTAAGCACGTCCCAAACATTACCTACGACCGTATCGATATACGGGGCGTAATAGGCCGGATATTCCTCAGATTTGAGCTGGTTCATATGTGATGTTATTTGGCAGTACAATCCTAAAAACGGTTCCTTTCCCTACTTCGGATTCTTTGACGAATATCTGTCCTCCATGGTAGTCCACCATCCTTTTGGTCAGGCTCAACCCCAGGCCCCAGCCACGCTTGCGTGTGGTGAAACCCGGCTGGAACACCGTTTCGAAATGAGACCGAGGTATGCCCTTCCCGGTATCGCTAATGTCTATAAAAATCTGCTCTTTTGCAATGTTTTCGCCAATAACTACCTCAATCCGTCCGGCCGATTCGATTGCGTTGGCCGCATTTTTCAGGAGATTTTCGAGTACCCAGTCAAATACGGGCACATTCAGCATGGCCTGGACTTGCCTATCGCCCGAGACGTTGAAGATGATCTTATCACTCGTGCGGACTTTGAAATAGTTGACGAAATCAACGACTACCTTGTACACCACATGGTTACTTAGTACCGGTGCCGAACCGATCTTGGAGAAACGATCGGCCACGATTTCGAGGCGTTTCACATCTCGCTCCATTTCGGATAAGAGGGGGTCCTCTTCGGCGTCAAACTTAGCGCGCACGAGCTCAAGCCAAGCCATCAGGGAGGAAATCGGCGTCCCTAGCTGGTGTGCCGCCTCCTTGGCCAGCCCCACCCACACGAGGTTTTGCTCGGACTTGCGAATGGAATTGAATACGGTGTAAGCAATCACCAGAAAAATAGCAATCAACGTGAGCTGGATGTATGGAAACACCCGCAATTGACTGAGCATGGTTGAATCCTTGTAGTAGACGAACCACTCCTGTCCGCTGCCTAGGTCCAGCACGATGGGGTCGTGCCGCTTTTTCATGATGGCGAGCTGCCGCTTGAAGTAATCGGGATTGTATTCCTTGCCATAGCCCACGCCTACCGCCACGGTATCTTCGGGCATGAGCGCCTTGGTGGGATCTAAGTCGCGCCAGAAAAAAATGCTGTCGTTTGAGTCGGTTATGATGGCTGGCATAGACAAACTATCGCGCACTGCCGACACGAAGGTAATCATCTCGTCGTCGACATCGGGCAAGCTCATCAGCGCCTGCATGCTCATCGCCCATACACCCGCCCGCGTGCGCTCCGATTCGGACAGGTTGCGTACCAAGTAGTTGGTATAAATCAAAGACGCAAGCCCGATGATGACGGCAAAAATAAGCAGGAAGAATTTCCAGCGCTGCTGGTTGTAAGGGTAGGGATTCATGCAAGCAACGTCCGTAAATATCCTTGCAAAATACAAATTCAAAATTAAATAGGTGGGCCGACATGGGTATTTTTTATCTTTGTAGCATGACTACAGCTAACAGCGTGCGGGTTCGCTTCGCGCCTAGTCCCACCGGCGGACTTCATCTCGGCGGCGTGCGCACCGCGTTATTCAATTACCTTTTTGCCAAGAACAACGGCGGAACATTTATCCTCCGCATCGAAGATACGGATCAGACGCGCTATGTGGAAGGCGCTGAAGAATATATCAACGAATGCCTAGCCTGGTGTGGCATTGCGCCCGACGAAAGCCCTGAAAACCCGGGAGAGTATGGCCCCTATCGCCAAAGCGAACGAAAGGCGTCGTACCGCCAGTACGCTGAGCAACTCGTTGAAAATGGGTGTGCGTATTACGCTTTTGACACGCCCGAGGAGCTGGATTCGCAACGCCAGCAACAGCCCAACTTCCGCTACGGACACGAAAACCGCATGCAATTGCGCAATTCGCTGAGCCTGCCCGCCGAAGAAAGCCAGCGCCTTATTAGCGAAGGCGTTCCTCATGTGATCCGCATCAAGATGCCAGAAAACGAAATTGTATCTTTTGAGGACAGCATCCGTGGCTACGTTTCCTTCGACACCTCACTCATTGACGACAAAGTGCTGCTTAAGGCCGATGGCATGCCTACCTACCACCTCGCGGTCGTGGTGGACGACCGGCTCATGCGCATTTCCCATGTATTCCGCGGCGAAGAGTGGCTTCCCTCCGCGCCCGTCCACATCCTGCTTTGGGAATACCTGGGGTGGCGCGACGAAATGCCGAAGTGGGCGCACCTGCCGTTGATCCTTAAACCCGACGGCAATGGCAAACTCTCCAAGCGTGACGGCGACCGACTGGGATTCCCGGTGTACGCGATGAATTGGAAAGACCCAAAAAGCGGCGATCTGGCGCAGGGATTCCGGGAGATGGGATTCCTTCCACAAGCTTTTGTGAATATGTTAGGCGTTTTGGGCTGGAACGACGGCAGCGAGCAGGAGCTGTTTAGCTTAGACGAATTGGTGGCTAAATTTTCCATAGATCGTATCAGCAAATCCGGCGCAAAATTCGATTTCGAGAAAGCCAAATGGTTCAACCAAGAGTGGATTAAGCAGCTTGACGGCGACGGACTGGCCGCGTTAGCTGCCGAACAATTGGCCGTGCACGGCTTCGCTGAGGCCGACGAGGCCTATAGCAAGCAGGTAGCGGAACTCGTTCGGGAACGGCTCACGTTCACCACTGATTTTTGGGCACAGGCCAGCTATTTTTTCCAAGCCCCCGAAAGCTATGACCTCGACGCCGTTTCACCGCGTTGGAATGCCGACAAGGATGCATTTTTTAAGCAAATCGTCGAGCAGTGGGAGCAATTCGAGCCGTGGCATAGTGCTGAACTGGAGAGTTTCTACAAGCTCGCTATCCAAGCATCAGGCATGAAAATGGGTGAATTAATGCTTCCGCTACGCATTATGCTGGTAGGCGGCAAATTTGGTCCACACGTATTCGATATCGCAGCCTTGTTGGGCCGTCAGGAAACGTTGACACGGATAAGAAAAGGATTGCAAGCCATTCGCGGCTAATTTTAGGACTTTTCCGTCCTCAGGATCGAGCCGCCTATCGGCCTAATGAAGATAAATGCCCATCCGAGTGGCTGAAATGGCTACTCGGATGGACTAGTCGTGATAAAAAGGACTATTTTTTTCCGAATAGGCTGCCTAGTCCGCCCAGGATACTGCCTAAGTTGCCACCGCCTTTTTTCCCGCTTCCTCCGCCTAAAAGGCTACCGAGAATGTCAGAACCGGACCCGCCACCGAGCAAGCCGCCCAGCAGGTCGGTTAGCGCCGAATCGTTATCGACTGACTTACTTTTGGTTTGCTTGCCGAGGTATCCCATCACGATCGGCGCGAGTAAGGCGAGGATTTTACTGACGGTGGCAGCGGATACACCTGTTTTCTGGCTGAGGGACAGCTGCAGTGGCACCTGCGTTCCGCCCAGTACGTGCTTCAATATCCCGTTGCCATCACGCTCCGTCTCTGAACCCAACGCCCCGGCCAAATTATCGAGGATGCTCCCGTCGTGCTTTTTATTGATCGCGTTCAGGATGCCCTGAGCTCCTCCTTCGCTGGCGTTGCGTTGTAATGCGCCAAACAGCGCCGGTATGGCCGCCGACATCACTGACTGAGTTTCCTCCTTCGTAGCACCCGCCTCCCGGGAAATGCTATCGACAACCTGGTTGCCCAAACTGCCGTTAATGAGTTCTAAAATATTGTTCATGATGCGTGTATTTATACGGGACTAATGTAAGCAAAAAATTACACCCCTATCCGTATATTTTTTGAGCCTGTAGCAGCCTGCCTACGCCAAAAGCTCCTGGATGTCGGCCGGTGTCAGCGATTTCATAAAACTCTCTTCCGTCGTGATAAGCGCATTGGCAATCATTTTCTTCCGCCCCTGCAAGGCTAATATCTTTTCTTCTACCGTGTCCTTGGTGATAAACTTGTAGATAAACACATTACGTGTTTGGCCAATACGGTGCGTGCGGTCTACCGCCTGCTGTTCCACCGCGGGGTTCCACCACGGATCGAGGATGAAGACATAGTCGGCTTCGACCAAGTTAAGGCCCACGCCGCCGGCCTTGATCGAGATTAAGAAGAGGCGCGTATCGTCATCCTCACGGAATCGCGTGACGACGTCCGCCCGGTCTTTCGTCGCGCCGTCCAGGTACGCATAGTTAATACCCTCGCGCTCCAGATACTGCCGGTACAGGGCGAGTTGTTTCACAAACTGCGAAAATACCAGCACCTTATTTCCACGCTGCAGCACCGAGTGAAGCGTATCCACGACGCTTTCAAACTTTCCGGATTGGCCCTTATATCCTTCCTCCAACATCTTCGGATGGTTAGCCAGTTGCCGCAATTGGGTGAGGCCCTGCAACAACGTAATCTGAGACGACCGTACCGCATCGCCCGTCTCGTTCTCAAGAATCAAATTTCGGTACTCGGATTTGACCTTTTCGTACTGAGCGGCCTGCTCTTTGGTCATTTCACAATACAACACCTGCTCCGACTTGGGCGGAAGTTCGGTCACCACCTGCGATTTTGTCCGACGCAGCACAAAAGGCTTAATAATCGCTTGCAGTTTTCGTGCCTTCTCCTCGTCTTTCTTGCGCTCGATCGGCTGTACGAATTCCTTTTGGAAATAGGCATAGCTCCCTAGCAGGCCCGGATTAGCAAAAGTCATCTGCGGCCACAGGTCCGCTACCGAATTTTCGACGGGCGTGCCACTGAGTAGCAACCTGTACGTTCCTTTGAGTCCCTTGACCGCCTTGAACGACTTGGACGAAGGGTTTTTGATGTTTTGGCTCTCGTCCAATATGATGTAATGAAAAAAGAACGACGAGAGCAGTTCGTCATCGCTACGCAAGATTCCGTAGGTGGTAATCGCCACGTCGTATCCGGCAAATGCCGACACGTCGCGAAGTCGGCCGCTTCCCGTATGGACAAGCACGCGCAACGCCGGCGTAAATTTGGCAGCTTCCTTTTCCCAGTTGTAAATCAGCGATGTGGGCATAACGATGAGGGAAGTACGCTGCTCACCATCCTCCGCACCACGCTCTTTCTCATGCTGCAGCAAGGCCAAGGTTTGGATGGTTTTCCCCAAGCCCATGTCATCGGCCAAACATCCACCAAACCGGTACTGCTGGAGGAAATGAAACCAATTGTATCCTGCCTGCTGGTAAGGCCGCAGTACACCCTTGAAACTGGTGGGCAAGGGTACGTCCAGAATACCGTCAAACTGCTCGAGCTTTTCCAGCTTGCGTTCTATCGCCAGTTGCTTATGCTCACCGATGTCATTCAACAAGCCGATGTGGTATTTCTTAATTTGTATGGCGTGGCGCGTGTCCGAAAAATGAAACAGATCGCTATACCGGCTAAACCACTCCTCCGGAATGATTGCGATTTCGCCATTCGGCAGCGGGAATTCGCGCGTGTGGTTGAGGATATACGAACGGAGGCGCACGAACGGAATCTCGAAGGGACCGAAGCGCGCAACAGCGCGCACGTCAAACCAATCGTTGTCCTCGGACACGGCGACTTCCATGGCGGTTTCTCCCAGAAAGAACCGCTTGCCGGTATCGCCCTGAACGATTTCGAACTCCCGCTCTTGCAACTGCCGATGATGGTCCTGTAACCAGCTGACAACTCCTAAACCCCGTTCGTTTCCTTCGTCCGCCAACACCAACTCTCCGAAGGCACCATCCGGTCGCAGACCAAGACTCACAAGCTCCTGCATGCGGTTCTCCTCCCATTGCAAGGAGCGCTTGATCCGATGGAAGGTGTACGTATCGTTCTCCTCGTCGTGTTCCATGCGTACTGTCACCCGGTTTTCTGATCCTGCAGAGAAAAGATAGGGGCCGTAACGAAACTGAAGCTGTATCGCCGATCGATCGCCGTCCATATGGCGCAGCCGAATGACGGGTATAGCATTATGCTGGTGTGTGCGTATCTCAAACCCTTCAGCGTAGACGTGGTGCTTCTCGATGAGACTCGTGACGAAGGTATCAAAATATCGATGCTCAGTTTCGCGGGGCACAGCGATAAAACGTCTTTGTAGAAATGGCGTAAGTTTCTTCCCTTCCAAGGGCTGGTCAAAATGGTAAAGTACGTTGTCGAGCAACAGCCAAGCCTGTTTGTTAATGATCACTTGCGCATCGCGGTACATAAACTCAATGCGCTTGCCTGCATGCTTAATCGTGGGAAAATACCGGGTCTCCGATTCGTTGCGCCGGAAATGGAAAAGTACCGCGGCAGGTTCTTCCGCGATGGTTAGTGCCTGCTCGGCAGGATAACCGCTTTTTCCCATTAGATAAAGGGGCTTATCGGACAGTAAGCGCAACGCCTCAAGCAGCCTCCGTTCGATATTGGGGCGAATATATTCGTACAGCTGTTTGTCGAGATGCTTCTCGAAGAAGTCCATTGCCCGCACGGGCTTCCGGGCGTATTTCTTGATGATATTGTTCTGTTCAATCTCCTCCAGCAACTGGATGATACGCCTATCGGTTTCGTCCAACACGAGGTTGTAGTCCTCTACGGTGTTGGTAAATAATCGCTTATGGGTCATTGACAAGCCTCCGTTAGGATTTAACATGACCGCGTGGGGTTCCATCAGGTAACCTAAATAGGGATGCAAGCCAAGTGAATATACCAAAGTATGGGACGGGCGCTCGTCGGGGTGTTGCAGCATTGGATAAAAAAGGGTAAAGATAAGGATTTATCCGATGTCATGAAAACGTTACGTCCAAAAAGAATTGCTCAGGGTTGTTCTTGCGACGTGCCCACCGCAACGGGTTTGGCTACCCGCCAGCCAAAATAAAACAGCCCCAGCGACGCGACAAACAACAACACAAAAGGCACCTCCCAATTACCTGTCCAATCGTGCAGGGCGCCAAACAACGGCGGTCCCGCAGCGGCCAAAGCGTACCCAAACGACTGCGCCATGCCAGAGAGCCGTGCCGACACGGACGTGCTGGCCGCACGCAATACGAACCACATCATGACCAAACTGAACGCCAAACCCGTACCTAGGCCGAACAGGATGACCGCGGGCACAATAAACTGCGTACGCCACCCAATAATAAGCACGAGGCTTGCTACCAACGTCAGCGCGCTAAACCACAACAGCGGCCGGTGGTCTTTAAGTTTGGCAATGAGCATCGGTCCGATAAATACGATTGGCAGTTGGGTAAACTGTACAAAGGAAAGTATCCACCCCGATTCGCCCGAGGGCATGCCCCAGCTCTGCAGTACCACGGGGAGCCACGCCACCGCGCAATAGAAAAGCAACGACTGCAATCCCATAAAAACCGTAACATGCCATGCAATCCGCCACTTCAGCAAGGACTTCGGCCGTTCGGAAGCATCAAGGTTGGTCTCCCGAGGGCGCTGTCTGGCAGCCCACAATTGCGGAATCCACGCCACGATCGCAATCACCGCAAATACCGCCCACACGCCTATGGATCCTTTCCAGCCCAGGCCTGTCCAATGCCCGATGGCGATGCTGAACCCCGACGCCAACGAGGCGGTAATGTTCATCGCCACGCTATAGATGCCTGTCACGATGCCGATGCGCTGAGGAAACCGATGTTTGATAAGTGGCGGTATGAGCACGTTGCCAAATGCGATACCGCACCCGATCAACCCCGAACCTAACAATAAAAGGATCGTGCTCGGCACCGTCCGTATCAAGACGCCAATGCCGATTACCCACAAGGATAACCACAGCATCTTCTCGATGCCCTGCTTTTCCGAAAGCTTAGGCGCTACGGGAGAGAACACTGCAAACATTAACAGGGGCAGGGTGGTAATCAGGCCGGCAAGCGTGTTCGACAAGCGCAGTGCGTCCTGTATTTGGGGAACGACGGGACCGACGCTCGTTATCGGTGCGCGAAGATTACTGGCTACCAAGATGATGCCGACGACAAATAGCCAAGTCCTGGCTCGCGTTGGCGTGTGTGTCGTATTGCCCATAATTACCAAGAAGCAGTGTGAATCAGCTTACGAAGGTCGGAAGAAACTGTCAGGATTACCCGCAGTTTCGGCGTATAACAACGAAGTGGGTTTTCAACGTTTTAGGTGAGCCTTCCGCCGCCAACGCCGGGCCCCGCGGATCGGGGGAGGCGTAACGGCGCATGGCCCAGGACCCCGCAGTACTACCCGTGGTCCTTCAATTTATCGGTGCGGTTGCGAAGCAATTGTACGGCCTTATCGGTGGCTAGCTTAACCGCCAAACCAATGTCGTCCGCAGTGGAAGTGACTGCTTCTGGGTCACGTCCTTTGATGCGTATCTCAATGGTACAGCGCTTGTCGTCGCTGCCTTGGCGATCGCTATTTTCATCCGCTAAGAAGACTTCCAATCGAGTTATGTACTCGTCGAAGCGCCCGATTGCAGTAGTCACGTTCTCCGAAATCTTGGCGATAAAGCCTTGGCTCAAGGTGATGTTTTTGTCTGAATTTATTTGGATAGTCATGCCTATGATAATAAAGTCTCCTACAATAATACAAAAGAAGACCGGGGTTGGAACGCCACGAAAGTCATAACCGTGACATATTTAACCCGTGTACCTGACGGTAGCCAAAAAAAAGGGGCCTTGACGGCCCCTTCGGTTTATTTGCTCAAATACATGGATTTCTTCGCATATAATTCGCGGAAGAACGCGTCATCCAAGTCTTTAATAAAGCGTATGGCTTCACCGGTCGATTTCATTTCCGGACCGAGTTGCTTATCCACGTCGGGGAACTTGTCAAACGAGAATACTGGCTCCTTAATGGCGTATCCTGTCAGTTTTCGCTCGATTTTGAAGTCTTTCAATTTGTTGACACCCAGCATCACCTTGGTGGCGATATTGATATATGGCACATCGTAAGCCTTGGCGATGAAAGGCACCGTGCGCGATGCACGTGGGTTCGCCTCAATCACGTACACGTTCTCGTCCTTCACCGCGAACTGGATATTCAGCAAGCCCTTCACGTTAAGTGCGTGTGCGAGCTTGATGGAATATTCTTCCATCTTTTGGAGAACCGCATCCGACAGGCTAAACGGAGGCAACACCGCGTTCGAGTCACCCGAGTGAATACCTGCAGGCTCAATATGCTCCATCAGACCGATGATATGAACGTCCTCGCCATCACAAATCGAGTCTGATTCCGCCTCCTCGGCACGATCGAGGAAATGGTCGATCAACACCCGGTTGCCCGGCAGGTTTTTCAGCAACTTGACCACCGCCGTTTCCAGCTCCTCGTCGTTGATGACAATACTCATCCGCTCGCCGCCTAATACATAGCTAGGCCGAACCAGTACCGGATATCCCACGTCCTTGGCTACTTTCAGCGCTTCTTCTGCGCTTTCGGCGACGCCGTATTTCGGATAGGGAATGTCTAGCTCCTTGAGTAGGTCAGAAAAGCGTCCCCGGTCTTCGGCCAGGTCCATATCGTCAAACGAGGTGCCGATGATACGGATACCGTTTTGTTGGAGTTTTTCGGCCATTTTCAACGCCGTTTGGCCACCAAGCTGGACTATGACGCCCTCTGGCTTCTCCAATTCGATAATTTCGCGTACGTGCTCCCAAAACACAGGCTCAAAGTACAGTTTGTCTGCCATGTTGAAGTCTGTCGAAACGGTTTCGGGGTTACAGTTAACCATGATCGCCTCGTATCCAGCTTCCTTGGCCGCGAGCAGGCCGTGCACACAGGAGTAGTCAAACTCAATACCTTGGCCAATGCGGTTTGGACCGGAGCCAAGTACGATAACCTTCTTGCGGTCGGATGGCTTCGACTCGTTCTCATCCTCGAACGTCGAATAGTAGTACGGCGTCTGCGCAGGGAATTCGGCGGCACAGGTGTCCACCATTTTAAACACCCGACGAATGCCAAGCTCGATGCGGCGCGCATACACCTCATCTTCGCTTACGTTGCCCAGCAACCAAGCGATTTGCAAATCGGAATATCCCTTCTGCTTCAGGGTGACAAAGAATTCTTTCGGAATATTGTTCAGCTGGTATCGGCGAAGTTCCGCCTCCAACTGCACCAGCTCTTGGATTTGTACCAAGAACCACTTGTCGATCAGGGTAGCCTTGCGGATAGACTCCAGCGGCACGCCCAACTCAAACGCGTCTTTCACATGGAACAGACGGTCGCTGCTTGGGTGTTCCAGGCTTTCCATAATCTCTTCCAAGTTGCGACTTTGCCGTCCGTCTGCGCCGAGTCCCGCACGCCCGATTTCTAAGCTCTGGCAGGCTTTCTGCAGCGCCTCGATAAAGGATCGGCCGATGGCCATTACCTCACCGACAGACTTCATTTGCAAGCCCAGCTCGCGGTTAGCACCCTTAAACTTGGCGAAATTCCACCGGGGCACCTTCACGATGACGTAATCGAGCGTAGGCTCGAAGTAAGCGGAAGTATTTTGGGTGATCTGATTTTCGATTTCGTCCAAGTTATAGCCGATGGCCAATTTGGACGCGATTTTCGCGATGGGATAACCCGTAGCTTTGGAGGCAAGCGCCGACGACCGCGACACGCGCGGGTTGATCTCAATGGCGATAATCTCCTCATTTTCCGGATTGACTGCAAACTGTACGTTGCACCCGCCTGCAAACGTGCCGATAGCACGCATCATTTTGATGGCTTGGTTGCGCATCTCCTGGTAGCAACGATCACTGAGGGTCATGCCTGGGGCCACCGTAATGGAATCACCGGTATGGATGCCCATCGGATCAAAGTTCTCGATGGTACAGATGATGATGACGTTGTCATTTCCATCACGAAGAAGCTCGAGTTCGAATTCTTTCCAGCCCAATACCGCCTGCTCTACGAGGACCTCGTGCGTCGGAGAGGCCTGCAAGCCCCGGCTTAGTGCAGCCTCAAACTCCTCTTTCTTGTGCACGAATCCGCCACCCGTACCACCCAAGGTGTACGACGGACGAATAACTAGCGGGAAGCCAATCTGCTGGGCAGCCTCCTTGCCTTCCAGAAACGAATTGGCAATCTTCGACTTGGCAACGCCTACACCGATTTCAACCATCAATTGGCGAAACGCCTCCCGGTTTTCAGTTTTCTCGATTGCGGCAACGTCCACGCCGATGACCCGCACGTTGTATTTTTCCCAAATACCGCGTTCAGAGGCTTCGATGCACAGATTAAGCGCAGTCTGTCCGCCCATGGTGGGCAATACCGCGTCAATCTGCCGTTCCTGCAGAATCTGCTCGATGCTTTCGCACGTCAGCGGCAACAGGTAGACATGGTCTGCCACGACCTTATCGGTCATAATCGTTGCCGGGTTGGAGTTAATAATGGAAACCGTGATCCCCTCTTCCTTGAGGGAAAAGGCGGCTTGAGAGCCCGAGTAATCAAATTCGCAGGCCTGCCCGATAATGATGGGACCTGAACCGATGATCAGTACGGATTTGATGGAGGTGTCTTTTGGCATTGCTTTGCTAAAAATCGATGTGAGTAAACCTAAACCGATGCCAAAACAGTGCGAAATACCGGAATGATTGTAGGCTGGGAATTCCGACTGCTTTGTCGGAGTGCAAAGGTACGTTTTTTTGCTAACAATGACGTAACAATTTTAGATGAAACGCCCCGCGGCGACAAATAAGCCCTACGCTCAAACCACGCCATTCCGCAGGCCTGCTGCCAAACACATAAAAATACCCTTAATTTGGTATTTTTCTTGGCCCTGTGAACTGTTATTACCATTTTTACAAAATATAACTCTTACATTTGACCTCAACTACAACAAAACCCACTTAACATGAAAGCAAAATTAGCATCTCTAGTACTGGCCATGGCGTTTATCGCTACAGTATCCGCTCAAAGCGACTACAGAAATTCTGTCGGTTTACGGTTGGGTGTCAACCCGTACTATGATACGTTTGGCGCCACCTTTAAAACGTTCATTTCCGAGCCGGCAGCGTTGCAATTTGATTTGGGCATCAAACCCTCCTATCGCCTGGCAGGATTAACCTATGACGTGACGCGGATTTCACTTTCCGGCGCCTATCAACACCACTTCCCCATCGCAAATGTGGATGGTTTGAAATGGTTCGTCGGCGGCGGCGCGGTACTGGGGAATAGCTTCTCGGATTTTGACGACTCCAAGGGTATCGTTCTCGGCTTGTTTGCCTCAGGAGGCGCCGACTACAAACTGAGAAACGCACCGTTCGCTTTCTCGGCAGAGATCCGTCCCACCGCGCATTTAGTAAGGCCAGACATCGGGATACCTAGCTTTGTACCTAATGGCGGCGTCACCGCACGCTACGTATTCTAGCATTAAATAAACGGACTTAATAAAATTTCACTTAAATTGCCCGAGCTATGCCCTTAGCTCGGGCAGTTTTTTGTTAACACACCATCGACATTACGCTGCACTGTGGCTGACATTTTCCAAATCCTCGCGGATCAATTCCAGCAAACAACGGCTCTCGAGTGGCTAGGCACAGTCACAGGGTTTCTCTGCGTGTACTTAGCCGCGAGGCAACATATCCTCAATTGGCCGATTAGCATCATTAGTGTGGCGGCGTACGCCATCTTATTTTACCAAAGCAAGCTGTATGGCAACGCCGTATTGCAGGTGTACTTTTTCGGTACAGCCATATATGGATGGTATTACTGGACCAAGCGGAGGCAGGAAGCGGATAAAAAACCGATCGTTTCCTTTTCCGCGCCCGAGCTGTTCGCCACTGCAGCAGCGGTGGCGGTGCTCTCAGGTGTGATGGGCTGGTTTTTGGGCACCTATACCGATACCGATGTCCCCTATATTGATGGATTCTGCACGGCAATGAGCTTCGTGGCCCAATTCTTAATGACGCGCAAGGTTTTGCAAAACTGGGTGATATGGATCATCGTGGACATCTGCTACATCCCGTTGTATATCTACAAAGGCTTTTGGCTGACAGCATTGCTCTACGGGGCATTCACGGTGATTGCCATTATGGGTTACTTAGACTGGAGACGAACATGGAAGAACGCAAGCTAATCAAAATCGCGGTGGTCGGGCCGGAATCAACCGGAAAATCGTGGGTATCCGAGCGGCTGGCACGGCACTACGATACCGTGTGCGTCCCCGAATATGCGCGGGAGTATTGCCGCAACCTCAACCGGCAGTACACCCTGCAGGATGAAATGAACATGTTTTATGGGCAATTGGCCTTGGAGCGCAGCGTGGCACCCCTGGCACGACACGGGATTCTTTTTTGTGACACGACCTTCCTCACCATCAAAGTCTGGTCGGACCACTTGTTTGGTCATACGCCCGAGCCGGTGCTAACCGAACTGAATGCCCATCCCTACGACCATTACTTGCTGATGGATATCGATTTGCCGTGGGAAGATGATCCGCTGCGCGACTTCCCCGATCTACGGGAGCACTTCCTGGCGGTCTGGCATCGGGAGTTGAATGCCCTCCGTGCATCGTACACGGTAGTCTCCGGTATTGGGGAGGACCGGTTTAAAAACGGACTAACAGCCGTCGAAGCCTTCTTCGCCTCACAAAGGAAATAAAAAGATAGAACTAGCCGAGACTAAAAAAGAAAAGACGGAAAGCACACGCTGCCTTCCGTCTTTCTTATCCATACACCCTTATCTTTAGTAACGGTAATGCTCTGGCTTGTAGGGCCCGTCGATAGACACGCCGATATACTCGGCTTGGTGCGGCTCCAATACGTCCAGCTCCACGCCTATCTTCGCCAAGTGCAGACGAGCTACTTTCTCATCCAAATGCTTGGGCAGTGTGTACACCTTATTTTCGTACTTGTGCGTATTGGTCCAAAGCTCGATTTGTGCCAACGTCTGGTTCGTGAATGAATTACTCATCACAAATGAAGGGTGGCCGGTAGCGCATCCCAAGTTAACCAGTCGGCCTTCGGCCAACAGGATGATATCCTTCCCGTCGATCGTGTATTTGTCTACCTGGGGTTTGATTTCGACTTTCGTATGCCCGTACTCGGTATTAAGCCAAGCGACGTCAATCTCGTTGTCAAAGTGCCCAATGTTGCAAACTACGGCCTTATCTTTCATGGTTTTGAAGTGCTCGGCGCGCACGATGTCGCGATTGCCCGTCGTGGTCACCACGATGTCTGCTTCCTTCACTGCCGTAGCGAATTTCTTGACTTCGTAGCCTTCCATCGCCGCTTGCAATGCGCAAATGGGGTCTATTTCCGTAACGATGACGCGAACGCCCGCACTGCGCAGGGATTCAGCCGACCCTTTGCCCACATCCCCGTATCCCGCTACAACCGCTACTTTGCCCGCAAGCATCAGGTCGGTGGCGCGCCGGATGGCGTCTACCAACGATTCGCGGCAGCCATATTTGTTGTCAAACTTGGATTTGGTGACTGAGTCGTTCACGTTGATGGCCGGGAGGTGAAGCGTTCCATTTTTCATGCGCTCGTAAAGACGATGCACACCCGTCGTAGTCTCTTCGGAGAGGCCTTTGATGCCGCTAATCAGCTCGGGGTATTTGTCAAACACCATATTGGTCAAATCGCCCCCATCATCCAGAATTAGGTTGAGTGGCTTGCGATCCTCGCCAAAAAACAAGGTTTGCTCGATACACCAGTTAAACTCTTCCTCGGTCATGCCTTTCCATGCGTACACGGGAATACCTGCCGCAGCAATGGCTGCAGCGGCATGGTCTTGGGTAGAAAATATGTTGCAGGACGACCAGCTTACTTCCGCACCCAGTTCGATCAGGGTCTCGATCAGGACGGCTGTTTGGATCGTCATGTGCAGACAGCCAGCAATCCGGGCGCCCGCCAACGGCTTACTCGCTCCAAATTCTTCGCGCAGGCTCATCAGCCCAGGCATCTCCGCCTCGGCCAGTTCGATTTCTTTGCGGCCCCAATCGGCCAAACTAATGTCTTTAACTTTATAGGGTACGTAGGTGGTTTCCAATGAAGACATGCGATATAATTTTAAATGAGATGCAAAATTACCACATTCAGACGGTAATGCCAAATGGCACTACGTGCCGGCAGAATCTTGACACTCAGGTGAACTAGGCTATTTGTTTACCCAAGCAGGGTGGTGTATATTTGTGACGTTAATTAACAAAAATTTCGAACATATTAAACACGTACCATTATGTATCCAGAATATTTGGTCGAGCCTATGCGCAAGGAATTGACGGCCGTAGGTTTCGAGGAATTAAAAACACCAGAAGACGTTGAAAAGACCATTCCTAGTGAAGGAACCGTATTTGTCGTGGTCAATTCGGTCTGCGGCTGTGCCGCCGCCAATGCACGGCCTGCTGCACGGGCTGCCATCGAAAACGAAAAACGCCCGTCCAAGCTGGTTACCGTCTTTGCGGGCATGGAGCGCGACGCTGTCGACAAAGCCCGCGAATACATGTTGCCCTACCCACCGTCCTCCCCCGCCATGGCGTTATTTAAGGATGGTAAGCTTGTGCACATGATCGAGCGCCACCACATCGAAGGACGGCCTGCCCAGCTCATCGCGGACAACCTCATCTCCGCCTTCAACGAGCACTGCTAGTTGCGCGCCCGCGCCTTGTGACAACGCAAAGAGCGGACTGCGAAAACGAACACCTCATTAAAAACAAAAAGCGATTCGGTTTAGCCGAATCGCTTTTTTTGTGCTGCGTCTTATCGATTAGAAATCAATCGGGCCGGACTGCTCCCGTACCGAACCGCGTTGCGGCACGCTGGTCACTTTAATCACATTCCGGGTCGATTTGCCCAAAGCTGCTTCGATATCGTCGATGTTGTTGACCGGCATATCGTTGATGTGCGTCACGACCGTACCACGCTGTATGCCGTTGTAGTCAAACCAGCCGCCGCGGTGCACCTGGCTAACCACCACGCCAGACGATATGCCCAGCTCTTTCTTGCGCTCATCTGAAGCAGGCACAAACCCTGCACCAAGCTTATTGTAAATTTCGGATGCACTACGCTTGGTCTCTTCGGCATCTGCCGCGCCCGACGAACGGGTCTCTTCCTTCAGGGTCACCGTAGCTTCGCGCTCGCGTCCATCACGCTTATAAGTGAGTTTCACCTTGTCGCCGGGGCGAAGCAGGTAAACGCGTTCTTGCAATTGCGTGGACGAGACGATATTCACGCCATCCATCTTCGTAATGACGTCACCTTCTTTCAGCCCGGCTTCTTCAGCGCCTCCACCGGGAGACACATTATTAATGAGCAAGCCTGTAGTTTCCTTGATCTCCAACTCCTTGGCTACGGTAGGTGACAGCTCCTGGAACGTAATACCGATTAACCCACGCTTCACCGTCCCGAACTTGACAAAGTCATCGGAAATCTTCTTCACGATGTTCACGGGAACCGCGAAACCGTATCCAGCGTAGTAGCCTGTGGGAGATGCAATGTTGGAGTTGATACCGATTAATTCGCCGCGGGCATTCACCAAAGCACCGCCTGAGTTGCCGCGATTAATAACCGCATCCGTTTGGATAAACGATTCTACCGCGGTGCTGATAAATTGCTCTTCGGGGCTTTGCGGCTGGCGATAGCCGCGCTGTTGCATCTCACGCTCAAACTGCTCACGACGGATAATTCCTGTTGAACGTCCCGTAGCGCTGACAATACCTGCTGTTACTGTAGACTCTAGACCCAACGGGTACCCTACAGCCAACACCCACTCGCCGATGCGTACGTCGTCGGAGTTGCCAAGCCGCGCAAAGGGCAGGCCATCTTCGTTGATTTTGATCAAAGCCAGGTCCGTGTCCGGATCGCGGCCGATAATCTTGGCTTCCAGCACACGTCGGTCGGTAAGCTTCACTTCGATTTTGTCGGCTCCTTCCACCACGTGGTTATTGGTCACGATATATCCATCTTGTGAGATAATGACTCCGGAGCCCGATGCCTGCTGTGGCTGAACCTGACGCGGACTCTGCTGGCGTGGCATACCGAAAAACTCCTCAAACAGGTCGAAAGGCGCGCCTCCGGAGCCCCTCTGCGCCCGCCGTGCGGGATAAGTCGTTTGGATGTGAACCACGGCGGGCGCGACTACTGCAGCGGCCTGCGTGAAATCCGGATTGCCCGTTGAGGACGTGATTTCACTCATTGGGTTATTTGCGAAATATAATTCCTGACGTTCTTCGAAAGACATCTTCTGAAGTTGCTTGTTCTCAAACAGCTTGTAGCCCCCTACGGCCACCACACCTCCGAGTGCGGCAACTAATAAAGTTAATCCAAATTTTTTCATCATATACCTTTTGTTATCTGCTTAAACTGATTCGGCCCTGTACGTAGCCGATTTACCGTTATTTAGGTTCTCCAAATGTAATACCATTAATCGACTTTTAACACTCGGAAGCCGCCTGTTTTCTGTTAAATAATGTTAAAGACAGCGTCTAAACGGCATTTTTCGATTTTGTTCCACGCGCTGCGGCGGTTTGCGGGCATATGCGTAACTTTGCATCTCACACGTTGACACCATGGCATCCATCACCTTTCACAAATATCAAGGCGCAGGCAATGATTTTATCGTCATAGATGACCGTATGGGCGGTTTTGACACGTCAGACGAAGCCTTGGTCAAGCGCCTGTGTGACCGACGCTACGGCATCGGAGCGGATGGACTGATGCTGTTGCAAAATCATCCCGATTACGACTTCCGAATGATTTATTACAATGCCGACGGGCGTGAGGGATCCATGTGCGGTAACGGCGGACGATGCATGGTCGCGTTTGCGCAGCATCTGGACCTAATCACTGACAAAGCCGCCTTTTTGGCAGTTGACGGCAAACACTTTGCCACTATCAACCCCGCAGGGAACTGGGTGAGTCTGCAGATGGTCGACGTAGATGCAATCGCTCGTGATGGAGAGGCTTATGTGTTGAATACCGGCTCGCCCCACTATGTACAACTGGTCGAGGGGCTTGCTGATTTTCCCGTATATGAAGATGGGGCGGCGATACGCAATAGCGAAGCCTATCGTACCGAAGGAATCAACGTCAACTTTGTCGAGCGGGAGGGGGCCGGATATTTTGTCCGTACGTACGAACGTGGCGTAGAGGACGAAACGTTTGCATGCGGAACGGGCGCGACTGCGGTGGCCATGGCGATGGCCGCTCACCAAGGCTTTGAAGGGGACTTGCAAATGCCTATCCGGGTACGCGGCGGACATTTGACGATTAGTTTTCGTCGAGAAGGCAATGTCTTTACGAATGTCTATTTAGAAGGGCCCGCCACCTTCGTGTTCGCTGGTAAAATCTAATTTTCGTCAGGTCCGAAGTGGCGCGTTTGGCAACAAGATTGCCTACTCAAAGGGTCCCCCGGCGAATTACCTGCCCTTGGAGCGATCCCGCCGAAAACTTGCGTACAAAGCGCAAGTTCGGTAAGTTTGCGAGATAGAATCAAAACAGCAATTCCATGTCATATAGAATCGAACACGATACCATGGGCGAGGTACGCGTACCGGCCGAAAAATATTGGGGAGCGCAAACCGAGCGCTCACGCAACAATTTTAAAATTGGTGCGCCCGCGTCCATGCCGAAAGAAATTATCGAAGCGTTTGCCTACCTGAAAAAGGCCGCCGCATATACCAATGCGGATGCAGGCATTTTACCGGCGGAGAAACGCGATCTCATCGCGCAAGTGTGTGATGAAATCCTCGCTGGACAACTGGCGAATGAATTCCCCCTCGTCATCTGGCAAACCGGCTCCGGCACGCAATCCAACATGAATGTCAACGAAGTGGTGGCCAACCGTGCGCATGTGTTGCAAGGAAACAAACTGGGCGAGGGCAAAACATTCATCCACCCCAACGACGATGTCAACAAGTCGCAATCCTCCAACGACACCTACCCGACCGCGATGCATATCGCAGCCTACAGAATGCTGGTAGAGATCACGATCCCAGGCGTTGAAAAATTGCGCGATACGCTGCAAGCCAAATCGGATGCCTTCGCTGACATCGTTAAGATTGGACGCACGCATCTGATGGACGCCACGCCCCTGACCCTGGGACAGGAGTTCTCTGGCTACGTAGCCCAACTGAATTACGGCCTGAAAGCCCTGCGCAACACATTGGATCATTTATCCGAACTGGCGTTGGGAGGAACGGCTGTAGGCACCGGCATTAATACACCCAAAGGCTATGCAGAGAATGTGGCCAAATACATCGCAACATTTACAGGCCTACCTTTCCGCACGGCGCCCAACAAGTTTGAAGCCCTAGCTGCCCACGACGCCATCGTCGAAAGCCACGGAGCGCTGAAGCAATTGGCTGTCGCCCTGCACAAAATCGCCAACGACATCCGCATGCTAGCGTCTGGACCACGGTCTGGCATCGGGGAGATCCTGATTCCCGAAAATGAACCGGGGTCGTCAATCATGCCGGGTAAAGTGAACCCGACGCAGTGCGAAGCGCTGACCATGGTTGCCGCCCAAGTGCTGGGCAACGACGTGACGATTTCCTTTGGCGGTGCCAACGGTCATTACGAGCTGAATGTGTTCAAGCCGGTAATGGCTGCCAACTTCCTACAATCCGCCCGCCTCATCGGAGACGCCTGCGTATCGTTTAATGACCACTGTGCCGTTGGCATCGAACCCAACCGCGATGGCATAAAGAAGCACCTGGAAAACTCCTTGATGCTGGTAACGGCGCTCAATCCACATATTGGCTACGAAAACGCCGCTAAAATCGCCAAAAAGGCGCATAAGGAAAACAAGTCGCTGCGCGAGGCCGCACTGGAACTCGGTTTGTTAACCAACGAGCAGTTTGATGAGTGGGTACGCCCCGAAGACATGATAGGCGGACTGAAATAGTGAAAAAAAACTTGCCAACTAATCGCATACGTATCGTGCGCCGACTGCTGTGGGCAGTCGGCGCGCTATGCGTAATCTCGGCCTGCCAACGCCATTCCGACATGCAACACGAAGGCGACCAGCGCCTACAGGGCATTTGGGTACAGGACGCCATTCCCATGCAGGACCAGTTGCTGGAATATACCCGCCATGAATTTAAATTTACCTGCGATTCCATTTACGTGACGATGCACACGACGTCTAATGTCGTGCGGTCTACCGACAGTTGCTACCAAGACGGCGAATGGACTGAATACGCCAAAGGCGTATACGTGGTCCGGGGAGATAGCTTGTTAGTAGACGGGTTGTACACGCGTGAAAACTGGCGACAAAAAATAAGTGGGTGCCACCGCTCCGGCCAATTCCTACCCCGGTATAAAATCTTAGCGTGGTCCCCGGATTCCATTACGCTGGAAAACCGTTTTGACCAGCGTCCCATTCACATCCGACGTACCGAAGTGATTACCTGCGTTCCCAAGAAACGGTGGGAATAGATTAACGCTCTTGATTCCTTCCGGCGACGTCCATCGTGTACACTTCAAGCAGACGCAGTAGGGCAAAAAAAGTTGCCCCAATCTCTTGAGGCAACCCAAATTACATCGCAAAAAACTAGTTGGCTTCTCGATTAGAATGGCAGATCGTCGTCCTTGCCATCATCAGATGAGATATCGACCGTTGGCGGCGGCGGCGTTTGGTGCTGCACGCCTGGTCCACCCGGAGGAGGCGCCGTTACTGGTGTGGTGACCACTTTGTTGACGCGCCACGCCACCAAGGAGTTGAAGTATTTAGTTACGCCTTCCCGGTTGGTCCATGGGCGGCCACGAAGGTTGAAGGAAACTTCCACTTCATCGCCTACGCTCAAGTTATCGAATATTGCCGTACGGTCCTGTGTCGCTTCAAAAGCGATATACTCGACGAACTGCGGATTCTCCGCGTACTCAACAATTAGGTCTCTTTTCTTGAATGTGTCCGTGACCTGCTGCACCTCACCTATCTCGTGAACTTTACCTCGTATTTCCATGTTTAACTAATTTATTAAACCGTAAAACTACACTTTTTAGCCGACAATAATGACTAACTTTGCCAAAATCACATGGAAGTTTTCAACACCCCCCGCAAGACGATCATCACCTGCAACAAGCGCCTTTCGCCCTACTTGCAGGACGAAGTAAAAGAGTTAGGTTTTCCGATAAAACGTGCTTTTCACACGGGCGTCGAACTGGACGCGACCGTCAACGACTGTATCCGGCTTAACCTCAACTTGCGTTGTGCCAGCCAGGTGCTTTACTCCATCGGCACCTTCACCGCCCAAGACGGAGAGGCGCTTTACCAGGCGTTATTGAACATCGCGTGGGAAGAGTTGGTGGCATTTGATGGGTACGTTTCGGTCACCTCAAACGTCAATAATCCGACCATTACCACGCCCCTGTTCGCCAACTTGAAAGTAAAGGACGCCATAGCCGACCGCATTAAGTCGCGCAAGGGCCTGCGTCCTGACAGCGGTCCGGAGCTGCATCGCACCGTCGTACACCTGTACTGGCAAGAGGACAAGGCCGAAATCTTTCTCGACACTTCGGGCGAGACGCTCGCCAAGCACGGTTATCGCAAGCACCCCGGCAAAGCGCCCATGTTGGAAGCGCTGGCATCTGGCGTGGTCTACGCCAGCAAGTGGGACCGTAAGTCTCCCTTCATCAACCCCATGTGCGGGGCGGGCACGTTGGCCATCGAGGCGGCGCTTATCGCCACCGGCCGCAAGCCCGGTCTGTTCCGCATGAACTACGCCTTCATGCACATCCTGGGTTACGACGAACAGGTATTCTTCGCCGAACGGCGCAAGCTAAAAGATGCCGTCGACAAGAAACTCGACATCCCCATCATTGCCACGGATATCTCGAAGGAAGCCGTAGCGATCGCTGAGGCCAACGCCAAGACCGCTGGTGTAGATCGGCTGATTTCATTTGCGGTGTGCGACTTTGCCGAAACCGAGGTACCCGAACAACCTGGTGTAGTGGTGTTCAACCCCGAGTATGGGGATCGTTTGGGCACGCATTCCAAGCTCGAGGTCACCTATGGCCGCGTAGGCGACTTCATGAAGCAGTCCTGCCCCGGCTATGTGGGCTACGTGTTTACGGGGAATCCCGACCTGGCCAAGAAAATTGGTTTACGGGCTTCCCGACGTATCGAATTCTATAACGGCAAGCTTGACTGCCGACTGTTGGAATACGAACTATATGATGGAACAAAAAGAACACCCAACGAATAACCTGAACCAAACCGATCAGGCATACATTGACCAAACGGCCGACTATGTCAAAAAAAGCTTGGCGAATGCGGAAGCTGGACACGACTGGTGGCATGTACTTCGCGTTTGGAACAATACCAAGGCACTGCTGGAACATGAAAAAGCCGACCGTCTGGTCTGTGAACTAGCCGCGCTGCTCCATGACATTGCCGACAGCAAATTTCACAACGGTGACGAATCGATCGGACCAGCAAAAGCTGCAGAATTCCTCACTGGTTTGGGTGTCGATACGCCGCGGATCGACCATGTGAAAGCGATCATTCTCAACATGTCGTTCAAGGCCAGTTTAGGCACGGTGGCTTTTTATTCGAAGGAGCTAGCCATCGTTCAGGATGCGGATCGGCTGGACGCCATCGGTGCCATTGGCATCGCAAGGGCGTTCAACTACGGAGGCTATAAAAACCGCCCCCTCTACGACCCTACCATTGAACCCGCGCTAAACCAATCGAAGGAGCAGTACAAAAACAGCACAGCTCCCACAATCAATCATTTTTACGAAAAGCTTTTGCTGCTGAAGGACAAGATGAACACCCCCGCGGCCAAACGGCTAGCTGAAAGGCGTCACCAATTCATGGAGCAGTTTCTCGACCAATTCTATGCCGATTGGAACGGCACCGACACCGTATAGCGGCTAACGCCTAAAAAGAACGACCCACGAGCATAGCCGCATCTTGCGCCATGCGTTGGTTATGTTCCTCGGTGATGCTCTTGTGGTTGATCAGGTCAACGATGGTTCCGATATAGCAGAAACCAATGGTTAGGAAGTAAATCACGCCCATCGCTATCTGGTTGACGACAAACCGCTGTATGCCGGCAATACCGATGAACCCTAACAAGGTAAACAGCAGGATGTCTTGGGCCTTCTTGCGCTTGCCTGCATAAATCGCCATAAAATCCCGAAATTCGTTGTCCGAAAAATTTGCAGTAAGCGACTGCAGGTAGGCTATCTCCTCAGGCGAAACTCCGGGGAGGGACAAAAATGCATTACGACGATCCATAAGATTTCTTTTTTATTACCATCAATTCTTTTTTGCACAAAGTGTATATCCGATACACTAAGACGGCTAGCACGGGGATTCCCAATACGTGCATCTGCACGGAGGCTACCACATCACCTTGCAACAGCGAGGCAATCGACCGCCCCAATCCACAGCCCGGACACCAGTCAAACCCTGCAGCACCGATAGGACAGAGCGTATGGTGGTGCTTCTCCGGATTGGAAAAATACAACAGCACCAATGCGGATACCCAAACCGCCAACTCAATTGGCCACCGTGACAGTGACACCCCCTTTATCACGTTCATTGGCTTGCGTACTAATTAGGGATTGGATTGCTTTACGGCAATAAAGTTACAATAGATTTTGTATTTCTTAACGTGAGATTGTTAATTATGCCTATCCGTTCCGCCAGTCCGGAAACACAGCAAAGACGATATGAGCAAGTTCTCCACATTAAGGCTTCGATGGTATATCTGGGCGCTCTGCGTATTACCGTTGGTTTCCCTCGGTCAGACGTCCGCCGATTCCGTCAAACTGGCGCAGGCAAAGTGGCATTCGGTAACCGTGGCGCCAGGCTTGGTATGGAAGCAGGCCCACTTCACGGACTTGTTTGATTCCGAACAGGAAGTCAACCTTCTGCAAATCGACCTCTCAGTACCCCAGCGACGCCTTGCCTTTGCCGGATTGGCCGACGGACTCGCGCTCACCAGCGAATTTGCGAAAGACGCGGGAGCATTAGCGGGTATAAATGCCACTTTTTTTGACATGAAAAATGGTGGTTCCGTCACGTTCCTCCGAATAGACGGCACTGTCATCAACGAAACCACGCTCTTGAATCCCGATGGTACAAACCACGAGCGGGCCAACGGGGCGCTGGTGGTTGACGCGAAAGGCGCCAACATCGTCACCGGCGATCCTGCCGTCGTAGGGTGGGACAAACGCCTGCACGCCGAGAACGGACTGGTGTGCGGGCCCGTACTGCTCCGCGAGGGCGCAGGCGTTCCGCTTGCCCAGAATGCGTTCAACGACAACCGCCACCCCAGATCGGCCGTAGGCATCACTAGTGATGGACAAGTCCTGCTCGTGACGGTAGACGGACGTAACGCCCGCGCCCACGGCATGAACCTACACGAACTAGCCTTTCTCCTGCGCCAGCTTGGCGCCCGGGATGGCTTGAACCTCGACGGTGGCGGCTCCACGGCGCTTTATATCAACGGCAAAAACGAGACAGGCATAGTCAATTACCCTTCGGACAACAAAACGTTTGACCACGGCGGCGAGCGCAAAGTAGCGAACGCCATACTGGTTTTTTAATCAAAAATTCTAGTTTGTGTTGCCCGAATCCCTTGGCACGCCACAATATTTGATATCTTTATCACGCTTACATACTAATACCGATTTTAAGCTCCATACCAACTCATGAACACTACCGCACATATTATTTTCATGCTCGCTATTATGGCAATTTCGCATGTTTCCTGCACTACACGGCGCACCACGGGCGCCCAATTTGCAAATAACCCCGTCATCGCGCACCGCGGCGCCTGGAAAACCAAGGGGCTGCCCCAAAATTCGATCGCGGCCCTGCACGAAGCCATCCGGTTAGGCTGCGCGGGCACTGAATTTGACGTACACCTTACTCAAGACGATGTCCTCGTCGTGAATCATGATGCGGATTTTATGGACATCGATGTGGCTACGTCCACCTACGAGGAACTGTTGGCGAAAAAGCTGCCAAACGGAGAGTCGATACCGACCGCCCGCGATTACCTCATCGAGGGAATGAAGCAGCAAAAAACGAAGTTGATCTTCGAACTCAAGACTTCCAAGCTGGGCAAGGAACGCACGAAATATTCCGCAGACTTGGCGGTAGCGCTCGTGAAGGAGCTCGGTGCCGAGCAATGGGTGGAATACATCATGTTTGACTATGACGGTGCCAAGCGTATCATCGAGCTAGACCCCGATGCCAAAGTCTGGTACCTGAACGGCGACGTGGCGCCCCACCAAGCGAAGGCCGATGGCTTCTTCGGATTGGACTACCACTTCACCGTATTTCGCGATAAACAGCCCACCTGGCTGCAAGAAGCGAAGGACGTCGGCTTGGCCGTCAACGCGTGGACTGTCAACGACCGTGCGGAAATGGTGCGCCTGATTGACCAACAAGCTGAATTCATTACAACCGACGAGCCCGAATTGCTTTTCGAGGTATTGTCAGAACGTTAATCTCTAATAAACACGAAAAAAAACAATGTTAAGATCCATTGCCCTCGCACTAGTCTTCTGCTGCCTCTCTACAGTATACGCTCAACAGTTTAACGTAGCCACGTACAATCTTCGGTTAGACACGCCGGCAGACAGTGGCAATCGCTGGCAGCAACGCGCTCCGCATCTGATTAACCAGATCCGATACCACCGATTTGACATCTTCGGCACGCAAGAGGGCTTCAAGCACCAGCTTGAAGATATCCAAAACGGGCTGAATGGCTTCCAGTACATCGGCGTAGGGCGCGATGACGGAAAAGAAAAGGGCGAGTATGCCGCCATCTTTTACAATACCGCCATGTTCGACCTCTTGAAAAGCGGTAATTTTTGGTTAAGTGAAGAGACGAGCTATCCCAACAAAGGATGGGACGCGGCGTTGCCCCGGATCTGTACGTGGGGCAAGTTCAAAGACACACGGACTGGTTTCACGTTCCTCCTCTTCAACGTGCACTTTGACCACGTCGGGGTCGAGGCGCGAAAAAATAGCACGAAGCTAATCTTGGAGCAGGCCCGTAAAATCGGCGCCGAACTGCCCATGATCATCACCGGCGACTTCAACGTAGACCAGCACAACGAAAGCTACGCCCTGCTGCACAACAGCGGAATCGTGAAAGATGCCTACGAACTCGCCGACGAGCCTTATGCACCGAACGGAACATTCACCGGCTTTAACATCACCCGAGCCCACGATCTTCGGATTGACCACATTTTCCTGTCGGATGCGTTCTCAGTGAATCGATTTGGCATTCTCACGGATTCCTACTTGGGCAAGTTGCCTTCCGACCACTTTCCGGTCGTCGTGGAGGTCAGCTACTGACCGAAAAAGGGTTAGCTAGCGGAGGCATGGACAAAAATCCCTGCCCGACTATGGCGCACATTGCCTAACTTTGCATAAACAATTTAGAGAGACCGCCATGAGAATTCGCCTAATCGCAACCCTTACCTGCTTCCTCTTTCTTCTATCGAGTTGTGATACGCTACAACAGATGAGTACGGGTCAAAACGGCGTACCCGGCAAATCGGGGACGGAGAGCACGGGTACCGTTACTTCCGTCGAAGCCGCATCGGGCATTAAGCAGGCGCTAAGCCAGGGGCTGGACAAAAGCATCAAGTCACTGGCCGTCACAGACGGTTTCCTAGGCAATGCCGCGGTAAAAATCCTCATGCCCCCCGAAGCGCAGAAAATCGAAAGCGCCCTACGGGGCCTCGGACTAGGCGCACTGGCGGACAACTTTATCGCGAGCATGAACCGCGCCGCGGAAAGTGCCGTGAGCGAGGCCGTCCCGGTCTTTACCTCCGCCCTGTCGCAACTTACCATACGCGACGCCACCACCATTCTACTGAGTGGCCAACAAGACGCGGCCACCGAATTTTTCAAGCGGACGACTACAAACGAATTGGCTAGCCGATTCAGCCCCATCGTAGAGAAAGCGCTGAGCAAGCATAACGTAACAAAATATTGGAGTGACTTGGTCACCCGCTACAACCAGTTACCCTTGGTAAATGAAAAGATCGAAGCGGATCTAAACAAATACGTAACGGGTAAAGCGATTGACGGACTGTTTCACCAAGTAGCCCAAGAAGAACTACGCATTCGCCAGAATATCGGTGGCTCACGCAGCACACCCCTTCTGAAAAAAGTGTTCGAATACGCGGACAAGAACTAAAGCTACCGGGAGTCCACGGCGGTAACTGACCGCGGTCCTTACCCGCACAAAACCCATCCTCATGATTGCTTTTCTTATCCCGGTCGATTTTTCTGACGTGTCGTACACGACCGCTCAGTACGGCCTGGATATGGCAAGCTACGTACAGGCCCGGCAGATTGTCTTTTACCACTCTTACCGCGAAATGCCCCGCGATCCAAGCGACGGGGAAAGTCCAGTCCGTCAGGAAGTCCTCCTGCGCTTGGCGCATTTAGTGCAAAATCTCCACGTACCCGCACAAATTGATCAAAGCATGTTGGTATTCGAGGCGGATGACCGCTACCTCGATGACGGTATCGAACGGCTTGTGGGGCAATACTCGATTTCAATGATCGTGATGGGTATCTCCGGCATATCGGACGCCGACAATCCCGTCATCGGGCATCATACGTTGAGCGTCGCCTCGGCTGCGCCTGCTCCCCTCCTGATCGTTCCGTGCGGCCACCGCTTTGCTCCGGTGAGGAAAATCGTCTATGCTACGGACCTGCGCGAAGTAGAAACGACCACGCCCGTTGGTGGCATTATGCAGTTGGCCCGGCAACTGGGTGCACAAACCCATGTAATCCACGTTGATTATGGAACGCATCGGCAGACGGCTGAAAGCGAAGCTGCGCAAAACCTACTTCTCCACCTCTTGGCCGATTTAAATCCGAGGTTTGAAGTCGTGAGACAACACAAAGACAAGGCATACGGCATATTTGACTATGTCGACCGCCACAAAATCGACCTTATCCTCATGGCCTCGCGCAACTACGGCTTCTTCGAGCGCATTTTCCATAATAGCGTGAGCAAAAAATTATTGAGCATCGCAGAGGTACCGGTCTTGTTATTAAAAAACCGAACCAGCAGTACCTAGTCTCCACCAAGTACCCACGCCATTCGCCCCCACTTCCCATCTTTGCATGCCTCGCAAGCCCTTGGATTATTCGTAGATTTGCCCGCGGATTTAGCGATAGCACCATGAGCCAAGACATCATTAATACCCTCACCAATTTTTCCGTATCGGATCGGTTTCTCCGCTACGTACAGATCGACACCCAATCCGACCCCGCGTCGAGCACGTTCCCCTCTACCGCAAAACAGCTCGATCTGAGCCGCCTGTTGGTACAAGAGCTGCACGAAATAGGCGTTAGTGACGCCTATCTAGACGAGTGGGGCTATGTATTCGCGACCATTCCAGCAAACACAGACAAACAGGTTCCGGTCGTCTGCTTTTGCTCCCATGTCGACACCTCACCGGATGCATCCGGCACCAACGTGAAGCCCCTTATACATCGCAATTATCAGGGCGACAATATCGTCCTGCCCGACGACCCATCGGTGGTGATCCGTCCGGAAGAACACCCGGAGCTAGTCAACCAACACGGCAATGACATCATCACGGCGAGCGGCACCACGTTACTCGGGGCCGACGACAAGGCAGGTGTGGCGGCCATCATGGACGCTGCACGCTTACTCATGAAAAATCCGCAAATCAAACACGGAACGATTAAAATATTGTTCACGCCGGACGAAGAGATTGGTGCCGGGGTCGACAAACTCGATTTAGGCAAACTGGGCGCCGACTTTGCCTATACCGTCGATGGTGAAACCGTTGGCACCATTGAAGACGAAACGTTTTCGGCCGATGCGATGACCCTCACCATCGAGGGCGTCGGCATCCACCCAGGCTTTGCCAAAGGACGCATGGAAAACGCTCTAAAGATAGCCGGTGACATCCTGCACGCCCTCCCCAAAGACGGACTATCGCCCGAGACCACAACCGACCGCGAAGGGTTCGTACATCCTGTGCAACTGAGCGGAGGGGCAGAGCGAGCCGTGCTATCATTCATCATCCGCGACTTTACGGACGAGGGGCTGACGCAACACGCCGAAGTGCTTAAGAAAATCGTGGACGAAGTCATGTCGCGTTATCCCGGATCCAAGTGCCAAGTGGAAATAAAAGACCAGTATCGAAACATGAAACGTATCTTGGATCAGCATCCCGAAATCATGGAAATTGGGATGGAAGCGATCCGACGCACCGGCCTCAGCCCCATCAGACGCAGCATACGAGGAGGCACCGACGGGTCGCGTCTCTCCTTTCTAGGCCTGCCCTGCCCCAATATCTTTGCGGGCGGCCACGCTTTCCACGGCAAACAGGAATGGGTATCCATACAAGACATGCAAAAAACCGTCAAAACGATCTTACACATCGCCACGCTATGGGAGGAGCGCGCGAACCCGCTATAAAAACTGCGGGATTATTCGTATCTTACTACTATGCTACCAAACGACTATACGACGATCGCTAACCTGATCAAATCGCGCCGTGCCGTATTTCCACCCAGCTATTTACCACGCCCGATTCCGAAAGATACCCTAACGGAGTTGTTGGACTGTGCCAATGCCGCACCTACGCACAAACTCACGCAGCCCTGGCGCTTCATTGTATTTCGCGAAGGGGGGTTGAACCGCCTCGTCGAGCAGCTGGCTTCCTTGTATCGGGCTCATACGCCGCCCGAGCTATTTCTGCAAAAGAAATATGACAACACGCAGGAAAAGGTACTGCGGTCCGGGGCGGTCATTGCTATCGTGGTGGCCTACAGTGGCGCCGTTCCCCAGTGGGAAGAGTTGGCAGCGACGGCTTGCGCGGTCCAAAACTTATGGCTGGCCTCCGCCGCGGCCGGAATTGGCGGCTATTGGAGCAGCCCTGGCACCATCAAGCACATGCGCGAGTTCCTCGCCCTGTCCGACAATGAGGAGTGCCTAGGGTTCTTTTACATGGGATACCACGAAGAGAAATTGCGTTTGGGCAACCGACGGCCGGTGGAAGAGAAAATCCAGTGGGAAGAATAACACGTTCACCGCACCACGCTATTTTTGAAACGTAAAGACGACGATGCCGCGCTTGCCGTTCCAGCGGGGTCCTTCCACCAGCAAGCGCTCCGCTTCGGCCATCATCGGAATGGCAGGGCCCTGCCTAACAATCCCGGTCGGTTTGCCCGAGGCATCAACGTCGAACTCGAGAACCACCGTACCGGAATAATCACCAGCACGCGAATTCACCGACAAGTACTCTTGGTAAACATTCCAACCGTCTATGGGGCTGGCGTCGCTACCAGCGGAGGCATGTGGCTGTGCGCTTACCCTAGCCAGCTCGCCGACGGCTTGGAGCTCGACCTCTACCTCCGTAGCGGGTGCTTCCGTCCCTACTTGCGTGCGCATCCAGAACAGGATACATACCGTAACGAATAAGACAAACGCCGTAGCCCCTATGGCAAGGCGCTGTACCCCGAAAAAGAAGGAGTTGCGCTTCTCCTGCTGCCCGGCCACCCGCGTAGCAAGCCGCTGTTGCAAGAGACTTAACGTGCCGTGGTCAACCGTATTGGCCTCACGATAGCCGTCCAACGCGTCCTGCAGGAAAGGGTCGTCCAGCGCATCGCGCTCGAGCTGGTACATTTCTTCCTTGCTCAATTCACCACTGAGATAACGCTGGATGCGTATGATGTGATAACTGCTTTCCATTATTTTTCTATGCCTGATTGGCGTTCCATACAAATCTTGAGGTTGCGCTTTCCGTTTTGGATGTGGCTTTTCACTTTATTCAAGTCACAACCGGTCGCCGCGGCGACATCCTTATAGCACTTCTGTTCTAAGTAAAACAAGCGGATACAACGCTGCTGTTCCTCATTGAGCTGGTCAATGCACGCCTCCATCAGCGCTAGCTGCCCTTCTTGGATGCCTCTCTCCTGATATTGGCGCAATACGCGGTCACTTTCGGCCTGATGGGTGTCGATATCCACGTGCTGTTGCTTGCCCTCAGCACGCAGATCCATCAAGCAATGGTTGCGAGCCACGGAATACAGCCAGCTCTTAAAGTTGGTAACTTCATGGGTCCGTAACTTCTTGACTAGCAACTCGAACACCTGCATGACCGCGTCCTCGCTTCGCTCGGGATTCTTGTAATACTTGAAGCATAACCCGTAGACCAAGGGCATATACGGTTCGTATAACTTCCCTAGGAGTTTGATATCTCCGTTACGGCGATATGTTTCCAGAAGCTGGAGCTCGTCGTGCAAATTCAAGTTACTACAGATAAAACCATAAAATCCCCATGAATGCGTTCGTCCGTTTCCCAAGAACGCCGAACCACGTAGCCTCTTTTTATAGAGATGCAAAACGAAGCCGTTTTCCATACGGTGATATCGACGGATACTCGGAAACAGCTGCACCTAAACGGGGCGGACAGGACCCCGTTACTCGGTCGGCTCGGCAACGTCGTCAGGATCGGCCGCTACCTCGCCTTCCAAATTGTCCCGGCAGGGCGCTAGGGCGGCCTCGTATTTCGCCGTCTGCTCGGGCGACATGCCGTATCCCATCAGCGCACGGTCGTTGTCACTGAACGTTTCCATATAGGTTGCTGCTGCACATTGGCAATACTCGTCGCGCACCTCAGGCGTATACGTGTCGCTATGCGTCGCCTCCATGTTCTTCAGGCATTCCTTATAAAAAGCTTCTTGCGGGTCCGTTTGGTTCTCGGTACCGCCACCACATGCGTAGGCCAGTAGGCCGACAAAAACGAAAGGAAAAAGTAACTTCTTCATGCTTACTGGATGGGTTATGATTGGATTGAACATTCAACATGGAATAGAACCGGCTTTGCGTTGCATTTGTTTTATCCCGCTGCAATATACGCAAGTTTTGGAACCCTACGACCCCACGCGGTGGCGGCTAAACCCTCCTTTCCACAGCTGCTAAGCGTCGCTCCACATCCGGAATGGCGGGCGTGTAAAGCGATTTCCAGTTCCAAAAATGCCTTGCAATCCATCCCCGCGCGCCCCAGAAAGTAACCGTAGTCATACAAATAAATTGACTTGGGCAGGAATCTTCGATTTGTGCCTAAAAAAGACCTATAACACACTAGTGACGCCTCTTTAAAAAGAAACGAACGTCATTATTTCGCCTGTTTCGGGCTACGAAATACGCCATCAGAGCCTGTTAAATTTGCAATGTCCCCTAAAGCAATGCGGGAATACACCAGCTAAAGAAGAAGTGAAATCATAATCGGTACGACAATGAAAACACAAACAAAAACCTGGGGGTGGGCACTGGTTGTCGCCCTGGTAGCAATGATCTCTACCGCCAACGCACAAACAAATTACCAAAGCAACGCCATGACCACAACCGTAAAGGGCACCTCTACGCTGCACGATTGGGACATGAGCGCCTCGAACGGAAGCAGCCACGCGACCTTCTCGATGACCGACGGCGCGCTCACGGGCATCAGCGTATTGACATTTACGGTGGCTGCGGAAGCACTTAAAAGCGACCGTTCCGGACTCGATAAAAACGCATACAAAGCCCTCAACACCGAAAAACACAAAAACATCACTTTCACCATGACAAAAGGAACCGTGACGGCAATAGGTGCTAATACGTTTCAGGTACGAGCCACGGGCAACCTGACCATTGGCGGCACCTCCAAGCAGACGACCATCACCGCCACGGCGAAGTACAATGTGACCGACAAGAGCATCACCGTTAACGGCTCAACAAAATTCAATATGACCGAATACAAGGTGACTCCGCCGACTGTAATGATGGGGACCATCAAAACAGGCGACGCCGTCACGGTCGAGTATAGTGGCAAGCTTATGCCCAAGTAACAACAAGAACTCCATATTCAGAAAACACGCAATTAATAGCAAACATCATGAAAAATAGGTTTACAAGTATGGCGGCCACGGCCTTGTTTGTGGCAGCCATGATCCCCGCCGCGCTTTTTTCCCAAGAAGAACGGGAAGAAGACAAAGGGCCCATCATCCAATACGGAGAAGCGGATTTCCTCCGGCCGTACGACAAGCGCGGCCTACATATGTTCGAAACGAATAAAGAAGACCTGCAAAAACCTTATACGGGTCGCAAAATCAGTCTGGGTGCCGGATTCGCCCAGCAATTCCAAGCGTTGAAAAACGAAAACCCGGGGGCGCTTAACAACACCGGCACGGAAGCCAATGCGCTTTACGAACTTGCTCCAGGCTTTAGCTTGGCACAGGCCAACTTGTATATCGACGCCCAACTGGCAGAAGGTATTCGATTGCACCTCGCCAACTACATGGCTTCTAAGCACCACAACGAATTTTGGGTGAAAGGTGGCTATCTGCAAATCGACAAATTCCCCTTCAAGGGCAAGTTCTGGGACGACCTGAGCGAACTGGTAACCGTCAAAGCGGGCCACATGGAAATCAACTATGGTGATGCGCACTTCCGCAGGCCAGATGGTGGGCATGCCCTTTACAGCCCATTTATGGAGGGCAACATCCTGGACGCCTTTGCCACCGAAATCGCGGGTGAGGTGTACATACAGAAAAACGGCATCTTCGGAATGCTGGGCGTGAGCAACGGGATGATTCGTGGGCACGTACAGGAAATTACCGAACGCCCGAATGATATCACGGCACGCAACCCATCTATTTACCTGAAAGCGGGCATCGATAGGCAAGTGAACGAAGACGTACGCCTGCGGCTGAGCGGTAGCTGGTACCACAACACGGGAACGGCAGGAACAGGGCTGACGCTATACGCCGGAGACCGTACGGGGTCTAACTATACCAACGTGATGGAGCAAGCCTACACCAACGGTACGGCCAAAGCCCTGACCGCCATGTATACCTCCGGACGTTTCAATCCGCAATATAGCGGAAAGCTCGACGCGGTGATGATCAACGGCTTTGCCAAAATACAAGGCCTCGAGTTCTTCGGAACCGCCGAATTTGCCAACGGCCACAGCAACACCCAAACCGAGCTACGTGCTACCAGCCAATACGCGATTGAAGGCATCTACCGGTTTGGCAACAACGAGAACCTGTATGCTGGCCTGCGCTATAACGTCGTCAACTCCGAGCAGGCGCTTGGCGGCAGCATCGAGAAAATTGGCGTCAACCGCTTTGCTGCAGGCGCTGGTTGGTTTATCACGAAGAACATCCTGATGAAAGGCGAGTACGTCGTACAGAACTACACGGACTTCCCGAACACGGATTATCGTCACAATGGCAAATTCAATGGCGTGACGTTCATGGCGGCAATCGCCTTCTAAATCAAAGGACAAGCACCTTATAACAGTACATGCGCTCGGGGCCCCTCAAAGAATATGGTAAAGAATAGATGCCCCGGGCGCATCCCAATGCAATCCTCACTACCGAAAACAATGAAACCGGTCGCTAACATAAACCGAATCTTGACAGCCATGTGCGGTTTATGTTTGCTTATGCTCGCTTCATTTACAAACCATACGGCGAACGCTCCCGAAGCGTGGTTTTCCGACACCTTCAAGTGGGCCGTGCTGAAGAACAGTTCGCTGTCCATCAAAGGTAGTTCCAACGTAAACACCTTTGGCTGTTCGTCTAGCGGAAGCTTCTCGTCCGAAACAATTCATGGACGCGTGCTTGAAAATCAGTCCGTCGAGCTGAAAGGAGCGATTACCATCAGCGTCAACTCCTTTGATTGCAACAACCGCATGCTCACCAACGACCTTCGCAAGACACTGAAGTCAAGCGAATTCCCAAACATGCGTATCCATTTCATCAATCTGGAACGCGTGCCACTGACGCATGACGACTACGACTACGTGGGTGGTGATGTGTACATCGAACTTGCGGGTGAGAAGAAGCGCTTTTATCTGCGCTACGCCTTAACACGAACTGCCGACGGGCTGACGCTGTCGGGAAGCCGAGCGTTTTCGTTCTCGGATTTCAATCTGTCCCCACCGCAGAAAGTGGGTGGCATGATCAAGGTGAACGATGACTTTGACGTTTCGTTCAAACTTGTCATCCGCAGCCAATCCTGATTTACACTTCTTTTACAATTGGATCATAAGCTAACCAATTATGGGCTTAACGTAAGCTGGGGAGCGTACACCTCCCCAGCTTGGTTAATTACCAACTAAAAATCCGCCCGTGCTCTCACTACGGGCGGATTCCATTTAAACAATAAAACTACACAATTAAATCAATCGCTCGGGTGGGCCACCCAACCTTAAAAATCGTACCGGTTCGCCTCGATCAACCGCTTAGCAATCCGTTGTCTAGCGTCCTTAATATTAAAAGGCTCGGCTTTGGTAAACCGACGCAGGCCCACGAGCATCATCTTCAGCTCGTCGCCTTCGGCAAAGGAGTTTAACGCTTCCTTTCCTGCCAAATATACGTTATCGATCGTGGTATGTAAATAGATACGTGCAATGTCCAACTGGCTTTGTACGGCCTCCTCGCCACGTTGGTGATAGAGCTTCTCGGCCCGAAGCAACGTAGACTCAGCGACATAGACATACCCAATGATGTCGGCAATATTCATCAGCACTTCCTGTTCCTTTTGCAAGGACATCATCAGTTTCTGCACGGCCGCTCCCGCCACCAAGAGCCCCGCCTTCTTCAAATTGGCAATTATCTGCTTTTCGTATGCGAACGGCGCGTCGTCTGACTCGCCAAAATCGGGAATCGCCAAGAGTTCGGAGGCCACTGCCTGTGCCGGGCCCATCAAGTCCAACTCGCCTTTGAGCGCCCGCTTCAGTAACATGTCCACGATGAGCAAGCGGTTAACTTCATTGGTACCTTCGAATATTCGATTGATCCGCGAATCGCGATAAGCCCGTTCCATGGGCGCATCAGCCGAGTACCCCATGCCTCCATAGATTTGCACGCCCTCATCTACCACGAAATCGAGCATCTCCGAACCCCACACCTTGAGTATCGCACATTCAATCGCGAACTGTTCCGTCGACTTGAGTTTCGCTTTGGCGATATCCACACCGCTCGCCACCAGCGCATCGAAGGCGTCATCGATGTTTTGACCCGCCCGGTAGGTGGCACTTTCGGCAGCAAAATTGCGCACCGCCATTTCCGCTAGCTTGTGGCGGATCGCTCCGAACTTCGAGATGGGCAAGCCAAATTGGCTACGCTCATTGGCATAGTTAACTGCCTGGTTAATCACGCGGCGCGAAGAGCCGATAGCCGACGAACAAAGCTTAATACGGCCAATATTGAGGATGTTAACCGCGATTTTAAAGCCGTTTTCCCGTTCTGACAGTAGGTTTTCGACGGGCACGGGACAATCGTTGAAAAATACCTGGCGGGTCGACGACCCCTTAATACCGAGTTTGTGTTCCTCGGGGTTCATGGTGATGCCCCCAAAATCCCGTTCTACTATAAAGGCCGACAGGTTCTTGTCCTCGTCAATCTTGGCAAACACGATGAACACGTCCGCGAACCCACCATTCGTAATCCACATTTTCTGGCCATTGATGAGGTAGTGCGTACCATCCTCGTTGAGTTTGGCGCTGGTACGTCCGGAATTGGCGTCCGAGCCGGCATTCGGCTCCGTTAGGCAGTAGGCCGCTTTCCATTCGCCCGTCGCCAGTTTGGGGATATACTTATCTTTCTGGGCTTGGTTGCCATAATAGAGAATGGGCAAGGTACCGATACCCGTGTGGGCGGATAAGGCCACGGCAAAGGAGTGTCCGGCGCCTACCGCATCCGTCACAATCATGGAGGTATTGAAATTCTTGCCGAATCCACCGTATTCTTCCGGAATGGATACGCCCAGCAAGCCCAATTCCCCGGCCTTGTCCAGCAGGCTCTCCATTAACCCTTCTTCCTGGGCATCAATGCGATCCAAATTTGGGAATACTTCCGCTTCCAGAAAATCCTCGCAGGTCTGACGAATCATCTGCTGCTCTTCGTCGAATTCCTCCGGGATGAATACCTCTTGGTAGCTGGTTTCGCGGATGACGAATTCACCGCCTTTAATTGGATTTATAGTAGCCATAGTCTTAATAATTGGGTGGTTAGTAGTACCGGCTGGCGCGCCAGGTGTATCCTACCGCCACCGAGTGATACGCTAAAATACTTCAAAAATTCCCGCAGCTCCCTGCCCAGTGCCTACGCACATGGTCACCATGCCGTATTTTTTTTTGCGGCGCTTGAGCTCATGGAAAACCTGGACGGATAGCTTGGCGCCCGTACAGCCTAGTGGGTGTCCCAGCGCAATAGCACCGCCGTTGACGTTTAATACGTCCGTATTGATGTCTAGTTCGCGGATGATGGCCAGCGACTGCGAAGCGAACGCTTCATTCAATTCGATCAGGTCGATATCCTGCAGTTGCATGCCCGCCGCCTTCAGCGTTTTGGGAATGGCTTCAATCGGCCCAATGCCCATAATGCGCGGGGGCACGCCGGCTACGCCGTAGCTGACGAGCCGGGCGATGGGCGCTACGCCCAGCTCCTTAAGTTTTCTTTCGGACACCACCAACACGAAGGCGGCACCGTCCGAAGTCTGTGACGAGTTACCCGCCGTTACACTTCCTCCGGCGGCAAACACGGGCTTGAGCCGCGCCAGTGCTTCTATACTACTATCTGCACGTGGCCCTTCGTCCGTATCCACAACGTATTCCCGCGTTTTGATAGTCTTTCCGTTTTCGAGATAATTCTCTTTCACCGTGATGGGCACGACACCGTCCTTCAAATTCCCATTCCGTAGCGCTTGTACAGCTTTCTCGTGTGAGTTTAACGCAAATGTGTCCTGGTCTTGGCGACTTACCTTATACTCCTTGGCCACAGCTTCGGCCGTTAGTCCCATTCCCCAATACCAATCGGGATGCTTCTTCGCTACCTCCGGATTCGGAACCAATTTCCAGCCACCAAAGGGCATACCTGACATCACTTCCACCCCGCCGGCCACGATGACGTCCGCCATTCCAGCCTTGATTTTAGCGACGGCCATCGCTATCGTTTCGATTCCTGACGCGCAGTACCTGTTTACCGTCACGCCTGGCACCTTGTCCGTGTCAAGGCCCATCAGTGAGATCATCCGGCCGATATTCAGCCCTTGCTCAGCTTCTGGCGTAGCATTGCCCACGATGACGTCGTCAATCTGTTCGTTGCTGAGGTTAGGTACCGACGCCACGAGATGCCTCACCACCTCTGCGGCCAAGTCGTCCGCCCGGGTGAAACGGAATACACCCCGGGGAGCCTTGCCCACCGCTGTCCGATATCCTGCTATAATGTATGCTTCCATGTTTTTTTAGTATTGAGATCTTAGATATGGGACGTGAGACAGTGACGAATAGTCGTGCTGCACGCCCGATCTACATCGGTCCCTAAATCAACGACCTTTTGCCCAGTTTTAATTCTTTATCTTGTCCATACCAATTTACGTCGGCTTCCTTGTGTCTTAGAGCTCACGTCGCACGCATCCTGTTAATTCCTCAACGGTTTACCTTTGGTAAGCATGTGCTGGATGCGTTCCAAGGTTTTTCGCTCGCCGCAGAGCGAAAGAAACGCTTCGCGTTCGATATCTAACAGGTACTGTTCCGACACTTGCGTGGGCGCCGAAAGATCCCCGCCGCACATTACCCACCCGAGTTTTTCCGATATCTTCTGGTCGTGCTCAGAGATGTAGTTGCCGGCTTTCATTGAGTTGGCGCCGGCATAGACAATCCCCAATCCCTGTTTGCCCAGCACTGTAATATCCGTCCGCGGAACGGGTTGGGTATACCCAGCCTCCGCTAGCTCAATCGCCTTCGCTTTCGCATCCGCCAGCAGTCGGCTTCGGTTCATCGTGATGCCATATTTACCGGCCTGAAGGTACCCCAGCTCAAATGCTTCTACGGCCGAAGTAGACACCTTGGCCTGCCCGATCGTCAAGAAGCGTTCTTTCAATACGTTTTGGGTGATCTGCCCTTCGCTGAACTCGTCCGAGGCGCGCAACGCAAACTCCTTGGAGCCGCCACCACCTGGAATGACACCCACGCCAAATTCGACCAGCCCCATGTAGGTCTCGGCGTGCAGCTGCACGAAGTCCGCATGCATGGAAAATTCGCAGCCGCCCCCCAGCGTAAGATTAAAAGGCGCGGCGACGACCGGAATCGACGAATAGCGCAGGCGCATAGCCGTGTTTTGGAAGGTCTTAACCGCCATATTCAACTCATCAAAATCCTGTTCGACGGCCATCATGAAAATCATCCCGATGTTGGCCCCCGCCGAAAAGTTAGCGCCATCGTTGCCGATGACCAAACCGCGGTAATCCTTTTCGGCCAGGTCAATGGCCTTGTGTATGCCTTGAATAACATCGCCGCCGATGGTATTCATTTTCGTATGGAACTCACAGTTTAGGATTCCATCGCCAAGGTCGGTGATCGTAACGCCACTGTTCTTCCAGACCGTATGTTGCTCGCGGATGTTGTCCAGAATAATGAAGCTTTCCGTACCGGGAATTGGTTTATAGGACTTACTCGCAATGTCATAATAATACCGCGCGCCCTGCTCTACTTTGTAGAAGGACTCATGGCCAGCGTCAAGCATCTCCTGCACCCACGCCGCCACCTCACCGCTGTGGCCAGGCAGCCGCTTCTCCTCCGCCTTAATCTTGGCGACGGTTTCCCGGACACCGAGGGCGTCCCACACTTCGAAGGGGCCCAGTTCCCACCCGAAACCAGCCCGCATCGCGTCGTCAATACGGAAAAACTCGTCAGTAATCTCCGGCACGCGCCGCGACACATATTCAAACAACGGGTAGTGCATGGCACGAAACAATGCCCCAGCCTTGTCCGTTCCTTGCTCATACACCTTCATTCGCTTGCGGATATCGTCGACAGGCTTTGTCGCCTCGAGCGTGGTCGATTTTACTTTTTCCTGCTTGCGGTATTCCAACGTCTTCAAGTCCAACGACAAAATTTCGCTCTCTCCCTTGTCGTTTTTAGTTTTTTGGTAAAAGCCTTGTTTGCTTTTCTCACCCAACCACTTTCTATCCACCATCTGTTGGATGTAGGCCGGCAGAACAAATACGTCTTTTGCTTCGTCGTCCTGGGCGTTCTCGGCGAGCCCACTTGCCACATTCACCAATGTATCGAGGCCCACTACATCCGCCGTGCGGAACGTCGCCGATTTAGGGTGACCCATCGCCGGCCCGGTAAACTTATCCACTTCCTCTACCGTCAATCCGAGCTGATCCACTAAGTGTGTCAGCGCCAACATCGAGTACACCCCGATGCGGTTGCCAATAAAGGCCGGGGTATCCTTGCAGAGCACGGTGGTTTTGCCCAGAAACTTATCGCCGTAGTGCATGAGGAAATCGACAATTTCAGGCTGGGTGTGCGCGGTGGGAATAATTTCCAGCAAGCGCAAGTAGCGGGGCGGATTGAAGAAATGCGTGCCACAGAAGCATGCTTTGAAGTCCTCGCTGCGCCCGTCAGCCATTAAGTGAATCGGAATCCCTGACGTATTAGACGTTACTAAGGTGCCGGGCTTGCGATACTGTTCTACCTGGTCGAATACCTGCTTCTTGATATCGAGACGCTCCACCACCACCTCGATCACCCAATCCACTTGGGCTATCTCAGCCATGTTGTCTTCAAAATTGCCCGTTTTGATCAACCGTAGGCTATTCTTGCTAAAAATCGGCGATGGATTGGTCTTCACCGCCGTATCGAGCGATTGGTTGACAATACGGTTGCGCACGGCCGGGCTGGCCAACGTCAGACCTTTCGCTTCCTCCGCCGGCAACAGTTCACGTGGCACAATGTCCATCAGCAACACCTGAACGCCAATATTGGCAAAGTGGCAGGCAATGCGCGAGCCCATTACGCCCGAACCGAGCACCGCTATTTTTTGAATGCGTCTGTGTATCATAATATATGGTGTTAGCGTGTCCGCGCCGCGGCAGTTGGAAGCCACGGCTCGTGTCACGGTATGTTATGGACTATATTGCATAGTCAGTTCGCCTACCCGCTGCAGGGTTTTGATAAACGCCTGACGCTCCTCTTCGGAAAGATGCTGCTCCAGGTACGCATTGAATTTCCGGACGACGTCCTTAGCAATCTGTCGCTTCTCCTCGCCCAGTGGCGTCAGGAATACATTAACCGAACGCTTGTCAGCCAGATTCGTTTCCCGATATATTAACCCAAGGCGCTCCAAGTTGCTTAGGATTCGGGACAAGCTTGTGGTCTTTACGCCCAACAAATTGGCAAGCTGCGAAACCGGCGTACCCTCCCGATGGATGTTGATCAGTACATACCCCGTAGCCTGCGTGATGCCGTATTGCGAAGCGATCTGGTTGTACTTGTTCGCCGCCGACTGCCACGCCGCCTTCAGGTAGTAATCAATCGTATTGTCGTTGCTTATCATAATCAGGCATAAAAATACTATGCTTGCATAGCAAATCTAAGGGGAATATTTCATTGAAGCAAATTTTTCGGCTGTTTTTTACGATCACAGCCAATGCATGTCAAGTTGGGCACCCGGCTCCGTGGTGTTCCCGTTTTTCCTTATCTTCATGCCGAAAACCGAAAGCGATGCCAAGCATACCCCCTTTACACATCCTCAGGGCCTCTGCAGGGTCCGGCAAAACCTTTGCACTGACTGTACACTTTATCAGCTTGCTGTTGCGGCACGAACACAGCTATCGCGAAATTCTGGCGCTCACCTTTACCAACAAAGCTACCGCTGAAATGAAATCGCGCATCATGACTGTGCTGGAAGGCTTGGCCAAAGGTTCGGATTACCGTTCCATCCGCGACTATCGCACGCAGCTACTGGAGCGTTGTCCCGAATGGGACCCTCCGGAAATCCAACGCCGGGCGGATCGGTCGTATCGCCGGATTCTTCACGATTATTCCCACTTCTCGGTCAATACCATCGACGGTTTTTCGCAAAAGGTGATTCGGGGTTTTGCCTACGAGCTGGAGCTGGACGGACTGTATAGCATCGAGCTGAATACCGGTAAGGTGCAGCGCGACCTGATCAACCGCTTGTACCTTCGGCTCAACGATAATCCCAAACTGTTTGAGTGGGTGATGTACCGTATCAAACACAACATCGCGCAAGACAAACCCTGGAACATCGATAATGAATTGTATAAGCTTTCGCAAATCATTTTCTCGGAGGACTTCCACGCGTTCGACCAGCAGCTGACGGAAGTTGACACGCAGACCCTTTTCAGTGATCTAGCACAGTACAACGAATCCCAAATCGCCCTTTTCGAGTCACAGTTTGTGACATATATAGATCGTATTGCGGCTACCTTTGCAGCCTCCGGCGTGACCATCGATGACCTCAAAGGCAAAATCAAGAGCTTTTTGCCAAAGTTTGCCCTGTATCGCGAAGCTTATAAAGAAACCGGTAATCTGGAAACCGTTCGGTCCAACTTAGCCAAGTTGGCCGGCAACATTGACAACTACCAGACAGAAAGCAAACGCCGAGACGTTGTCGTGCAACTGTACCAAGCGCTCAACCCGACAATGGAAGCGTTTCTCCGATTTCTGGACGAAAACCTCTCCCATTACTACCTTGTGAAAGCCGTAGAAGGCAATATATACTACCTACGCCTGATGAAGCAGATGAGTGCCGAACTGGCGGGATGGCGCGTTGACAATAACGCGCAGCTAATTTCTGACGCCCAATTGCTCTTGCAACGAATCGGTCTGTCCGATCAAGGCGATCCCACGTTCATTTGGGAAAAAATAGGCAACCGATATCGGTATTTCCTTTTTGACGAGTTTCAGGATACCTCCGGGAACCAATGGAAAAACTTGTTTCCCTTACTAGCCAACGCGCTTTCGCAGTCCACGGGGCAATTTCACGAGCACCTCATCGTAGGCGACATCAAGCAGAGCATCTACCGGTGGCGCAATGGTGACTGGCGGATCCTGCTGGATGGCATACACGCTGACGTGCGTCGCGTGTTCCACCTTTCAGACACCAAACAATGGATTTATGACGATAACCTGCCGACCAACTACCGGAGCCAAAAGCATATCGTCGAGTTCAACAACTTCGTGGTTGCAGAACTTCCTGGTTGGATACAATCACTCGTCAATGAACGTGCTGCCGAAGAATTGAGCGAAAAGGAATACACCACGTTTTGGGCAGGAAACGGGCTTGATACGGCGATTGCGAGGGCATACGCCGGCGCCCAGCAAGAAGTACCCCCGCACCTCATCAACACCGAAGGCGGCAGCATCCACGTCGAGTATTTCTCTGCAAAACGCGACGAGGACGGGCGCGAGTGCCGCATGACCAACAGCGAACTCCGACAAGTAGCTTCTGAGAAATGCTATGAACGCGTCGCTAGCTGGATACTGGAAGGCACCTATCAGCCCCGCGACATCGGCATCCTGGTGCGCACCAACGATGAGGCGCGGTTGATAATCGACTATTTCCAATTCCGCATGCGCGAAGGCGGGCATAGTTTCCCAATCGTATCGGGCGATGCACTGCTACTAGGCAACCATCTGGCCATCAAAACCCTGGTCGACACCCTGCAGTTCATGCAACATGAAGACCCGCAACATGCCTGTTTCCTCGCAAACATGGCCTTCTACTACGCGCAATCCAAAGGCGAGTCTATTCCTCACCACCAATGGATGGAGATTTGCCATGCCGACATCAGCCGCATGGGCGATGTTCTGCCTTGGACATTAATCGAGCACTGGACGGGCCTCAAGCAGCTGCCCTTGGTCGAACTGATCGAACAATTGATTGGACACTACCGTTTTGGCGAGCATGCCGACAACCTGCCTGCCCTCTTGGCGTTCCGCGATATGGTAAGCCGGTTCACGGCTGCGGGCGACACGGGATTGCCGGGCTTTCTCACCTATTGGGAAGAAGAATGCGGGCAGGCCACAATTCCGGCGTCAAGCAAAACCAATGCGGTCGAGGTAATTACCTTGCACAAGTCCAAAGGCTTGGAATACCCTGCCGTAGCCATCCCGTTCTGCAACTGGACGCTAGACGGCAAGCCAGCTACCCAGGTGTGGTTTGACATGGAAGGCACGCCCTACGCGCACCTTAAAACCATCCCGATCCGTTACGGCAAGACCACCGCCCTATCGAGCATCCGCCCCCAATATTACGAAGAAATGCTGTACAACTACATGGACGCGTTGAACTACCTCTATGTGGCGATGACGCGTGCCGGCGAGCAGCTGTATATCTTGGCGCCTCATAAAACACCCAATAAAAGCGGCTCACAAATGTGCCGCACGATAGGGGACGCGCTTCAACATGTCCTGGCGCAGCATCCCTTGGCGGTGATCGAAGCGGACGGTCTTCGTATCATACAGCAGGGCCAACCCACGGATAAAAATGAGCGTGAACAAGCCGAGGGCACGTTGACACTCCACCAATACCGTAGCTCCTCACTGCTTTCAGACAAACTTGAACAAGTAGAAACACGTTCGGCGGAGCAAATTGAACTGATGGAGCGGTCGGCAGCGTTTAGCAATACCCTGCATGAACTGATGTCGTTGATCGAAAAAGAATCGGAGATTGAGCGCTGGATAGACCGTTATGTCACCGACGGCCGAGTCCGGCTTGCGGATCGTCCGCGCATTTTGGAATACATCCACTCCGCTTGGCGCCACCCCGTACTCGGCCCACTGCTCGGGGGAAACTATCGTCACATCAACGAACGTTCCGTGATTAACCGACACGGGGAAACCGCCCGTCCCGACAAGGTGTTGGCCAACGAGACGGAAACTTTCGTCATCGATTTCAAATCCACCCTGCAGACCTCATCGCCCCATCACCTGCAACAAGTACGGGAATACCAGGACTATCTCGTGGATTGGGGATATCCGAAGGTCCGCGGCTATTTGTATTATTTCATGCACAACCAGCTCGTAGAAGCTTAAAACACACCGCTATGTCCGCTTTCTTAGCTCAAGTAGCTCATGATATTGTAAATCGATTTGGCCATGAAATCCATGACATTGCCATCGTATTTAACAACCAGCGCCCGATTACGTACTTGAAGAAGCACCTCGCCGAGCAGATCGGACGGGCATTTTGGAGTCCTGCGTTTTTTACCATCCAGGATTTACTTCGCACTACCCACAAGCGGCAGGAAATCAACATCACCGCGCAACTTTTTGTGCTGTATGAAGCGTATTGCGACGTCATGGGCAAGAAAGGCCAAACGCCACAACCTATCGACGCGTTCTACCCCGTTGCCGAAGTTATCTTGAGTGACTTTGCGCAGATCGACTACGAAATGGTCAACGCAGGGGACGTTTTTCGACAGTTGCACGACGTCAGCCTGCTGAACCAGCAGTTTGACTACCTGACCGAGGAGCAAAAGGATTTTTTACAACGTTTTTGGTCCACGTTCTCAGAAGACCAATACACGGCCATGCAGGCGCGGTTCCTGCAACTTTGGGAGCTGTTGCCGCACCTCTACGCCCGCTTCAAAACGTTACTGCACGAGCGCAATCAACATACGATGGCCGGCATCTACCGTGACCTAGCGGAAGGTTCCACCGAAACCACCGATTTGGCAAACGCATATCGCCAAATCCTGTTCGTTGGTTTCAACGCCTTGAACAAATGCGAACAAACTATTTTCAAACGTCTGCAAGCAGCGGGCAAAGCCTTGTTTTACTTCGACGCGGACGCGCATTATGTGAACGATCCATTTCACGAAGCGGGACTATTCATCCGAAAGAACACCGAGCAGCATCAATTGGCAAATGCCTTAGGCGAGTTCCCTGATAGCCTTCGTCAAGCAGAAACGCCCATCAGCCTACTGGCAGCTCCAGGCCACGCCGTCCAAGCCAAGTCGGTTTCCTTGCTGTTGGAACAGTCCGCCGAGCGAGAGCAAAGTACCGCGGTAATCCTTGCCGACGAAAGCCTGCTCGTGCCCATGCTGCAAAGCCTGCCAGCCGACCAGAAGGTCAACATCACGATGGGCTTCCCCATCACCCAGTCGACCTTATATAGCTTGCTCGACCTCTACCTGGAATACCACGCTGCTGAGGGTACGGAATCCCAAGCTACCGCGCAAGCTAGCGTGCCGTATGCACAGCTATACAGCTATGTGACGCATCCGCTCAGCAGCGCCCAAGCGTCCTTCCGCCAGCAGTTGGCCAAACATTTACAGGATACCGGTAACTCTGACGTCGTGCCGGACCCGACAATGCTCGCAGACACCGTGTATCCAGCCTTTTTTGACAAGATTCCGCACCGCGACGTTTTATTCGATCGGCTCATCGCCTTGCTAACGGCGGTGTTTCGTCGCCAACAGGAGAAAAACAAACTGCGGGTTATCGAGCAGCATCTCATCCAAAATGCCATCCAACAGCTTAACCAACTGCAATTGGGGATGACCCAGGCTGTAGGCGACCCTTCCATCACATTGACCGCGAGGCTAGCCAAGCGCGTGCTCCGTACCGTTTCTGCAGCGATTGTGGGCGACCCGCTTGATGGCGTGCAGGTGATGGGTCTGTTAGAAAGCCGAAACCTCAACTTTGACCGAATCTATCTGGTCGGGGCTAATGAAGGCATACTGCCGGCCATCAGTGCGTCCCCATCCTTCATCCCCTACCACGTGCGCAAGGCCTACGGCATGCCGGTCCGCGAAAACCAAGACGCGCTGTCTGCTTATCTATTTTACCGCTTGCTGCACCACTGCACCACGTGTACCATCCTATTCAATGCCCTCGTGGACAACAGCAATAGTGGAGAACCCAGCCGATTCATTAAGCAATTACAGTACGAAACACAACTTCCCTTTACCGAACTCGACGTGAGCTGGCCCCGCGAGAAAAGCGCTAGCCTGCCTATCCCACCCGAGCTCAGGATACCCAAGGATGAGAACGTTTGGGGCGCGCTGCAACAGTATCTCGTAGACGCGGATGAGAAGACCGAGCGTACGCTGTCCGCCTCGGGGTTCACGTTATACCTCAATTCACCCTTGGAGTTTTTCTTCAGGTATGTGGCCCGTATTAAGGAACCGCCGACCATCAGCGAAGGAATCGAAGCTAATAAGCTAGGACAAGTCATTCACGAGGTGATGGAGCACTTCTACCGCGACTGGCACGAACGGCGCGTGATGATCAGTGCAAAGGATATCGTCCAGCGAAAGCACTTACTACCCCAATTATGCCAGGCGGCGTTGCATCGGGTATACAGTCTGCCTAGTCCTCCTACAAAACCGTACACCAGCCACCAGCGCATCTTATTGGATCTGGCCCAAACATACTGTGGTATCTTCATCGACTACGACCAAACCGTCGCTCCCTTCGAGATCCTCGAAATGGAGAATGAGGACGACTATTTTTATGATTTTCCCATTATCGCAAACGGCGAGAAGAGGCAGGTGCGCCTGCGCGGTATTATTGACCGCGTCGACCGAAATCCGGCAGGGTTGGTACGTATTGTCGACTACAAGACCGGGCGCGACTCCCCCGAATTCAGGGCAACGTGGAATGAGGAGAAGCAACCGGAGTTTGAGTTCTTTCGCAAGAACTGGGCAGATAGCAACAAAGCCTTGCTGCAAACGCTCTTCTATACGCTGATTTACGAACAAGTTGCTCAGACGCACGCCGTGCAACCCAATCTTTATGCCATCCAGCACCTACGAAGTACCGGATCTCTCTTCCGGTTTAAGGTCCCGTATCAAGGGGTGCATGAATTGAAGGATGGATATTTAGCGCAGGCAAAAGAGCAGTTCGCGCGGTTTCTGCAGGAGCGATTGGAGTCCCTATTTGATCCCGAAAAACCGTTCGTAAACAACCCGGATGCTACCGTCTATGAGAACAGCCCCTACTACCCCTTCCTCACGAGTGCGCTCAACTTCGCGCTCGACGACGACAATTCGCCTAGTGACGAGTGATGGCATTATTCTCGCAGGATGATGTTGTCGTCCTTAAAGCTATTGCGGTTGTAGTGCCCTGGGACGGCATGGTCACCTTCTTCGAAAACGATATTGACCTCCTCTATGCCGGGGATTTCGGTAAAGGCATACGTGACTTCCACCAAGTAGGTTTTCGCGCCTGAGCTCCCAATTTGCTGGGTAAGATAGGTGGGATCGGAAATCTCGAGGTGCAGGATACTCCCCTCCTGGCCTGATACCGTCAACGGTACTTCGGGGTAATGTTTCCGAAACAACATCGTCAAGCTATCCACCTGAAGCGCCGCGCGGTCAAACGTCGCGTCGCGCTGGATTTCCATGCGCTCCGCCTGCTCATCGAAATAGACGAAATACGGCAAGGCCGGAAGGCCTACTATCGTTTCGACGGGTGCTTCCGGTTGGGAAACGGCGACCGAATCCACTTCCGGCGGCGTACCCTTACGCTCATTTTGGCAGGAGGCAACCAGTATGAGACCTGTCATGCCCAGAAATACACATTGCTTTTTCATAACGTGCTGTTATGGTGTGGTGACCGCCACCGGCAGCACCTTCCCGTTGTAAAATTTATGGCCCTTCACGGCAAACTCAGCGATATACTGTCCTATCTCAAAAGCCAATACCGGAGACTCATAGCCAGGAAATGCCTGTTCGAGCATTTCGGTTTGCGCCGATCCCAAGGCCAAACAGTTTACGCTGATCTTTCTATCTTGCAATTCTGTTGCCAAACATTCGGTAAGCACGTGCAAACTCGCTTTACTAGCCGAATAAGCAGCCAAACCAGGAAATTTCACGCTACCCTGCACCCCGCCCATACTACCAATGTTCACGATATGACTTCCTGCGCCCATGGTCGGCAACATGTGCTGGATCATCCGCACGTGTCCCAGCAGGTTAGCCTGCAACAGGCTGACAAAATCTTCCTCCGTCGTCTCCACAAAGGATTTGTTGACCAATTCGCCCGCATTATTGATCAGGATGTCTACGCTCCCCAGGCGCTCTTTGACAAACGGAACCAACGCATTCGCGTAATCGTCGTGGACGATGTCGAATTGTACCGGGAACAATGTACATTCAGGATTGAGTTGGACCGCGATCTCATGCAACCTCCGCAGTTTGTCTGCCGAGCGAGCCAGCGCGATTACCTGATTGCCGCTGTCTCTTGTCAATTCCAACGCAGCCTCGAAACCCACGCCGCTGCTTGCGCCCGTAATGATAATATTTGCCATGTTATTGTTATTTTTCTGTTTGCAATTCACTGCCTTCATCGGCGATTACCTCCTCTACTTCGTTCGCCGAAGGCAGCCGCTCTTCGCCCAGGCTTTGCGGACGGAAGATAAAATAAGCCCCGAACGATGCCAGCAATGCTGACGTTACGTAGAACAGCAAGCTGATAATAACCGCCAGGTGTGTATCCAGGTTAAATAATTGGGCACCATAGACATACACCATTTCCCGTGCCCCCAACCCGCCTATCGTGAACGGCACGACAGCCACCAGCGAGGAGATCAGGAACATAAACAAATACGGCGAAAATTTACCGTCAAACCCCATGGCATACAGCAACAGCATGGCGCATACCACCTGCATGGACTGCACACCCAGCGCCTTGGCATGCGCAATGAAGAACCGGCTGATAAACATCCGGAAATACTTCCGCATGACGAAATAATATGCAACCGTGCCTGCTGCCACCACCGCAATGGGCAACTCTCTCGGGATATTGAGCTGCGGAATGAAAATGGCCAATGCCGCTGTAATCAGGGACAGCGCCCACAGCCCGCTTAGCCGGTCGAAAAAGACCGCAGACAGCAGCTTGCGCCCCCGCACATTGAATTTCTTTCGCAGAAAATAGATCTTGTACCCGTCGCCTCCGACGCCCCCCGGCAGAAAGATGTTATAGAACAGGCCGAGCAGATACAGCTTGAAATTATACCGTTCGCCAAGAAAGAGGCCCACACCCCGGAAATATTCGTTGAGACGCGAGGAACCGATAGCGATCGACGTCGCGTACGCCAGAAACGCCAGGAACAAATACAGCGGATTGGAAGTGAAAAACGCCTCCTTCACATCGCGCAACTCTACCTTGCTAAACACCCAATACAGGGCAAAAGCAGTCACAGCCACTTTCAGGATGTTTTTGACGATGCGCCACCACTTTTTATTCTTCATACCTGTTTGCTTATTGTCGCATCCCAAAGGTATAAAAAAGGCAACGACATGCCTAAAAAACAACGGCTGCCTGCCACAAGTTTAGTGCAACGTAACTTGTGACGCTAAATAATGCTTGCCTGCTGAGGCCAAGGTATAACCTTTGCTTATTCCTGCTCACAAGTTACGCTACGCAAGCTACGCTAAACTTGCGACAGCTTGTGTCGGTTCTGCCTGTCGCAAGTTTAGTGCAACGTAACTTGTGACGTCAAATAATGCTTGCCTGCTAAGGCCAAGGTATAACCTTGGCTTATTCCAGCTCACAAGTTACGCTACGCAAGCTACGCTAAACTTGCGAGAGCTTGTGTTGGTTCTGGCTGTCGCAAGTTTAGTGCAACGTAACTTGTGACGTCAAATAATGCTTGTCTGCAGAGGCCAAGGTATAACCTTAGCTTTTTCCCGCTCACAAGTTACGCGACGCAAGCTACGCTAAACTTGCGAGAGCTTGTGTTGGTTCTGGCTGCCGCAAGTTTAGTGCAACGTAACTTGTAACGTTAAATAATGCTTGCCTGCGAGGCCAAGGTATAACCTTGGCTTACTCCAGCTCACAAGTTACGCTACGCAAGCTACGCTAAACTTGCGAGAGCTTGTGTT
>CAYRGQ010000012.1:0-2603 GCA_964423925.1 uncultured Sphingobacteriaceae bacterium | reverse complement strand
GGTTCTGGCTGCCGTAAGTTTAGTGCATCGTAACTTGTGACGCTAAATAATGCTTGCCTGCTAAGGCCAAGGTATAACCTTAGCTTATTCCCGCTCACAAGTTACGCTGCGCAAGCTACGCTAAACTTGCAAGAGCTTGGCATAAAAAAAATACGACCTTTGGTGTCGCATTACGTCTTGTTTCCTCGTCTAGTGAGTAGTACAATCAATCATCAATGTTATAAATCATGAAACAAAAATCACTTTATTTCCTATTTGCCGTACTGTTCATTGCCTCATGCAAAAAAGAAGAATTAGGTCCTATGGGGCTTAAACACGGTCAAGTCGTCACCGTACGGGTTGGCCACCAATATGGCGCGATCAACGACAAGCCATTACTCTTACCGGATCACACACCTGCGGCTTACGCGCTACACGGCTTCAACGAACGGAAGCCTGGATATAATTACGAGGTGAAAGCCAGGGTACACCTCGACAGGAGCGACCCTCCCATCCAGGATGCCCCACCCTATTGGCTCGACTTTATCGAAGTGGCCAAAACGGAAAAATATGAGGGCGACGAATCGTTCCAGCTTGCACTCGTCCAGTCCCATATACCGGGTGGGCCTGTCATCATGCTGCGCAAACACGATGGTGAGTACCATTTCATTCCGGAGAAAGTGACACTTCGGCCCGCCAACGAACAAGTCGCACATTTGTTAGCCGAAATATGGGAACACAACGAGCCTAATTTCTGTTATTGTAACCAACCGTACGTTGAACCGAAATGGGAATCCATCACGGCCACGGCCACCCATGACCCGGAAAACTTCGGGAAGTCCTATTTGGTGTCAGCCATCGAATGGGTCGAACGCTAACAAGCGCGACCTCTGGCTGCCGCAAGTTTAGTGCAACGTAACTTGTGACGTTAAATAATGCAAGCTTGAAGCTTGCTTGCTAAGGCCAAGATAAAACCTTAGCTTTTTCCCGCTCACAAGTTACGCTACGCAAGCTACGCTAAACTTGCGAAAGATTGTGTCGGTTCTGGCTGCCGCAAGTTTAGTGCAACGTAACTTGTGACGCTAAATAATGCTTGCCTGCTGAGGCCAAGGTATAAACTTAGCTTATTCCAGCTCACAAGTTACGCTACGCAAGCTACGCTAAACTTGCGAGAGCTTGGGAATACAAAAACAATACGTTATTCCTCGCTCAGGTCAAACGTTTCCATGAATTTCGTGGTGAAGTTTCCTGCCCGGAAGTTCGGGTCGCGCATCAGCCGGAGATGCAGCGGGATGGTCGTCTTTACGCCTTCGATAACAAACTCGCTCAAGGCGCGTTCCATGGTGGATATGGCTTCTTCGCGGGTCTGCGCCACACAGATCAGCTTGGCGATCATCGAGTCGTAATGCGCCGGGATCACGTATCCCGAATAGGCGTGCGTGTCCACACGTACGCCGTGCCCGCCAGGCGAATGGAAGTTCGTAATCTTGCCCGGCGAAGGCCTGAAATTGTTAAACGGATCTTCGGCATTGATACGGCACTCGATAGCGTGCATCGTCGGCTCGTAGTTTGTCCCCGAAATAGGGATTCCTGCAGCCACCTTGATCTGTTCCTTAATCAGGTCGAAGCTGATAACCTCCTCCGTCACGGGGTGCTCTACCTGAATGCGGGTATTCATCTCCATGAAGTAGAAGTTACGGTGTTTATCGACAAGGAACTCAATGGTGCCGGCACCTTCATAGTTCACGGCTTTAGCGCCTTTGATCGCCGCTTCGCCCATGGCTTGGCGTAGCTCCGGCGTGATGAACGGCGAGGGGGCTTCTTCGATCAGTTTCTGGTGGCGGCGCTGAATGGAGCAGTCGCGCTCAGACAGGTGGCACACAGTGCCAAACTGGTCGCCCACCACCTGGATTTCGATGTGGCGGGGATCTTCCACGAATTTTTCCAAATAGATGCCGTCATTGCCGAATGCCGCACCAGCTTCCTGACGGGCAGAATCCCACGCGGACTCAAACTCTTCATCTTTCCAGACGATACGCATGCCACGGCCTCCACCCCCCGCGGTGGCTTTTAGGATCACCGGATAACCGATTTCATTCGCTACGCGGATGCCTTCTTTCACATCGTCCAGCAAACCGTCGGAGCCAGGAATGGTTGGCACACCTGCGCGCTTCATGGTTTCCTTGGCCGAAGCCTTGTCGCCCATGGCCTCGATTTGCTCAGCGGTAGCGCCGATAAACTTGATGCCATACTGCGCACAGATTGAAGAAAAACGGGCGTTTTCTGACAAAAAACCGTACCCAGGATGTATCGCATCGGCATTCGTCAGCTCTGCCGCGGATATAATGTTGGGAATATTTAGGTATGAATCTTTACTAGCCGGAGGGCCTATGCATACTGCTTCGTCCGCAAAACGGACATGCAAGCTGTCTCGGTCCGCTGTCGAGTAGACTGCCACGCTCTTGATACCCATCTCCCGGCAAGTCCGGATGATTCGCAAGGCAATCTCTCCCCGATTGGCGATAAGGATTTTCTTAAACATAAGTCGATTTTATTCCTGATGGGCCCATGGCCGGCAGGATTTCTCGTTTTGTGTTAATTCGTGTGCTGGGCAGCCTTACTTA
>CAYRGQ010000011.1:0-71048 GCA_964423925.1 uncultured Sphingobacteriaceae bacterium | reverse complement strand
TTGTTAGCGGAGGATGGCGGTAAGTTTACGGTAGGCACGCCTACGGTGAAGGGAGCCAAAGTATCGGCTACGATTTTGTCACATTTGAAAGGGGACAAAGTGATCGTGTTTAAAAAGAAACGCCGCAAAGGCTACAAGAAAAAACAAGGCCACCGTCAGCAGTTCACCAAAATCGAGATCACCGGAATCTCATTGTAAGTTTAACTAGAATGTATCATCGGGCGGTTTTCGCCCAAAAACATAACAGTAAAGATGGCACACAAAAAAGGTGCTGGTAGTTCGAAGAACGGCCGTGAGTCACACAGTAAACGATTAGGGATCAAAATTTTTGGAGGCCAGCGCGCCGTAGCGGGCAACATCATCGTCCGCCAACGTGGCACGCAACACCACCCTGACGCAAACGTAGGCATTGGCAGAGACCATACCCTGTTTGCATTGATCGACGGTAAAGTCGTGTTCCGCAAGAAACAAAACAACAAGTCTTTCGTATCCGTTATCCCTTTCGAAGAGGAAGCGCCTGTCGTAGCCAAAGCTCAGCCTAAGAAAGCTGCAGCCAAAGCGGAAGCGCCTGCTAAAGAAAGCAAGAAGGCTGCCGCGAAAGCCGACGACTTGACGCTCATCGAGGGCATTGGTCCAAAAATCGCTGAGGTATTTGCCAACGCAGGTATTGGTTCCTTTGCTGACGTTGCGGCCAAGTCGGCAGACGATTTGAAGGCAATTTTGGCCGAAGCGGGAGACCAGTTCAATACGGCTGTGACCGACACATGGCCTCAGCAAGCACAGCTGGCCGCCGACGGCAAGCTGGACGAGTTGAAGAAATGGCAAGAAGAGCTTGACGGCGGCAAAGAAGCCGAATAAGCGGACGCTTCCATCATATAACACAGAAAACCATCCGAGTAACGGGTGGTTTTTTGCTTTTGGTGAGTGGGGTGCGTTGCGGTGTAATCCGCAGACCTGTCTGCCCGCTCAGGGTGTGATGTCGCCCTTTCTGCTGACTGTTTGCACTGTCGGGTTTCGACGCGACCAATAGCGGCTCTGCCTCCGCGCATTTCCGGGCAGCCATCCCTACATACAAACCCAATTTATTTCCGTACCTTTGTCCCCATCCTTTCTGATATCCTGATTCGGGGGATGCACGTGCCTGAATGGATCCGGCACGCTTAATTACTAATAATATCTTGCAATTTTCAGCATTTGACTTAGCCCAGCCAATACTCGATGTATTGGATGAGGCGGGCTATCATACGCCCACACCTATACAAGAACAAGCTATTCCCGTCATTTTGCGTAAGCACGACGTCCTCGCTTGCGCGCAGACAGGTACCGGCAAAACGGCGTCTTTCGCCCTGCCGCTTATCCAGTTTTTGGCCACCGGCCCGCGCCGTAGTGGCAACGGCCCGCGTGCCTTGATTTTGGCGCCAACGCGCGAACTGGCTATACAGATTGGCGAAAATATTGAAGTATACGCCCGCAAAACCCAAGTGAAACATGCCGTGGTCTTCGGAGGCGTTTCCATCAACAACCAGATCAGCGAACTGCGACGTCGCCCTGAGATTCTCGTGGCCACACCCGGGCGGTTGCTTGATTTAGTATCCCAAGGAGCGCTGACGCTGGGACAGGTGAATTACTTGGTGCTGGATGAGGCCGATCGCATGTTGGATATGGGTTTTATCCGCGATATCCGCAAGGTCGTCAGTATGGTTCCTACCGAGCGGCAGACGCTGTTGTTCTCGGCAACCATGCCCCAGCATATCGAAGAGTTCGCCCAGTCAATCCTACGGCGACCCGAACGCATTGCCGTCACCCCCGTATCCTCCACGGTCGATACAATCGAGCAGGCCATCTTCCCGGTAGAAAAACCCAAGAAGGTGAGTCTGTTAAACCACTTGGTGGGACAAGAGGCCGAGGGCAACATCCTGGTTTTCTCCCGCACGAAACATGGGGCGGATAAAATTGTCCGTAAGCTTAAGCAAGCGGGTTTTAGTGCTGAGGCCATTCACGGGAACAAAGCACAGCAGGCGCGCCAGCGTGCCTTGTCTAACTTCAAATCCGGCCGTACCAAAGTGCTGGTAGCCACGGATATTGCGGCCCGAGGCATCGATGTGGATAGCCTGCAATTGGTCATCAACTACGACCTGCCCAATGAGCCCGAAACTTACGTGCACCGTATTGGCCGTACTGGCCGCGCTGGCGCCTCGGGACGTGCCTGGTCATTCTGCGATGAATTGGAAACCGAATACCTGTGGGACATACAACGGCTCATCGGCCGGCAAGTAGATCAAGTGACGGACCATCCGTTTCTGCCAGATAACCTGTCGCCCTATCAGCAGCCCGAGAAAAAGCCCAAGTCACCAGCAAGCAACAATGCTAAGCGGCGCAAGAAACGCCGCAAGCCCTCGCACGCCGCGTAGCGCGCCGGGAAGCCATAAAATAGGCAGATACAGGATACGTTTTCGTCGCGGAGTTTTTACCGTGAACGGTTTTGGAATCCGCTGGTTTCTGTTAGTTTTGTGGCTTTCTCCGTCTCAGGCGCCCCTATTGCGGCAGCCAAAAGGAGGGGCGGGAACCTTATGAGTTATGCAGATACGTATCCTGTGGGCGCTGTGTTTGGCGGCTTTCGCTTTAGCTTCGTGCGGCAATGGAGCAGAGGAAGCTGAGGAAAGCAACAGGCCTTCCTTCAAGCCCATACTGGGCACGGATTTCTACGAGGTGCGGCGCGCCTTTGACAATGGCCTGTCATACGATTCGATTGGGTTTGTGCAGGTGCCTGAATGGCATTTGAAATTTATCGACGAGGATTCCATCCAGGTGTATTCCATCGTGGAGGACTCCATGTTCACGTATACCGTTTACCACGACCACGAAGATTATTTTCATTTTGCGCGCGAGAGCTGGAAGGTCATCGATGTACACCCCGATAGCCTGTTGTTGCAGCGCCTGAGCTTGCGTGGACTGAAGGTAGACAAGGAGCGTTCCAACGTGTATATGCGGTTCTACTCCAAGCGGCACATTGAAGATGTGCTGCAGACGACAGTGGAAGCGCTGCGCAAGCCGCGCCCGAATGACACGACATTTGTCCGCAACATGGTGGCGCGCGCCAACGCCCATCTGGATCCCGACAGTGCATTTGCCTCCATTGAATATGCACGGCTAACTTCGCGTCACCCTTCCATGTTGGTCAGTAAGCGAAAAATCGATTCCTTGAAGCAATCTGCTGCGCATGCCTACTTGTATCCCGAGTATGATTTGACGATCGAAAACGCTTATAAGGACTTCTATTATACTTTTTCCGTGGTCGTCGATACGGCCGGAACGCTTCATCTGGGGGATATTACAACGGCCGTCATGCCGGAGTTCCTCGAATCGCGCGAACGCGTCATCCAGGGAATCATTGATGTCTACTTAGCCAATTGGCTAGACGTGACGCCCGCCGTGACGTTGGGAATGCGGCACGCCAGTGTGGTATATTTGCGCGTGCGAGGTCGCCAGGGCTAGGGACGAATCGTACCGGCCTTCTCGAAAATCTTCGTATATTGAAACCCGTTAGCTACGAACATGAAGGCAGCCTTTTACTTCGGAATATTGTTTGCCATGGTTTTGTTTTTGTGGTACAGCCTCGAGTACGCGATCGGCCTGCATGGCCCATATATCCGCTACCATGAATATGTGTCGTACTTCTTTGCAATTCCCGTCGTGATGATTATGGCGGCTGCCATTCGCTATCGAAAAGCACGGAACCTCAAAGAGCAGCCCGCCCGATTCTGGCCGTTGTTTTCCTTCGGTGCGCAAGTATCGCTTGTTGCCGCCTTAGCCGTCGCTCCCTTGATGTATGTGTTTGCCACGTGGGTGAATCCCGGGTTTTTGGAGGCACTCTCCTCGCACGCGGTGCAGGCTGGCAAAATGGAGACCGCCATGGCCGCTAGGCGGTTTGCCCTGGATAGCTTTTTAGTGCTGCACGCCGCGTTGATAGTTACTGTCGGCTCAGTATCCGCCTTTGTCATTGCGATTATTGTAACGGGCAAGCCGGAGCGTCCTGACGTGCAAAACAGTTTGATGGCCTAACGTGTTTAATCTAAAGCTTGTTTATTCTAAGTATAACCATTCGATATGTTTGATAAATTATTCCAAGCGCAACAAAAAGCAGAAGAAATTCGGAAACGCCTAGATACGGTAACCGTCATTGGCGAGGCCGAGGGTGGCAAAATCCAAGTGACCGCGACGGCCAACCGAGAATTCAAGAATATATTCATCGATCCGGACTTTTTGGACCAGGCAGATCGCGAGGAGTTGGAAGAGCTGCTCGTGGTAGCGGTGAACCATGCCGTCAAGCAGGCGGACAACATTAGCCAGACTGAGATGCAAGCCGCTACCAAGGATATGTTGGGCGGCATCGGTGGCATGTTTGGCCAGTAGATTTATTTCTTCATTCGCTAGAGCTTATATGATTATGAAAGTAACGTATTACGGACATTCCAGCGTCATGCTGGAAACATTGAAAAGCAAGATTTTATTCGATCCTTTTATTACCCCTAATCCAGCGGCGTCGCATATCGCGGTAGGGGAGCTCCGTCCTGATTACATTCTCCTCAGTCATGCGCACGAAGACCACGTAGCGGACATGGCGGCTATTCAGCGGCAAAGCGGTGCCAAAGTGCTTGCCATCGTCGAGACGGCCGCTTGGGTAGGGCGGCAGGGCGTCGATCCCGATCGCATCGTGGAGTTTAATTTTGGAGGGACGATCCAGACAGATTTTGGCTCGGTGAAAATGGTTTATGCCCTGCATACCAGCGCTACGCCTGACGGCCAATACGGTGGGCAGCCGGTCGGTTTCGTCCTCAAGGCTGACGGTAAAAACGTGTATTTCGCTGGTGATACCGCCCTCACCATGGAAATGAAACTGTTGGAAAACCCAGGTATCGACTTGGCTTTCCTGCCCATCGGTGGGCATTATACCATGGACGTGTCTGACGCCGTAGTGGCGGCGCAATGGATTAACTGCAAGCAAGTAGTGGGCATCCACTACAATACGTTCCCTCCCATTCAGGTAGACACGGATGAGGCGAAACGGCAATTTGCCGATGTGAATATTACGTTGCATTTGCCAGCGATCGGCGAATCGCTCGAGCTGTGAGTTCACGAAGGGAAGAAAACAAAAACGGATGGCTCGTTTGGGCCATCCGTTTTTTTAAGTGAAGTTTCGCTTGCTTTTATTTGTTAAGCCGGTCTACGTGGAACTGCACCAAGTCGTCGATCGGGGAGCGGATGATGCGACCCACCTCCATGCCGTATGTTTTGGCTTTCTCTTCCAGTACGTTGCGGAAGTTGTAACCTACGGATCCGATGCAGTTGAAAGTGTAGGACTGATAATCCGGATAGCGCGTCACCAAGTTTTGGAAGAAGGCATCGAACGCCGATTCGACAATGCCGCGCGAGTAGCCGATGTCTACCGTCACGTCATACACAAATTTGCTGAAGCTTGCACAAAACCGGTTGGCTAGTGGCTTGGTATATACGGCGTCCATCACGTCGTCTGGCGTCAGCCTGTAGGTTTCCCAAAACGCCGCACAGGTTTTCTCGGGCATATAGCCCCGGATGTAATCCGTTAATATCCGCTTGCCAATGTAGCAGCCGCTGCCCTCGTCGCCAAGGATGTAGGCAGCCGAGTCGATGTTATGAGTTATTTCGTTGCCGTCGTAGATACAAGTATTGGTGCCTGTACCCAGGATTGCCGCAAAGCCAGGATTGTTGCCCAGCAGGGCACGCGCGGCGGCCAGCAGGTCGTGGCCCACGAATACTCTCGAGTTTTTGAATACTTGTTGGATGGCTTCCACTACAATGGCTGCTTTTTCTTCGTTGTGCACTCCTGCGCCGTAGTAGTTCACTTCCGTGATCTTCTCGAACGGTAAATCACTTGGTAAGCCTTTGTTTAACGAGTTGACAATGTAATTGCTATCTACGAAATAAGGATTGTAGCCCTCCGTGTTGAAGTAGATTTTCTTTCCCGATTCGTCCAAGAGGCACCAATTCGTCTTAGTCGATCCGCCATCTGCAATTATGATCATGCTTTGGTTTTTAGTTTTATGATATAATACAATCTTTTTGCCCAACTATACCGTCTGCGATCGCTCGGCAGACGGAGGTTTTGTGCTCGCAAATTAGTGTTTTATTACAAATAAAACATAGGCACGTGGCACTTATTTGACAAAACGCCAAATCCGCGGGCACTGCCCGCCGGCTTTGCGGTCAATCCTGTCGTACGGCACGTAGGGCCGTAATACTTTTAGTGGGAGCCGCCTCCCTCGAGGTTCTCGATGTCGTAGCCTTGCTTTTTCAGGATGTCGCCCACCTTCCAAGCAAAGAACGCCAGGTAGGCAAAGCACGCCACGGTCACCCAATAGGAGAGGTGGATGCTATCCAAAACGTCGGCAATGCTTCCCTGCAACGGCGGGATGATGGCACCCCCGAGAATCATCATGATGAGCAGGGCGGAACCCTGGCTGGTGTACTTGCCTAGGCCAGTAATGCTGAGCGAGAAAATGGCGGGCCACATGATGGAACATACCAGACCGCCGCTGATGAATGCAAACAAGCCCACGCGTCCATCGGTATGGAGACCGATCAGCATCGCTACCACTCCGACTACTCCGAGGGCCATAAGCAATTTGGCTGGCTTGGACTGCGCCCAGAAGTTGGCGGCGATCATCACCGCGATACAAATGCCATATACGTAGAGTTCAGACACATCGCGGCCACTCACCCAGTTAACGATGAGGATAATCGCAAAGGTAATATACGGCACTAAAACACTCAAAATCATACGCATGCGCTTGCTCATCTGGAATATGGTGACTGCACCCATCCAACGGCCGATCATCAGGCTTCCCCAGTACAGGGAGATATAATGCGAGATCTGGGATTCATCATAGCTACCAAACGCTGGCGTATGCAATAGGGCGCCCAAGTTGCTCTGTATCGTCACTTCTACGCCCACGTAGACGAAGATAGCGAGCATGCCGAGCGTCAATTGAGGATACTGCATGGCGCCCCAGCCCGCACCGTTCTTCTGCGCGGAGGCGTTGGAAAACAGCAGGGTGAGTACCACGACCAATAAGGACACAAAAAGTAAGGCGAGCGTACCCACGTCGCCCGCACTTTCGGGCAGGAGGTAGCCGATACCGATAATGGCCAGCAAGGCAACCGTGATGGCCACCAGAGCGCTCGTTAGCTTGGAGCTTTGTTCGGGCTCGTCGTCCGATGTGACACGAGGCATCTTACGAATGGCAAAGAACACTGCTACCAGCAAGAAAACGCCGCCAAGGATCATAAATAAGATGTCAATGGACGACATCGGTGCGGCAGCTACCTGCTCCGGAGTGGCCACTACCGTTCCAAACAGAATCAGGGTGATGAGGATAGGGCCGATCATGGTGCCGAATGAGTTGACGCCGCCGGCCAGGCTGAGCCTGTGGGCCCCGGTCGCCGGGTCGCCCAGAGCCACCGCAAAAGGGTTGGCCGCGGTCTGCTGCAGCGAGAAACCCAACGCAATGAGGAAGAATGCGCCAAGGATAAACATGTATTCGCCGCTGTGCACGGCAGGAATCATGCTACCCGCCCCCGCAACGGAAATGAGCAGGCCGTATACAATGCCTTTCTGGTATCCGATTTTATTGAGGAAATCAAACCCGACCTTGCTCGAGTAAAGGTATAGCAAAAGCGAGCCGATGAAGTAGGCGCCATAGAAGGCCGAGTCGATCAGCTGCGATTGGAACTGCGTGAGGTTGAAGTAAGATTTGCAAAAGGGGATGAATACGCCATTTGCGCCCGCCAAAAAGCCCCAGAAAAAGAAGACCATAGTCAGCGAGTACAATGCCGATGCATACCCTTTATTGGATGTTTGACTCATAATATTTGGGTGTGTTGTGAAAAATTCATCTAACATAGATAAAATCACTCCAAATATTCAAACTTTTTATTTGTTTTTAGGTTATCTTTAGAAGCGGCGTGACCCATCCCGCGCGGCGGTCCGAGGTAGCTGCCAACAGGGCCTGACAGGGGCTCCGTTGCACGTTGTCAGTAGTTAGGGTCCTTGGCTATCAGGGGTCCCAGGGGAACATTATGCGGTAGTTAAACCGTAGGTTTTTTCCAGATATTTTTGAATTTACAAATCTTATGCCGTTATTTGCGGAATAATTCTCAAAATCATCCCAAAATCTCGAAAGTCGGTGGAATTCTGAGGGGTCAAGATGAATACCAAATTACATGAACGGTAAACAGCAGAGACTGATCGTTGGGTGGAATTCTTTGTGAAATCAGCAAATCCTTATTTTAATTTATATTGATGGATATTAATGAATTGAATGCGAAGCTCGTTTCGGAACTTCGCGAGATTGCCAAGTTGATTGGTATTTCGGACGCGGAAAAGTTGCGAAAGCAAGAGCTTATCCAAAAAATTATCAGTTCGGGAGACGAATCCAATGAACCTGCGGAAGTATTGGAGGATGCCGCTTCGGAACCCGCTGCCGCTGAAGAACGCCCTAGAAAGCGCACGCGAACGGTGAAAGTGGCTGAACCGGTTTCGTTCCGGCCCCGCAAGGAAGAAACGCAAGGCGAAGAAGCGCCACGTGCATATACTGAATCATCCAAACGGCCAGAAGCAACGGAAGATGTAGCGCCTAGCAACGGCAAGGTAGCGGCTAGCCGCACCGAAGTGCCCGCTACCGTGACGGATTTTGACAATGTGATCGTTAATGAGGGCGTGCTGGAAATTATGCCCGACGGTTATGGTTTCCTCCGTTCTTCGGATTACAACTACCTTACATCCCCTGACGATATCTACGTATCGCAGTCGCAAATCAAACTGTTCGGTTTGAAAACCGGTGACACCGTCCGCGGCAGTATACGCCCGCCTAAGGAAGGCGAGAAATATTTCCCGTTGGTACGGGTGGAGGCGATCAACGGCCAGAACCCGGCCCAGGTACGCGATCGGGTGCCCTTTGATTTCCTGACGCCATTGTTCCCGACGGAGCGGTTGAACCTGTATACCGGTGCTAACAACTACTCCACGAGGATCATGGACCTGTTCACGCCCATTGGCAAGGGGCAGCGCGGCCTGATCGTGGCGCAGCCCAAGACGGGTAAAACCATGTTGTTGAAAGATGTGGCTAATGCCATCGCTAAAAACCATCCCGAAGTTTATCTGATTATCCTGCTTATTGACGAGCGCCCGGAAGAGGTGACCGACATGGCACGTAGCGTGCGTGCCGAGGTCGTGTCGTCGACATTTGACGAGCCGGCCGAGCGACACGTTAAAATCGCCAATATTGTACTAGAGAAAGCCAAGCGCATGGTCGAGTGTGGACACGATGTGGTCATTCTGCTCGACTCCATTACTCGATTGGCCCGTGCATACAACACGGTTGCGCCAGCCTCTGGCAAAATCCTTTCCGGTGGTGTCGATGCCAACGCGTTGCACAAACCAAAGCGCTTCTTCGGTGCTGCCCGTAATATCGAGCACGGCGGCTCGCTGACGATTCTCGCAACGGCTTTGATCGATACCGGATCGAAAATGGACGAAGTGATTTTCGAGGAATTCAAAGGCACGGGCAACATGGAGCTTCAGCTCGACCGTAAACTGTCTAACAAGCGTATCTTCCCTGCAATTGACCTTACGGCGTCTAGCACCCGTCGAGACGATCTGCTCAACGACCGAGATACCTTGCATCGCATTTGGGTACTTCGCAATCACTTGGCCGACATGAACTCAAACGAAGCAATGGAGTTCTTGCTGGCACAGATGCGGGGCACCAAGTCAAACGAAGAGTTCCTCATCAGCATGAACGGCTAAGCGCCACGTATCCTAATGTATTTTAATCCCGGGTCGGGCGATGCCATACAGGCTTCCCGTGCCGGGATTTTGCTTTAGCCACGCTGTGCGATGGCGTGGCCAAAAACGTGTATCATAATCCACATGGGTATTAAAAAGCACCTTCCCAATGCGATCACGTCCCTCAACCTGTTTGCGGGGTGCGTGGCGTTAGTTTTCGCCTTGCGGGGACAACTTGACGTGGCGGCCTACTGTGTAGTGGCATCGGGGGTGTTTGATTTGCTAGACGGATTAGTCGCGCGTGCCCTTCGCGTCAGCTCACCCTTGGGCAAGGAACTGGATTCTTTGGCCGATGTGGTTAGCTTCGGGGCAGTTCCGGGCGCAGTTTTCTATCAGTTGCTGCAGATTGCTGCTCCGGCCAATGCTTGGTTGCCATACCTTGGGTTTGTGGTCACTGTGTTTTCGGCTATCCGGTTGGCAAAGTTCAATATCGATACTCGGCAAACCGTTGATTTCATTGGCTTAAACACGCCCACCAACGCCTTTTTCGTGGTGTCGCTCCCCTTCGTGGCGACGCAATACCCGGCGGTGGTCCATTCCATTTACTTTTTGATAGCGTGCATCGCGCTGACGAGCTATTTGCTTATCAGCGAAATGCGGCTGTTTTCGCTGAAATTCGACTCGCTGTCCTGGCAAAAGAACCGCGAAAAATTCATTTTGATTATTATAGGCATAGTATTGATTGGTTTGTTTAAATTTGCGGCAATACCAATCATATTGGTGCTTTATTTTGTATTTTCTTTCATTTATTTTAAAAGAGCGACATGAAATTTTTGGCTGAGATCAACGTGATGCCCCATAAAGAAATCCTTGACCCGCAAGGAAAAGCAGTAACCGGTAGCATGAAAAACTTGGGATTGGCCGAGATCAGTAATGTGCGCATTGGCAAGCGGATTACCTTGGAAGTGGAAGCAGTCGACGAGGAAACTGCGAAGCAGAAAGTAGATGAGGCTTGTAAAAAGCTATTGGCCAACGTGATTATGGAAACATACGAGTTCCAAATCAAGCCCTTGTCCTAATTCGGGATTAGTCTAGTCCATTGTTTTCAAATAGGCGTTTAGCTCGTCATAGAGTATCGCCAGTTTAGGCAGCACGTCGTCTACCATGGCCGGTAGCCTATGTAGCTCCTGCCGCTCTTTGGCCAACCGTTCGATGGCCGAGATTTCCTTGTGCAGTCCGTTGGCCCCTACGTAGATCAAGGTAGGCTTGACGTAATGGGCCTGTTTGTACGCGGCATCCCAGTCCTCGTCGCGGACATAGGCTGCGAGCAGATCGATGTCGCCCGGAGTCTGTTCAAGAAACAGTTCGGCAATCTGGCGGATGATGGCGGTATTTCCATTGGAAAGCTCTTCCAGATATTGAGTGTTGGCAATTTCAAATTCCATGAGGACTGTTTTCTGTGGCCGGTGCAGATTCGTGGAGTTTCACGCTCAAGGTGTCGGAGGTTGCCTCCAGCAGGTTGCTGATGGGCTGTAAAAGAGTCGGGTGCACGAAATGGCCTGCTATCTCGGCTAGGGGAACAAGTACAAAGCGGCGCTCGTGGATATGAGGATGGGGCACGTGCAGGTGCTCGGCCTCGATGACTTCTTCGCCGTAAAACAAAATGTCTATATCGATGACGCGGGCACCCCATTTTTCCTTGCGGTCGCGTCCCAATGCCTTTTCGATCGTATGCACAACGTCTAGCAGGACTGTTGCCTCCAGTGGAGTGCGGACATTAATTACTTGGTTGAGGTAGTCGGGCTGGTCCGGATTACCCCACGCTTCGGTTTCATACACAGCTGAACAGGCGACGAGCTCGCCAATATTTTCCCCAATCGCACGTCTAGCCCGATCGAGCTGGCCGAGCCGATCACCCAAATTGGTGCCCAGCAGTAGATAAGTAGAAATCATGTACAAACTTACGAAAATGTGGCTTACACGAGGATGAACTGCCCATTTTTTACCGTTTTAATTCGGTTTTTTCATCGTGTATTTAGCTCCCTTTTGACGTTTGGGTTTGAGGATTGCCTCATTATATAATATATTAGCGGCAATTAAACGATTGCGTGTATAGCATGGAAACTGCTGCCAAATAGACGCAAGCGTCAAGATCCTGTTACGATGTCTTGGCATGATGCGACCATTATAAATCGATAACAGATAGATACCGAATTCATGAAAAAGAAGCTAGCGTTGCATTGGCAGATTCTATTGGGGATAGTGTTGGGCGTGTTGTTCGGCGTATTGTTGTCCCAGTTTTCCTGGGGCAAGGATTTTGCCGTCGACTGGATTAAGCCGTTCGGTACGATCTTTATCAACCTATTGAAGCTTATCGCGATTCCATTAATCATCACCTCCCTGATTACCGGTATTGCTAACCTGAAAGATTTGACCCAGCTATCCAGTATGGGTTCAAAAACGTTTGTGATATATATGATCACGACGCTAATCGCTCTTGCCGTCGGGCTGGGAGTGGTCAATTCCATTCGTCCGGGCGACTACGTAAGCGAGCAAACGCGTGTAGAGATGCAATCGCAGTATGAGGATGTTGCCGATGCCGCGGTACAACGCGCTGAGGAAGTCGCGGCAAACCGGGGGCCACTTCAGCCGCTGGTGGATATCGTTCCCGAGAATATTTTTGGCGCTGTGAGCTCCAATGTCAACATGCTGCAGGTTATCCTTTTCACCATCCTGTGCGGCGTGGCCTTGATGATGATTCCCAAGGAGCGAAGTGAGCCATTGGTTGCGCTATTTAATGGCGCGGCGGATGTGATTCTCAAGATTGTTGACATGATTATGCGGTTGGCGCCAATCGGTGTATTTGGCTTGATGCTGGCCCTGGTCGTGGAGATCGAATCGCCGGACGTGTTTGTCGCATTGGGTATGTACAGCCTGACAGTCGTTTTTGGCTTGCTGATCTTGCTATACGTCATATATGCTACAATTATCAAGGTGTTTGGAGGCATGAGCCCTCTCCAATTTTACAAGAAAATATTGCCGGCCAAACTCGTGGGCTTCTCGACCAGTTCGTCCGCGGCCACGCTTCCCGTGACGACGGAATGCGTGGAAGAACGTTTAGGTGTCAACAAGAAAATCAGTGGATTCGTACTTCCGATAGGCGCGACAGTTAATATGGACGGAACCTGTATGTACCAGGCTGTAGCCGCCGTCTTTATCGCGCAGGTTACCGGCCATGACCTATCCTTAGTGGACCAACTAACGATCGTATTAACTGCTACGCTTGCTTCCATTGGCTCCGCTCCCGTACCCGGCGCGGGCATGATTATGCTGGTCATCGTCCTGGAGTCCATCGGAGTAGATCCGGCCAGCATTTTCCTCATTCTTGCGGTAGACCGTCCGCTGGACATGTGCCGAACGGTAGTCAATATCTCGGGAGATGCAATGATTGCCCTTGTGGTGAACAAACGGAGTGGCTACAAACTCGAGCCCACGGTCGAAACCTGACGCACACGTGGGTTAGAGGCGCGTGATAATGTGGTGTATGATGCTGGTGGCGAGGCGCGCCGTTCGGTTGTCGATGTCCCATTCGGGGTTGAGTTCGGCTAGGTCGACAGCGACCACCTGGCCACTATCCAAGATGTGATTGAGGCAGTCGAAAAAGACATGGTCAGGCGCGATGCCATTGTAGGCAGGTGCACTCACGCCAGGCGCATGCGGAGCCGCAAAAACATCCAAATCGATCGTCAGGTAGATTCCAGCCCCACGTTGTAGTATCGACTCAACCTCCGTTTTGATCCGCGCTTGGCTATTGGCATGGAAATCCGCAGCCAGGATATATCGAGTCCCTGTCTTATCGGCTGTGGCAAAAAGCGCCTGGGTATTACTGGCGGTCTGTATGCCAATCGCTAAGTAGGCAAAATCTTGGTAAGCAGGCTGGAAGGTTTCCGCGATTTGCCAAAAGCCCGTACCTGAGCTAGGACCGGTGTCTTGTGGAGGACGGTTGTCGAAGTGCGCGTCGAAGTTGATGATACTTACGGGTTGCTTGGTGGCGTGCGCTATGCCTCGGTAATGTCCAAAGGTAATCTCATGGCCACCACCCAGCAGTATGGGGAAGCCCCCGGCTTGCAAAATGGTGGATACGGCCCATGCCAGCTGATCTTGCGCGCCGTCAAGGTTCTCGTCCGAACAAATGATGTCACCTGCGTCTACCAACGGGAGTGGGGGATGATTCGCCGGTAAGTTGGCCAATGCGCTTCGCAGGGCTTTAGGCCCGTTTCGCGCACCTACACGCCCTTTATTGCGACGGACGCCCTCGTCACAGGCAAACCCCATGAAAACGATGGTACCCGCCAAATCCGGCAATGGCGCGACTGATAGGTCGACGAAGGCCATTTGTTGGTGCCAGCGCAGGTGTTCCGGTTCGGTTCCGTCTACCCGGCCTTGCCATTCCGCTCGTAGGGGAGAGCGATAGTAGGTTGTGTCTAAACAGTTCGGTTTCCATGTTTCCATACCATCGTAGGTTTTAACGTGCCTTGGTTGTAGAAAAGATCGCGATAATCGTCAGTGTTGTAGGCTTGCATATCCGCCAGCAGTCCCGCAGATAGGCAGCCACGATCGTCGAGGGCAAGTGCCCGCCCTGCGCGATAGGTTAATCCGGCTAACGTTTCGGCCAGCGAGAGCTTTTCGTAGGCGCCCAATATCGCGGCTTGGGTTAGTAGTTCGCCCATGGGGGCGGAGCCTGGATTCCAGTCGCTAGCAATAGCTAGGCAGGCGCCGGCATCAAGCAAGCGGCGGGCGGGCGCGAAGGCCATGCCTAAGCCGAGCGAGGCGCCGGGCAGTGCGACGGCTACGGTGTCGGACTGGGCAAGCAGTCTGATTTCCCTCTCGCCACTAGCCTCTAGGTGGTCAGCCGATAACGCTCCGTAGTTTACAGCCAGCGCGGATCCTCCTGCGGTAAATTGGTCAGCATGCACCGTAATGGAAAACCCCAATTCGCGTGCAGCCCGAATATACGTCTCGGCATCTGTGGTGCTGAAAGCTGTGTCCTCCACGAAGATGTCTACGCGGTCGGCCAACCTATTCTGTTTTATGGCTGGTAGTAGGGTGTTAACCAGGTGCTGTAGATAAGCGGCAGGTGTATCCGTGAAGTCGCGGGGTGCGATATGGGCAGCGAGGCAGGTGGGGATGAGGTCGGCCACGGTTGAGTGGTTGGCTTCGGCAATCGCGCGCAACATGTCCAATTCGCTGGCAGTATCGAGTCCGTAGCCACTTTTCACTTCGATCGTCGTAATTCCTTGCCGTAGGAGTCGATCCGCCCGACTGGCGGTAAGTTGGACCAGTTCTCGTTGCGAGGTGTGGCGCGTTTGCAGGACCGTGTCCCAAATCCCGCCCCCGGCGTTGGCAATATCCAGATAGCTCTTGCCCGATACCCGCAAGGCGTAGTCCCTTGCACGAGTGCCACCATAGCAGATGTGGGTGTGACAATCAATAAAGCCGGGAAACAGAGTCTGCTTACCCGCGATTTCCTCGGTTTCGGCCGTTGGATATGTTTTGGCCAACGCTTCGAACGGGCCTACTGCTTGGATGCGTCCACGGTCCACGACAACGCCGCCGTCGACGATGATATCCAGTTTTTCATCCGCAATCGGACCGTTGGCAGGGAGACCCCGCATGGAAAGGAGTTGGGAAAAGGGGCCAATTAACTTCATGTCGATCTGTTTTTGCAGTAGTATATTGTGCGTTCGTCCCTAAATCGTTAAACCAAACTTTTCAGCAAAGGCTGTAGCCGTTTCGTAGCCGGCGTCGTGGTGTCGAAAGACCCCCATGGCGGGGTCGTTGTGCAACACCCTCCGGAGACAGGCGGCAGCACGATCGGTGCCATCCGCCACGATCACCACGCCTGCATGTTGGGAATAGCCCATCCCTACGCCTCCACCATGATGGAAGGATACCCATGTAGCTCCTCCAGCGGTATTGCTCATCAGGTTGAGTAAGGACCAGTCAGATACGGCGTCAGAGCCGTCCTTCATCGACTCGGTTTCACGGTTCGGCGATGCTACTGACCCGCAGTCGAGGTGGTCACGTCCAATAACAATCGGTGCTGTCACTTTGCCAGACCTGACGAGCTCGTTAAACAGTAGCCCCGCTTTTTCGCGCTCGCCCATGCCCAGCCAGCAGATGCGGGCGGGGAGGCCTTGGAACGCGATTTTTTCGCGGGCTTGACGCAGCCACGTCTGTAGCCCGTTGTTTTCGGGGAAAAGCGCCATCAACGCTTCGTCTGTGGTATAGATGTCGTTCGGATCGCCAGAGAGAGCCACCCATCGGAAGGGGCCTTTTCCTTCGCAAAATAGCGGTCGAATAAAAGCCGGCGTAAAGCCCGGAAAGTCAAAGGCGTTCGACTCCCCGCCCTCCTTGGCAAATTCACGTAGATTATTGCCATAATCAAACGTAATCGCCCCACGGCGTTGCAACTCCAGCATGTAGCCGACATGCCGCGCCATGCTCTGCAAGGCGCGCTCTTTATACGTTTCCGGATCGCGCTCGCGTAGTGCGGCGGCTTCCGCAAGGCTTAGTCCGTTCGGAATATACCCGTTGACGGGGTCGTGGGCTGAAGTTTGGTCGGTAAGGATGTCGGGGACTACTTCCTCGTCGATGAGTTTGGCGAGAAAGTCTCCCGCGTCCGCTATCACACCGATCGAGACAGCCTCTTTGTTGGCGACTGCTTGTTTCGCCCATAGCAGGGCCTCGTCTGGTGAATCCGTCATTTTATCAATATAGCGTGTTTCCATACGCTTACAGATGCGGGCTGCGTCGACGTCGGCGCCGACAAATACCGCGCCTGCCATGGTGGCCGCGAGTGGTTGCGCGCCCCCCATGCCTCCCAGGCCGGCGCTGACTACTAGGCGTCCGCGCAGGTCGCCGCCGAAGTGCTTTTGCCCGCAGGCGACGAACGTTTCGTAAGTACCTTGTAAAATTCCTTGGCTGCCGATGTAGATCCAGCTTCCAGCTGTCATCTGCCCGTACATCATCAGGCCTTTGGCGCGGAGCTCGTTAAAATGGTCCCAAGTGGCCCATTTCGGTACGATGTTGCTGTTGGCGATGAGTACGCGGGGCGCCTCGGGGTGCGACCGGATGATGCCGACGGGTTTTCCCGACTGAACAAGGAGGGAATGGTCGTCATCCAGTTCCAACAACAAGGCGATAATTTTTTCCAAGGCTTCCCGGTTTCGAGCCGCTTGTCCGATGCCTCCATATACGACCAACGACGCGGGGTCCTCGGCGACTTCGGCGTGGAGGTTGTTCAGCAACATACGCAAAGGCGCTTCAGTATGCCAGCTTTTGGCGTGGAGCGTGCTTCCTGTAGGTGCGTAGTAATGCGGATGCTTGGCGTATCGATCAAGAAAGTTTGAAAGATTCATAACGGGGGTCGTTTAGTTCAACGTGTAAAGCGGCTGCGGTTTCGCTGGCTTCCGCTACAAAGCGGCCGTCGGCAATCAGTTGCCGGAGTTTGTTTATATCCTGGGCAAAAATCCGGTCCTTGTCAGCAAACGGCACTTCGCTTCGGACAAGTTGGTGGCAGTGTTCCAGCACGGGTGACGACTTTAACGGCCTTCTAAAATCCAGCGCTTGTGCCGCATACAGCAGCTCGATGGCTAGGATGTTTTCGAGGTTATCCAGGACCTGGTTGAGCTTGCGCCCGCTGATCGATCCCATAGACACGTGGTCTTCCTGGCCGAGCGAGGTGGGGATACTGTCGGCGCTGGCGGGGAAGCAAAGTGTTTTGTTTTCGGAGACCAAAGCCGCAGTCGTGTATTGAGGAATCATAAAGCCGGAGTTTAACCCGGCATCCTGTATTAGCAGTTTAGGGAGGCCGTATCGTCCTTCGATGATGAGGTAGCTGCGTCGATCCGAAATATTTCCTAGTTCGGCCGCCGCTGTAGTCGCGTAGTCTAGCGCCATGGCTAGGGGCTGTCCGTGAAAGTTGCCGCCACTGATCGTATCCGTCGCACTGAGAATAATTGGGTTGTCTGTGACAGCATTGATTTCGATCTCCGTGAGCTCCCGCAGGTGCTGCCAGGCCGTGCGCGAGGCCCCATGCACTTGGGGGATACAGCGCAGGGAGTACGGATCTTGTACCCTTCCGCAATCGGGATGCGAATTGGCAATTTCCGAGCGGCTGAGTAACTGCCACAGGCGGTGCGCCACGAGCTGGTTGCCGGGAAACGGACGAATTTCATGCAGGCGAGGATCGAACGGCTTATACGATCCGACCAGCCCGTCAATTGACATGGCTCCTATCAAGTCCGCCGCTTCCAACAAGTTGTGAAGCCGATACAGCGCATGGACGGCGTGGGCGGCGATAAATTGGGTGCCATTGATGAGCGCCAGCCCCTCCTTGGGGGCGAGTTGCAAGGGCGCTAGTCCGAGTCGCGACAAGACCTCCGCACTCGGGTGTATGCGACCTTCATAAAGTACTTCGCCGAGGCCAATTAGGGGCAGAAACAGGTGGGAGAGGGGTGCTAGATCGCCGGAGGCCCCTACGGAGCCTTGGGACGGCACTATTGGAATGATATCGTGGTCCACCATCGTGATAATACGCTGTACGGTCGTCGGCCTGACACCCGAAAAACCTTGGGCCAAGGCATGTACTTTGATAATCATCATCGTTTTGGCCAATTCGGGCGCAATGGGGTTTCCCACGCCCACCGCGTGGCTCATCAGCAAGTTGTGCTGCAGCTGCGCTGTTTCGGTAGCTGATATGACCGAGTCGCAGAGTGGACCGAAACCCGTATTTATGCCGTAAACAACCTTGTTGCGCACGACAATTTCATCTACGAAGCCGGCCGACCGAGCCACGTTGTCCAACGCCTCGTCCGTCAACAGGCCTCGGCATTTGCCTTGGCAAAGCCGTATCGTGCTATCGATCGTCAATCGATCTACACCGTATCGGAAGGGTTTATTCATGATGAATGGATGTTAGTTGTGCTTGGCTAATGAGTCGTTCGGATAGCGGGCGCGCTGCAAATTCGTTTTCCAACGCGGTGATGGCGGGCAGGAGCGTCGCAGTCGTATGGTTTCCCTCAAGGAGTTCTGTCATGGTAGTGCGGATGGTGTCCCACACGGGTTGTACCTGGGCGAGGACTTGGATTCCTTTGTCCGTCAGGCGGACTAATTGCTTGCGACCGTCCTCTGTGCTGCGCGACAGGCCTACCAAGCCTTTCTTTTTGAGTTGGCTGACCAACTGGCTTGATGCCGAATGTGAAACGGATAGTATATCGGAAATCGCTTTGATGGATAGTTCCTCGTGAATGGATAACAAATGAAACATGGGAAACCAGCCTGCCTCAAAGTCGATACGGTGGTATTCGTAAGTTTTGTTTACCTCTGCGATGAAGTATTCGCTGACCCGCCTCAGGCGACTACCGAGTACGAGACCGCCGAGCGATTGGTAGAAGTCCATAATTTAGTAATTGGATAAGTGCTTATACAATTTTAGGAAAAAAACACGACGAAGAAAAATTAAGCTGAAAGTATGCGGTGGAGATACCCGTGCTAGGTTATGTGGCAAGTGAACGTTACTTTTATGCCGCAAATGTCAGGCATATTCCGTTTCAAGCAATTTGATGTCGATCAGGCCGGCTGTTCGATGAAGATCAATACCGATGGTGTACTCTTGGGTGCGATGGCGGAAGCGTCCTCTCCCCAGCGTATCCTAGACATCGGCACCGGGACGGGTGTCATAGCGCTGATGCTTGCTCAACGCTTTTCCCAGGCCACGATTGACGCAATCGAAATCGACCCCCTAGCTGCTGAGGCTGCGCGCCAGAACTTCGAACGATCTCCTTTTGCCGCCCGCATGGTATGCCGGTGCGTAGGTTTGGCAGATTTCGAACCCGCGGGCAGGTATGATCTAATCGTTTCGAATCCGCCGTATTTTGTCGATTCGCTAAAAAACCCAGATGTACGCAAGCGCTTGGCGCGGCACGCCGACTGGCCCTTTTTTTCGTTGTTGCTTAACCGGGCCACGGGCTGGCTGACGACCGCAGGCTCCCTTCAGTTGATACTGCCGGTCTTGCTGGCGGATGAGCTGCGCGATCGAGCCGACACCGAATTTGGTCTGGCTTGCCAATGGCACGTTGCAATCCATTCCTTCGCGGAGAAAGCGCCCATTCGGCGTATCGTATCGTTTGGGAGCGCAGGCACGTGTGAACAGCGTCCGCCTGCCGTCATCTACGCCGAACAGGGGAAGCACAGCATGCTTTATCGACAGTTGCTGGGGGATTTCTTTTTGGCTTTTTGAATCCTTACTTTCGAATTTTGATGCACACCCATAACCGACAAACGTGATAAAAATTGGATTACTCTCAGATACCCACGGATTCCTTGACGACGCTATTTTCCGACATTTCGAATCCTGCCACGAGATTTGGCATGCAGGCGATTTCGGCGATGTCGGCGTGGCAGACAAGTTAGCCGCGTTTAAGCCGCTGCGTGGCGTGTACGGGAATATTGATGGGCAGGACATCCGGCAAACTTATCCTGAGCACTTACGTTTTACGTGCGAGGCGGTGGATGTATGGATGACGCACATTGGTGGATACCCAGGCCGCTACAGTCCGCAGGTCAAGAAAGAAATCCAACTGCGCCCGCCGAAACTCTTTATCTCGGGGCATTCCCATATCCTCAAGGTCATGTTTGACCAAAAGTTGCAATGCTTGCACCTTAATCCTGGCGCAGCTGGAAAGCAAGGGTGGCACAACGTCCGAACCTTGATGCGATTTGACATCGAGGGTGACCGAATAGGAAATTTGGAAGTGGTGGAGCTAGCGAAATAGCGCGCTGGCCGATTGCCGTTAGAGGTTATCCCGAACGTCGATCAGGAAATCCTTCAGCCGATGGAGCGAATCGATTACGCGCTGGTTTTCCCGCGCCTCGTTCTTGTTTTTCTTAAGATATTCCCGTGCACCTTGGAGCGTGTAGCCTTTTTCCTTGACCAAACTGAAGATGATCTTAAGGTTAGCGATGTCTTCGGGCGTGAATAGGCGATTGCCTTTTTTGTTTTTCTTGGGCTGGATGATGTCGAACTCCTTCTCGTAAAACCGGATCTGCGACGCGTTCACAGAAAACATTTTGGTGACTTCACCCATGGTGTAGTACAGCTTGTTTATTTCACGGTCTTTATATGGCATGGTGATTAGAAGCTTCTTCTCCTTCCAACAAATATACATGGGACGGGCTGCATTTGCAAGTGGCTCAGTCCCAAATTGGGGTGTGTCTTGTGGCTGACCTAGTCAAACGACTGGTTCTCCTGTGACGCCGCATCCAAAATGGCCGCATATTCGGTGGGGGTGAGGTCACTGAATATGAAGTTGACCGGATTAACGGGGCTACCATTTTTATGCACTTCGTAATGGAGATGCGGGCCGGTAGATGTACCTGTATTGCCTACGTAGCCAATCAGGTCGCCCCGCTTTACGCGTTGCCCGGCACGCACCGTCGACTTGCTCATGTGTCCGTAGAGGGTCTTATAGCTGTATCCGTGATCGATCATCACGCGCAAGCCATACCCGCCATCATAACCAGCCGCTTCGACCCGGCCGTTGCCCGTAGCATACACCGGCGTGCCGATAGGCGCTGTGAAGTCGATGCCAGAGTGCATTTTACGAATTTTGTGGACTGGGTGAATGCGTACGCCAAATCCGGAAATAGCACCGCGAATCTTACGATTGTCGACCGGCTGGATAGCCGGTATACTGGCCATCATTTCTGCTTTAGACATTGCCATTTCGGTGAGTTCGTCGTACGACTTCGACTGCACATAGACCGCGCGTGAGATATAATCCAGCTTTTTAGCCGACTCGATCATCAGATCGGCGTGGGCGTAGTCCTCTAGGTCGCGATAGCGATTGACCCCGCCAAATCCCGCCTTACGGATATCGCCGCTGATCGGCTCAGCCTCGAAAATAACACGATAGATATTATCGTCGCGATCCTGCATGTTGCCGAGCGCCGCCTCGATCTGCGCCATGCGGTCTTGCATGATGTCGTAGTGCAACGCCATTTGGTTGATTTCCCGCTTCAGTTGTTTCTCGTTGGGCGAATCAATGAACGTGAAGCCGATGTAGAGTAAGAAAATAGCGAAAGCAAAGGAGCTGGTGACAAAGCCTACAACGCGCAGCGCAATCTTCTTCGTGCTCCTCTTGACTTTTTCGTATTTTAACGTGCGGGAATTGTAATAATATTTCGTTTTCGCCATACGTATTGTTGTATTCCGTAAATGGTTTGGACGTCAGGTGCACAAAGATAGGACTAACCTCCCGATATTAGTTGCTAAAAAATGTTAAATTCGTGATATCCTTGTGCTTGCTTGCTTAACGGGGTATGATTATCGTCAGTCGTTTTCTCACGCGTCTATTTAGTTTCGGCTTTGCCAGGGGCATCGTCGTATTCCCCTTTATCCTGCTGGCAAGTGATAGCTGTCGCCAAGATGCGGTGTTGCTTAACCACTAACGCATCCATTTTAGGCAGGCCCTTGAGTTGCTGGTTGTGGGGTTTTACCTGCTGTATGCCTTCGAATTCCTTATTCGGTGGGCGCAGCACGGCAGTAGAAGGCGGGCCTATTACGCAATTTCGTTTGAGAAGGAGGCATACGCTCACGAGCGCGATTTCCAATACCTGACTGTGCGCCAGCCTTGGGGCTTTCGCGTGTACTGGCGATAAATTGGGAAATAAAGTCTATGCCAGGAGCTTCAAGAAGGAGCTAAGCTTGGTCTTTAGTTGCCTGCGATCCACGATGAAGTCAAGGAAGCCGTGTTCCAGCACGAATTCAGCGGTCTGGAATCCTTTCGGCAAGTCTTTCTTGATGGTTTCCTTGATGACGCGTGGCCCAGCAAAGCCAATAAGGGAGCCGGGCTCGGCAATGTTGATGTCGCCCAGCATCGCGTAGGACGCGGTGACGCCTCCCGTAGTGGGATCCGTGAGCAGACAAATATATGGCAACTTGGCTTTGCTGAGCATTGCCAGTTTAGCAGACGTTTTTGCCATTTGCATCAGCGAGAATGCTGCTTCCATCATGCGGGCGCCACCCGATTTTGAAATCAGGAAAAAGGGGATTTTGTGCTCGATACAATAATCGATGGAACGGGCGATTTTTTCGCCGACTACCGAGCCCATCGATCCGCCGATAAAGGTGAAATCCATGCAGGCGACGACCAAATCCTGGCCGTCTATCTTGCCGTGTGCACAGCGGATCGCATCATTAAGTCCTGTCTTGGCATAACTTTCTTCTAGCCGCTCGGTATAAGGTTTGGTATCGACAAAGCCTAGCGGATCGCCGGAGCGCAGTCCGGCAAAAAGTTCGGTGAATTGGTTGTCGTCAAAAACGATAGAAAAGTAGGCCGCCGAGCCAATGCGCAAGTGGTAGCCGCAATAGTGGCATACGTACTTGTTTTCGATCTGTTCGATATTCAACAGGGGCTTTTTGCAGGACGGGCACTTGTTCCAAAGTCCGTCAGGAGCCTCTTTCTTATGTTCTGTAGCCGTATTAATACCGGCTTTGTCACGTCTAAACCAACTCATGAAGCATCATTAATCAGACTGCAAATAAACGAAAAATATCTGTAATGTCATGGGCTAGCCAGAAATGCCGCGCAGGCATGGCATACGATTATTCGTAAGATACTGCATGAAGGCTTGGAGTCCAGCGTCTATAGCATGCTGTGGTGGATGTACGTAACGGTACTGTCGGCCGGGGTCGCTTGCTGCGTTTGGGAAAGCAACTCGCCCAAGTCTATCAAGCGGCTTTTATACGCCAATTCGGTGTTGGCACCATTTACGTTCAGGCGGGCAAGCTGTTGCTGCTGTTGGTTCAACATCCGCGTGAATGCCACCCGGTATTCATCCTTTATGGGGGTCGAGGGCGGAAATACCTGGGCCATGGCATCTACCTGCTTTCCGTTCTTCCAAAACCGATAGCAGACGTGGGGCCCTGTGGCCAGTCCCGTGCTACCCACATAGCCAATCACCTCGCCCTGCGCCACGCGTTGGCCTTTTTTAACGGCCCGTTTGCTCATGTGCAAATATTGGGTGCTGTATACGTCGTCGTGCTTGATTTTCACATAGTTGCCATTGCCGCTACCGTAGGCAGACTCGACAACGACGCCATCGCCCGTAGCGATGATCGGCGTGCCGTGCGGAGCGGCGAAATCGGTGCCGAGATGCGCGCGCCATACGCGTTGCACAGGGTGCAGGCGCCGCATCGTATATTGCGATGAGATGCGGGTGTATTTAACGGGTGCACGCAAGAAACTGCGTCGTAGGCTTTTGCCGTTTTCGTCATAGTATCCGCCTTTTTCCTCGTCATCGCCCTGGAAATAGTGGGCTTGATATTCTTTGCCGTTGTGTGAAAATACCGCCGACGAAATACGTCCTGTGCCCACCGGCTCACCTTCAACATAGGTGCGCTCGTACATGATCTTAAACCAGTCTCCTTTGTTGATCCGATAAAAGTTGATGGCCCATCCGTAGATTTCAGCTAATTGTGCGGCCAAGTCCGTGCTCGCGCCCTGCTCTTGCAGCGTCATGTACAGCGAACCGTCAATGACACCAGCCACTTGTTCGGAGCGGCGTTCCACTTGCTTCTGTTCCGCGTAGACCCGAATCGAGTCGCGCAGGTCATATACGATGTAGTCCACGGCGTTCGGTTGGTATACGAAGAGGGCAGCCTTGCCTGCCGGATCTTTGAAGACGGTGTACGGATTTCCGACGCTAATCCGGCGAACATCAAATACATCCTTTGATTTTTCGGCGATGGCGTGTATGGTCGGAAGCTCGATGTGGTAGCGTTGCAATATGGTAGACAGGAATTCGTTCTTCCCAACTGTATTGTCCTCGATGGTGTAGGAGCTGAGCGGAATACCGAAATGCGTAGCTTCGGGTGCTTCGGCCACCGTTGTTGCTTCGAGTGGCACTTCCGTGGCTGGTGAATCGTCAAACGAAGAGAAGATGACGCCAGCACCTATAAAAAATAATAAACCTGCGATTAAGAATGGGAGCGGATTCTTCTTGTTTTTCATGTTTCTTTCCCTGCATTTTCGTCCTCCGCGGGTGAGGAGCGAATGGTGCGTGTAGTAGTGAATTACGATAAAGTGTAAGGAAATCCTAGAGGATTGTCATTATTCGTTACGCAAATAAAACAATTAAATTACGGACGACCTAATTTTTAACATTTTTTCACACCATTGCGGGGCGGAAGTTGTTCAGGGCGGTCGCCTATAAAATGAACAAGCCCTAGCGCGTGGCTAGGGCTTGAATAGAAGTTGTTTATGCAAAAAATTATGCCTTAACGGCGAGCTCTTCGGCCATGGCTCTGCCAATGTCGGCAGGCGACTCGACCACGCGAATGCCGCACTCGCGCATGATTTTCATCTTGGCTTCTGCGGTGTCGTCCGCTCCGCCCACGATGGCGCCGGCATGGCCCATGCGTCGTCCGGGAGGCGCGGTTTGTCCGGCGATAAACCCAACCACCGGCTTGGTTCCGTGTTCCTTAATCCAGCGTGCAGCTTCGGCTTCCATGCCACCGCCAATTTCGCCGATCATGATGATTCCTTCGGTTTCGGGATCATTCATCAGCAGCTCAACGGCCTCTTTGGTCGTTGTTCCGATGATGGGGTCGCCACCGATGCCAATGGCTGTCGTGATGCCCAGGCCGGCCTTTACCGTTTGGTCAACGGCCTCGTACGTCAAGGTTCCGGATTTGGAAACGATGCCTACTGTGCCTTTTTTAAAGATGAAGCCGGGCATAATGCCGATTTTGGCTTCATCGGCCGTGATAATGCCGGGGCAGTTCGGGCCAATGAGCGTAGATTTTTTATCGCTTAAATATGATTTGACTTGAATCATGTCCTTAGTAGGGATGCCTTCGGTGATGCACACGATCACCTCGATACCGGCTTGCGCCGCTTCCATAATCGCGTCCGCTGCGAATGCGGGGGGCACGAAAATAATGGAGACATTGGCGCCGGTTTCGCGCACTGCATCTGCCACCGTGTTGAATACCGGGCGCTCTAAGTGAGTTTGGCCGCCTTTGCCGGGCGTTACGCCACCGACAACCTGCGTGCCGTATTCAATCATTTGCGAAGCATGGTATGTGCCCTCGTTCCCTGTGAATCCCTGAACGATGACTTTCGAATCTTTGTTGACTAATACACTCATCTACTTTATGGGTTTTTACGTATCGCAAAGCTACGCTTTTAGCGTGATATATGGAAGCAATCCAGGAACATTCGCGCGCCTCGGCTTAGGCTTGCTCGGGGTGTCGTAACTGCAACTTGCTATAGCATTCCCATAGCACGATTCCCGCCGCTACCGTGATGTTGAAGGAATGTTTGGTTCCGAACTGAGGGATTTCCACGCAGCCGTCTACCATTTCCATGATGTTGTCGGAAACGCCGTTTACTTCGTTCCCAAAAAACAGCGCATACCGGTGGCCTTGCAGCGGAGCGAAATGATGCAGCAGGGTGCTTCCATGGGCTTGCTCCACGGCCACCAGCCGATAGTCTTCCTGCCTGAGCAGCTCAGCGGCTTCGGTGGCCGTATCAAAGTAGCGCCAGTCGACGGACTGGGTAGCGCCTAAGGCAGTTTTCTCAATTTCGCGATGGGGGGGCGTGCCGGTGATGCCGCACAGGAAGATGCGCTCGACGGCAAAACCGTCGGCGGTGCGAAAAATGGAACCTACGTTGTGCATGCTTCGCACGTCATCCAGTACCAGCGTGACTGGCAGTTTCTCTTGGGCCTTGAAATGCGCAACGGTCGGGCGTTGCAATTGCTCCATGGAAAGTTTCCGCATGCCGCAAAGATAACGAAGATTCGCGGATTGCGCGTGTCTACTAGCCTCCGAACGGCCAATGCCCTCGCGCTGCGTAGTGGCCTCAACGAAACGCTTTGGGCTGACTTTAAATTTGTTGCCTTTGATTTTGTATTTCAAAAATAAGGTGGTACATTTGCAACCTGAAATTTAGCATAAGAAAATTAGGTCAAAGAGATGGCGAATCATAAATCAGCAATCAAGAGGATTCGGTCTGGCGCGGCAAAGCGCTTGAGAAACCGGTATCAAGCAAAAACAACACGTAACGCAATCAAGAAATTGAGAACCACGACTTCACCTGAAGAGGCGAAAGAGTTGTTGCCACGCGTGACGTCCATGCTGGACCGCTTGGCTAAGAAGAACGTGATCCACAAGAAAAAAGCGTCGAACAACAAGTCAAAGTTGACGAAATACGTCAATAGACTTAGCGCGAACGCGTAAGGCGAAAGGCTTTGGCCCCACGATACAAAGAGCCTCCTGAGCGATCTGGGGGCTTTTTTGCGTTTCTTCCATTTCATCGGTCGTTATGTTTCCTCCCTGCCAGCGAAAAAAGGCGGGCACACGTACCACCGAGAACCAAAAAGTTTCTATTTTAGCCCTTTCGCACCCGCTGGTGCGCATGTAGTGGCGCGTCGGAAGGCGCTATCTTCAATCTTATACTATGATGAGAGCCGTGTTTGTGTTGCTTTGGATACTGTCGGCAAATGCCGGTATCGCATGGGCCCAGGCCGCGTCCTACAGCATGGACGAAAACCTGAGTTATCGCGATAATGCGGCCGACGCGTACATGCAGGAGCGGTGTGTATTGGACATATATTATCCGGCGGATGACGAGGGCTTTGCCACGGTGGTGTGGTTTCATGGTGGCGGAATAACCGGTGGCGAGAAACACATTCCGGAAGAGCTGAAAAACAAGGGGCTTGCGGTTGTTGCTGTCAATTACCGCCTAAGCCCGAAAGCCAAAAGCCCAGCTTACATTGATGATACGGCCGCCGCCATAGCGTGGGTCTTTGCCAATATCGAGAAATACGGCGGCGATCCGAGCCGGATTTTCGTAGCGGGTCATTCGGCTGGCGGGTATCTGGTAACGATGGTAGGACTTGACAAATCCTGGTTGGCCGCTTACGGCGTTGACGCCGACAAACTGGCCGGGATTATTAATTTTAGTGGCCATTCCATTACGCATATGACCGTGCGTGCCGAACGCGGCATTGGTGATAAGCAACCTATCGTCGATGCGTATGCGCCGCTCTACCATGTGAGGGACGATGCGCCCCTACTGGTGCTGGTCTCCGGCGACCGCGAGCTGGAACTGCTCGGCCGCTATGAAGAGACTGCCTACCTCTACCGCATGATGAAGGTAGTGGGGCACAACCAAACGTTCCTCTATGAACTGGATGGATTTGACCATGGGGCCATGGCGGCTCCAGGTTTCCATATCCTGCTCAAGTACGTGCGGGGAAAATCCGGGAAATAATACAGTGATAAACACGACACACGTTATTCTTACATGATGAAAAAAGCAATTTGGCTGGCTGCCACCTGGATGTTGGTGGTCTGGGTAGCTAAGGGACAGCACGCGACGACCACATTCGAAAACCCCTTGCCGGTCGCATTCGGGGATCCGTACGTCATTTACGACGAAGGAAGCGAAAGGTTTTATATGTACGGCACGGGAGGTGGTGCGAAGAACGGTTTCGCCGCATATTCGTCTGCCGATCTGAAGCATTGGAAAAACGAGGGTCAGGTCTATTTTGCTGACAACGTAAACGGATGGAGCGACTCCACCGCTGCATGGGGTGGGGCGTACTGGGCGCCCGAGGTCTACGCGCATAATGGCAAGTTTTACATGTTTTACAGTGCGCAGTGGGCGGAGAACCCGACGAACGAGCTGGAGAACTTCCGCATCGGCGTGGCCGTTTCCGACTCGCCTACCGGTCCTTTTGTGGATATGTACAAGCGCCCGATTTTTGATCCGGAATATCCCATCATTGACGCGAATATCTACTTTGCCGATGACGGGCGGATTTTTCTGTATTACTCCCGCTGTTGCTATAAGCACCCGGTAGAGAGTGAGGTGGCCGATTGGGCGCGTCGCAAGGGGTGGTATGAGGAGATCGAAGAGAGTTGGGTGTACGGCATTGAGCTGAAGCCCGATTTTTCGGGCGTCGTCGGCGAGCCGGTCATGCTGTTACGCCCACCGGTTTCCATGGACGATAAGCAAGCCGAATGGGAGAGCCGCTCGGTGACGAGCCGCGAGGTAAACCGGCGTTGGACGGAAGGATCCTTCACCTTTAAGCATGGCGACACGTATTACATGATGTATTCTGCCAACCACTTTGGCGGCGAGAACTACGCGGTAGGCTACGCGACCGCTTCGGACCCGCTTGGACCCTACCAAAAAGCCGAAAACAATCCCGTGCTGGAAAAGAATACGCCACAGGGTGGCAGGGTGACGGGCACCGGACATAACAGTGTCGTGTTATTGCCGGACGGACGTATGCTTTGCGTTTACCATGGGCGCACCACCGAAACCGGCGATGAACGCGTGGTGTTCATTGACGAAATGCAGATTGACAACAGGGGTAAGCTGACCGTTAACGGCCCGACGACTAAGCAAGGGCAGTAAACCGCCTAGTTTTCTGCCACAGCCTCTTCATGGTCGTGGTCATGGTCGTGCGCCTCGATTTCGCTAGTTTCCAGTAGGCCATCTAGCGCGCTCGCGTCGATGCTACGCTCGCGCATGGCTCGGTTTTGGCAGGTCTTGCACAGTTCGGAAATGCCCTTAGCTTCCCATGATTCTTTTACAGTGCCGTTGGTCACGCTTTCGCGGCCCCGGATATGCTGACAATCTTCAAAGATGTGATAACGGTTGCCAGCAGACGTCCAATATACGTTGTCTTCGTCGAAATTGAGCGTCTTGATCGTATTGGTTTGCTCCTGAATTTCCTTGGTGTATTTCTCGACGGATGGCGGATTAAAATCCGCACCTGATATGCCCGCGATCAGCAGGGCCACGACCGCGATGACGCCTGCGATGCCTTTGGTTTTGCCATCGAGGTTCTTATTCGCTAAAATGACTACTACGAGCGGCAGGAATGCCAACACGCCCATAATAGCACCGAGCTGGTTCTGGATAAAGAATCGTGTCTTGTCCTTCTCCGAAGCGGGGTCGAGCCGGTTGGCTTTTTTCCATAACCAGGAAGCCGTGATAGCCAAGATGAGGATGACGACGATGGCGATGATCAGGTAGGTAAGCGTTTCATTGCTGATCAGCTTGAAAATGGCGAATACCTGGCCTGCGATGGCGAGAATCCAGGCTAGTATGGCAAAAAGACGGAATTGTTTTGCTTTTCCCTTAGCTTCATCGCTGGCTACAAATACTTTTTGGCTGTTGCGGGTGTTCGGGGTGTTTGGAGTTGACATGTGTGTACGGCGTATGGTCGTAAATTTGTTACAATTCGGTTGTAAATATAGAAAAGATTGCCATAAGTGCAAACATGCCCTGTGCCTAGTCCGGAAGGGCCGGCGTTCCGCCAATGTGGCGTGCGAGTGCTAATGAGTGTGACGATGGACATTTCCCGAATTGTCGGTGTAGCTCGTATCCTACGAAGTGTGCGGTTGCGTCACACCGTTGGCATTCAGGCTTTGTTTTGTATTCAAGTTTCCCTAAGTTTGGCGAAACTTAAGGTCGTTAGACCGATACACTCGACCTTGACCCAATATAAAAATCGCAAATAAAAACTTACACGATGAGTAAACCCACATTATTGATTTTGGCCGCAGGCATGGCTAGCCGCTACGGCAGTATGAAGCAAACCGATGGGTTCGGGCCCAACGGCGAAACAATCATCGATTATTCCATCTACGACGCCATCCGCGCCGGATTCGGCAAGGTGACCTTTATTATCCGAAAGGAATTTGAGGAAAAATTCAGAAATATTTTCGAGCCCAAGCTCGCGGGAAAAGTGGAAACGGACTACGTATTCCAAGATTATGACCTGACGAAGTTTGGGATCGACCGCGAGGTAGAGCGCGCCAAGCCATGGGGGACGGCCCACGCCGTGCTCTCGGCTCGCGAACAGATAAACGAGCCTTTCTGCGTGATTAACGCGGACGATTTTTATGGCTATGAGGCTTTCGAAAAGATGTCGAAATTCTTGTCGGCAGGTGTCAAGGACGACACGTTTGCGTTGATGGGGTACCAAATTGACAAGACTTTGTCAGACCACGGTGCCGTATCGCGGGGGGTGTGTGCTGTGGACGAAGAAGGCAACATGACGGAAATCAACGAACGCACGAAAGTATATTTCCGCGAAGAAAATGGAATCAAGAAAGTATTCTACGAAGAAGACGAGCAGGAGGTCCAATTGCCGCGCAGCAGCCGGGTGTCGATGAACTTTTGGGGATTCACGCCGGCCGTATTCGCGGAGACTGAGCGACTCTTCAAGGAGTTTGTCGAAAACAATGCGGATAACCCCAAGGCGGAATTTTTTATTCCTTTGGTAGCTGACGCCCTGATCAAGAGTGGCAAGGCCGTATTCAAGGTCATCCCGACCTCTGAGAAGTGGTTTGGCGTGACGTATCAGGAAGACAAGCCCGTAGTGGAACAAAGCATTGCGGCGCTGGTGAAGAAAGGCGCGTATCCAAATCGACTCTTTTAGCCATCACGCACGCTTGTGTCGTAGGCTAATCCGCGTGCACCACTCCTAGAAAAGAAAAAGCCCTCGGACTATGCGATCCGAGGGCTTTCTTGTTTATCGAATTAGCTCGTGTTGGATGAGTTACTTCTTGTCGTTCTCGTCCTTCACTTCCTCAAATTCTACGTCGGTAACGTCGTCTGCGCTCGCCGCGTTGCTGTCGGCAGCGCCTTGTCCACCGTCTGCGGCGGGTCCGCCAGCATCTTGGGACGCTTTGTACATTTCCTCCGAGGCTGCGTTCCATGCGTTTTGCAATTCAGCTTGCGCCGCGTCAATGGCTGTGAAGTCTTTTGCTGCGTGGGCATCCTTCAACTTCTTCAACCCTTCCTCAATCGGAGCTTTCTTGTCTGCGCTAATTTTGTCGCCGTACTCGTTGAGCTGCTTCTCGGTTGAGAAAATCAACGCGTCGGCGGCGTTGAGCTTGTCGACTTCTTCCTTTGCTTTTCTGTCCGCTTCAGCATTTGCTTCGGCTTCCTGTTTCATCTTCTGGATTTCCTCATCGGTCAGTCCGGAAGATGCCTCGATACGGATTTTCTGCTCCTTGCCCGTCGCCTTGTCTTTAGCGGATACGTGCAGGATACCGTTGGAGTCGATATCGAAGGTTACCTCGATCTGTGGTACGCCACGTGGAGCAGGCGGGATGCCGTCGAGGTGGAAACGGCCAATGGTCCGGTTTTGGTTTGCCATAGGGCGTTCACCTTGTAGGATGTGTATTTCTACCGAAGGCTGATTGTCCGATGCCGTGGAGAATACTTCCGATTTTTTGCTTGGGATGGTTGTGTTAGCCTCGATCAGCTTGGTCATGACACCGCCCATGGTTTCGATACCCAGTGAGAGGGGGGTGACATCCAGCAACAAGACGTCTTTCACTTCACCCGTAAGCACGCCTCCTTGGATGGCGGCGCCCAGTGCGACTACTTCGTCAGGGTTAACGCCTTTTGAAGGCTCTTTGCCGAAGAAGTTCTTAACTGCTTCCTGGATGGCAGGGATACGGGTAGATCCGCCCACGAGGATGACCTCGTCGATGTCCGATGTGGAGTATCCCGCGTTTTTCAGTGCCGACCGGCAAGGGTCGATCGTCCGCTTTACGAGTGAGTCGGCAAGCGACTCGAATTTGGCACGGCTCAAGGTGCGTACCAAGTGCTTGGGTCCCGTTTGGTCTGCCGTGATGTAGGGCAGGTTTATTTCGGTAGACGAAGTGCTCGAAAGTTCAATTTTGGCTTTTTCCGCAGCCTCTTTCAGGCGTTGCAGGGCCATGGGGTCTTTGCTCAGGTCAAATCCGTTGTTTTCGTTTTTGAACTCATCGTTCAGCCAGTCGATGATGACTTGGTCGAAGTCGTCACCACCCAAGTGCGTGTCGCCTTCGGTCGCTTTTACTTCAAATACGCCATCGCCCAGCTCCAAAACGGAAACGTCGTGGGTACCACCACCGCAGTCGAACACCACGATTTTCATGTCCTTGTTGGTCTTGTCCAGGCCATAGGCAAGCGCAGCGGCGGTAGGCTCGTTGATAATCCGTTTTACCGACAACCCCGCGATTTCGCCCGCTTCTTTTGTCGCTTGACGTTGCGCGTCGTTAAAGTAAGCAGGCACCGTAATGACGGCTTCGGAAACTTCTTGTCCTAAGAAATCCTCAGCGGTTTTCTTCATTTTCTGAAGGACCATTGCGGAGATTTCCTGTGGCGTGTATTTGCGGTCGTCGATCTCGATACGAGGCGTATTGTTGTCGCCCTTCACTACCGAGTAAGGCATACGCGACACTTCAGAGGCTGCTTCATCGTAGGACGTACCCATGAAGCGCTTGATGGAGTATACGGTTTTCTTGGGGTTGGTAATTGCCTGCCGCTTGGCTGGATCACCCACCTTGCGCTCGCCATTTTCCACAAATGCGACGATAGAAGGTGTCGTGCGCTTCCCCTCGTTATTCGCAATCACTACCGGTTCGTTACCCTCCATCACGGCAACGCATGAATTGGTAGTTCCTAAGTCGATTCCAATAATTTTTGACATATCTAATGAGTTTTCTTATACATGAATATAACTATATGCAGTTTATCAAGGCTTGTGCCAACTTAGCCTATGGTTATCGTAGGGGGTGAAAAAACACAATAATACAGGTGAGGGGCTGTCATGGCTGACAATGTGTCACTTTGTTACGACGCTGTTCGATGCGGATGCGCCAGGCACCGTGTGTACACCGCCGAATCATCTGAATCTTTTATCGCCGGCCGCCATGTGAAGGCGGAGATACCTATCTTTGGCATTATGCATATCGAACAACTCCGAGAATACTGCCTAGCGAAACCTGCCACTAGCGAGAGTTTTCCCTTTGGACCCGAGACGTTGGTGTTTAAAGTTATGGGCAAGGTGTTCCTGTTAGCCGGATTGGATGAGCAACCCTGCTCGTTCAACGTGAAATGTGAGCCCGAGTATGCAATCGAGCTTCGCGAGCAATATCCGGATACAATTTCCGGCGCTTACCACATGAATAAGAAGCACTGGAACACGGTCGTCTGCGACGGACGGCTTACGGACGATGCGCTCATGCGGTTGGTCGACCACAGTTACGAATTGGTGGTTGCGGGGCTGCCCAAAAAGGACCGCGACTCGTTATAAACCGTGGGCGGGTGGGAGCCGAACGAGCGTGTGGCTTGCCCTATTCGTTGTAGAGCTGCTCGTAATACTCCCGCGCCATACGGCCGCTTTCGAAATATGCCATCACATCGTCCAAACCCTGTTTAACAATTGTTAGCCATTCCTCCTGGCGGTGGTAGTACCTTGGCAGGACCTCCTCCTGCAGTATACGCATGATTTGAAGGCGGTCGTATTCATCCTGTTGCCCGCGGTCCATCTGGGCGTATCCCGGATTAGGGACGACAAAACTATTGATCCCGGGATTTTTAAATTCGCATATCCAGCCGTCGTCAGTGCTGAGGTTGACGCTGCCGTTCATCGCCGCGGTCATTCCGCTGGTTCCGCTTGCCTCGCGGGGCACGCGTGGGGTGTTTAGCCAAATGTCCGAGCCTTGTTTGAGCCGGCGGCTGAGCGCCAATTCGTAGTCGACGCACACGGCCATATTGGGGAATTGCTTGCTCAAGTGCACGAGGTGATTAAACGTTTCGATGGCGCCTTGATCCTTGGGGTAGGGCTTGCCCGCCCAGATTATCTGCACGGGCAGTTCGGTATTGGTAAGTAGCGAGCGAAAGGCTTCGTAATCGCGTGTGATTAATTCGGGGCGCTTGTATTCGGCAAAACGACGGGCCCAGACAAGGGTCAGCACATCGGGTTTGAAGATTTTGCCAGTCTGGTCGGCCACTAGTTTGAATGTTTTGGCCTTTAGTTCCTTTTTCCGTTCCGTAATCGCTTCGCTGTCTCCGCTTTTGACCAGTGCCAGCAATTTCTCGTCGCTCCAATATTTTGCGTTTTGCGCGTTTGTGATGGCTTTAATCTGGGTGATGCCCGGGTAGGCTCGCCACATATCGCGGCTGACCTTTCCATGCAACTGGGACACGCCATTGGCCACGCGAGCGATGCGAAGTACGGCCAGGGAGTGATTAAACGTATCGTCGTGGATACCCGTGATAGTCCTCACGGTATCCAACGGGAGGCCGTCGAAGAAGCTCATCCGCTCACAAAGGTGGATGTCGTGTTTTTCGTTGCCCGCCTCTTCGGGCGTGTGGGTCGTGAACACCAGCCGACGGCGCACCTCATCCAGGTTATGGTGGAACTTGTTGTAAAGGTAGAATATGCTGCTAGATGCATGCGCTTCGTTGAGGTGGTATACTTCGGGATCGAAACGGAGCAACTCGATGAGTTTGGCGCCCCCGATTCCGAGCAGGATGCATTGAGCTAACTTCGTGGAAACGTTGTCGTTGTAAAGACGGTGGGTAATCGTTTGGGAAATGTGGTCGTTTTCAGGCAAGTCCGTACTCAGCAAGAACATGGGGGCCGTCTGGAAGGTTTCCGGATGCAGGTACCAAGCCTTGACCCAGACCGGCGTATTGTGGATCGCTATTTGGAAGCGGATGCCGGTATCTTCGAGAAAATTGTAGGTTTTTTCGGTCCAATGCGGCTTGAGGGTTTGGTCTTGGTTGCGGGTTTGGTCATAGTAGCCATATTTCCACAAAATGCCGATGCCAATAAGGTTTTGCTTGAGCTCGTAGGCGCTGCGCATGTGCGAGCCCGCCAAAAAGCCTAAGCCGCCGCTGTATATCTTTAACGGTTGCTCGATTGCGAATTCCATACTGAAATAAGCAACGCGTTTGCTGTAGGCGGCATCAGGTTCGTAGGGAACCTTAAAGTTTGAAAAGTCCATCTGCGTCAAGTAATTACCAATCCGCCGCGCGGACGAATCTCGCAGCAAATATACGTAAGGATGGCGGTAAATTGATTAAGCGAAAACGCGTAATGATAGCCGGGTGGGCGGACTCCTAATCGGGCGCAAAAGCAGCATTTTAATTCCCTGAGAGCCGATGCCGCTGTGTAAGAGACGAAGATATGGTAATATACAGTCAGAAATTGCGAGGAAATGAATGGTGCGGCATTCCCTGCTTCCCTAGCTTTGTCTTTATCTGAACGGAAGTTATGGATTCTTGGCGAATAGCCAGTATCTTTATCCGACAATAATAAACCAGTCCACAATGAAAATACGTGCCTATTCTCGTCACCTAATAGTGGTTGTGCTTTTGTTTGTTTCGTGGGGCGTTTTTCTTCTCTCGTGCTCAATGGCGCAGCAATCGCAGCAGGCCATTTCAAAGCCTATTGTTTTGTTCGATGGAAAAACCCTCGACGGCTGGACAACGGTCGACCCAGACGACGGGCATTATTGGCGCGTAATCGATGGGGTGATCGTAGGCGGCGATGGTAAAAACACGGTACCGAAGAACACCTACCTGCAAACGGTGGCCGAATACGAAGATTTCGAATTAAGGTGTTTGTTTCGCCTGTCGGGCGATCATGCTACCGGATTCATCAACAGTGGTATCCAATACCGATCCTTTGTCCAAGACCGTGACATTGTCGGCTACCAAGCGGATATCGGTCGAGGGCATTGGGGGGATATTTACGACGAGCATCGTCGGGGTCTGTTGGTGCAAGGTGATCTCACGACGTTGAGCCAGCTGCTAAAGGAGGATGGGTGGAACAGCTACATCGTGCGGGTGAAAGGTGACAGGCACGAGCTATACATCAACGGGGTTAAGACCGCGGATTATTTGGAAACCGACCCAGAGGTGCCGCGTCGGGGAATTATCGCCCTGCAACTCCATAGCGGGGGTGCCGCGCTCTTAGAATTCAAGGACATCACGTTGACGCCGTTGACTGAATAGGGGTTGCTGGCAAAGCGGTGGTAATACGACCGGGGGGTGATAAGATGCAGTCAGTTTTGGCGTACTAAGCATCGGAAATGAACGCCTATGCAGTGGTACATTTGTAATAAACCAATTTTTATTAAATCATAAACAAAAGTAAATCGAGGTTTTTCGACGTCTGAAATAGGTTGGGCGTGGTTTTTCGGGATTTTTAATACTAAACTTTTTTAAACAATGCGCGTAATTCTTTTTAGTGGTAAGCTGGTGTGGTGCTGGGCGATTTGGGCCATGGCCTTAGTATGGGGATGCGGATCTGGAGAAGAAGGGGACGATCCGAATAAGGTTCACCGGGAATACGTGTTGGATTCCCGTATGATTGGTTACACCGGCGTGGGCGGAGACATCGACGGAAAACATAACCCGACATTGAAGGCGTTGAAGGGCGAGCGGGTGAAGGTGACGTTGCTTAATGGGGAGCTCATGGCCCATGATTTTGTGATGGATGGAGTGGGCGTGCGCTCAGACCACGTATTGGAGGAGGGGGATACCACGAGCGTGTATTTTATTGCTACCCAAAGTGATGAGTACTACTGCAGCATACCTGGGCATGAGCAACAAATGAGGGGTAAGTTCGAAGTCGTTGAAAGTATGGATCAAGGTCCGGCTTACGTATACGACGTGGGCGTATCGCCCCGTAAGAATAACCGTCCGCTCAACCTCGGGTTCGAACGGGGAAATCTGCAGGACTGGAGGGCTACAGGTACCGCTTTCGGGCCCAAGTCGGTCACGTACGACGCAGCGCCGTGGTATCCCGAAGAGGTGGAGCTGGGCCAAGGCGGGGACTACTATGTGAGCAGCGGCGGCATCACCAATTACCAGGCCACGGGGACGCTGGTTTCGGAGACTTTCGAAGTCACCCATCCCTGGGCATCGTTCAAAGTATCTGGGGGCGCCCTGGCCGACGTGCGGGTAGAGTTGGTGCTGGCTGAAAATGATGAGGTGTTCTTCAAGACCTCCGGGCATATTACCGAAGGCAATTTCGAAGGATCGGATCAGGTGGCGTTTCGTCCCGTTGTCGCTGACTTGAGCGCCCACCAAGGCAAGGAAATGTATATCCGCATTATTGACGAGGAGACCGGCGTGGTGTCGGATATCGCTTATATCGGCGACAATATTTGGGCGCACATTGCGTTTGACGACTTCCGGTTCCATCGTGTGCGTCCTACCTATCCGAACGAGTTTAACCCCGACGACGTGGTGATTCTTCCTCCGCTGGACCCTGTCGAAAATTCCGGTCTTTCGGGGCCTGAGGCGGTGAAGGCGATGATCGTGCCCGACGGCTTTAACGTGACCCTGGCGGCGGCCGAACCCGACATTGTGCGTCCCATAGGCTTTGCCCAGGATGACCGAGGCCGGCTGTGGGTCGTAGAAGCCCATACGTATCCTGTTCGCGCTGAAGAGGGGCAGGGGCGCGATCGGATCCTCATTTTCGAAGATACGGACGGGGATGGCGTATTGGATAGTCGCAAGGTGTTTATTGAGGGCCTCAATCTGGTGAGTGCGATCGAAGTTGGTTTTGGCGGGGTGTGGTTAGGTGCCGCGCCGTATCTGATGTATGTGCCGATTGACGAAACGGGCGACAAGCCTGCCGGCGAACCGCAGATACTATTAGACGGATGGGGATACCATGATACCCACGAAATGCTCAACTCATTTAAGTGGGGGCCAGACGGCTGGCTGTACGGTACGCACGGCATTTTTACCCACTCCAACGTGGGTAAGCCGGGGGCGCCCGAGTCGGAGCGCCAAGCCATTAACGCTGGCGTATTCCGTTATCACCCGTTGCGCCATGAATTTGAAGTGTTCGCCCATGGTACGAGCAACCCATGGGGAATTGATTTCAACGACTACGGACATCCGTTTATTACGGTATGCGTGATTCCCCATTTGTACCACGTTATACCGGGTGGCCGTTACCTGCGGCAGGCTGGGGAACATTTCAACCCCTTCACCTACCAGGATATCCAAACCATTGCCGACCACGTGCACTGGTTGGGTGATCGTGGCCCGCATGCGGGTAACTTCCGCTCCGCGGCGGCAGGAGGCGGACATGCGCACGCCGGTGCGGTATTCTACCTAGGCAACAAGCACTGGGGCATGGATCGCGACGCGATCATGATGAATAATATACACGGCTACCGCGTCAACATAGATCATATCAGTCGTGCGGGGTCGGGCTATACAGCTAGCCATGGAGAGGATTTCGTCAATGCCAATGATTTCTGGTCGCAGTGGCTGAACTTCCGAATCACGCCGAGTGGATCGATGTATGTCATCGACTGGTATGACAAAAACCAATGCCACAGCCCTAATCCAGATGTGCATGATAAATCGCTGGGGCGCATCTTTCGCATTAGCCACGAAAAGGACCAGTGGGTACAGGTAGATTTGTCGAAGAAAAGCAGCCTCGAGCTAGTCGAGCTACAACTACACGAAAACGATTGGTATGTAAGCCACGGACGCCGTATTTTGCAGGAGCGTGGCGCGGATAAGCAAGTGCACGACGCGCTTTGGGAGATTTTCAATAATAATCTCGACATCACGCGGAAACTGCGCGCGCTGTGGGCGTTGCATGTCACGGAGGGGCTACCCGCCGACAGGATGGTAGGCCTGTTAGACCATGCCGAGGAATACGTGCGTACTTGGGCGGTACAGTTGTTGGGCGAACGTACTGATATATCGCAGGAGGCGTTGCGCAAATTCGAGACGATGGCCAAAAACGACAAATCGGCCATGGTGCGTCTGTATTTGGCGAGTGCTGCTCAACGTATTGAGCCTGTCAAGCGTTGGGACCTACTGGCGGCACTTGCAGCTCGTGCAGAGGACAAGGAGGACGCGAACTTGCCCTTGATGGTATGGTACGCATTCGAGCCGTTGGTCGAGGTCGACGCTAACAAAGCAATTGCGATTGCTAAAAAATCGGAATTCCCGAACTTGTTGGCATTTACCGCCCGTCGCATAAGCGATCAGGGTGATAAAAGTGCAGCACAGCGCCAATTGAAAACGATGAAGGACGATTTGCTCAAGGAGCGAAACCATACGCCTCCGCTACACAGCGCGCTGGAAACGATTGATCGGAGGCTGGCCGAACTGGCTGCGAGTGAATAATTGAACGACGAACAACAAAAGACAATAAGCCATGGAAATGAGAATGGGAAAACGATATGCTGTGGTCCTTGCAGCCGGTTGCCTAGCATGGGGAAGTTGCTTGGCCCAGCACAGCGTGGATGGCAAGCGCATTGCGTTTGAAAAAACGGTGCTGACTACCGAATTCATTTCGGAGGGCGTGGCGGTAGGCGACGTCAATAACGATGGCGTCATCGATATCATCGCGGGTGCCAAATGGTTTGAAGGGCCGCATTGGACACCGCACGATATTTACCACGAAGATCAAGTTTTTGACGGCACCACCGGGTATAGCAATTCCATGCTTAATTTCACGATTGATGTCGATCAAGACGGCTGGGTCGACTACGTACGGGTTGACTTTCCCGGTCGCGAAATTTGGTGGTATGAAAACCCGCGCGGCGAACCCGGATATTGGAAAGAGCATGTCATTTGCTTGTATAACGGCAACGAGTCGCCGCTGTTTGTCGATGTGGATGGCGACGGACGCATGGACATCCTTGTGGCGGATTCGAAATCCAAGGAAATGGTTTGGTACCGTGCCCCGTGGATTGAAGGTGATAAGGAATGGCGGCGTTATGTAATCGGGGGCGAGGGCTCGCCCGGCACGGACATTTTCTCGCATGGTTTAGGTTTTGGCGACATCAATGGCGACGGTCGTAACGACGTGTTTATCACCAGTGGCTGGTGGGAAGCGCCCGAAAGTCCCTACCAGTCGCACTGGAAATTCCACGAGGCTGATTTGGGCGATGACGCTGCGCAGATGTACGTATATGATGTCAACGGCGACGGCCTTCCCGATGTCATTAGTTCCTCGGCCCACCGTTTTGGAATTTGGTGGCACGAGCAAGGGCGCGACGCTAACGGTAACCCCACGTGGATAACGCACGATGTAGAGCCTGCCACCGGGTTTTCGCAAAACCACGCCCTATCCCTGGTCGATATTAATGGCGATGGAAATCCCGATATCGTGAGCGGCATGCGTTATTTCGCGCACATGGGTAACGATCCAGGCGAGCAAAACGATCCAGTCATATTCTGGCTTGAATTCGTGCCCGGCAGTTCGCCGCAATGGATTCCCCATATCATCGACAACGATTCGGGGGCCGGCCTCAATAATGTCATTGAAGATATGAACGGAGATGGCCTGCTCGACATTGTCACCGCAAACAAAAAAGGCGTATTCTATTTCAAGCAGAAAAGGAAGTAAGGCGTTGGGCTAGGTCGGGCAGCGGGTATGGATGGGTACGCTGTTCCGATACGGCTAAAGGGTTTGAAACTTCCGCCGGTATTCCTTGGGGGTGATGCCCATCACCGCTTTGAACTGCTTGTTGAAATTGGAAAGCGTATTGAATCCAGACTCATAACAGATTTGTGCGATGCTTTTCGTTTCGGCGATGGAAAGTAGGTTGCAGGCATTTCGAATGCGCACTTCCGTTAGGAAGTTTGAAAACGACTTGCTGGTCTTCATCCGGAAGTAGCGGCTAAACGAGCTGGGTGTCATGTTGAGCAGCGACGCCGGTTCTTCGATGAAGATAGGATTTCGGAAGTTTCTAGCCACATAGTTGTAAACCAGGTTGATGCGGTTAGTTTCCTCCTCCTTCAGTAGGTAGGTGTACGCTTGGTTATGAAGGAGATGGTAGTCCTTGGTATGGGCTAGGGTGTCCAATATCTTGAAGAATTGGATGATACTCTCTATGCCGTGCAGGTGCACCAAGTCGGCCATGAGCAGGCGTAGCGTGGTTACTGTCCTGCCCGTTATTTCCAGGCCATAGGCCAATTTTTCGAACAGCGCTTTCACCTGGGCCATTTCCTCCTTGTCCATAAACGGCGTGAGTGCATCCTTATGGAAGTACAGCACTAAACCGTGGCTGTAAGCATCGGTATTCACGTCAAAGTAAACCTCGTCGCTACGCCACAGGTGTGGCATGTTTGGACCGAGAAAGGTCAAGTCTCCTGCGCTGAATTGCTTCACCGTGTTGCCGATAAAGCGGGTGCCCGTGCCGCGAACCACCAAGAAAAGCTGGTATTCGTCGTGGGCGTGCCAGGTAGGGTCAAAGTGCTTTTCCTTCAGCTCGCGTGCAAAGAAGATGTTCGACTCCAGGATTTTAGTTTTCTGGATAGCCAGTTTTTTGAATCGTTGGGTGTTGTTGGTCATGGTTGTTGCAACAATGTCCTCATTCTCTATCACCTTATAGGGCGCGTTTGCGGGCAACCTTTTCGCCTGCCTGCCAGCCGTTGCGAGCTGCCTGTATGCCAAATATACAAAAAGCCCTTGAACATCCGATTCGATGCGCCTCGCTGGGGGCGTGTCGTCGTTGGGATTCCTGACACCTGCTCGTTTGCGCGACGAGAATGGGCGGGATTCTCGTGTAGCGTGGCGGCTTCTGGCCCAGCGGCCCGTTTCTGTCGTTCTATGTAAGGCACTCGCTTTACTTGTATTGTTTTTTTACAAAATATTTTTTTGGTAATGTTTTTTTGATAGGTTTGTTATACCGTAACAGGCACTAACTAATTCACTTAAATTATAAACCTATGACAACGTATACGTAATGTTATGTTCGTTTCGTCGTGGCTTGTTATGCCATTGGCACGGACGGTAGTCCCCTCAAAAAATTCACGGTCGTTTTCCCCATCGGGGTCACCGCATCTAGGTCAAGCGGTCAGGCCTCGTGTGTGGGCGGGCGATTTATGTAACCAAAATTCAACTAATGTTTAAGCTATGAGACTTTTTGGAGTTTTTGTTCTATTGCTGTTGCTACAAGGCTCTGCGTTCGCTCAAACCAAAACCGTGTCCGGGGTAGTACGGGATGCCGGGGATGGTTCGTTGTTGGTGGGGGTAGGGGTGGCTGTCGCCAATAAGGCTACGTCCACGTCAACCAACGCGAACGGGGAATTTAGCATCCAGGCGGCGGTTGGGGATACACTTGTATTCACCTTCGTCGGTAAGCAGCGCATCACCGAGGTGGTCGACGCGCGAAATGTATTGCAAGTTTCGATGTTCACCGACGAAAGCCAGCTGGAAGAAGTAACGGTAGTGGCGTTTGGTACGCAAAAAAAATCGAGCGTGGTAGGTGCTGTTACCACGGTTCGTGCGGCCGACTTACGGATCCCAGCTTCGAACCTTACGAGTTCGTTTGCAGGGCGTATTCCGGGTGTAATATCCTTCCAAACAACAGGCGAGCCCGGTGCGGATAACGCGCAGTTCTTCATTAGGGGGGTTACCACGTTCGGCTACCAAACCTCACCGCTGATCCTTATAGATGGTTTCGAGGCTACTTCAGACGCCTTGGCGCGGCTACAACCAGACGATATCGAGAGTTTTTCGATTCTAAAAGATGCCTCGGCGACCGTGCTCTACGGCGCGCGTGGTGCGAACGGTATCATCATGGTTACTACCAAAGCAGGCCGCGAAGGCCCTGTACGGATTGCCGCTCGCGTGGATGTGAATATGAGTACACCCGTGCAAGTGACCGAAATGGTCGATGGCGTAGAGTACATGCGCATGTACAATCAGGCACGCATCTCGCGCGATCCTGTGCTTGGCGCGTACTACAGCGAGCAGAAGATACAACAAACGGAGCTGGGAGTAGACCCGATGATTTACCCGAATATTGACTGGTACAGCGAGTTGTTTAACCGGAGTACGGTGAATACAAAGGCAAACCTGAATATCGAAGGAGGGGGGCAAGTGGCAACCTACTATGTGGCGGGAGGTATCGACAAGGAAACCGGACTGCTCAAGGTGGACCCAAAGAACAATTTTAATAACAACATCGATATTACGCGAACATTCATACGTTCAAACGTCATATTTAAGCTGTCCCCTTCTACGACATTGGACACGCGTATACAAGGACGTTTTGAGCGTTATACAGGGCCATTTGAATCGGCTACCAACATCTTCAACATGGTGATGAATAGTAATCCGGTAGATTTTCCTGCCGTTTACTTACCCGATGCGGCCAACGAATTCACCGAGCACATCCTTTTCGGTAACACGTACGTCGCCGGGTCGTTGAAACCAAATCCCTACGCCGCGATGGTACGCGGGTACGAAGGGCGCAACGAAAACTCGATCACTGCACAAGCGTCATTGATGCAAGATCTGGATTTTATCACCGAGGGACTGAAATTTCAGGGGCGGGCTTCAATTAACACTTGGGGGCTGTATTCCTCCCGACGTACCTACTCGCCTTACTATTACGATTTAGAATCCTACAACCAAATCACGGGCGATTATAGGCTATTCCCGCTTAACCCTACGTCGGGACAGCCTTACCTTGGCGACGTTATTCCGGGAAGAAACGCCAACGGTCATATTTATTTCGAAGCTCGTTTTAATTGGGACCGTGCATTCGGTAAGCACAACATCGGCTTGATGACGGTAGGTATGATGGAAGAGAAACTGCTAACCGACGGCAATAGTAACTCCATCTACGAAACCCTACCTGAACGAAATATGGGTAATTCCGGCAGGGTTACCTACGATTACGATACGCGTTATTTCTTAGAGTTTGCGTACGGGTACAACGGATCGGAGAAATTTTCCGGTGATAGCCGCTATGGATTCTTCCCCTCCATTGGCGGTGGATGGCTCATTTCGAATGAACGCTTCTGGGAACCGATGAAGAATACCGTTAGCACACTGAAGCTAAGAGGTACCTGGGGGCTGGTAGGCAACGATGCCATCGCTGGACGCGCTGGGCGGTTCTTCTACCTTTCGGATATCTCGATTCCCACGGGAGCGTCAGTCGTCAACACCGGCTATCGCTGGGGGACAAGCTTTATGAACGCGTACAACGGCTACACGATTAATCGCTACGCTAACCCGGACATCACTTGGGAGGTGTCAGAAAAGATCAACTTGGGCATAGAGCTGGGTTTCTTTAACGAGGCGCTACAGTTTCAAGGAGACTTCTTCCGGGATATACGGAGTAAAATCTACATGGTGAGGGAGAACTTCCCTGCGTCAGCCGGTTTGGAAGCTGCCATCAGCGGCAACGTAGGCAAGGTGTCTTCCCAAGGCTTCGACGGTTCACTGACGTACCAGAAATTTGTCAATCAAAATTTGTGGCTCTCTGGTCGGGCTAATTTCACCTATGCGACGAATAAGTTTCTTGAATTGGATGAGCGCGACTATGCCGATTCCTACCTGAAACGGTTAGGTCATAACATCAACCAACAATGGGGACTAGTCGCCGAGCGGTTGTTTGTGGATGAGGAAGAGATTGCCAACTCCCCACTCCAGGATTTCGGACGCTATATGGCTGGCGACATCAAGTACAAGGATATCAATGGCGATGGGGTGATAAACGATAACGATCGTGTACCCATAGGATTCCCGACTGTTCCGGAGATCCAATATGGGTTCGGTTTTTCTGCTGGATATAAGGCCTTTGATTTTAACTTCTTCTTCCAAGGTAATGCCCGTGTCTCCTTCTTTATAAATCCAGGCGTAGGGGGGGGCAATGACGGCGACGAAGGCATTGCACCATTCGCTAACAGGCGAAATGCTTTGGCTATTGTCTCCCGTGACCATTGGAGTGAAACCAACCCCAATGTACATGCGTTTTGGCCACGTCTGTCAACGGACCCGTTGCCGAATAATACGCAACAGTCCTCGTGGTGGTTGCGTGACGCCTCTTTCCTCCGCTTGAAGAGCCTAGAGATTGGCTATTCTCCACGGGGGATGGAACGGTACGGATTGAGTCAGGGTACCCGTATTTATTTAAGCACGGAGAACCCCCTCGTATTCAGTCACTTCAAGCTGTGGGATCCTGAGATGGGGCGCCGCGGCTTGCGTTACCCGCCGAATAGAAGGTTTAATATTGGAATACAGTTGGCCATTTAACTCGATACGAACATGACTAAGATTAGAAAAATTACGATCATCGCCGTGCTGCTATGCACAATGGCTTCATGTACGAAATATTTAGATGTGGTGCCAGACAACACGCTAAAGCTCGAGAATATCTTCGACTTAAAAGAGAATGCTTGGGGAGCGCTGGCTCGTGTGTATAGTTATATTCCCCGCGATGATAATACGCACCTCACCTCATGGAGTTTGGGTGACGAATGGATCGGTCGTCTTGACCTGAACGACGTGGTGGGCAACCTGCGCGCCATCCGCATCATGCGAGGGCTTCAATCACCATCCTCGCCTCAGCTCGGTTATTGGTCGGGCACCCAAGGCGGCAAGCATCTTTACCAAGGCATTCGCCAAGCTGATGTGTTCCTGGCGAACATCAACAACGTGAGGGACATGACCGAGGAAGAAAAGTTGGACTGGAGTGCCCAAGTGAAGTTTCTGAAGGCCTATTACTGCTTTCTATTAGTGCAACGGTATGGACCAATCGTCATCCCGGATAAGATGATCACACCGGAGGCGACTTCTGAAGAGTTGTTCTTGCCACGCTCGAAGGTTGAAGATTGCTTTAATTTCATTTTGGCATTGATGGATGAAGCTATTCCGAACCTAAAGGAGCGCGTTACATCTAACGAATTTGGCCAAGTAGACCAAGTGGCTGCGAAAGCAATAAAAGCTCGCGTCCTTTACTTCCGTGCCAGTCCGTTCTTCAACGGGAATCAGGAGTACTTCGGCGACTTTATGGACCATGACGGTCAGCCTTTCTTCCCGTTGGTGTACGACAACGAAAAATGGAAGCCAGCAATTGACGCTATCAATGACGCCATTGCGACGGCTGAAGCGAACGGATTGGGTTTATTTCAGTATGAAAAGGAACCATTTCTCTACGATCGACCCGCCTTCGAGGCGAATGCCGACAAAATGAAAACGCTTTATGACTTGAGGATGGTTATTTGTGATCCGTGGAATAAAGAAGTAGTTTGGGGTTATTCCAATATTGACTACTACGAACAAGGCGAGCTAGCGCACTCGTCCAACATCCGACTACCTGCCGGATACGGGGATGGTGTCATCAACACGGCTGCGTATTCATGGCAATGGATGGCTGCAACTTATCAGATGGCAGAGCGATACTACACCGAGAACGGTCTTCCTATTCAAGAGGACTTAACCTTCGATATGGCCGAGATGCATCAATTGACGACGACGCCCGGTGCGGCAGACCCTGAGTACGCCGAGTTGGAAGGGTACATGCAACCTGGAGCCGAGACGATTAACCTTTACCTCAACCGCGAGCCACGCTTCTATGCTAACCTGGGCATTACCGGGGGATATTGGAGAGCACATACCGTGCGGATCAATACGACCATGTATGGCGGCGGGCACGGTGGATATAACTCGTCTCAGCATACCACCGACTTCCTAAGCACAGGCATTGGCGTGCAAAAGTTCGTGCACCCGGAGTCGCAATCCAATGCGTGGCAACGGACGATCAAGTTTCCGTATCCCATCATCCGCATGGCTGATTTGTACTTGATGAAGGCAGAAGCGATGAACGAGTACAGTGGTCCGTCGAATGAAGTGTACGCCGCAATCAACAAGGTTCGGACTCGGGCGGGTATACCCAACGTAGAGACCGTGTGGTCCGATGCTTCGCTAACCCGGACACCAAACAAGCACCTCACAAAGGAAGGTCTCCGGGACATCATCCTCGAAGAACGCAGCATCGAGCTTGCGTTCGAGGGTATCCACTTCTGGGATATGCACCGACACAAAAGGGCGACGGCTCGTTTCTCGTCGCCAATTTGGGGATGGACCCACACGGGCACGACCGGGTCGACGTTTTTTACGCTCGAAGTTAAGCAGTCTCGTAGGTTTACCATTACGGACCACCTATGGCCCATCTCGCTTAACGAGCTGAACACGAACGGTAGGTTGATACAGAATCCAGGATGGTAGGATATAAAACGATAAGAATATGAAAGCAATAATGAGATATATAGGTGTGATGTTTATCGTCGCGGTAGGGTTTGCTTCGTGCCAGGAGGAAACCCGTTTCCAAGCCAATTCGGATGACACCACACCTCCCGGTAAAGTAACGATTAGAAGCCATGAGCCACTCTATGGGGGAGCGCGGTTTTTCTACGACTTGCCGTCAGATGAGGATTTGTTGAGCGTGGAAGCGGTTTACACCAATGACAAGGGCCAGTCCTTCACCTTTTCGGCTTCTTACTTCGTTGATTCGTTGGATGTCTATGGTTTCGCGAGTACGGCACCCCATTCAGTTAACTTGTACGCGGTGGATCGCGCTGGGAATCGTTCTGAGCCGGTTTCGGTGTCCGTTACGCCGCTAGAGCCCGCGTTTACAAGAGTGGCTTCGTCCATCGAAGTGAAGCCAGGATTTAGCTCGTTTTTCCTCGATTGGCAAAATGAACTTGAGCAGAATATAAACGTCTACGTGGATTTCAGCTACACGCAAGGCGGTACGCTCCGCGAGTTTACCACGGTATTCTCGTCTAATCTTCAAACCGACAGGCGCTTTGTTGACGACCTGTTTCTCACGCCTCAAGAAATGGTTAACGTAAAGGTGAGCGTTGAGGATCAGTATGGCAACAAGACCGATCTGATCGACAAGGGCAATATTTCCCTACTAGAGGACGTCGAGATTCCCAAGCAAGCCTGGGTATTGCCGAATGCGAACGACTCGATTGGCGGCGTCCCCATGGTGTTCGGTGACGGCTTGGAAGGGCGCTCTCGCTACGTGATCGACGGGATAATTGACCGAGGTGATAACTTGAACTTTATGCATACCAATAGTCGGGGGAGGACGGGGCGCATCGCCGACGGGAACATGCCCTGGAACTTTATCATCGATCTAGGAGCCCATTATGAGTTAAGCCGCATCGTAACGGTGCAGCGGCACTCTGGCGGCTTGGCTAATATCTCGCGCGGGCAATACTACCGGTCGGAAAACGTGGGTATTTACGCCGTGTATATTTGGGACGATGACACGCAGGAGTGGGTGTACGTGATGGAACATAAGATTAACGAGCCGCAAGGAATCAGCGAGCTGGAGTTTGTCAAGATTGGTGAAGCAGGTGACATGGCCTACATGTTTCCCGAGAATCCGCAGTATACCAAGCCTACTAGATGGTTTAGGTACGAAGCACGCAAAGGGTTCAGTGGAAATTATACGCTGGAGGACGCCAACTGTTTATCGGAAATCACCCTGTACGGCAGGCGAGCCAATTGACAGAATTTATTCACTTTAAAGCATGTAAGCTATGCAGTGTAAGTTATTATTTTACGCATTGGTCGCGGTCATATTGACGGCCTCATGCGAGGGAATGCACGATAGCCTGGAATCTTATTCCGGAGAAATCGTCTATCCTGCAAAATACGATACCATAGTCGGCCATATCGGGTATGAGCGCGTAGAAATCGATTTGATGAAAGCGGGTCGCGTTCCTAGTTCGCAAATCCGTCTGGGAAAGGCGCAGAAAACCGTCGTAGAGTATGATGACGAGGTACTCGTGATTGATGAACTGGTGTCCTGGGTCAACATCACCGGCCTCCAACAACCTAAGTTGTATCGATTTCGAATCTACACGATTGACGAGTACGGCAACAAATCGGTCCCGCAGGAGATTGCCTTGATTCCGTTCACGGCGTCGGACGTCGCTTCCTTAGCCGTCAATTCGCCCCGGGTACTGATGTCGCCCTCCGCAGCTGCCATCGACTGGCCTAACGGGCTTTCGTCGGTACTATTCAATTATGAGGGTCTCTCTTACAGTTACACGGACCGGGACGGAGTTGTCCGCGAAGGCGAGCGTGGCCAAGATTCCCGGTTTTTTATCGCCAATTTGGCACCGGGGGAGCGTACCACCGTCAACATCCGATACGAAGTCGTGCCAAAAATCAACAACGTGCCTATTCTGGATCCGGTTATTATCGAAAAGCCACTGGAACTGAACGTGCCCACCGGCTCGGCTCCGTTCCAGCCCGTGGAGCGGGGCGTGTTGGAAGCTAACGGAGTCAGCGTATTTACCTCCGATGGGGTTTCGGCAGTGGAGAAGCTGGTGTATCCCTTGCATACCAACTCCTTGCAAGATATGTTTTATTTTGCCAACCTGAAGGAAGTGGACCTCACGGGTGGAAACCTATTTGAGATGACAACCCTGCACTATGACCGAAACGGCGTACAGTCCACCATCGGCGGAGGGGAGTTCCCACCATTTGTACGGAAGGTGGGTGCTATTCCGACGAGTAATGCGCAGACGTTAAAAGACATGCTTGAATCGGGCCTGTTAGAGCGCGTGCGCTACATTCCTAATTCACTCGGACTCGATGCCTTGCTCGCACCCTATGTAGAATCCGGGGTGGTAGAGTTGGTCGATTTGCCCAATGAAGCGTTGATTCCGCACAAATTCTTTGTAGACGGCGTGATACAAGATGGGGCTTGGCGGATGGATATCGAGTTTCCGGCGACGGACGCACCAGCAGGCACGGGACTAGAGAATGTAATGAAAGCCACCGTGCGTGCCCGCAGTGGGTCGTTTGTCTTTTCATTGCCCCCGGAATACCAGTTTAACGCCGACGAGTATCGTTACCTGAAGTTTAAGGTGTATGCACCTGCTAAAAGCGTATTCGCTGGCGAATATGACCCATATCAGCGGCTTTGGCCACGGTTCATGAACAACATGTGGGCCTTCGGCAACGAGAGCTCATTCGGGCAGGAATATTGGGCGCCCGACGCCAATCAGTTCAGAATCCCCGATGCCGATCTGCAGAAGTGGGTAGACGTGACCGTAGATCTGTCGCCAATGATCAATCGACATAATCGTGTCATCGTCATGAATATCGGGGGAGAGCCCTCATTAAACTTTGCACCGGCTACCGATATTACGTACTACTTCAGCAACTTCAGGTTCACGAAAGAGTAAGGCGGGCTGACTAAGCCAAAAGCTGCTGGAGCAGGTTTCTGTCCCAGCAGCTTTTTTGTTTGCTAGTCATAGGTTCTCGCCTTTATTTCACGTTTTCGATTCTAGCAATTACTGCTATATTTGTTCGATTATCATCACAAGATCACACAAATTTTATCCGATAACCTAAGAAACTAGACCCATGGCGCATAAGAGCTCTTCCTTGGTAATGGTCGCATTGTTGCTGGCAGGAACCTACGCTTGTACGAATACCCAACAAACCCAAACCGACGACACGTCGCCGCTGACGGTATCGGCCGCTGATTTTGAAGCGGATCTCAACGGTGCATCCGTTGGCCTATACACGCTCTCAAACGGGCAGGCCGTTGCGGCCATCACCAATTACGGCGCTCGTGTGGTGAGTTTGCACGTGCCAGACCGCGACGGCAACCTCGTTGACGTGGTTCTAGGCTACCAGGATTTAGCCCATTTCCAAGATCCCGGCGAGGGCTTCTATGGCGCAGTAGTGGGGCGCTATGGAAACCGAATAGCAAAAGGCCAGTTCAGCTTAAACGACGAAACGTATCAACTGGAGGTCAACAACGGTCCGAACAGTCTGCACGGAGGGCATAATGGCTTCTTTGCGAAAGTGTGGGAGGTAGTTCGCTCAACTGAAAATAGCATTGAGCTGCGTTACCTGTCGCCCGACGGTGATGCCGGCTACCCTGGGGCGCTCGAGACAACTGTAACTTACACGCTTACAGATGACAATGGCTTGGAAATCCAATACCACGCCACTACCGATAAGGCTACCATAGTCAACTTGACCAACCATGCGTATTTCAACCTGAGCGGTGAGGGAGCGGAAACGATCTTAGACCACATGCTGACCATTCACGCTGACGGATACACGCCGGTAGATACTACGCTCATCCCCACCGGTGAGATTGCGCCGGTCGAAAACACACCGTTTGATTTCAGACAGGCTACGCCCATCGGATCCCGGATTGACGAGGCGCACGAGCAGTTGGCTCGGGGTGGCGGCTATGACCACAATTTCGTCCTGAGCAAGGATACTGGCTTGCAGCTGGTAGCGAGTGTCGAAAGCCCCAAGACGGGAATCGTGATGGATATTTTGACGGAAGAGCCGGGTCTGCAGTTTTACAGCGGGAACTTTATGGACAACGTGCAAGGCGCCAAGGGGGGCAAGACGTACGGCTATCGGTCGGCATTTTGCTTGGAGACCCAACATTTTCCAGATTCCCCAAACCAGCCTGATTTCCCGTCAACCGTGCTGGAACCCGGGCAAACTTACCAAACCAAAACGGTCTATCGTTTTCGGACAAATTAGCCGATAAAAGCCAGTAAGGCTCCCGGAATACCGAAAGATAGGCAATCGGTTGCATGCCGCGAAAAATTGGCGGAATGGATTAATGTTTGTAAAATTATCGGGAATTTGTCAGTAGACATCCAGTTATCGAATGGGTATTCGTACCTAGCTAAAGTGGCTAATCCAATTAAAAACATTAATCATGAAATACAATCGTCGAAATTTTCTGAAAAGCGCCTCTGTGATTTCTGGCGCTGCAGCCGTCGGGTTGCCCGCTTTGGCTAATGCACGGGCGAATGCCAGTGAGCGTTACGAAATCGTCTCTCAAAAGGTCGCTAATACGCCGCAACGCTTCAACATGTGTGGTTACGCTGCGCCGAAAATAGAAAAAGTGCGGATTGGGTTTATCGGGCTTGGACAACGAGGTCCGGGTGCCGTGACGCGTATCTCGCACATAGAAGGCATTGAGATCAAGGCGCTGTGCGATAAAGTGCCCGAGAAGGTGTCGCGTACCCAAGAACGATTAGTAAAAGCGGGACTGCCCAAAGCGAAGGAGTACTCGGGCGAAGACGGCTGGAAGGCGATGATCGACAATGAAGACCTCGATTTGGTGTATATCTGCACCCCTTGGCACTTGCATACACCCATGTCGCTATACGCAATGCGGGCCGGTAAGCACGCTGCTTGCGAGATACCGCTGGCCCTTACGCTCGACGAATGCTGGGAACTGGTTGAAACCTCCGAAAGCACGAGAAAGCACTGCATGATGTTGGAGAACTGCTGCTATGACTTTTTCGAAATGCTCACGCTAAACATGGCACGTAATGGTCTTTTTGGTGAGATTTTGCATGCCGAAGGTGCGTATATCCACGATTTGGTGGAGTTGAACTTCAGCAAAAACGGCTACGAGGATATGTGGCGCCTACGTCAGAACATCCTCCAAAAAGGTAACCTATACCCCATGCATGGCCTCGGACCGATAGCCCAATGCTTGAACATCAACCGCGGCGACCAGATGAGCCACTTGGTGTCCATGTCGACCGATGACTTCCACATGGGGGCACGTGTGCGGGAGTTGGCCAAGGAGGACGAATTTTTCGAGCCATACGTCGGAGCAAATTACCGAGGCAACATGAATACGACCCTGATCAGGACCGTCAATGGAAAAACCATTATGTTGCAGCACGATGTCACGTCGCCGCGTCCTTACTCGCGCATCCATTTACTGAGCGGCACGAAGGGATTCGCCAGCAAATACCCTGGCCCGGAGCGCGTGGCGTTCGGTCACAGTTGGGTTTCCCAAGAAGAACTGGATGAGTTGCGGGAAAAATATACGCCCGAACTTGTGACGCATGTAGGAGAGGTGGCAAAGCAGATCGGTGGACACGGCGGCATGGACTTTATGATGGACTGGCGATTGATCGACTGCCTGCGAAACGGGTTGCCGTTGGATATGGATGTGTACGATGGCGCGCTTTGGAGCGCGGTTATCCCGTTGACCGATGTCTCCGTACAGCGCCATTCGAAAACCGTGGACATTCCTGACTTTTCGCGCGGTGCATGGCGTACGAATAAGCCGTTGAATCTGACACTCGAAGGTGGCGGTACTACTGTCGTGCGGAAAACGTCCTAGGCCCCTCACCCGGGTAGAATAGCTTACGCCCGAATCGGTTCGCCGGTTCGGGCTTTTTTTTTGCTAAAGATAAAGTCCCTTGCTGTCGATAAAGGCCAGTACGGGGTCGGGGACAAAAAAGCGGATATCCTTGCCGTCCTTTACGGCTTGGCGGATAAAGGTCGCCGACAATTCCATCAGTGGTGTGTCCGTCACCGTTACCGATGGATGGCTTTCCAAGGGGTAGCCGACATGGCCCGGCCTCGGATATACGTAAATTTGGTAGTCGCGCAAGATCACCTCATGATTCTTCCACTTGTGGAACGACTTGAGGTTGTCTGATCCCATAATCAGCACAAACTCCCTGTCGGGGTAGCGTTCGCGCAGGTGAACCAGCGTATCCACCGTGTAGGACGGCTGGGGTAGGTTAAACTCGATCGTACTCGCTCGAAGGTTGTCGGCATGCTCGATGGCCAAGTTGACCATTTCCAGCCGGTCGTACATATTGCCCAGGGATTCTTTCTTCTTAAATGGGTTGTGCGGCGACACGACAAACCACACCTCGTCCAGGTCCGTAAACGAGACCATGTAGTTGGCGATAATGAGGTGGCCAACGTGGACGGGGTTGAAGGAGCCGAAGAATAAACCGATTCGTTGCATGCTACGGGTGGATGGGGCCCTCGTTGATAAATCCCAAGACCATTTTCTCAGCTTCCGCACAGGCCGCAGGCAATTCGTTGTTGTGCAGAATCAGGTCAAACCGATCGGCGTACGTTAATTCTTTCTCCGCTTTGGCAATGCGCTCGCGGAGTTTATCCTCACTATCTGTCGCCCGGCCGCGCAAGCGCGACACCAGTACGTCGAGCGAGGGGGGCATCACGAATATCGCCAGGGAATTGTCCGGGTATTTGCGTTTGAGATGCAAGCCGCCTTCTACGTCGATGTCGAAGATGACATGCTTGCCTTCCACCCAGATCCGTTCGATTTCCGAACGCAGCGTGCCATAGTACGTGTCCGTATAGACCTCCTCGAATTCAACGAATTCCTTCTTCGCGATGCGGTGCAGAAACTCCTCCTTGGTCATAAAGTAGTAATCCTTGCCGTGCTCCTCCTCGCCGCGGGGCGCACGCGTACTCGCTGATATCGAAAATGCGATGTCATTGGGGTACTTGTCGAGCAAGTGCCTGACGATAGTGGTTTTTCCCGCACCGGAGGGGGCAGAGAATATGATAAGCTTGCCAGTTGACATGGTTTTACAAGATGTTAAGCAGTTGCTCCTTGATTTTTTCCAATTCTTCCTTCATCCTGACGACAATCTGCTGAATGCCCGCATGGTTAGCTTTGGAGCCGAGGGTGTTGATTTCCCTGCCGATTTCTTGGGAAATAAAGCCCAACTTTTTGCCATTCGAATCCGGGGCGTCCAATGCTTGGGCAAAGTATTCGCAGTGGCTGCGCAGGCGTACCTTTTCCTCCGTGATGTCCAGCTTATCGATATAGAAGATCAACTCCTGTTCAAAGCGGTTCATGTCTACTTGCTCCTTGCCGACGACTTGGTCCATGTAGTGGCTAATACGATCGCGGATGAGTGGAATGCGGTCGTGCTCGAGGCCCTCCACCTCGCCCAGGAGCTGTATGATCGTCTGCACGCGTTTCGCCAAATCCGTTTTCAGCACTTGCCCCTCGTCTTTGCGAAAAGCATCAAACTGGGCGAAAGCTTGGTCAAACGCACGAAATAACAGGATACCTTCGGTCTCGCTTCCTTGCTCTTCGGCGTTGCTGATGACGTCAGGCATACCCAGTGCCAGGGAGAATAGCGAGGCTTGCGTATCGCCTACACGTTCCGCGAGCGTTTTCAGCTGTTCGTAATATTTTTGGAATAGCGCGTGGTTGATGTCGGCGGCTTCCGCTGCCGGATCCGCATACTCGACGTTGATGCCCAGAGATACTTTGCCTCGCTCAATCCGTTTGCTGCATTCGCTGCGGAGCTGTAATTCTTTATCGGAAACCGCCTTTGGTAAGCGCATACCCAACTCTAAGAATTTGGAATTGAGCGACTTGATTTCGACGGTGTATTTTATTCGGTCGTCTTCGGCAAAGCCTACGCCATAGCCTGTCATGGATTTTATCATGTGCAAAAGTAACGATTTTCTGATAGACCGGGTTGCCAATCCATAATAGGTAGCCGATCATTTGTGTAGACGCTGACGGGCTATTCGAAATCCACTCGGATGAAGTCGCCCTGGTGCAGTCCTAGTAGCTGGCTGGCGTTGCCTTTATTGATGGCAATTTCCAAGTGGTCGCTAATTCCAAATAAGCATAATTTTTCGCCTTCAGGCACTTCATTGTAATGCCAGCTCATCTGTCGGATGGTTTCGTTACGGCGGAAAGACAGGACGAAGTCGCGGTTTCGCTGCACGCGGTTAAAGAGCTCTTTGCTAATATTGCTTACCACATTGCCGAAGGAATCGACAAACACTACGCTGCCTCGCAAACTGTCATTCTCGATTACCGGCTGCACCACCGTGCGCTGCACGATGCCGTCTATCCGATCGCCAATTTCGGTCAGCTTACCGCCCTTTGCTAGGTGGATCGCTGCTTTGGCAAAAATGTCCGTCAGCGGGAAGTGCAGGTATTTGAGGTCTTGGATCAAGTTGATTTCCACTACTTCGTCCGCGTCCCCATCCATGATGAGCGAAAAAATTCCGTTGTCGGCCCCCACGAAATAATGGTCGTTGTACCGGAGCGCCACGTAGCGGTTGTTTTCGTGGAATACCGAATCGATCCCCACGAGGTGAACGGTGTTTGACGGGAAATGCGGGTACGCATTCTTAATCACGAACGCCGCGTGCTGGATGTCAAACGGCGGAATTTCGTGGGAAATGTCGATGAGGCGCACATCCGGGTACAGGCTCAGCAAGCTGCCCTTCAGTGCCGCCTGGTAGAAATCCTTATAACCCAAATCTGTCGTAAGCGTAACAACTCCCATAAAAAAACGAATATTCGATAGCCGCTGAGCCCCGAGGGCCAGCACCGGTATAGTACGTAAGCCCAGCTGGCCGGATGGCCGAGGCATAGCGTAATACTCCCGCCCTAGAGCGAGTACTTGCAAAAATAGAACAATATACTGGTTTTTATAATTCCTTTCAAGCAAACGCTGTTTCGGGGTAGGCGCTCGGTACGGCGTCCCGCGTTGGACCATAAATAATTAAACCGATAGCTAGCAAGAATTTGAGGTTTATCCCTATCTTTGGTTGCGGCATTGGCGCCGTGTGAGGTCGCCAGCAATACACAGGCTAAGTAAGCGAAAGATACACTTGAACGAACTCAATATCATATTGGAAAGCGTTAACCCTGCGGTGTTATGGGGTGCGCAGAATGAGCATTTTGAAATCCTGAAGCAACATTTTCCAAAGTTGCGTATCGTGGCTCGCGGCAACGAAGTGAAGGTGTTTGGGGATGATCAGGCCGTCGAAACATTTAAGGGTTATTTTGACCGCATTGTGACGCACGCTGAACAACACCACAATATTAGCCTACGCGATATTGAGGCTATTCTGGCAACGGACAGCCGAGCGGGAAAAAGCACGCGCGAGGACGCGGCCAGCACGGGCAAAGATGGCGGCCAAGCGGGGTCAGAAGCCATCGTTTTTGGACCAAGTGGCCTAATCGTCAAAGCTCGTACCCCCAATCAGCGCCGGATGGTGGAGAGTATCCATACCAACGACATCCTGTTTGCGATCGGCCCTGCGGGTACTGGCAAGACGTATACTGCCGTGGCGCTGGCGGTGCGGGCCCTACGCAACAAGGAGGTCAAACGCATTATCTTGACACGACCTGCAGTGGAAGCAGGGGAAAGCCTGGGCTTTTTGCCGGGCGACATGAAGGAAAAGGTAGATCCGTACCTGCGGCCGCTGTACGATGCACTGGACGATATGGTGCCGCCCGAGCGGCTAAAGCTGTTCCTGGAAAACCGAACGATCGAAGTGGCTCCCCTGGCCTTTATGCGTGGCCGAACACTGGATAACTGCTTTGTGATTTTGGATGAAGCCCAAAATGCCACGGATATGCAGCTGAAAATGTTCTTGACCCGAATGGGCCCGACGGCGAAATTTATCGTGACGGGTGACATAACCCAGATTGACTTGCCGAAGAAACAGCAATCGGGCTTGCAAAATGCCATCAAACTATTGGAGGGTATCGACGGTATCGACATTATCCACTTGAGTGGTGGCGATGTCGTTCGGCATAAACTCGTCAGGCGTATATTGGAGGCATACGGAGATATTTGATGCCGCGCATGCAACACGAGAATTGAACAATCTACATGAATGCAATAAAAGAAACGAATTTTAACCTGCCCCGACAGACAGCCTTTTACCGGGGCAAAGTACGTGACGTATATACCATTGCCGACACTTACCTAGCCATGGTGGCTACGGACCGTATCTCGGCTTTCGACGTGGTGCTGCCTAGAGCTATTCCGTATAAAGGACAAGTACTGAATCAAATAGCGGCCAAATTCTTGAAAGCGACGGAAGATATCGTGCCGAATTGGGTGGAGGTCATACCCGATCCCAATGTGACCATCGGCAAGATGTGCGCCCCCTTTAAGGTGGAGATGGTCATCCGCGGTTACCTGGCCGGGCATGCCTGGCGTGAATACCAAGCCGGGAGGCGTGTCCTGTGTGGCGAGCCCCTGCCGGAAGGCTTGAAGGAGAACGACAAGCTGCCACAACCCATCATCACGCCCACGACCAAAGCTGCCGTCGGACACGATGAAGATATATCGCGCGATGCCATCTTGAGCCAAGGAATCGTGTCAGAAGCGGATTACGTGCAGCTTGAGCAGTACACCCGAGCCCTTTTCGCGCGAGGGACGGAGATGGCTGCGGAGCGCGGGCTGATCTTAGTAGATACTAAATACGAGTTCGGAAAATTTGGCGATACGATTTACCTCATCGACGAAATCCATACGCCAGATTCCTCGCGGTATTTTTACGCGGCTGACTATGACGCGTTGCAGGGCGCGGGCGAGCCACAACGACAACTCTCCAAAGAGTTTGTTCGTAAATGGTTGATTGAAAATGGTTTTCAGGGAAAGGATGGCCAGGTTGTACCGGACATGGACGATGATCGGGTGCGCTCCATTTCGGAGCGTTACATCGAACTGTACGAGCATATTGTCGGAGAGCCATTTGAAAGGACAGAAGAACAGAGCCACCTGCTCGAGCGGGTAGAGAAAAACATAAATCAGGCGTTGGCCCAGTTAGGGAGCTAGCGTCCCAAGGAAGGAAATTATGAGATTTACCATCGACAAACATGAAAAATACGTGGTTATCCAGCCTCATGTGTCCGTGTTGGACGGGGATATCGCGCCGAAGATTAAGTCCGAGTTCATCCTTCGCAATACGGGAGGGCAGCGAAACATCGTGCTCGACCTTTCGTCCGTAGAAGAGGCTGATTCTTCGGGCTTGCGCACGGTATTGCTTGCGCACCGTCTCTGCAAGGCCGCCGGAGGGTTGTTTATTCTCACCAATGTGAATGACGATGTCCGCAAGCTGATCGGCCTTTGCAAGCTAGATGATGTGCTTATCGTGCTGGCCGACACGACGAACGCCGAAGACCTGATTTTTTCGACGGAAATCGAAAAACAACTGCGGGAGGGTGATGCAGTCGAATGAAGTTTGAAGTCCTCATTTTAGGCAGCAGTTCGGCCACCCCCATGTATGGGCGCCATCCGAGCTCGCAGCTCATCAACCATAACGAGCAGTTTTATCTAATTGATTGCGGCGAAGGTACCCAAATGCAGCTGACCCGTTTCGGCATCAAGGCAAACCGCATCAAGCATATTTTTATCAGTCACCTGCACGGCGACCATTACCTAGGCCTTATGGGCTTGTTGTCTTCGATGCATTTGGTGGGGCGCCGGGAAGACCTGCACCTTTATGGTCCTCCGGCCCTTTGGGAAATTCTCGACTTGCAGTTTCGGCACTCGCAAACCGTGTTGCGCTACGCCCTGCATTTTCATCCCACGCAGGATAATGAAGCGATCGTGATATATGACGGCCCACAACTGGCGGTCCGTACGTTTCCGATCGACCATCGCATTCCCTGTACAGGATTTAGGTTCGTCGAAAAACAGCGTTTGCCGTCTATCAACAAGGACAAGGTGAGCGCACTAGGCATACCGCCTGCTCACTTGTCGCGCATCAAGCGTGGCCAGGACTACGTGGATAACGCGGGGAAGATTCACCCTTGGCAAGATCTTACGCTGCCTGCACCGCCACCAAGAAGTTATGCCTATTGTTCGGATACTGTTGATTCCGGACGCTATGTGGATGAAATCACTGGCGTGGATACGTTATACCACGAAGCCACTTTTTTGCACGAGATGCTGGATCGGGCTACCGAAACGTTTCACACCACGGCGCTGCAAGCGGGTCAAATCGCGGCACGTGCCGGAGTGCAACAATTGCTGATAGGCCATTATTCCGCCCGCTATAAAGATCTAAACCCCTTGCTGGAAGAAAGCAGGACCGTATTTTCAAACACCAAACTCGCGCTGGAGGGATCGTGGTATCCTATTTCGTCAGAGAAAGCGCGATAATCCATACTATTGCCATGAACCACACATTTGACATTAATACTATACTGCGGGACAATATCAAGAACCTCGTGCCGTATTCGTCTGCCCGTGACGAATTTAAAGGGCAAGCGACGGTGTTGCTCGACGCCAATGAGAATGCGTTCGGCTCGCCGCTGGAAACCGATTACAACCGTTATCCGGATCCGAGGCAACTTGTACTAAAGGAAAAAATCAGTACGATAAAAGGCGTGCCCGTGCCCAATATTTTCCTGGGCAACGGGAGTGACGAAGCTATCGATATCCTGTTTCGTGCGTTCTGCCGGCCCGGCATTGACAACGTGATTCTGGTGCCGCCCACCTACGGCATGTACGAGGTGTCGGCCAATATTAATGATGTCGCCGTGAAAAAGGTAAACCTGACGGCGGCTTTCCAGCTAGATTTGGAAGGCATCGCCGAGGCAATCGATGCCAATACGCGGCTTATTTTCCTGTGCTCGCCTAATAACCCGACCGGAAACTCGCTAGACCGGGAAAATATGGAAACAATCTTGGCCAATTTCAACGGTATCGTTGTAGTGGACGAGGCCTACATCAATTATGCGCGGCAACGCACGTTCATCCAAGAGCTGACGGAATACAGTAACTTGGTGGTGCTACAGACCCTTTCGAAAGCCTGGGGTTTGGCAGGCCTCCGTTTAGGGATGGCATTTGCCAGTGAGGAGATTATCGAGGTCTTTAACAAGATCAAGCCGCCGTATAACATCAACCAGGCTACGCAAGACTTGGCGTTGAAAGCGTTGGAGCGGATCGATGAAGTCAACGAATGGACACGGCAGACCGTGGCCGAACGTGAGCAGCTCGTTAAATCCCTGTTGGAATTCCCCTTTGTCGAGCATATCTACCCGTCGGATGCCAACTTTATCTTGGTCAAAACGCTGGATCCGCGCGGCATATACGAGAAGCTGGTACGCCAGGGAATCATTCTTCGCGATCGGTCCAAGGTGGAGATGTGTGCGGGATGCCTGCGCATTACCATTGGTACGCCGGCCGAAAATGTCCAGTTGCTAGACGCCCTACGGCAATACGCATAACTGGGCAGGATGACCGGATTTGCTTTATTAGAAAGGGATTTGTTCCTTTGCAGTGCGCTTAACCGAAGCGTTGTGCGGGCATCGCGCCCCAATATTGAGAAACGACCATGCCAGATAATATCATAAAAAAAGTGTTGTTCATCGATCGGGACGGAACCTTGATTATTGAACCCGAAGACGAGCAAATTGATTCCTTTAGCAAACTGAAGTTTTATCCAGGTGCGTTGCAGTACCTGCCTCGCATCGCACGCGAGCTCGATTTTGAGCTGGTGTTGGTCACTAACCAAGACGGGCTGGGCACGGACTCGCATCCGGAAGCAAATTTCTGGCCGGTCCACCGCTTCGTGATGGAGACTTTCGCTGCCGAGGGCGCCGTATTTGCTGCCGAACACATCGATCGTACGTTTCCGGCTGATAATGCGCCCACTCGCAAGCCCGGCGTCGGCCTGCTGGAGCAATATTTTGACACAGCGAAGTACGACTTGCAGAACTCCTTTGTTATTGGCGACCGCATAAACGACGCGAGGCTCGCCCAGAATTTGGGAGCCAAAGCCATATGGCTTCGCAACAACGATGCGCTCGGCGCGGCCGAGGCCCACGTGGTAGACGAGGGGGTAGTCGCCTTGGAAACAGGTGACTGGAAACGTATTTACGAGTTCCTAAAACTTGCCGACCGGACGGGCTATCACCACCGCAAGACCAACGAAACGGACATCGCTATTCGGGTGAACCTGGACGGGACCGGACAGGCGAACATCGATACGGGCCTTCCTTTTTTCGATCATATGCTAGATCAAATAGCTCGGCACGGTAGCATCGATCTGGACATTCGGGTCAAGGGAGATTTGCATATCGACGAGCACCATACCATCGAAGACACCGGCATCGCCCTAGGCGAACTGTTCCTGCAGGTATTGGGCAATAAGCGAGGTATAGAACGTTATGCGTTTACGTTGCCGATGGATGATTGCCTCGCACAGGTAGCCTTAGATTTCGGTGGGCGCAATTGGATCGTATGGGATGCAGAATTTAAGCGCGAAAAAATCGGTGATATGCCCACGGAGATGTTCTTTCACTTCTTTAAGTCCTTTTCGGACGGTGCGAGGTGCAACTTGAATATCAAAGCCGAAGGCGACAACGAACACCACAAAATAGAATCCATATTCAAGGCATTTGCCAGGTCCATCAAGAAGGCGGTGCGCCGCGATGTGGACCGCATGGTCTTGCCTAGTACCAAAGGCGTATTATAGCGCGAGCAAATCGACGGATGATCGGAATTATTAATTACGAAGCGGGTAATATCTTCTCGCTGACCGCCGCCCTAGGGCGCCTCGGCATTTCGTTCGGGATGGTCAACAACGTTGATGACTTTGGTAAATACGACCGCTTTATTATTCCTGGCGTGGGGCATGCCGGGGCGGCAATGGAAAAGTTGAAGGCTACTGGGTTGGCATCATCCATCCATACGCTCGAAAAACCCGTCCTTGGTATCTGTGTGGGCATGCAATTGCTGACTGCACACTCCGAAGAAGGAGATAGCGATATGCTGGGTATTGTTCCGATCCATACATTGCATTTCCAACAGCGAATAACGGGAAAAGTGCCGCATATGGGGTGGAATCAAGTAACGCCTGCGGCAGGCTGTCCCCTCTTTCAGGATATCCCAAAAGGAAGCTATTTTTACTTTGTTCACTCGTATTTTATCGAATATAATGCTACTTTTACCGCAGCCTTAGCACACTACGGTGTGGCATTTTCGGCCGCACTCCAACAAGGCAATTTCTACGGGGTGCAATTTCACCCCGAAAAGTCAGGCAAGGCGGGCGAACAACTATTATTGAATTTTTCCGTGGTGTAAAAGCGGGAAAATTTCCGCTTCACGGTGATGCGACCGGTGGGCGCTAACGCCGCCCACGGCATCCGACATAAACTCAACAAAATATTATGTATATCATTCCAGCGATCGATGTCCTAGACCAAAAGGTGGTGCGCCTGCGCGAAGGCAACTATGGTGACGTTACCACTTATGATGTTACCTTGGAAGGGATGATCGAACAGTACCAGTCCAAAGGTACCGAACTTGTGCATATCATTGACCTGAATGGCGCTAAGGGCGACTTCTCAAACCAACAGTATCTTTTCGATATCTTGAAAAAGACGGATATGAAGGTACAATATGGGGGAGGGGTGCGTAGCATAGACAAAATCCGCGAGCTGATAGACGCTGGCGTGCACCGGGTCATCGTAGGTACGCAAGCGATCACCAACCCCGCCTTCCTTGACGAGCTAAGCACGCTCAACGTAGGCAAAACAAAGCTGTCAGATCATATCGTTATTGCTATCGATGTGCTTGACGAAGTGATCAAGTATTCGGGATGGATCGAAAGCTCCCCGTTAAAATTGATGGATTATATCGATCGCTGCCTGTCCCTCGGTTTTTTCCGTTTCCTCTGCACCGACATCAATAAAGATGGTAAATTGGGTGGTGCGGGCGTGGAGCTTTATAAGAAATTGCTCGTTCATTCGCCGATTATCAAGCTGATCGCATCCGGTGGAATTAGCTCGATGGAGGATATCGAAGCGCTGCATGCAATCAACGTCGAGTCATGCGTAGTAGGCAAGGCCATCTACGAAAACCGCATCTCTATTGACGAAATCAAAGATTGGAACCTTAAATCGCTAATAAGCTTCTAAGCATGTTGGCTAAGCGTATTATTCCTTGCTTGGACGTGAAAGACGGGCGGACCGTCAAAGGCGTCAACTTTGTCGACCTGCGCGATGCCGGGGATCCGGTAGAACTGGCGTGGGAGTATTCACGTCAAGGTGCCGACGAGCTGGTCTTTTTGGATATTACGGCCACGTACGAACGACGCAAGACAACCGTCGAGCTTGTCCGTGCCGTAGCCCAGCAGATTAACATCCCCTTTACGATCGGAGGGGGGATAAACGAACTGGCGGATGCCCATACCTTGTTGAACGCCGGAGCTGACAAGATTTCGATTAATTCGGCTGCGGTGCGCAATCCGGCGCTCATTGACGAGCTAGCCGCCGCTTTTGGAATCCAGTTTGTCGTCGTGGCGATAGATACGCGATACGTTGACGGCAAAAACTACGTGCACTTGAATGGTGGTCGGCTAAAAACCGATATCGAAACCGAAGATTGGATCAAGGAAGCCGAAAGCCGCGGCGCGGGCGAAATCCTGCTGACCTCCATGGACCACGACGGTACCAAAGCGGGATTCGATTGTGAGTTGCTCAAGAAAGTAAACGATAGGTTGTCCATCCCCCTCATCGCTTCAGGCGGAGCGGGAAACATACAACACTTCGTCGATGTGTTCGAACAGGCTCAGGTCGATGCGGCTCTTGCGGCGTCGGTGTTTCACTACGGCGAAATCTTAATTCCAGAATTGAAGGACGCTTTGCGGGAGCGAGCCATCGAAGTAAGGTAGACATCTAAATAGCGCAGAGATCATGGTGGATTTTGAAAAAGGTGACGGGCTTGTACCCGCAATCGTGCAGGACGCCCAGACGTTGGAAGTGCTCATGTTGGGATATATGGACGCCAGTGCCTGGCAAAAAACGCAGGACGAGGGGCGGGTTACCTTCTTTTCGCGCAGCAAGGGGCGCTTGTGGACCAAAGGGGAGGAAAGCGGAAATTTCCTGCAGGTGGTGAGTACCCATGTCGATTGCGATCAGGATACGATTCTCATCAAGGCCCAACCCGCTGGACCTACATGCCACACGGGCACGCGAAGCTGCTTCAACACCGAATACGGCCGAAACTTTATCCTCGAGCTCGAGCGCATCGTGCAGGATCGCATTGACCATCCCGTAGCCGAATCGTATGTGAATCGCCTTCGTCAACGCGGCATCAACAAGATAGCCCAAAAAGTTGGGGAAGAGGCCACCGAAACGGTCATAGCGGCCTTAGCTGAAAGTGACGTTGACTTGATCAATGAGACGTCCGACCTTATTTTCCACCTTATCGTGTTACTTCGGGAGAAAAACGTAAGTTTGGAACAGATTGCCAAAAACCTCGAGGGCCGGCATCAGTAAATTCGTTCCTATCTTCGTATTGGACGTGGCCTGCCCTAGGCGCGCTCGTTGGCATGCATGGTGCTCGCCCACCGCGGAATCATGACATTAATCCAAAAAATTCGCTAAATGGAAATCCGGAAAGCAGGTACATTGTCAGGACATCAAAACCCGATATTCACCGTCGAGAATGGCCCGGACCCGCACATGCTGTTTACCGCAGGGAACGATAAAGGCGTTGTGGAGTGGGATATGGAGTCCCTTACCTTCAAGCGTGTCTTGCTGCCGGTGCTATCATCCGTATACAAACTCTATCACATTCCGGGTACTCAGTTGCTAGCCGTAGGAGAACGAAAGGGCTTGGTGACACTCGTTGATACGAACAGCGGCGATGTCGTGGCCCGCCTAGATCATCACCAGCGTCCGGTGTTCGGTATTGTGGCCTTTTCAAATAAGGCGGAGCTCGTGCTTTCCTCAGAGGATGGTACCGTGTCGGTGTGGGATTTGCGCAGTTATAAGCTGATCTACAGTTTTGGCGTGTCCGAGCAAACGGTTCGGACGATTGCAATCAGCCCCGACGAGCGGACGGTCGTGTTCGGTACAAAGGACGGTCAACTCAAGTTATACGATGCTACCGAATATCGGTTGCGAGCTGAGGTGGACGCTCATACGATGCCCGTGACCTCACTGCGATTTTCGCCCGACGGCATATACCTCCTCACGGGGGGGCGTGACGCCCAGCTGAACGTGTACCATGTCAGTGATTTTTCGCTAGAAACTACCTTCACCCCGCATATGTTTACCGTATATGCGATTGCTTACCACCCCGTTTTCCCCATTTTTGCCACGGGTAGCCGCGACAAGAGCATTAAGATTTGGTCGGCGGAGGATTTCAGGCTTCTGCGCATTATCAGTCTAGAAAAAGGCTTCGACTGCCACCGCTTGTCGATCAACGACATTACGTGGAATCCGTTAAAAAAGCAGTTGGTCTCCGTGAGTGATGACAAAACTGCGATAGTATGGGACGTCGAAGTTTAGTGAACCTTTCCAAGCCTGCGGGCTTTTCCGATAGGGCATAGGGCATGAAAGGGTAAAATTAGTTACCGCCCGATAGAAAAACTCGCTATATTTAACGACTTAAAACCTATTGCACATGTCATATAAGTCGAAGGAAGAAGTATTTTCAGAAGTGGAAGCTACCTTGAACCAACAAGGTTTCCGCATAGAGCAGCAAGACCAAACCCGTCCGTGGGGTGGTTTTTTCGTGATTGACGAGAGCCAAGCGCAGGATTTTGCCGATACCTATTTTAACGGAATTGACGTGGGGTCGCTCAAGATTGCTGGGAAACTCAGTCCCAAGATCCTTGTTGTTGCGCCCGGTAAGCGTCTGTCTTGGCAATACCACCATCGTCGGGCTGAGATTTGGCAAGTGGTGAGTGGAACGGTAGGGGTCGTCACCAGCCCTACAGACGAGGAGCATGCACTCAAACTGCTGAATCCGGGTGATGTGATCCGTCTTAATCAAGGCGAGCGCCATCGCCTAGTAGGCCTGGAGGGCTGGGGTGTTTTGGCCGAAATCTGGCAGCACACAGACGCCGGGAATCCTTCTGATGAAGATGATATCGTCCGTGTGCAGGATGATTTTGGCCGCTAGGCAGACTTGCCCTAATCTTTCTTAATTTCGGACAAATCCGTCACGGCGTAGGGTTGTTGTACCGCTGCGTGGGCAGCCTGTTGGGCCACGAGACCCTCAGCGACGGTGACACCTTCCGGCCGGTATCTGTCTACGGGCGCGCGCTCACCAAACAAGGCATCGAACCAAGTGCAGGCTGCCGTGAAGCGACCGATATTCAGGTCGAGGTGATAGCCGTCGCGCGTCAAGTTATCGCCGATGAAGCTGGTTCGCGCGTTTTGGATGGCTGTCCCAGCAGGAATCAACAGATCGATGGGCACCCATTCGGTTGCTTGCTTGGATGCGTCCATAATGGCCTCGTACATCGTTTGTTGGTTGCGGTTGTAATGGGCAAATCCATCGTGGGAAGCATCCTGCGCATAAGCCCAAGTCTGGTGGAAGATGACGTTGGCATGGCCATCGGTGGCGCCCTTGAGGTACCCAAAAAGCCCAGCCAGGGGCGTTTTATAGTGGTCAAATTGGCCGGAAAGGGGGCTGGCCTGCTGAACGGAAATATAATCCCAGGCCTCATCGGCTAGTGCCGCACGGATACTGATGTTGGTGGATTCATGCTTGGTGCCATCTACGTCGGTTTTTCGGTAGCGGTAGGCGCCCTTGTCCTCCAGGACATTTTGCCAATGCAGTGAAAGCGGCGCCCCGCCGATGTACAGGTTGCCCACCACGATTTCTTTGCCAGCGGCGACACTCAGCTCGTGCAGGTAGTTCTCGATAGCATCTTCCGAAAAGCTATTGCCAATGGCTAGCACACGCAGTACGCCTTTGTTGCCCCCTTGGGCTAAGGTCATGGCCGCAGAGGCGACTAAGAAGAAAAGGGTGAAGAAGAGATGCCGAAGGTTTGTCATGATGTGTCTATTGCGAAGATGATAATTTGATATTCCAAAGATAGCTTTTTGTCTGGAATCGTGCGAATGGCGGACGGGAACGAATCAGCGATTTATTCGCATTTTACGTCGTGCTATGCGTATCTTTGGCTACTACAATCAAATAAAATGGCCGAGGAACTAGTACTAACGAAAGGAACAAAAGAAGAACAATACGCGGCGTTGCTGCCCCAATTGCGCGCGCTGGTGGACGGTGAGGATGACTTGATCGCCAATATGGCTAATATTGCTGCCGCCCTTAAAAGTCAGTTCGACTTCTTTTGGGTTGGTTTTTATCTCGTAAAGGGAGAAGAGCTGGTGCTGGGACCCTTCCAGGGGCCTATTGCGTGTACGCGTATCGCAAAAGGCCGAGGCGTATGCGGTACGGCGTGGGCGCAAGCCGAAACGCTAATTGTGCCCGATGTTGACGCTTTTCCCGGGCACATCGCCTGCAGTTCCTTATCACGGTCGGAGATTGTTGTACCCGTCGTTCGCCAGGATAAGGTGATCGGTGTATTGGACGTGGACAGTGACGAGCTGGACGCATTCGACACGGTTGATCGCGCTTTTCTCGAAGCGATCGTGAAATTGGTGTAGGTACCCGTCTCTCAGGGTAGACTTATCAACTGCGCGGTATGAACCTGACGATGTCATAGTGGGTATCCACCCATTCTTTAACGCCACTTGCAACAAATTTCGGGGCGTAGATTTTGATTTTTCTTTTTACATTTATCCCGCCGTACAAGTACGTCTTTCGGCAGCGGAATGGTCGCGCTAACCACGATTTACCCTGTCCCGAAGTAGGCGATTGACCGGTATTAGCTTAACGATAAACCTTGCAGAATTACCAGAAATCCAATTGGCGATACTTGCTTAGCGTTCCCGTGATGGTGGCGGCGCTAGGGTATTTTGTGGATATTTACGACCTTTTGCTGTTCGGTATCGTGCGGATCGAGAGTCTGCGCGATTTGGGTCTGAGCGAGGCCGAAATATCTACGGTGGGTGCGTCCATTCTTAATTGGCAAATGACGGGTCTGCTCGTAGGCGGTATTCTATGGGGCGTGTTGGGAGACAAAAGGGGGCGGCTTTCGGTGTTGTTCGGGTCGATTATTACGTATTCGCTCGCCAATATTGCTTGCGGGTTTGTGATGGATCCTGACCTCTATAAACTGTTACGCTTCATCGCGGGCGTAGGACTTGCGGGTGAGCTAGGTGCGGGCATTACCCTCGTGTCGGAAATCTTGCCTAAACGCCTGCGCGCAATCGGTACATCGCTGGTGGCGGGCGTGGGTCTTTGCGGAGCGGTGGTCGCCTATTTCACGGTGGAACTCTTTGCGTGGCGCATGGCTTATTTCATCGGCGGGGGAATGGGTATCTGCCTGCTCATTCTTCGCATTGGCGTATTCGAGTCGGGCATGTTCGACCAAATCAAGCACCAAACCCATATTCAGAAAGGGAATTTCTTGTCTTTCTTTACCAACCGGAGACGGTTGGTTTTGTATCTCAAGTGCATTGCCATCGGCTTGCCAACCTGGTTCGTAATTGGGATACTGGCTACTTTTTCCAACGAGTTTGGCCAGGCGCTGGGCCTTACCGTGCCAATCAAGCCCGGGTTGGCCATCATGTGGAGCTACGTCGGGTTGGCGGCGGGGGATCTCGTCAGCGGCCTGATAAGCCACGCCCTGCAGTCGCGAAAGAAAGCTGTCGCCTACATGATGGCCTTCACTCTGGTCGGGAGCATAGTCTTCCTCTCGGGCTGGGTGAATAGCCCCGCTGCCTTGTACGGCTTATGCCTGTGGATGGGCTTCGGTATTGGCTATTGGGCGATGTTCGTTACGATTGCTGCCGAGCAATTTGGCACCAATCTTCGGGCTACCGCCGCCACAACCGTCCCCAATATGGTGCGTGGTGCTTTGGTGTTGATGACGTCGCTCTATGGATTTTTCAAACCATCACTAGGTATATTGCTGTCAGGTGCCGTCGTGGGGCTGCTCGCCTTTGCCATTGCATTTTATTCGACGCTTACCGTGCCCGAAACTCACCACAAGGATTTGGACTTTTTGGAAGAGGACTGAATTTGCTGAATTGGCTTATCTTTACGCGGCTCCGCCACCCATTTTTGATGAGGATATTACGGGACGCACAGGTCTTTGGAACCAAGTGTATCACGGATTGAAGGTACCACCGCCACACACGGCCTGCGTTTTAGCTCGTGTAGTAGACTGTCGGATCGGATACGGTAAAAAAAAGAGCGACGAAAATTAACAATGAGGATAACAAGCCATATTTTGATAGCATTAGGCACGCTAGCCGTGTCCGTACTTTCGTGTCTTGCGCAGCAAAACGAAGAATTGGCCCTGCGCTATCATTCCCCTGCTGAAGCGTGGGAAGAGACCGTGCCCTTAGGAAATGGACGCATCGGCATGATGCCCGATGGGGGCATCGACACCGAACTGGTCGTGTTGAACGATATCACGATGTGGTCGGGAAGCGAAGATCCGGCGGCGCTGAACCCTGAAGCCCTCTCGTACCTGCCCAAGATCCGTGAACTACTTCTGGCCGGAAAGAATTTGGAAGCCCAAAACTTGATGTACGCCCATTTTCGCAGTGGTGGGCAGGGGTCGGCATTTGGTCAAGGAAAGGATGCACCCTATGGCAGTTTCCAGATGTTAGGGAATATGCACCTCCATTATGCGTATCGCAGCGATGAAGAGATCGAAAATTATGAACGCGTATTGTCACTCAATGATGCGGTGGCATCCACGACATTCACCAAGGGAGGCGTTACGTATTCTAGGGAATTTTTTGCATCCCATGCAGACAATGTACTAGTGGCCAGCCTAAGCGCCGACGCGGCGAAGGCAATTTCATTTGAGGTAGCGTTAAGCAGACCCGAGCGAGCCACCGTCTACGTACGCGACAACATCCTCTACATGGAGGGCCAGTTGAATGACGGCCACAATACCGATAAAGGCGTACGCTACCTTACTAAATTGCAAGTGCTACACGGTGGTGGGACGTTCGCAACAAGTGATACGTCGTTGATTGTCACGAATGCGGATGACGCCGTCATCCTTATTTCCACCTCAACGGACCTGCTCGATGAGGATTACGCGGAATCTGTAGACTGGCTCTTGGCCGAGGCCGGGGCGAAACCGTTCGGCA